>NZ_JBVIYR010000003.1:45910-747080 GCF_055592385.1 Streptomyces sp. NPDC041124
GAGCCGCCCCGGTCGTCACGGCGCTCGAAGGAACGCCCGCCACGGTCACCGTCACGACGCTCGTCACGACGGAAACCACCACGGTCACCGCGGTCGCCCCGGTCGTCACGGCGGAAGCCGCCACGGTCCCGGTCGCGGTTGAAGCCGCCCCGGTCGTCACGGCGCTCGAAGGAACGCCCGCCACGGTCACCGTCACGACGCTCGTCACGACGGAAACCACCACGGTCACCGCGGTCGTCACGGCGCTCGCGCCGCTCGTACGGCGCGGTGGTGGCCTCCGGGCGCTCCGCGCGCTCGGTCCGCTCGACGTCCTGCGCGGTCGGCTGCTCCGGCAGGGTCACCTCGGTCCCGGCATCGGCCGGCGCGACGGCGGCCGTCTCGGCGACCACCGTGTCGACGTCCTCGCCGCGCTCCCGGGCGACCCGGGCGACCAGGCGGTCGGCCTCGCCGCGCAGCTCCGAGGCGCGGCGCTGGGCCCGCTCCAGCTCCTTGGTGAGCTGGGCGACCTCGCGCTCGGCCTGCTGGGCCGCGTTGCCCGCCGACTCGGCCTGGACCTCGGTCATCGACCGGGCACCGGTGATCTCGGCGACCTCCGGCTCGAAGGCCGCGCCGCCCTGGATGATGTGGCGCGTGGCGTCGACGCCCGCGTCCTCCATCAGCCGGAAGATCTGGCGCCGCTGGTGCGGCAGGGACAGGGAGACGACGGTGCCGGTGCGGCCGGCCCGCGCCGTGCGGCCCGCGCGGTGCAGGTAGTCCTTGTGGTCGCCGGCCGGGTCCACGTTCAGGACCAGGTCGATGCCGTCGACGTGGATGCCGCGGGCGGCGACGTCGGTGGCGACCAGGACGTTGACGTAGCCGTCCTTGAAGTCCGCCAGCGTGCGCGTGCGGGCTCCCTGGGTCATGCCGCCGTGCAGGGCGTCCGCCTTCACCCCGGCGTCGCGCAGCTGCTCGGCGACGCGGTCGGCGCCCAGCTGGGTGCGGACGAAGATGATGGTGCGGCCCTTGCGGGAGGCGATGGCCGCGGTGACCGGCGCCTTGTCCTTGGGCTTCACGACGAGGATGTGGTGCGACATGGTCGTCACCGCGCCCTGCGCCGCGTCGACCTCATGGGTCGCCGGGGCGTTGAGGTAGCGGTCGACGAGGGTCTTGATCTCGTTCTCCATGGTCGCGGAGAACAGCATGCGCTGGCCGCCCGCCGGGACCTGGTCGAGCAGCTCGGTGACCTCGGGCAGGAAGCCCAGGTCGGACATCTGGTCGGCCTCGTCGAGGACGGTGATCTGCACGTTCTCCAGCGAGCAGGCGCCGCGGTTGATGATGTCGCGCAGACGGCCCGGGGTGGCGACCAGGATGTCGACGCCGCGCTCGAGGGCGTAGATCTGGTTGCCCATCGACGTGCCGCCGCAGACGACCTTCATCTTCAGGCCCATGACGTCGCCGTACGGCTGGAGCGCGTCGGCGACCTGCATGGCGAGCTCACGCGTGGGCGTCAGGATGACGGCGCGCGGCTTGTGCTTCTCGGTGCGGCCGCCGGCCAGCGTGGCCAGGGTCGGCAGACCGAAGGAGAGGGTCTTGCCGGAGCCGGTGCGGCCACGGCCGAGGATGTCCTTGCCGGCCAGGGCGTCCGGGATGGTCGCGGCCTGGATCGGGAAGGGGGTGGTCACGCCGTTCTGCGCGAGCTTGCGCACGACGCCCTCGGGCAGGCCGAGGGCGGCGAAGGTGTTCTCGGGGGCCGTCACCTCGGTGGTGACGGCGATGTCGGTGTCCTCGGTGTTCTCGGGCACGACGACGTGATCAGTACTGGCGATGGGCATACGAATGCGAAACCTTCCGGAGTCTCTTCGGCACGCGCCCGTCAACTCCGTGATTCGCGATTCGCAATAACGACCGCCTCGATGCGGTCCACCACGGTAAGGGAGAGTACGCGCCACACGGCGCGCTCTGCAGTGGCGCCGGGCAAATAGGATCAAACGATCTGCCACCATACGCACCTCGACCCCCCGGAAGCAAATCGGCAGGTGAGCGCGGGGTCGGGCAGGCAGGGGGAGCGGGACGGGAGATCTCAGGCGGGCGCCCCCGCTTCCGGTGCGGGCTCCCGCCGCTCCAGCTGGGTCCCGGGCGGCTCGTGCGCCGAGGAGGACGGCTCCGCCTGGGTCGGTTCCGGCTGCTGTGACGGCTCGGGCGGCGTCGGTGTGGGCTCCGGATCCGGGGTCCGGGTCGGCTCCGGCACGGCGGGGCCCTCGTCGGGGGCCGGTCCCGGAACGCCGCCGGGTGCGCCGTCGGCCGGTGCCGACCCGCTCGCCCCCGCGGACGGGGACGCCTCGGCCGACGCCCGCTTCCCCGCCCCGTCCTTCCCGTCCTCGCCCTCGCGCCCCCTGCCCCCGCCGCCGTCCGGGCGCTCGCCGTCGGCGGCCGCGGCGCCGTACCCGGACCCGTCGCCCGGACCGGCTCCGCCTCCGTCCGGCGCCCGATCGCCCGTCCTGCCCGCCGAGTGCGACGGCCCGGCGGCCCCTCCTCCGTCCTCACCCACGCTCACACAACCGGCGGCGGCCGCGACGGCGACGAGCGTGACGGCCAGGCGGACGGGTACGTACAAGCGGCGCACGGGGCCACCTCCGTTGGGAGTACAGGGTCAACAACCCCAACTCCCGCCACCCGCGAGAAGACACGCGTACGGCCTAGCCGTACCCGAGCGCGTGCAGCCGGGCGTCGTCGATCCCGAAGTGGTGCGCGATCTCGTGCACCACCGTGATCTCCGTCTCGGCGACCACGTCCTCGCTGGACTCGCACATGCGCAGCGTGGGCCCGCGGTAGATGGTGATGCGGTCCGGCAGCACCCCGGCGTACCACTCGCCCCGCTCCGTCAGGGGGGTTCCCTCATACAGCCCGAGCAGCTCCGGGTCGTCCGCCGGCGGCTCGTCCTCGACGAACACCGCGACGTTGTCCATCAGCCGCGTCAGCTCCGGCGGAATCCGGTCCAGCGCCTCGGAGACCAGCTCCTCGAACTTCTCCCGCGTCATCTCCAGCACAGAGCCATTGTCGGGTACGGGCCGTCCGTACGAGATGCGCGGGACACCCGCATATCCCGCCCGCGGCTTGGGCATACGGGACCAATGGCCCGCGTCCCCTCCGCCGTCACGAACGCCGTCCACCGCATCCGACGGGTCCCGCGGGCCCTCTCCCGCCGCCGCTCACGACGGCCCGCGCCCGCGGCCACGACGGTCGCCCTCGCCCCCGGGGCCCGTCCCTGGACGCGCGCCGCCGGTCTGGTCGCCGTGGTCGTCCTCGGCGCCTGGCTCGGACTCCTCGTCGTCGGCGACGTGCGCGTCCCCGTCGGCCCCATGAACACCACGATGACACTGCGCCCCTCCCTCACCGGCGGCACCAAGATCAACGTCTCCCCGCTGGGCGCGCTCCAGCTCGACAGCCACACCGCCCCCGTACGCCTCGACGTCAACGTCGACCAGCTCGACCCCGAGCGCTCCCAGGCCCTGGTCGACCGCCCCGAACGCCTCTCCGGCCTCCAGGACGAGGTCACCCGGGACATCGCCCACGGCACCGCGGACCTCGCCGTGCGCTCCTGCGTCGCCGTCGTCACCGGCGCCACGGCGCTCGGCCTGCTCGTCTACCGCCGTCCCCGCCGCGCCCTCGCCGCCGGCGGCCTCGCGCTCACCCTGCTGGCCGCCTCCGGCGGCACCGCCTACGCCACCTGGAACCCCGACTCCGTCCTGGAGCCGAGATTCTCCGGCCTGCTCTCCTCCGCCCCGTCCCTGGTCGGTGACGCGCGCAGCATCGTCACCGAGTTCGACGTGTACCAGAAGGAGCTGGCCCGCCTCGTCACCAACGTGACCAAGCTCTACGACGCCACCTCCACCCTCCCCGCCTACCAGCCCGACCCGACCACCCTCCGTGTCCTGCACGTCTCCGACATCCACCTCAACCCGGCGAGCTGGAAGATCATCGCCTCGCTGGTGGAGCAGTACCGGGTGGACGTGATCGTCGACACCGGCGACACCATGGACCACGGCACCGCCGCCGAGAACGGCTTCCTGGACCCCATCGAGGACCTCGGCGCCCCCTACGTCTGGGTCCGCGGCAACCACGACTCCCTCGTCACCCAGCGCTATCTGGAGGGCCTGAAGAACGTCCACGTCCTCGACGGCGGCAGGGCGAAGACCGTGGCCGGCCTGCGCTTCGCCGGGATCGGCGACCCGCAGTTCACCCCCGACCGCTCCACCAGGACCGGCGCCGAGCAGTCGCAGGAACTGGCGGGCGCCCGCCTCGCCTCCGCCCTGCGCGACCAGCGCGCCGCCGGCACCCCGGTGGACGTCGCCCTCGCCCACGAGCCGTCGGCCGCCCGCGAGGTCGACGGCACCGTGCCCCTGGTGCTGGCCGGGCACATCCACCGCGAGGAGACCGAGGTGATGCGGTACGGCACCCGGCTCCGCGTCGAGGGCTCCACCGGCGGCAGCGGCCTGCGCGCGATCGAGGGCACGTACCCCGACCCCATCGAGACGTCGATCCTCTACTTCGACCGCGACAGCCGCCGCCTCCAGGCCTGGGACTCGATCGAACTGGGCGGGCTCGGGCTGACCACGGCGGAGGTCAGCCGCCACCTGCCGGAGGAGAACCAGCCGGGCGCGAAGACCTCGCCCTCCCCCTCGGGCTCCCCCTCGTCCTCCCCCTCCGGCACCCCCGCGACCACCCCGCCGTCCCCCTCCCCCGGGAGCCGCTCGACGCCCACGCCGTAAACCGTTTTGGCGATCCCTCCCGCCATCCCATATGCTTCTCACGTCCCCGACGCGCTGAGAAGCGCCCAGGCGGGCCGATAGCCCTCATCGTCTAGCGGCCTAGGACGCCGCCCTTTCAAGGCGGTAGCACGGGTTCGAATCCCGTTGGGGGCACGCACCACCCTGTGCGACACTGTCGTACGACGCGCTAGGTCCTGTGGAGCAGTTTGGAGTGCTCGCCACCCTGTCAAGGTGGAGGCCGCGGGTTCAAATCCCGTCAGGACCGCTGGTGTTTCACGTGAAACACCACGGCTGGGTAGCTCAGTTGGTACGAGCGATCGCCTGAAAAGCGATAGGTCGCCGGTTCGACCCCGGCCCCAGCCACAGCAAAGGCCCCGATCATCGATCGGGGCCTTGTTGTGCGTCCCGACGACGTGCCCCGTCAAAATCGTTGGCCGCGAATTTTCGCGGGATGAGATCCTGGAGTCCGTATGTCTACGCACTCTGCCCCCGCTCTCGACTCCCTCGCCTCCCGCCTCACCGCACTCTCGCTGCGCGACGCGCACCGGCTCGGACGGCGGCTCGAGGGTGCCCGCACGATCCGTAAGCCGGAGGCCCGCGCCGCCGTGCTGACCGAGATCGGGGCGGAGATCGCCGCGGCCGAGGAGCGGATGACGGGCCGCCGCGCCCGGGTGCCGGAGGTGCGCTACCCGGAGCAGCTGCCCGTCAGCCAGAAGAAGGACGTGATCGCCGAGGCGATCCGTGATCACCAGGTCGTGATCGTCGCCGGCGAGACGGGCTCCGGCAAGACCACGCAGATCCCGAAGATCTGCATGGAGCTGGGCCGGGGCGTCCGAGGCATGATCGGGCACACCCAGCCCCGGCGTATCGCCGCCCGCACGGTGGCCGAGCGGGTCGCCGAGGAGCTGGACACGCCGCTCGGAGAGGCCGTCGGCTGGAAGGTCCGCTTCACCGACCAGGTGAACCCGGACGCCACGTTCGTCAAGCTGATGACCGACGGCATCCTGCTCGCGGAGATCCAGACCGACCGCGAGCTGCGCGCCTACGACACGATCATCATCGACGAGGCGCACGAGCGGTCGCTGAACATCGACTTCCTGCTCGGCTATCTCGCACAGCTGCTGCCGAAGCGCCCGGACCTCAAGGTCGTCATCACCTCGGCGACCATCGACCCGGAGCGTTTCTCCCGGCACTTCGGTGACGCGCCGATCATCGAGGTCAGCGGGCGGACGTATCCGGTGGAGGTCCGCTACCGGCCGCTGCTGGAAGAGGACTCCGACGACGCCGACCGGGACCAGATCACCGCGATCACCGACGCGGTCGAGGAGCTGATGGCGGAGGGCCCCGGCGACATCCTGGTGTTCCTCTCCGGTGAGCGGGAGATCCGCGACACGGCGGACGCGCTGACCAAGAAGCGGTACCGGTCGACCGAGGTCCTGCCGCTGTACGCCCGGCTGTCGCACGCCGAACAGCACCGGGTGTTCCAGCAGCACACCGGTCGCAGGATCGTCCTGGCGACCAACGTGGCCGAGACGTCCCTCACCGTGCCGGGCATCAAGTACGTCATCGACCCCGGCTTCGCCCGCGTCTCCCGCTACAGCCACCGCACCAAGGTGCAGCGACTGCCGATCGAACCGGTGTCGCAGGCCAGCGCCAACCAGCGCAAGGGCCGCTGCGGCCGTACCTCGGACGGCATCTGCATCCGGCTGTACTCCGAGGACGACTTCCTGACCCGTCCGGAGTTCACCGACGCGGAGATCCTGCGGACCAACCTCGCCTCGGTGATCCTCCAGATGACGGCGGCCGGCCTGGGCGAGATCGAGAAGTTCCCCTTCATCGACCCGCCGGACCACCGCAACATCCGCGACGGCGTCCAGCTGCTCCAGGAGCTGGGCGCACTGGACGCGGCGCAGAAGGACCCGCGCAAGCGGCTCACCCAGACCGGGCGGAAGCTGGCACAGCTGCCGGTCGACCCCCGGCTGGCGCGCATGGTGCTGGAGGCGGACCGCAACGGCTGCGCCCGCGAGGTCATGGTCATCGCGGCCGCGCTGTCGATCCAGGACCCGCGCGAGCGGCCGGCGGACAAACAGACGCAGGCCGATCAGCAGCACGCCCGTTTCCGGGACGAGTCCAGCGACTTCCTCGCCTTCCTCAACCTCTGGCGGTACGTCCGCGAGCAGCAGAAGGAGCGCGGCTCCTCGTCGTTCCGGCGGATGTGCAAGCAGGAGTACCTGAACTTCCTGCGGATCCGCGAGTGGCAGGACATCTACACGCAACTGCGGACCGTCGCCCGGCAGATGGGTATCCATCTGAACGAGGAGGACGCAGCCGAGGACCGCATCCACGTGTCGCTGCTGGCCGGTCTGCTCTCGCACATCGGCATGAAGGACGTGAAGGAGTCCAAGGACTCCGGTCAGGGCGGCGGCCGCAAGGACGGCGGCCGCAACGAGTACCTGGGCGCGCGCAACGCCAAGTTCGCCATCTTCCCGGGGTCGGCCCTGTTCAAGAAGCCGCCGCGGTTCGTGATGTCGGCCGAGCTGGTGGAGACGTCCCGGCTGTGGGCGCGGGTCAACGCCAAGATCGAGCCGGAGTGGGTGGAGCCGCTCGCCGGGCACCTGCTCAAGCGCACCTACAGCGAGCCGCACTGGGAGAAGGACCAGGCGGCCGTGATGGCGTACGAGAAGGTCACCCTGTACGGCGTGCCGATCGTGGCGCAGCGCAAGGTGAACTACGGGCGGATCGATCCGGAGGTCAGCCGCGAGCTGTTCATCCGCAACGCTCTGGTCGAGGGCGACTGGCGCACCCACCACAAGTTCTACGCCGACAACCGGAAGCTGCTCACCGAGGTCGAGGAGCTGGAGCACCGCGCCCGGCGCCGGGACATCATGGTCGACGACGAGACCCTGTTCGACTTCTACGAGCAGCGGATCCCCGAACACGTGGTGTCCGGGGCGCACTTCGACTCGTGGTGGAAGCACAAGCGGCACGAGCAGCCTGACTTCCTCGATTTCGAGCGCGAGATGCTGATCCGCGAGTCGGCGGAGGCGGTCACCAAGGCCGACTATCCCGACTCCTGGCGGCAGGGTCCGCTGAAGTTCCGGGTGACGTACCAGTTCGAGCCGGGCGCGGACGCCGACGGTGTGACCGTCCACATCCCGCTCCAGGTGCTGAACCAGGTGACGGACGAGGGCTTCGACTGGCAGATCCCGGGCCTGCGGGAGGACGTCGTCACGGAGCTGATCCGGTCGCTGCCCAAGCCGATCCGCCGCAACTACGTGCCGGCGCCGAACTTCGCGAAGGCGTTCCTGGAGCGGGCGGTGCCCCTGCAGGAGCCGCTGACGGTCACGATGGCCCGTGAGCTCAAGCGGATGGTCGGGGTGCCGTTCGAGGCGGAGGACTTCGACTGGGCGCGCGTACCCGACCACTTGAAGGTGACGTTCCGGATCGTCGACGAGCGGCGCCGCACCCTCGCCGAGGACAAGGACCTGGAGGCACTGAAGCTCCAACTGCGGCCCAAGGCGCGCAAGGCGCTCTCCCAGGCGGCCGCGGCGACGGCGCAGCGTCAGGGCGGGGAGTCGCTGGAGCGCAAGGGCCTGACGGACTGGACGATCGGTTCCCTCACCCGGGTGTTCGAGACCCGCCGGGCCGGCCAGCCGGTGAAGGCGTACCCGGCGCTGGTGGACGACGGCGGCTCGGTCTCCGTGCGGCTGTTCGACTCGGAGGCCGAGCAGGCGGAGGCGATGTGGAAGGGCACCCGGCGGCTGATCCTGCTCGGGATCCCGGTGAACCCCGCGAAGTTCGCTTCCGAGAAGCTGACCAACCCGCAGAAGCTGGCACTGTCGGCGAATCCGCACGGGTCCGTGCAGGCCTTGTTCGACGACTGCGCGACGGCCGCGGCGGACCAGCTGATCGCGGACTTCGGCGGACCGGTCTGGGACGAGGAGTCGTTCCGGAAGCTGTTCGACAAGGTCCGGGCGGAGATCGTCGACACGACGGTCCGCGCCGTCGGTCAGGTGCAGCAGGTGCTGGCCGCGTGGCAGGCCTGTGAGCGCCGTCTGAAGGGCCTACGCAGCCCCGCGCTGCTGGCGAACCTCCAGGATGTCCGGACGCAGCTGGACGGGCTCGTACGGCCCGGTTTCGTGACGGCGGCGGGGCTGCGGCGGCTGCCGGACCTGATGCGGTATCTGGTGGCCGCGGACCGCCGGCTGCAGCAGATGCCGGCGAACGCGCAGCGGGACACGACGCGGATGGCGAAGGTCCACGAGATGCGGGACGAGTACGCGTGGCTGCTGGAACAGATGCCGCAGGGGCGGCCCGTTCCGCGCGAGGTGCTGGACATCCGCTGGATGATCGAGGAGCTGCGGGTCAGCTATTTCGCCCACGCGCTCGGCACGGCGTACCCCGTGTCGGACAAGCGGATCGTGAAGGCGATCGACGCCGCGGCTCCGTGACCGCGCCCGCACACTGGGTGAGTTCGACCAGGGGGCTCCCCCTCCTGTACAGTCCTTCTCGCAGCGCAACGCACGAATGGCTCTGCGAAACCAGGTCCTGTGGAGCAGTTTGGAGTGCTCGCCACCCTGTCAAGGTGGAGGCCGCGGGTTCAAATCCCGTCAGGACCGCAGTGCAGAAGGCCCGCATCTCCCGGAGATGCGGGCCTTCTGCGTGCAGTGGCCCAGGTCTTCACGTCGGTGCCGCGCCGGGCCCGGGAAGCTCCGCGCGCCCTCTCCGGCGCTCCACGCCGTCTTGACGGGCCCGGCGCCCCTCGGTACTCCAGGAACAGGGCCCGACCCCGTGTGGCCCCTGGAGGTGGCACATGGCGGCAACGGCCAGGCACGAGACGCGGGCGCTGCTGCGCGCGCACCTGTCGGCCGCGTCGTCCTACCGGCATCTGACGCGCTACTGCCCCATCTGCCACCGCCTGTTGCGGCTGGCGCTGGACACCCCGCCCGACCCGTCGGAACGGACTGCGGAACAACCCGCTCCCCACGGGCGTTCCCTCTAGCGCATATGCCACGGGCTCAACAAGCCGACTGGTATGTGACGGGTGTCACCGCATGAGTTTCAGGAAGTGCGGTACTTACACCCGCCCTACAACCAGTCAATTTAATATGTGCAATTGCACTGCCCGGAGGGGTCCGCCCCGGCCGGCGCGCGGGCGATCCCCTCACCCGCCCCCCAGACTCCGACAGGCCCGCGCACCGGGCACCTCGGATCCCCGGCCCGGGCTGCGCCGGCCCACCAACAGCGCACAAAAAAGATCGCGCTGGACCCGGCGGAGTCCAGCGCGATCGACGACGCACCCGTATTCAGTTGCCTGGAAAGCTTCGATCGGCTTGGGCGAAGGGCCTGTTGGGGCAGTCCCCGCGTCGCTTGGAGCCTGTGTTCCCGGGCGTCTCGACCAGTGGGGGACCAGCCGGTGCCGCCCGGTTCATGCGGTGGTTCAGGCCTCGCTGCGCTGCTGCGGAATGCCCGCGAGCAGTGCGCGGACCTCGGCTTCGCGGTAGCGGCGGTGCCCGCCGAGCGTGCGGATCGACGTGAGCTTGCCTGCCTTCGCCCAGCGCGTGACCGTCTTGGGGTCGACGCGGAACATGGTGGCGACCTCAGCCGGGGTCAGCAGCGGCTCGGCATCAGGGGTGCGAGCGGTCATGAGCGGCCTCCTCGGGAGAACCGAACCTTCTCGGTTCATTCCTCTAAATTCTGCACCTTGACCCGCGTTGCCCGAAATGGCGGACGCGAGTCGAGTCGGTTATAGGACGAACGGCTTGTCCTCGGCACTACAACTACACCATCTGTCCAGCCACGTCGGCCAAACCGATGGAATTGCCCTCCCAGGTGTTCATCAGCCGCGGAAGCCGATGGACCATGCCATAGCGGACAGTCACGCCCCTGTGACGATCAGTCACAGCAGCGATCAGGAGTCACCACGACCCCCCAAAGCGTGCAATGCTGAGATTCCGCCCATAGTCGAGCACAGCAGGACGGAGGAGCCCTCCCCGGACTCCTTGTCCTATTTTGGCATGAGGGTGGGCAAGGGGCGCAAGGGCCGCGTAAGTGCGGTCCATCACGCTTGACACGCTTGGGGCATACGCCCGGATCGGCAGCTACGTCCGTTGCCGGGCTCGCGCTGACGGAATCTCAGGATCCCCAGGGCGAAGACAAAACCCCAAGAAGGGCGTTTGGTCAAACGTCAGTTCGCCGACCGCAGGTCGCGCACCGCCCGCCAGCGCTCCACGAGACGCCCGTAGGCGGCACCGGCACCCTCCTCGTCGCCGCGCCGCAGCGCCCCGATCCCCTCGGCCACGTCCGCCGCCGAGTGGTCGCCCTCCAACGAGCCGGCCGGCAGGGCGTGCACCAGTCCGCCGTAGTCCAGCTCGACCAGCGAGCGCGGGTGGAACTCCTCCAGCCAGCGTCCGACGTCCACGAGCCCGTCGATCAGCAGGCTCTCCTCCATGGCGTCCCGCAGCGCGCGCAGCCCGCGCGCCACCCGCCGGCGGGCCTGGACCATGGGGGTGCGGTAACGCAGGACGGGCGCCTCCCCCGCGGAGCCCTTGTCGTACTCCCGCTCCTCGTCCCCGAACAGCACGAACCAGTTGATCGGGACGTGCCAGGTCGCCGTGCGGATCCAGGGCCGGGCGTCGGGGTGGCCGGACAGCCAGCGTTCGTAGTCCCGGGTCGCCTGGTGCCGTACGACCGGAGGGAGCAGGGCGTCCAGGACCGGCAGCGGGAAGTCCTCGGCGAGCCCGCCCAGGGCCTGCCAGCCGCGCAGCCGGGTGCGCCAGGGGCAGACGCAGATCACGCCGTCCGCCTCCAGGACGAACGCGTCGTCGCTCTCGTGCACCGGCACCGGCACCGGCGGGGTGGGCGCCAGGTCCGCCAGCGACCGGCGCAGTTCGTCCTGGTAGGACGGACGGTCGGGGCGGCGGGCGTAACGGGCCCAGTGACCGCGTTCCGGCTCCGGGAAGGCGGCCAGCGGTTCGTACACGCGCAGGTACGTCGCGTAGGGGACGATCACCGAGGACACCTTGGGCACGCCTGCTCCCTCCCCCGCCGACCGCCGCGAAAACCTGCCGGGGCCCCGGCCGGACGGGTGGGAAACCCCGGCAAACCGCCGCACCCGGTACTCCGGACGGAGGTGATCTGGAACACGGTGCCGCCGTCGGACGCGGAAGGATCTACTCTCGTGCCACAGCCCCCGCCACCTTCACGGGAGCCGACCCCACCCGCCGCTTCTTACTCAGGAGTCACCACAGTGACCGACGTATCTGACGGCGTCCTGCACACCCTGTTCCACTCGGACCAGGGGGGCCACGAGCAAGTCGTGCTCTGTCAGGACCGCGCCAGTGGCCTCAAGGCCGTCATCGCTCTCCACTCCACCGCCCTGGGCCCCGCCCTCGGCGGTACGCGCTTCTACCCGTACGCCTCCGAGGAGGAGGCGGTCGCCGACGCGCTGAACCTCGCGCGCGGGATGTCGTACAAGAACGCCATGGCCGGTCTCGACCACGGCGGCGGCAAGGCCGTGATCATCGGCGACCCGGAGCAGATCAAGAGCGAGGAGCTGCTGCTGGCCTACGGCCGGTTCGTCGCCTCGCTCGGCGGCCGGTACGTCACCGCCTGCGACGTCGGCACCTACGTCGCCGACATGGACGTCGTGGCCCGCGAGTGCCGCTGGACCACCGGCCGCTCCCCCGAGAACGGCGGCGCGGGCGACTCCTCCGTGCTCACCTCCTACGGCGTCTACCAGGGCATGCGGGCCGCCGCCCAGCACCTGTGGGGCGACCCCTCGCTGCGCGACCGCAAGGTCGGCGTCGCGGGCGTCGGCAAGGTCGGCCACCACCTGGTGGAGCACCTGCGCGCCGAGGGCGCCGAGGTGGTGATCACCGACGTGCGCGAGGACGCCGTGCGGCGCATCCTCGACCGGCACCCCGAGGGCGTGTCGGCCGTCGCCGACACCGAGGCGCTGATCCGCACCGAGGGCCTGGACATCTACGCCCCGTGCGCGCTCGGCGGCGCACTGAACGACGACAGCGTGCCGGTGCTGACCGCCAGGATCGTCTGCGGCGCCGCCAACAACCAGCTCGCCCACGCGGGCGTGGAGAAGGACCTCGCCGACCGGGGGATCCTCTACGCGCCGGACTACGTGGTGAACGCCGGCGGTGTCATCCAGGTGGCCGACGAGCTGCACGGCTTCGACTTCGACCGGTGCAAGGCGAAGGCGTCGAAGATCTTCGACACCACGCTCGCCATATTCGCACGTGCGAAGGAGGACGGTATTCCGCCGGCCGCCGCGGCCGACCGGATCGCCGAGCAGCGGATGGCGGACGCACGCCGGACCCGTTGACACGTACGGGGGCGGCCCGCACCGGGCCGCCCCCGTACGTGTGAGCGGTACCCGCCGGGGGGCACTTGGAGAGAACTCTCACTTCTCCCGGCGGGTCGACCGCTGATAAGTGGTGAAAATCGCGTCTGACCAGCGAGGACAGGGTGCCTCGACGGCCCTGGTGAGGGCCACGTCACGCGGGCGACGTACCGTATGGCCGCAGGCTCAGGTACCGTGGGAGCCCTACGGACCGGTCTCTCCATGGAGAGCCCGTTCCGGACCATGAACGCGTGTCAAGACTCTGGGGCCGTCGAGCCCCGTCGTTGAGGGGGTCGAGCCATGGGGCGCGGCCGGGCCAAGGCCAAGCAGACGAAGGTCGCCCGCCAGCTGAAGTACAACAGCGGTGGGACTGACCTCTCACGCCTGGCTGAGGAGCTGGGTGCATCGCCGTCGAATCAGCCACCGAACGGTGAGCGTTTCGAGGACGATGAGCAAGACGACGACCTGTACGCACGGTACGCCGACCTCTATGAGGACGACGACGAGGACGGCCCGTCCTCTCAACGTCGCGGCGCTTGACCTTGCGCTGAGCTCGAGCCCGGTGGGTGACCTCGGTCACCGGCCGGGTTCAGTGCTGCCCGGGACGACCGGGCCGCACGCATCACCCGGAACGCTGCCCGCCCGGTCACCGCGCGGGCAGCGTCCTCGTGCTCAGTTCGCGTAGTCACCCACGAGTGCCGCGCCCGTGCCGTGCTCCCCGCGTTCGGTGATCTCACCGGCCACCCAGGCGTCCACGCCGCGGTCGGCCAGCGTGGTGAGCGCCACGTCGACGGACTCCTGCGGCACGATCGCGATCATGCCGACGCCCATGTTCAGCGTCTTCTCCAGCTCCAGCCGCTCGACCGAGCCGGTCCGTCCGACGAGGTCGAACACCGGGGCGGGCGTCCACGTGGAGCGGTCCACCGTCGCGTGCAGCGCGTCGGGGATCACACGGGCCAGGTTGGCCGCGAGTCCGCCGCCGGTGACGTGGCTGAAGGCGTGCACCTCGGTGGTGCGCATCAGCGCCAGGCAGTCCAGCGAGTAGATCTTGGTGGGCTCCAGCAGCTCCTCGCCGAGGGTGCGGCCCAGCTCGTCGATCCGGGCGTCCAGGGCGAGGCCCGCGCGGTCCAGCAGCACGTGCCGGACGAGCGAGTAGCCGTTGGAGTGAAGACCCGAGGCCGCCATGGCGATGACCGCGTCACCCGTACGGATGCGGTCGGGGCCGAGCAGCCGGTCGGCCTCCACGACGCCCGTACCGGCGCCGGCGACGTCGAAGTCGTCCGGACCCAGCAGACCGGGGTGTTCGGCCGTCTCACCGCCGACCAGGGCGCATCCGGCCAGCACGCAGCCTTCGGCGATGCCCTTGACGATGGCGGCGACCCGCTCGGGGTGGACCTTGCCGACGCAGATGTAGTCGGTCATGAAGAGCGGCTCGGCGCCGCACACCACGATGTCGTCCATCACCATGGCGACCAGGTCGTGGCCGATGGAGTCGTAGACGCCCATCTGCCGCGCGATGTCGACCTTGGTGCCGACGCCGTCCGTGGCGGAGGCGAGCAGGGGCCGCTCGTAGTTCTTCAGGGCGGAGGCGTCGAAGAGCCCGGCGAAGCCGCCGAGGCCGCCGAGGACCTCGGGGCGCCGGGTCTTCTTCACCCATTCCTTCATCAGCTCGACGGCGCGGTCGCCCGCTTCGATGTCGACGCCCGCCGCTGCGTAGCTGGCACCAGTGTTCTGGGACATGACTGTGAGAGCTTTCGTGTCGTCCGTCAGGGCTTACGGGCGGCGGATCGCGTCGACCGAGGCCGGGGCGGCGGTGCCGGCGGCCAGTTCGGTCTCCAGGAGCTGCTTGCCGAGGAGCTCGGGGTCGGGCAGCTCCATCGGGTACTCGCCGTCGAAGCAGGCGCGGCACAGGTTCGGCTTGGCGATGGTGGTCGCCTCGATCATGCCGTCTATGGAGATGTACGACAGGGAGTCGGCTCCGAGCGAGGTGCCGATCTCTTCGATGGTCATGCCGTTGGCGATGAGCTCGGCGCGGGTGGCGAAGTCGATGCCGAAGAAGCAGGGCCACTTCACGGGGGGCGAGGAGATCCGGATGTGGACCTCGGCGGCGCCCGCCTCGCGGAGCATGCGGACCAGGGCGCGCTGGGTGTTGCCGCGGACGATGGAGTCGTCGACCACGACCAGGCGCTTGCCCTTGATGACTTCCTTGAGCGGGTTCAGCTTCAGACGGATGCCGAGTTGGCGGATCGTCTGGGACGGCTGGATGAAGGTCCGTCCGACGTACGCGTTCTTGACCAGGCCGGCGCCGAAGGGGATGCCGGAGGCCTCCGCGTAGCCGATGGCGGCGGGGGTGCCGGATTCCGGGGTCGCTATGACGAGGTCGGCCTCGACCGGGGCTTCCTTAGCGAGCTTGCGGCCCATCTCGACGCGCGAGAGGTACACGTTCCGGCCGGCGATGTCGGTGTCCGGGCGGGCCAGGTACACGTACTCGAAGACACAGCCCTTGGGCTTCGCTTCCGCGAACCGGGAGGTACGCAGTCCGTTCTGGTCGATGGCGACGAACTCGCCGGGCTCGATCTCGCGCACGAAGCTGGCGCCGCAGATGTCGAGGGCGGCGGACTCGGAGGCGACGACCCAGCCGCGCTCCAGGCGGCCGAGGACCAGCGGGCGGATGCCCTGCGGGTCGCGGGCCGCGTAGAGGGTGTTCTCGTCCATGAAGACGAGGCTGAAGGCGCCCCTGACCTTGGGGAGGACCGCGTGTGCGGCCTGCTCCACGGTCACCGGCTCGCCGTCGGCGGCGCGCTGGCCGGCCAGCAGGGCGGTGATCAGGTCGGTGTCGTTGGTGGCCGCCACCTTGGGGGCGCGGCCGTTCTCCTTGGGGAGCTCGGCGACCATCTCGGCGAGCTGGGCGGTGTTGACCAGGTTGCCGTTGTGGCCGAGCGCGATGGAGCCGTGCGCGGTGGCACGGAACGTCGGCTGGGCGTTCTCCCACACGGAGGCGCCGGTGGTCGAGTAGCGGGCGTGTCCGACCGCGATATGACCCTGGAGCGAACCGAGAGAGGTCTCGTCGAAGACCTGGGAGACCAGGCCCATGTCCTTGAAGACGAGGATCTGGGAGCCGTTGCTGACCGCGATTCCCGCGGATTCCTGGCCCCGATGCTGGAGGGCGTAGAGCCCGAAGTACGTGAGCTTGGCGACCTCTTCGCCCGGCGCCCAGACTCCGAAGACGCCGCAAGCGTCCTGGGGGCCCTTCTCGCCGGGGAGCAGGTCGTGGTTGAGTCGTCCGTCACCACGTGGCACGCCACCGAGTGTAGGCGAGGTCGACCACTGGTCCGAATGCGGGACAGGGCCCCCGAGGTGGATCAGCGCTGGGCGACGGCCCGGACACTGGTGCCGTTCTCGCTGGTCAGCGTGAGGGTCTGGCCCTCGATGCCGTAGCTCACGGTTCCGTTGAACAGCTTCGTCAAGGCCTTCTCGCCGTCCATGAGTGAGTCTTCGCACACCATTCGGGTCATGCCCGGCGCGCCGAGCGTGATACTGCCGTCGCGCACGGTGGCGTCGGCGTTCACGCGGTTGCAGCCGAGGCTTCCGGCGACGGTCCCCTCCTTCTCGTCGAAGGTGAGGTGGGCGCGCGGGCCGGCGGCGGAGGAGGTGACGGTCCACTTCGTGCCGTACAGCGGACTGTTCCTGGTCTCGCTCAGCCGTACGGTGTCGCCGGAGGCGGTGGTGAGGGTGAGGCGGCCGTCGTGCGTCTCGGTCTTCAGGCCGCCGTCGCCGAGGGCGCGGGAGACGGCGCTCTCGACGTCCATGATCTTCTCGGAGCAGGCCTTCAGGGTGGTCTCCCGCTCCCCCAGCCGGATCCGGTCGCCGTCGTAGGTGACCCGGCCCTTGAACAGGTTGCATCCGTAGTTCCCGGTGGCCCGGCCGTCCTCGTCGAGGATGAGGTGTGCGCCGCCGGGGGCGTGGCGGGTGGTGCCGTCGACGGTGACGCTGTCGATGGTCCAGCGGATTCCGGTGACCGGTTCCGCGGCTTCGGCGGTGGCGCTGCCGGTGCCCGCCTTCTCACTGCCACAGGCGGCCGCTAGCGGGACGACGAGCACGGCGGCGGCCGTCAGGGTCATGCGCTGCTGGTGCTTCTGCCTGTACATGCCGATTCGACGGGGGCGGGGAGCGGGTGGTTCCCCTTCCGTCTCCGGCTCACCCGAGCAGCGGCAGGTACGGCCCCAGGTCCGCCCGCTCCCCGCTCGCGCTCACGTCGGCGCGGGCCACGGCGTCCTGCCAGTCCGTCCGCCCGGCGGCCAGCCGGATCCAGGTCAGCGGGTCGGTCTCGACCACGTTCGGCGGGGTGCCTCGGGTGTGCCGGGGTCCCTCGACGCACTGGACGACCGCGTACGGCGGGATCCGCACCTCCGTCGAGCCGCCGGGTGCCGTCGTGGCGAGGGCGTCGGCGAGCAGCCGGACACAGGTGGCGAGGGCCTGCCGGTCGTACGGGACGTCCAGGCCGGCAACGGCGGCGTTCAGGTCGTCGGTGTGGACGACGAGCTCCACGGCGCGGGTGACGACGTAGTCGGCCAGCGGCAGCGCGCCCGCGCCGGTGGGGAGCAGCCGGCTGCCGGGGTGGGTGTCGAGCCGGGCGGTGAAGCGCCGCTCGGCGTCGGCGAGGTGGGCGTCGGGGTCGGGGTGGTCCGCCGCGAGCCGCCGCGCGGTGGAGGCGATGGTGTCCGCGTCGGCGGCGATGGCGGACGGCCAGGCGAGCAGGTGCCCGTCCTGGCGCGCGGGCTCGGGCGCGTCGAGCAGCCGGTCCACGGCCGTCAGCGCCGTCCCGATGTGCGCCACCAGCTCCGCTACGGTCCAGTCGCCGAGCCGGGTGGGCCGGGCGAGCTGGTCCGGGGTGAGCGTGCGGACCGCCGCCCGTACGTTCCCGAACTGGGCCAGGACGGCGGCGCGGGTCTTCGCGGGATCGTAGGCGCGGGTGCGCTTCTTGGCCGGTGGCATGGCGGCAGCCTATGCGGGGCCGGCCGGTGCCGGTTCGGGGGAGTCGAACACCTCGCCGTTGCGGGGGACGCCTATGCCGTGCCAGGTGAACGGGATGCCGCGCGCGGTGTCCGGGTCGGGGCCGTCCATCAGCTGGAAGTGCAGGTGGGGCTCGCTGGAATTGCCGGAATTGCCGCAGGCGGCGATCACGTCCCCGGCGCGCACCAGGTCGCCCTCACGGACCGTGAGGGAGCCGCGCTTCAGGTGGGCGTAGGCGGCGTGGACGCCGTCACCGAGGTCCAGGACGAGGTGGTTGCCGAGGATCCGGTGGACTCCTGCCATCTCGCGCACCGAGCCCTCGATCAGCATCAGGTACAGCAGGGCGGGCAGCGAGGTGCGGCTGAGGTGGTCGCGCTGCCGGTCGTGCGCCCGTACGACCCGCGCGTCGGCCACGGCGCGCAACGGGGCGCCGTACGCCGGGAAACGGTCCGGGCGGCGGGCGGGCGGCCACAGCGCGGTGAAGCCCGGGCGGGCACCCGGCTCAGGTTCTGCCATGACGTCGATGGCGAAGGTCTGCCCGTAGGCGTGGATGCCGTGGCTCGGGGTGCGGTCGGCGGGGCTGTTCAGCGCGGACCAGCGGCCGGTGACGGGCGGGGCGGTCTCGACGGGCTCACGGGCGGCACCCGGGGCGTCCGGGGCTCCGCCCCACCTGTTCACCGTGATGACCACGGCGTACGCCAGGGCCAGCGGCAGCAGGTTCCACCACCAGCCGTGGTCCCAGCCGAAGGCGATGTGGGCGGCCACCAGCGCGATGAAGCCGAGCTGCAGACCCCGGAAGGCGGTCATGGCGATCTTGCGTGCGGACATGTTTCCCCCGTGTCCTCGTGTGTTCTCGCGCGTCCTGGTGTGTCCTCGCGCGTTCTCCATGGCGGGTGGTGGTCAGGGCCGCGCCGCCGACAGCGTCACCAGCAGGGGGACGACCCTGCCGGGCGGTACCTCGTAGCGGCCCCGGCTCGTGGTGTGCAACCAGCCGGCGCCGGTGAGCTGCCGTAGGTGGTGGTAGATCTGGCCGGTCGTGCCGATCCCCTCCAGCTCCGCCAGTTCGGCCGCGGTGCGCCGGCCGCCGGCTATCTCGCGCAGCAGCCGCAGGCGCACCGGATGTCCGAGCGCGGCGAGCGCCTCGGCGGCGTCCGGCCACTCGTAGGCCAGCAGCCCTTCGGTGAGCGCGCCGTGCTGCCACGCGTACTGCTCGCCGGTCGGCAGCCGGACCGAACCGGTGAACAGCACGCCCCCGTCGGCGGCTCTCAGCTCGGCGAGCTGCTGCTTGAGACCCTCCAGGGCCCAGAAGTCGCCCTCGCCGATGCTGGGGGCGGCGCGGTCGGCCGCCTCCAGTGCGGCGAGCCGGCGCTCCAGGTCGGTCATGCGCTCTTCGAGTTCCACGCGTTCGAGATTACGTAAGTACGTAATCTCACGCAAGGGGGAATCCGGTGTCCCCGCTCCACGACGAAGCCCCCGTCCGGCGGACCGGGCGGGGGCTTCGTGCGGACGGAGCGGAGGGATCAGGCCAGCAGCGCCGGGATCGTCCCCTCGTGGGCCTCGCGCAGCTCGGTCAGGGTGAGCGCGAACTCGCCCTGCACCTCGACCGTGTCGCCGTAGACGACGCCGACGCGGGTGGCCGGGAGGCCGCGCGCACCGCACATGTCGTTGAAGCGGACCTCCTCCGAGCGCGGCACCGCGACGATCGCGCGGCCGGCCGACTCGGAGAACAGGAAGGTGAAGGCGTCGAGCCCGTCCGGGACGACCAGACGCACACCCTTCCCGCCGAGCAGCGCCGACTCGACGACCGCCTGGACCAGACCGCCGTCCGACAGGTCGTGCGCGGAGTCGATCATGCCGTCGCGGGAGGCGGAGATCAGGATCTCGCCGAGCAGCCGCTCACGCTCCAGGTCGACCTCGGGCGGCAGGCCGCCGAGGTGGTCGTGGACCACCTGGGACCAGGCCGAGCCGCCGAACTCCTCGCGGGTGTCGCCGAGGAGGTAGACCAGCTGCCCCTCCTCCTGGAAGGCGACCGGCGTGCGGCGGGCCACGTCGTCGATGACGCCGAGCACCGCGACCACCGGGGTCGGGTGGATGGCGGCCTCACCCGTCTGGTTGTACAGGGAGACGTTGCCGCCGGTCACCGGAGTGCCGAGCTGCTGACAGCCGTCCGCCAGACCGCGCACGGCCTCGGCGAACTGCCACATGACCGCCGGGTCCTCCGGCGAGCCGAAGTTCAGGCAGTCGGAGACGGCCAGCGGCTTGGCGCCGGTCGTCGCCACGTTCCGGTACGCCTCGGCGAGGGCCAGCTGGGCGCCCGCGTACGGGTCGAGCTTGGCGTAGCGGCCGTTGCCGTCGGTGGCGATGGCGACGCCGAGGCCGGACGCCTCGTCGATGCGGATCATGCCGGAGTCCTCGGGCTGGGCGAGGACGGTGTTGCCCTGCACGAAGTGGTCGTACTGCTGGGTGATCCACCGCTTGGAGGCCTGGTTGGGCGAGCTGACCAGCTTCAGGACCTGGTCCTTCAGCTCCTCGCTCGTCTCCGGGCGCGGCAGCTTGTTCGCGTCGTCCGCCTGGAGTTCGTCCTGCCAGGACGGACGGGCGTAGGGGCGCTCGTAGACCGGGCCGTCGTGGGCGACCGTGCGCGGGTCGACGTCGACGATCTTGCCGCCGTGCCAGTAGATCTCCAGGCGGTCGCCGTCGGTCACCTCGCCGATGACGGTGGCGATGACGTCCCACTTGTCGCAGATCTCGAGGAAGCGGTCGACCTTCTCCGGTTCGACGACCGCGCACATGCGCTCCTGCGACTCGCTCATGAGGATCTCCTCGGGCGAGAGCGTGGAGTCGCGCAGGGGCACGTCGTCGAGGGTGACGCGCATGCCGCCGGAGCCGTTGGAGGCGAGCTCGGAGGTGGCGCAGGACAGGCCGGCCGCGCCGAGGTCCTGGATGCCGACGACCAGCTTCTCGGCGAACGCCTCCAGGGTGCACTCGATGAGGAGCTTCTCCTGGAAGGGGTCGCCGACCTGGACGGCGGGGCGCTTCGAGGGCTTGGCGTCGTCGAAGGTCTCGGAGGCCAGGATGGAGGCGCCGCCGATGCCGTCACCGCCGGTGCGGGCGCCGTACAGGATGACCTTGTTGCCCGCGCCGGACGCCTTGGCGAGGTGGATGTCCTCGTGCCGCATGACGCCGATGGCACCGGCGTTGACCAGCGGGTTGCCCTGGTAGCAGGAGTCGAAGACGACCTCGCCGCCGATGTTGGGCAGGCCCAGGCAGTTGCCGTAGCCGCCGATGCCGGCGACGACGCCCGGGAGGACGCGCTTGGTGTCGGGGTGGTCCGCGGCGCCGAAACGCAGCGGGTCCACGACGGCGACCGGGCGGGCGCCCATCGCGATGATGTCGCGGACGATGCCGCCGACGCCCGTGGCCGCGCCCTGGTAGGGCTCGACGTAGGAGGGGTGGTTGTGCGACTCGACCTTGAAGGTGACCGCGTAGCCCTGGCCGACGTCGACCACGCCGGCGTTCTCGCCGATGCCGACGAGGAGGGCGTCGGACTCGGGGGCCTTCTCGCCGAACTGGCGCAGGTGGACCTTGCTGCTCTTGTACGAGCAGTGCTCGGACCACATGACGGAGTACATGGCGAGCTCGGCGCCGGTCGGGCGGCGGCCGAGGATCTCCACGACCCGCTCGTACTCGTCCTTCTTCAGGCCCAGCTCGGCCCAGGGCAGCTCGGCGTCGGGGGTCGCGGCCGCGTGCTCGACCGTGTCCAAGGGCGTCCGGCTCATGCGGTGACCAGCTTCTTGAGGATCGACGTGAAGAACGGCAGGCCGTCGGTACGGCCCGTACCGATCAGCGACTCGACGGCGTGCTCGGGGTGCGGCATCAGGCCGACGACGTTGCCCTCGGCGTTGGTGACGCCGGCGATGTCGTTGAGCGAGCCGTTGGGGTTACCGCATCCATCAGCGGCTTCGCCGCGGACCACGTAGCGGAAGGCGACGCGGCCTTCGGCCTCCAGCTCGTCCAGCGTCCGCCGGTCGGCGACGTAGCGGCCGTCCATGTTCTTCAGCGGGATGCGGATCTCCTGGCCGGCCGTGTAGTCGGTGGTCCAGGCGGTGTCCGCGTTCTCCACCCGCAGCTTCTGGTCGCGGCAGATGAAGTGCAGGTGGTCGTTGCCCAGCATGCCTCCGGGGAGCAGGTGCGCCTCGGTGAGGATCTGGAAGCCGTTGCAGATGCCGAGCACCGGCATGCCCGCCCGGGCCTGGTCGATGACCGTGTCCATCACCGGCGAGAAGCGCGCGATGGCGCCGGCGCGCAGATAGTCGCCGTAACTGAAACCGCCGCAGAGCACCACGGCGTCGACCTGCTTGAGGTCCTTGTCCTTGTGCCAGAGGGCGACGGGTTCGGCGCCGGCGACACGGATCGCGCGCTGGGTGTCCCGGTCGTCGAGGCTGCCCGGGAAAGTGACGACGCCAATACGAGCGGTCACTTCGCGGCCTCCGCGACTTCCTCGACCCGAACGGTGAAGTCCTCGATCACGGTGTTGGCGAGGAAGGATTCCGCAAGATCGTGGATACGGGCGAGCGCGGCCTCGTCGACCGGCCCGTCAACTTCCAGTTCGAATCGCTTTCCCTGGCGGACGTCCGAGATCCCTTCGAAACCCAGTCGCGGCAGTGCGCGCTGCACCGCCTGGCCCTGGGGGTCGAGGATCTCCGGCTTGAGCATGACGTCGACTACGACGCGTGCCACTGGCACTCCCGGTGTGTGGTGCTGAGCAGGTTCCTTCAGACTACCCGCACAAAATTTCTACGCGGGTAGAGTTGTAGGAATCTACGTGAGCACGATCACGATTCGGCATCGCGGGGAGGCTCCCGGGAAAAGATCCGGGAAAGATCCGCCTTCCATCCCACATCTCTATTGCGCAGCGGACGCGCGGACAGATTTAGTCGGGCTTCACAATGCATTGCCGGGCACTGTACAAATGAATTGTCATTAGCAGATACTTTGCCCGATTACAGGCGGACAGCCGACATCTCGGCGACGTACCGGCACGTCATCACGGACGTACGGACCAGAGGTGTCGCACGAAGGGACCGATATTCGTGGCGCAGAAGGTCGTGGTCACTCTCTTTGACGACATCGACGGCTCGGAAGCGGCGGAAACGATCGCCTTCGGACTGGACGGCACGTCGTACGAGATCGACCTCAATGAGGCCAACGCAAGGAAACTGCGGAAGGCGCTCGAGCCCTACGTGGACGCCGGCCGCAAGCGGGCGCGCTCCGGCAAGGCCTACCGGCAGACGGAGGTCGCCCCCGACCCGGCCGCCGTGCGCGCCTGGGCACAGGCGAACCGGATGGACGTTCCCGCGCGGGGCCGGATCCCCAAGAAGGTGTACGAGGCGTTCGCCGCGGCGCGGTGAGTCCGGCCGCGTGCCCCCGGGACTCGATGGGGTGACGCCGGGCCCGGCGAGCTGACGCGACCAGGAGCCCGGTCGGGTGAGGGACCCGGGCCCGCCGGGGCGACCCGGCCGACGGCCGGTCACCCACCCCTCCCGGCAACCGACTTGCGCAACACCCCCGCTGATCAGCTAGAGTCTGGAGCACGCCGAGGGGCAAGGCCGAAAAGGCCCGGCCCACGGAGTACATGCGGGTGTAGTTCAGTAGTAGAACATCCCCCTTCCAGGGGGAAGGCGCAGTGTGCAATTCCTGTCACCCGCTCTGCATCGCCGTACCGATCATCCATGTCGATCAGGTAGGCTGGTGCCCGCGCCGATCGGTGAGAGCCGGTCGGAGGCAATGCGGACGTAGCTCAGTTGGTAGAGCGCAACCTTGCCAAGGTTGAGGTCGCGAGTTCGAGCCTCGTCGTCCGCTCAGGAATGAGACCCCGGTCCCATGGACCGGGGTCTTTCGCATGCCCGGACCCGTCTGACATTTGTCATGCCCGGTGATGACACCCCGCACTGCCCCTGCCCGGCGGTGACGGCGATGATCGAGGCATGGAAGCGAACGAACACGTGATTGAGGTCACCGACCTGCGACGTGTCTACGGGGGCGGGTTCGAGGCGGTGCGCGGCGTGGACTTCTCCGTGCGGCGCGGTGAGATCTTCGCGCTGCTGGGGACCAACGGAGCGGGCAAGACCTCCACCGTCGAACTGCTGGAAGGGCTCGCCGCCCCGGCCGGCGGGCGGATCCGGGTCCTCGGCCACGACCCGTACACCGAGCGCGCCGCCGTACGGCCCCGCACGGGCGTGATGCTCCAGGAGGGAGGCTTCCCCTCCGAGCTGACCGTCGCCGAGACCGCCCGGATGTGGGCCGGCTGCGTCAGCGGGGCCCGCCCCGAGCTGGAAGTGCTGACACTGGTCGGCCTGAAGACGAAGACCGGCGTCCGCGTGAAGCAGCTCTCCGGAGGGCAGCGGCGCCGCCTGGACCTCGCACTCGCCCTGCTCGGCGACCCCGAGGTGCTCTTCCTCGACGAGCCGACCACCGGACTCGACCCCGAAGGCCGCCGGGAGACCTGGGAGTTGGTGAGCGCCCTGCGCGACCGCGGCACGACCGTACTGCTCACCACGCACTACCTCGAGGAGGCCGAGTTCCTCGCCGACCGGCTCGCGATCATGCACGAGGGCCGCATCGCCGTCACCGGAACCCCGGCCGAGGTGACCGCCTCCGAACCGTCCCGGATCTCCTTCGAACTGCCCGAGGGCTACTTCGTGGGCGACCTGCCGCCCCTCGCCGAACTGGGCGTGAGCGACCACACGGTCGACGGCCGGACGGTCCGGCTGCGCACCCACGAGCTGCAGCGCGCCGCCACCGGGCTTCTGGTGTGGGCCGAACGCGCCGGAGTGGAACTGCACCGGCTGGACGTACGTTCGGCGTCCCTGGAGGAGGCGTTCCTCGGGATCGCCAAGGAGGCGTCCGCGGGGGCGGCGCCGACGAAGGAGTACGCGGCATGAGCACCACCGTGACCACCCCGACGAGCCGGATGACCGCGCTCGCCCGCGCCGAACTGACCCTGCTGGGACGGACCAAGGGGACCCTCTTCGCCGCACTGTTCGTGCCGCTGGTGCTGCCGGTCAGCGCGCGCGAGGCGGCCGGGGAGATGGATCTCGCCGAGGCCGGCCTCACCATCGGCATGGTCGTGCTGCCGGCCGCGATCGGCTTCTCCCTGCTGTTCGCGGTCTACTCGGCGCTCGTCGGCTCCCTCGTCGCCCGGCGCGAGGAACTCGTCCTCAAGCGGCTGCGCACCGGTGAGCTCCGGGACGGCGAGATCCTCGCCGGGTCCGCGCTGCCCGCGGCCGCGACCGGCCTGGTGCAGTCGCTCCTGCTGGCGGCCGGCTGCTTCGTGCTGCTCGACATGTCGGCCCCGCCGGCCGTGTACCTGTCGGTGCTGGGCCTGCTGCTGGGGCTGGTGATGTGCGTGGGACTCGCGGCCGTCACCGCGAGCTTCACCCGGACCAGCGAGAGCGCCCAGGTCACCCCGATCCCGCTGATGTTCCTGTCGGTGATGGCCTCCGGGATGATGGTCCCCCTGGAGATCCTCCCCGACAAGGTCGCCGCCGTCTGCGAGTTCCTCCCGCTGACCCCCGTCATGACCCTGGTGCGCGGCGGCTTCACCGGCGACCTGTCGGCAGGCGAGGTGCTGGGCGCCGTCGCGGTGGCGGTGGCCTGGACCGCCTTCACGGTGTTTGCTGTACGGCGCTGGTTCCGCTGGGAGCCGAGGCGCTGACGTACGGGGAGACGGGGAGCGCGAGGAGATGAGCAGGCCGGGCGGCTGGTGGGGACGCAAGAGCACACCCGCGAAGTTCGAGACGTACACCCGGTGGTCGTTCCACTTCATCGCGCTGACCGAGCTCTCGGTGGTCGCCGGGCCGCTGCTCGGCCCGGTGGGATCGGGACCGGCCGCGCTGCTGGCGCTCCTGGTGGTCGTGCACGGCGTGGTCTGCGGTGTGACCACCTCGCGTGCCCTCGACTGGCGGCTCGGTCAGCGGGACCGGCCGGTGCGGACCCTGTGGGCGTTCGGCGTCACCACCGCGGTGGTGGCCGTCACCGCGCTCGTCGTCGCCCGGCACGACCGGGGCGGTGACGACACCACGGCCGCCGCCGCGGCCTTCTCCACCGTCATGATCTTCGGTGCCGGCGCGACCGCCGTCGTCCTGCGCGGGCGGCGGCGGGTGTTCGTCATGGTGGTCGCCGTCGCGGTGACGGCCGGGCTGATGTACCTGCTCATCGGACTCCCCTGGCTCTCCGCGCTGGTGGTGACCCCGCTGGTGTTCCTCATCGGGGGCTTCTTCGCCTTCACCTACTCCTTCTCCGTCTGGCTGGTCAGCGCCGTCTACGAACTGGACGAGGCCCGCGAGACCCGCGCCCGGCTCGCCGTCGCCGAGGAACGGCTGCGGTTCGGGCGGGACCTGCACGACGTGATGGGGCGCAACCTCGCGGTGATCGCGCTGAAGAGCGAGCTGGCGGTCCAGCTGGCCCAGCGGGAACGGCCGGAGGCGGTGACCCAGATGGTCGAGGTGCAGCGCCTCGCGCACGAGGCGCAGCGGGAGGTGCGCGAGGTGGTCCGCGGCTACCGCGAGGCCGATCTCGGCAGCGAGCTGGCGGGCGCACAGGGCGTGCTGACCGCCGCCGGAATCGACTGCACGGTCACCGGGCCGGTGACCGGATACCCCGCGCCGGTCCAGTCCGCGCTCGGGTGGGTGGTGCGGGAGGCCGCCACGAACGTGCTGCGGCACGGTGACGCGCGACGGTGCGCGATGGAACTGCGGGTGCGGGAGGGGCGTGTGGTGCTGACGGTGGAGAACGACGGGGTGCCGGAGTCCGGCGGCCCGGGCCGCGGGGCCGGACTCGTCGGGCTGCGCGAGCGGCTCGCGGAGATCGGCGGGACGCTGCGGGCCGGACCGGCCGGCGAGGGACGGTTCCTGCTGACCGCCGAGGTCCCGCTGCTCACGCGCTCCGGCGAGACGGCCGCTCCCCCACGTGTGAGTGAGGCGACCCCGTGACCGCCCCCCGGCCCGTGCGGCTGCTGCTGGCCGACGACGAACACCTGATCCGGGGCGCGCTGGCCGCACTGCTCTCCCTCGAGGACGATCTGACGGTCGTCGCCGAGGCCGCCTCCGGGCCGGAGGCGCTGGCGATGGCCCGGGCGCACGCACCCGATGTGGCCGTACTCGACCTGCAGATGCCCGGCGCGGACGGTGTGAAGGTCGCCACATCGCTGCGGGCCGAACTGCCCGGCTGCCGGGTGCTGATCGTGACCAGTCACGGACGTCCGGGACATCTGAAGCGGGCGCTTGCGGCGGGTGTGCGCGGGTTCGTCCCCAAGACCGTCAGCGCGCAGCGCCTCGCGGAGATCATCCGCACGGTGCACGCGGGAAACCGTTACGTCGACCCCGAGTTGGCCGCCGACGCGATCGCCGCCGGCGACTCGCCGCTGACCGTGCGCGAGGCCGAGGTGCTGGAGCTGGCGGCGGACGGCGCACCGGTCGCGGAGATCGCGGAGCGGGCCGCGCTGTCCCCGGGGACCGTGCGGAACTACCTCTCCTCGGCCGTCTCGAAACTCGGCGCCGAGAACCGTCATGCCGCGGTGCGCCTCGCACGGGAGCGAGGTTGGGTATAGTGGGTCTCGCGCCACGGCGCATGCGAACGTAGCTCAGTTGGTAGAGCGCAACCTTGCCAAGGTTGAGGTCGCGAGTTCGAACCTCGTCGTTCGCTCAGGATCAAGGGCCCCGGTCATCGACCGGGGCCCTTGTCGTGCACCCCTGCCGTGGCTGGCCGGGCCCCACAGGGCCCGGCCGCCGTGCGGTCAGCTCCAGGCGGTGCCGGTCAACCGCTCGTACGCCTCCACGTACTTGGCCCGGGTCGCGTCCACCACGTGCTGCGGCAGCGCCGGCGGGGGCTGCTCGCTCCGGCGGTCCCAGCCCGACTCGGCCGACGTGAGCCAGTCCCGTACGAACTGCTTGTCGTAGGAGGGCTGGGCGTGGCCCGGCTCCCACTGCTCGGCCGGCCAGAAGCGGGAGGAGTCGGGGGTGAGCACCTCGTCGGCGATGACGAGCCTCTCTCCGTCGAAGCCGAACTCGAACTTGGTGTCCGCGAGGATGATGCCCCGCTCGCGGGCGATGTCCCGGGCGCGGGAGTAGGCGGCGAGGGTCGCCTGGCGCAGCTGGGCGGCGGTCTCCGCGCCGACCTGGCGGGCGACCTCCTCGTAGGGGACGTTCTCGTCGTGCTCGCCGACGGCGGCCTTGGTGGCCGGGGTGAAGATCGGGGCGGGCAGTTCCGAGCCGTCGACCAGGCCCTCGGGGAGGGCGAGGCCGCACACCGTGCGGGACTCGGTGTACTCGGCCAGTCCGGACCCGGTGAGGTAGCCGCGGGCCACGCACTCCACGGGGACCATGTTCAGCGACTTGCAGACGAGGGTGCGGCCGGCCCAGTCGGCGGGGGCGCCGGCCGGGGGCTCGGTGCTCAGCACGTGGTGCGGCAGCAGGTCGGCGAGCTGGTCGAACCACCACAGGGACAGCTGGGTGAGGACCCGGCCCTTGTCGGGGATCTCGGTGGGCAGCACCCAGTCGTAGGCGGAGATGCGGTCACTGGCGACCATCACGAGGTCGCCCGTCTCAGTCCGGTACAGCTCGCGCACCTTGCCGGTGTGCAGGTGCACCAGGCCCGGAACCTGGATCGGTTCGGGCTTCTCGACGAATCCGGACACGGTTCCTCCCCGTGGTGTGGTCCAATTCCTCGATTCTCCCGCACGGGGCGGACGGCCGCGGTCGCGGGTCAGTCGCGTTTGCAGATGCGGTCCAGCAGGTTGGCGGTGGCGCGCTGGACGCGGGGGTCGACGTGGCCCGGGCGGTCCAGGGCCGGTGACCAGGCGAAGGTCCCGGCGGCGAAGACCCAGGCGCCGGAGGGGGCGCGGTAGAGGGAGGTCTCCTGGTGGCGCCGGGCGCCCGCCCGGTCGGTGTAGGGGGAGTGCGCGAGCAGGACGCGCTCCTCGTGCTCGGGCAGCGGCGTGCGCGGGTAGTAGCGGTCCGCCTCGCCCGCGACCAGGCCCTCGATGCCGTCCCCCTCGTGGGCGCCGGTCGCCTCCCACATCCAGTGGTCCGCGTTGCGCACGATCAGCGGGTGCGGGTGCGGGACGCTCCCGGCGTACTGGATGCCGAGCAGGTGCTGTTCCGCGCGGTCGATCTCCCGCCACAGCACCGGTTTGCCCGGGCCCTGGCGCTTGCGGCAGGTCAGCAGGCGGTCGGGGCCGGCCGGGGAGGGCGCGAGCTCCACCTGCCAGTACAGGGTGTTGGCGGAGAGGAAGACCAGGGAGGTGCCGTGCGCGCGGGCCCGTTCCACCGCGGTGCGCATGGGCACCGACCAGTACTCGTCGTGGCCGGGGAAGACCAGGCCCCGGTAGCGGGTGGGGTCCACCCGGCCGGCGTGCAGGTCGCGGGCGTTCGCGTAGGCGAGGTCGTAGCCGTAGCGCTCGGCCCAGCGGATGACGTCGTAGGCGTGCCCGACGTGCAGCGGCAGGCCGGCGCCCGCGTAGGGGCGGTCGAAGGAGACGGTGGTGGCGGCGTCGGCCTCGCCGAGCAGCCTGCCCTGCTCGTCCCAGGCGTGGTAGAGGCTCGCGCCGGTGCGGCCGTCCTCCGGATAGAGGTTGTACGCCTGCCAGGTGACGTCGGGCAGGACGAGGAGGAGGTCGGCGGGGCGGTCGTCGCGGACGGTGAACGGGATGTGGGAGCGGTAGCCGTCGGCGGTGGTGAGCACGGCCACGTACGCGCCGACGCTCCAGTACGACGGAACGGGTAACCGCCAGGACAGCCACCAGTGGTGGCAGGAGACGGTGCGGTCGGCGGTGAGCGGAGAGGGCTGCACGATGCCGGACAGGCGAGGGCTCGAGGTGATCTTGATGGCGCCGTCGCCGTTGTAGTGGCCGATGCGGTAGACGTCGACGCCGAACTCCTGGGGCGGGTCGACGGTGACGTGGAAGTCGATGGACTCGCCGGGGGCGACGGCGCCGGCCGAGGCGAAGCCCTTGATCTGGCGGCGCACGTCGTCGGCGGCGCGGGGGCCGACGGAGGAGCGGGGGGCGGGGACCCGGGGACCACCCTGCCGGGGCAGGCGGGCCGCCGCCCGGTCGGTGTGCGGTACCGGGTCCGAGTCCGGGTCCACGTACCAGGGGACGACCTGGCCGGTGTCGCCGAAGTACGTCTCGCTGCCGCGCAGCCACGGGAGCGGCCCCTGCCCGAAGGGGTCGTTCACGGCGTGCGCCAGTGCTCCCGACTCCCAGCGGCGAATCTGCTCCGAGCCCATGATCGCTCCCCTCCCTCGTGCCCCGGTTGCGATGCGGTGCGTGGTGCTGACCGGCAGTCGCCGGACGGGTGAGGCCTGGCGCCAGTTATGTGTTTGTCGTATGTCGCTTGCTCTTGCCAGCGAACGCGAACGGTCCAAGCACATCACATAACGCGCGCAGTACGTCACCGTTCGTTTCGAATTGACCGAAAGCGGAGGGGTGGGCTCCAGAGGGTGGGGAGGCCGGCGGGGCCGCCGGGCTCAGACGAGCCGTACCGGTTTCTCGGGGCGTATGCCGTGCCGGGTCAGCCACAGGCGGAGGTCGGCGGGGTCGCCGTCCTCGATCAGGGCCAGGACCTGGGGCGACAGGTCCGCCGCCCGCACACCGCCCAGGAGCAGCGTCGGCCCGTCGAGCCAGTCGAGCCCGGGGACGGCTCCCGCGGTGTCCATCGCCGCGCAGCAGACCATCGCCGTGATGTGGTCGGCGAGCAGCTCACGCGTGGTGCGCGGCGACTGGAGCGGGAACAGGGGGAGCGCCCGGTCGTCCCGGAAGGGGGCGGCCGGATCCGGGCCGGCGGAGGGGAGGGCGCCCTCCTGACCCGCGGAGGACGAGCGGGCGGCGGAGGCCGCGACCGTCTCCTCGCGGGCGAGCTCGGTACTCAGCCGGGCCGCCAGTGCGGCACTTCGGACGGTGGTGCCGGACAGGTCGTCCTCCTCGCCGTCGTCCGCGCCGGGCGGCGCCGTGGCCTCGCCGTCGTCCGGGGCGCAGGTGAGGGCGGGGCCGGGGGACGGCACGGGCGGTTCCGCGGGCGCCTCCCGGGTGGTCAGGTGGACCAGCACGCGGGTCAGGGTCGGGCCGTCCGGGGCGGGAGGGTCGCCGGGGGCCGGGGGGACGTGGAGGGCGTCCAGGACGCGGTGGAGGCGGGCGGCGTCGGTGCGCCACTTGCGGTCGACGACCTCCTCCGGGTAGTCGCCCCAGTGGACCGGGGACCAGTCGGGCCCCGTTTCCGCCGGCCCCCCGTGGAAGAGGCGGGCGGCGAGCAGCGAGACGGCCTCGTCCACGGCGCCGGGCTCTTCGAGCAGGTCGCAGGCGGGACGCTCGCCGAGGCGGGAGGCGAAACCCTCCGCCAGCCGGTCCCGGCGGGAGAGCTCGGTGAGGGCCGCGACCACGCCCGCGTTGAGCCGCGAGGGCCAGCGGCCCATCCGCCAGGCGGGCAGCGCGACCCGGGTGAGCAGCCGGTCCCAGCCCGCGTACGCCAGGCCCACCTGCTCCTGGGCGACGATCCGCAGCCCGTAGTCCACGGCCTGTGCACGGTCGGCCGCCGCTGCCGCGACCCCGCGCTCCATCTCGGCCGCGTGCCCCCGGCACCCGCGCAGCAGCAGCCGGGCCACCCAGCCGGCGCCCGCGAACACGCCGCGCGCCACCGGCCCGCGCCGCGGCGCGGAGGCCACGGCCACCGCGGCGTCCAGCCCCTGCACGAAACGCCGGGCGGCGGCTATGTCCGGGTGCGCCGACGGCCCCGTACCGGCGACGACCGGGGCGAGGACCGCACGCAGCTCGCCCACACGCATCCACCACAGGAACGGCGAACCGATCACCAGCACGGGCGCGGCGGGGGCTCCGCGCGGGGGCCGCCCCACGCCCGCCATGTCGCGGTGCTCCTCGGCCGGCGGCGGACCGTGGGCCGGGTGGGTGCGGTCCTCCAGCCAGCTGTCGCAGTCCGGGGTGAGCGCTATCGCGGACGGAGCCGGGACGTCGAGGCGGTCCGCCAGGTCACGCACCATCCGGTACAGATCGGGTGCCGCCTCCTCGGCGACCGGCACCGTGGGACTCATGGCCGGCCGGGCCCGGGCGACGACCAGGGCGACTCCGGCGGCGAGAAGCAGGACGAGCAGCGCGACGGGGGTGAGGATCCGGCGGGCGAGATCCCAGCCGGCGCCCGCGAGATGACCGGTGGACCCGCCGACGAGCAGGATCACGGAGAAGGCGGCCGGCAACAGTGCGACGGCCAGCGCCCGGCTGCGCACCCGCAGCACGGCCAGCGCCCGGGACCGCGCGCCCGGTCCCCCCGACTCGCCTGCTCCCATGCGGCTTCCGTTCATCGCTCGACGTCACCCCCTCCCGGCTCCGGACCCTGTCCTGGCATTGGCCATGCCCCCCACTGTGGCACCCGTCACTGACATCGCAATGCCGATGGGCCAAGTGCCGGAACAAGGGCCGGAACGCTTGCGCGGCACCCTAGTTGGGCCCCCGGGTCACGTCAGCCGGATGGCGTATCGCTCACTCGATGGAATGGCTTTGGGGAGAGGTGGACGACGGACGGCAAGGGTCAGGCCCCGGATCCTGAGACGGATCCGGGGCCTGCGGGGTTCATCGGTGTACGGCCGGCGCGCTAGGCGTCCCGCGCGTCCCGTGCCGCTTTCGCCGCGATGTCCGTGCGGTGCTGCGAGCCGTCGAGGCCGATCCGGGACACCGCGCGGTAGGCGCGGTCGCGGGCCTCGGTGAGGTCCTTGCCGGTCGCCGTGACGGACAGCACGCGCCCGCCCGCGCTGACGACCGCGTCGCCCTCGCGCCGCGTCCCGGCGTGCAGGACGTAGGCGTGCGGGGCGTCCTGGGCGGCGACCTCGTCCAGGCCGGTGATCGGGTCGCCGGTGCGCGGGGTGCCGGGGTAGTTGTGCGAGGCGATGACCACGGTGACCGCGGCCTCGCCGCTCCAGCGCGTCGGCTCCAGGTGGGCGAGACCGCCGGTGGCCGCGGCCATCAGGAGGCCGCCCAGCGGGGTCTTCAGGCGGGCCAGGACCACCTGGGTCTCGGGGTCGCCGAAGCGGGCGTTGAACTCGATCACGCGGACACCGCGCGAGGTGATCGCCAGACCGGCGTAGAGCAGGCCCGAGAACGGGGTGCCGCGGCGCCGCATCTCGTCGACGGTCGGCTGCAGGACCGTCTCCACGACCTCGTCGACCAGTTGGGGATCCGCCCACGGGAGCGGGGAGTAGGCCCCCATGCCGCCGGTGTTCGGGCCCTCGTCGCCGTCCAGCGCGCGCTTGAAGTCCTGGGCGGGCTGGAGGGGCACGACGGTCTCGCCGTCGGTGATGGCGAAGAGGGAGACCTCGGGGCCGTCGAGGAACTCCTCGATGACCACGCGCTCACACCCGGCGGCGTGGGCGCGGGCCGCCTCGATGTCGGCGGTGACGACGACACCCTTGCCGGCCGCGAGCCCGTCGTCCTTGACGACGTACGGGGCACCGAACGCCTTGAGGGCGGCGTCGGTCTCCTCGGGCGTCGCGCACACGTAGGAGCGGGCGGTGGGCACGCCGGCCGCCGCCATGACGTCCTTGGCGAAAGCCTTGGAGCCCTCGAGCTGCGCGGCCTCCTTGGAGGGGCCGAAGACCGGGATGCCCGCGTCGCGCACGGCGTCGGCGACACCGGCGACCAGGGGCGCCTCCGGGCCGACCACCACGAGGTCCGCGCCGAGCCGCCCGGCCAGCGCGGACACGGCGGCGCCGTCGAGGGCGTCGACCTGGTGCAGCTCGGCGACCTCGGCGATGCCGGCGTTGCCGGGCGCGCAGTGCAGCGCGGTGACATGGGGGTCGAGGGACAGGGAGTGGCACAGGGCGTGTTCGCGGGCGCCGCTGCCGATGACGAGGACCTTCACGGGGGTCAGCCTAACGGCAGACGGCGGTTCCTCTTTGTGCGGGCTTCCGAAGGCACGGGCGGAGCCGGTTCGTGGTTTCCTCCAGACACGACCGCGGAACTGCCCGCGGATCGGGCCGCCCTCGGCCCGTCACGGCTCCTTTGGGGCTACTCGTTGGTGATCTCCTCGACGACCGTCGCCCCCAGCTCCCGCACGAGCAGTTCCTTCCCGGAGAGGGCGGACTCGTCCAGGTCCGGGTCGTCGTCCTCGGGGATGTCGTCCTCGGGTGACACCGGGGCGGGCTCCGGGGCGGGCGGCCGGGCGGCCGGGGCGGGGGCGGCGGCCGCCGGACCGGGCGGGCCCGCCGGGTGGGCGGGCGCCGGCGGCTGGCTCGGCCGGGGCGCGGACGGACGCGAGCCGGCGTCGGAGGAGCCCCCGTAGCCGCCGCCACCGCCGTAGCCGCCACTCCCGTAGCCACCGGACGGCCCGGCCGGGGCGGGGGCCGCCGCGCCGCCACCGGAGGGATCGACGACCGCCTCGATCTTCCACTGCACGTGGAACTGCTCGGCCAGCGCCTGGCGCAGGACGTCCTCACTGCCGCTGCTGAGGAAGTTGTCCCGCGCGCCCGCGTTGACGAAGCCGATCTGGAGGGTCGTGCCGTCGAAGCCGGTCACCTGGGCGTTCTGGCTGAGCAGGATCCAGGTGAAGCGACGGCGGTTCTTGACCGTCTCCAGGATGTTCGGCCAGAGCGTGCGGGGGTCGGGACCACCGCCGCCACCGGCCGGGGGTGTGGGCGCGGGAGCCGACGGTGCTGCCGACCGGCCCGCCGGAGCGGGGGCGCTCGGCGCCGGTGTCGGTGTCGGGGCGGGCGGACGCCCGCCGCCACCCGTCGGGGCGGCCGTGGGCCAGCCGCCGGGCCGACGGCCGCCCGCGCCACCGGCGGAGGCCGCGGTGGGCCAGGCGCCGGGCGCCCCGGCCGGTGCGGCAGGACTCTCGGCGGCCGGGGCGGGGGCGGCGGCCGGGGGCTGGGACGGCGGGGCGGCCTGGGCCGGAGCCGGAGCCGGAGCGGGTTGCTCGGGTGGGGGCGAGGCCGGTCCCGGACCGCGTACGGCGGCCCGGGCGGCGGCGGGACCGCCTCCCGGCTCGACGGAGCCCTGCCCGGGCGCTCCCGCCCCGTGCGCCTGCGGTCCGGGCACGTACCCGGCCGCGGGCCCCCCGGCGGTGCCGGCCGCCCCCGCCGAGAAGTTCACCCCGCGTTCGATCCGGTCCAGCCGTGCCATGACCGAGCGCTCGTCGCCGTACGCCGCGGGCAGCATCACGCGCGCGCAGATCAGCTCGAGCTGGAGTCGCGGCGAGGTGGCGCCGCGCATCTCGGTGAGCCCCGCGTTGACGATGTCGGCGGCACGGGTCAGCTCGGCGGGGCCGAAGGTGCCGGCCTGGGCCTGCATCCGTTCGATGACGTCGGCGGGGGCGTCGATGAGCCCCTTCTCGGCGGCGTCGGGCACCGCGGCGAGGATGACGAGGTCCCGCAGCCGCTCCAGCAGGTCGGCGACGAACCGGCGCGGGTCGTTGCCCCCCTCGATCACCCGGTCGACGACCTCGAAGGCGGCGGCCCCGTCACCGGTCGCGAAGGCCTCGACGACGGAGTCGAGCAGCGAGCCTTCGGTGTAGCCGAGCAGGGAGGTCGCCATGGCATACGTCACACCCTGCTCGCCGGCGCCGGCGAGCAGCTGGTCCATGACGGACATCGAGTCACGCACGGATCCGGCACCGGCCCGCACGACAAGCGGCAGCACACCCTCCTCGACCGGGATGTCCTCCTTGCCGCACACCTCTCCGAGGTAGTCCCGCAGGGTGCCGGGCGGCACGAGCCGGAACGGGTAGTGGTGCGTGCGGGACCGGATGGTCCCGATGACCTTCTCGGGCTCCGTGGTCGCGAAGATGAACTTCAGGTGCTCCGGGGGCTCCTCGACGACCTTGAGCAGCGCGTTGAAACCGGCCGACGTGACCATGTGGGCCTCGTCGATGATGTAGATCTTGTAGCGGCTGCCGGCGGGCCCGAAGAACGCCTTCTCTCGCAGGTCACGGGCGTCGTCCACACCACCGTGGGAAGCGGCGTCGATCTCGATGACGTCGATCGAACCCGGCCCGTTGCGCGCGAGGTCGCGGCAGGACTGGCACGCGCCGCAGGGCGTGGGCGTCGGCCCCTGCTCGCAGTTCAGGCACCGGGCGAGGATGCGGGCGCTGGTCGTCTTGCCGCAGCCGCGCGGACCGCTGAACAGGTACGCGTGATTGACCCGGTTGTTCCGCAGCGCCTGCTGCAGCGGGTCGGTGACATGCTCCTGCCCGATGACCTCGGCGAACGACTCCGGGCGATAGCGGCGGTACAACGCGAGAGACGACACGCATACGAGGTTATAGGCGCCCACCGACAACCGGACCGGCCGCTCACACACGCAAGCGCCCCCCACGCACCCGCCAGAGCCGACCTACCCTTGCTGCCTTCCGGCCCTGGGGGAGTTCAGTCAGATAGCGCCGCGTGAGGGGCTACGCAGAGGCTACCCCATGTCGGGGGCCGGGAACGAGTTCGCGAGCACGCCTCTCGGTCATGTAATGTTCCCAGCGGAGGATTCGCCTAGAGGCCTAGGGCGCACGCTTGGAAAGCGTGTTGGGGGCAACCCCTCACGAGTTCGAATCTCGTATCCTCCGCCAGTGCCTCACCGGGCACGATGTCGAAGGGCCCCCTGGAAACAGGGGGCCCTTCGACATGGTCCCTGGATGGCGTGCTCGATCTTCCTGGCCGCCTCCTCGAGCATGGGATCGGTCACGTGCGGGTACCGCGCCCGCATCCGGGCGGCGCCGCCCGGCTCCCCACCCATGATCCGGCCCACGGTGTGCCGCGCATCGTGTAGGCACCCGTCCCGGACGCCGGCGTCTTCCAGCAGCCGCTTCCCGCCAGGAGAGGAGCTCGCTGGCGCAGGCCGTGCCGTGACCGCGCGACGGGCTGACCAGGCCTGGCGGTCGATACCGAGGCCCCTGAGTGCGGGACCGGAACGGCCGGCATCAGCGGCTCGATCCGGTCCCGGGACATGCTCCAGTGAGGGCTTGCCGTGGCTACGGCTGTTCACTCACTCCCACGGCCACTTGTACTCACCGTCTTTGTGGTGGCCGTGGTCACCGGGCTTCTTGTCGTCGTCGTGCTTGTGGTGGCCGTGGTCACCGGGTTTCTTGTCATGGTCGTGCTTGTGGTGGCCGTGGTCACCCGGCTTTCTGCCGTCGTGGTCACCACCGTCCGTGGGGGTGGCCGTGCCGGTGGGGGTCGCGGTGTCCGTGGGGGTGGCCGTGCCCGTGGGGGTCGCGGTGCCCGTGGGGGTCGCCGTACCCGTGGGGGTCGCGGTGCCCGTGGGGGTCGCCGTACCCGTGGGGGTCGCGGTACCCGTGGGAGTCGCGGTACCCGTGGGGGTCGCCGTGCCGGTGGGGGTCGCGGTACCCGTGGGAGTCGCGGTACCCGTGGGAGTCGCGGTACCCGTGGGAGTCGCCGTGCCGGTCGGGGCGGTGCCGCACTCACCCTGGAAGATCGTGTTGGAGTCCAGCGTCACGGCGCCGTTGCGGGCCAGCAGCCGGCCGTTGACGGTCGTCCCCGTGTTGGCGCTGATCGAGGTCAGGGCCAGGACGTTGCCGACGAACGTGGTGCCGGTACCGAGAGTGGCTGAGCTGCCGATCTGCCAGTACACGTTGCACGGGTTGGCGCCATTGGTGAAAAGTACGCTGCTGTTGGACGCCGTCGTCAGCGTCGAACCGACCTGGAACACCCAGACGGCATTGGGGTCACCTTGGCCGTTCAGGGTGAGGGTGCCGGTGAGCTGGGCGCTGACGGGCACCCTGTAGACGCCCGGAGTCAGCGTCTGACCGCCGAGCTCCACGGGGTCCCCGGTGTAGGTGACGTCCGGTGCCTGTCCGGCCGCCTGGTTGTACGCGGTGGTCAGATCGTTCTGAGCCTGCAGAGCGACGGCGTTGCCGGCGTGGATGGTGCCGGGCGGCAGCACTGCACCGGGTGGGAAACCCACGACCGCGCTACCGGGACTCACCCCGACGCTGCGCTCGACCGTCGTCGGGCCGGTGTTGGTGACCGTCGACCCGGCCAGCACTCCGAAATCTGCTGCCGTACCCAGCGGCACAGCCGTGGCAACGGCACTTGCACGCGTCGGTGACATCGCGATTACGGCAGCGGCGATCACGGCGGTTACTACCGCTGCGATCAAAAGCGACAAGGTGCGTCGTGGTGCACCAAGGATATTCAGCGACATCGAGGGCCAACTCCTGTGAGTGGGTGGCGCCTAATTGGCGGCTCTGATGGCTGCATATTATTCGAGGAAGGGAATCAATTCACGGCTGATTTGAGCGGTTTCGCTTGAATTGACCAACCCGTCGCGCCATGGATAAAGATGCTTATTGGGCCGGATGGCGCTGACTGCCCGCTCCGGGTGGGCGCCCACGGGTGATTGCCCGGCGGGCGTCCCGTCAGGTGCGTCCCGGCACGTGCGGTGGTCCTGGACGTCGGTGAGCCCGCCGGAGTCGAGCTGTGGGTGCCCCCGACGGCGTCAGGGGCACCCGCCTGTCAATGCTGCGTCAGGAGCTCGATGTTGGCGTTCTCCAGAGCATGGGTGTTGTTCAGGAGGTAAGCGTTGTCCGCCTTGACGGGAATCAGTCCGAGGACTCTGTGGTCGTCGTCGGCAATGGCCGGGGAGGCGAGGGCAGCGACAAGGGCCGCCGATGTGATCAGTACGCTGGTGATGCGACGCATTTACGTCTCCTTGGCGAGAGGGGCGTCGATTGGCTCGACGAAGCTTGGCAGTCTCATGCTTCCCCTTTCGGTGCAGACTCTTACGCTTATCACCCGAATGCCCCCAGCGACATCGTGCGGTTCTCTGCTTGCGCGCTCGCGCAAACAGTGATCAGGCCTACGAAAGGCCGTACCGGGTGACTGTGCGCGTTGTCGTATTGCCGCTGTTCGTGGGTGCGGAGGGCTGTGTCCTCAAGCGGGGTCCGGGAGGAGGCCGAGGTGGGGGACGAGGCGCTCGCGCAGGAGCAGGTACTCGTCCCAGCGTTCGCGGGTCAGGTCGAGTTCGTTGCGAGCGTCATGGAGACGGCCGCCTCATGCCCGGGAGGGGGGCCTGAACGTCGCGCCGAGGTCGTACCGCGCGATCCCGAACGGTTGGAAATCGGCGTCGGCAAGGACGCGGTAGAGGAACTCGGAGGTGGACATGTCGTACCGGTACCACGGGCCGCCGTCATGGGACCTCGCGAGGACGGGGTGATCGCCTGGCCGCTCGGCATCGATCAGCCAGCAGTACTCGTCGGCCCATTCGGTGGAGCCCCATCCGACCAGTCCCCTGCCGCCCGGCGTGTAGACCGCGTAGGGATCGGCGGCGGAGACGCCTGCGAGCTCCTGGTCGGCCGACAGGCTGGCCCGCCACTGTGTCAGGAAGTCGAACGAGACACCCTCGTCGCGCCCCAGGAAGTAGACGGAGTCACTGAAGGAGCCGCCGCCGAACGCCTCGTAGAGCTCCTTGTAGTCCGCCGGCAGCGGCACCCCCAGCTCTCCCTCGATCGCCGCCCAGTCGACGGAGATCCCGAGCGGTTCCCACCCGGCCAGTCCGATCACTCGCCGAACCCACGGGCAAGGACCTCCGGGCGGTTCGGTCGTCGTGTCCGTTTCCCTCACCACCCGGGGCCGCACGGTGTCCCGACCGGTGACGAACGGTGCTTCCGTCGCCGGCGCGGCCCGTTCCGCCACGAGCACCACCGGCTGTTCGCCGTCCCCGGCACGGACCACACCGCAGCCGATCCACCGACTGCCGGCCGCCCATCCGCGCATCTCGATCACCTCCCCGGCGTAAGGAGCGAGGAGCGGCAGCCCGGTCCGCTCGGTCACCGTCGGATCGACGAAACCGCCCATGGCGAGGTTGCGCAGCTGCCCGTACCCGCGGCTGAACTCCTTGAGGAGGGTGGACAGGTCGATCGCGTCGGACACCGCCAGGCACACATGCCCGGCCGGGTGCCCGGACCGGCCGCACACCAGCTCCCGCCCGCCCGCCCGAACCAAGGAGGCGACGGCTTCGAGAAGTTCCCGTTCGTCCATGGCCAGGGAGTGAAACACATGTCACGGACAATGATCCGGGACTGCGCTTCAGCCCTTCGACCGCTTCCGGCGTGTCGTCACGAGCACCGCCGAGCCCCCGCTGCCCGCCTTCGGCCGGCGGCGGACGGCGGTCCGTTCACGGCCGGGTCCGGACCGCTCGTGTCCTACCCGGCCGTGGCCCTGATCATGGCCATGACCGAACGGAAGGTCTACTGCGACGACCTCGAGGGCGACGGGGTGGAGATCCTCCGCAGCCGCTGCGCGAGCCGCCGGTGACGGGGGCCCCCGGCGTCAGACGGCGGCCAGTTCCGCCGCTCCGAAGGACACGTCGAAACGGTCGCACCAGATGCTGACGCTGGTGTAGCGGGACGGGTCGACGTCCTCGGGGACGGTGTAGTTCTGGCTGCCCTTGTTGCCCTTGAGCTTGCCGAGGCTGACGTACGCGCCGTCGTCGAAGACGTGCCAGCCGGCACGGCCCTCCTTCACCGGCGCGTCGGTCAGCCACACGTGCAGGTCGGGGCCGTTGCTGGTGTCGAGCCCCTCCAGGCGCACCACATGGCTGCCGTCGGCCAGCCGCACGAACCGCACCGTCCCGGACGTCGGGTGCTCGTGGCTGATCAGCTCGCCGCTCGCCAGCGTCGTCGGGCCGGGCGGGGGCGGGGTGGCGCTCGCGCCGGGAGCCGGGTCGGCGGGCGGTGTCGAGGCGGGGGCCGTGACCTCGGGCAGCGCCTCCCGCACCGTCTCGTCCTGCCACAGTTTCCACGGCTGGAACCAGTACAGGCCGAACGCTCCCGCGATCACCACCATCACCAGCACCACGGCCGTCCAGGGTCTCCACAGTGCGCTCCGCATCCGTCCCATGGGTCACTCGCCTCTCCGCGCGTCAGCAGTTGCGGTTCACATTCAACGGGCCCCGGCCGTCCGTGCGGAACAGCTTGCGGATGACGGAATTCTTACGCCCCGCACGACCTCGGGTCCGGCGCGGTGGTCAGCGGGTGATCTCCACCTGGCGGGTCTCCGTGACCTGGTCCAGATCGGAGACGCGGATCGTCAGTCTCATCGTCCAGGTGCCTTCGAGGGGGAGGGTGAGGTCGCTGGTGGCCCAGTAGCCGCCGCGGTCGGTGACCCCGGCGTCGATGGGGCCGATGTCCTCGGCGGCGAGGCTGAAGGAGATGCGCAGTTCCGGGACGAAGGTGAGGGCGTCGCGCGGACCGAAGACCACGGCCTGGAGGCCGTTCTCGCCCACCCGGCCCGGGTCCATCTGGATCTGCACCGTGCCACGGCCCTCGGGTGTGCCGACGTCGTAGGGGATGGTGAACGCCTCCGCCCCGGGCAGCCCGGCCACCTGCGGGCGGGGCGCCCCGGCGGCCTCGGCCTCCGCGCGGGCCGGGAGGGTGCCGGTCAGCACGGTGGTGATCAGCAGGACGACGACGGCCACCATCACCTCGGCCAGCACGGAACGGCGCAGGGCGCGGCGGTAGTGGTCGGCGGTCGGCGGCGGGGGTGTGCCGGGCACGCCCGGTTCGTCCCGCACCGGCTCCCCCACCGGCTCCTCGGACCCCGTCCCACCCGGTGCTCCGACCGGCTCCTCGGACCCCGTCCCACCCGGTGCTCCGACCGGCCCCTCGGACCCCGTCCCACCCGGTGCTCCGACCGGCTCCGGCACCCGTGCCTCCGCCGGCGCCTCCACCGGCGCGGGCGCCCTCGTCGCCAGGAGGGTCGTCCAGCGGCGGGAGAGGCCCGCCGCCGCCAGCAGGAAGACGGCCGCCGCGAGTTTGGCGGTCAGGGTGCGGCCGTACGCCGACTCGGTGAGCGCCGACCAGGAGCCGAGGCCCCGCCAGGACTGGTAGAGGCCGGTGACGACCAGGACGGTCACCGAGAGGAAGGCCAGGCGGGAGAAGCGGGCGACCGTGTCCGGCGGAGGCGGGGTCCTGGCGCGGTACAGGGTGAGGAGCAGGGCCGTGAGACCGCCGAGCCAGCAGGCGGTCGCCAGCAGGTGGAGGACGGACGACGTCATCGCCGCCGGGACCTGGATGCCCGCGGAGGCGTGTTCGGCGGCGGCCCAGGTGAGGGCGAGGGCGACGGAGACGGTGGCGCCGGTCGCCAGGCGGGTCCGGGGGCCGCCGCGCCGGGCGAGCGGGAGCAGGACCGCCGCCGTCAGCAGGAGCAGCGCCAGCCGGGTCAGCAGGGCGAGTCCCGGGCGGCCGGTGAGGGTGCCGGTGAACGCCCGGAGGTCGAGGGCGGTCGTGGGGGCCGTGCCGTTCTCGTAGGGGGCGCGCAGTACGAGCAGGGCGGACGTGGCGATCAGCAGGGTCCACCAGCCGGTGAGCAGCGGCAGCCGCAGCGGGGCCGTGTCGGGCGGCCGGCACAGGGCGGCGAACGCCGCCGTGCCGATCAGCAGGGCGGCGGCGATGTAGGCGAGGTAGCGGCCGGTGTCGTAGAGGCTCTTGGTGACCGGGTGTTCGGCGTGGTCCGCAGGGGCGGGGGGCGGGGTCGGTGAGGGTGCGCCGAGGGAGAAGGTGAAGGCACCGGAGACCGGATGGCTGTCGGCGGAGACCACCCGCCAGGCCACGGTGTAGGTGCCGTCGGCGAGGCCGGTGGGCAGTGCGGCGCGGGCGGTGTCGGAGGCGCCGTCCGCGTGCTGCGGTTCGCCCAGTTCGACGCGGTGGTTGTCGGGGCTGTAGACGCGGAAGGAGTCGTCGAGCAGTCCGACGGACTCGGTGAAGGTGAGGGTGATGTGCCGGGGCGCGGTCTCGACGACGCTTCCGGCCCCGGGGTCGCTGGAACGGAGGGCTGCGTGGGCGCTCGCCGGGGCGGCGCTGCCGAGGACGAGCAGCACCAGCACGGTGCCCAGCAGCGCCAGTCCTGCGAGCCGCCGGGTTCCGCGGCCGCCGGGGCCCCCGCCCCGTCCTGCGGCGTCCGCCGCCCCGTCGCGCCGTCGCTCCACGTCGTACCCGCCTCCCGGCCGTCCTGCTTCACGGTAGGTACGGACGGGAGGCCCGGAGTGCTCACCAGGTGGGCCGGGCGGTGACTCCCCCGTCCACCACCAGGTCGTGGCCGGTGATCCAGGAGGCTAGCCGGGAGGCCAGGAACACGCAGGCGTCGCCGATGTCCTCCGGGCGGCCGATCCGGCCCACGGCGGACGCCTCGCGCCACCGGCGTACGCCCTCCGGCCAGGCGTCGGCCAGGCCCTCCCGGTCGATCAGGCCGGGCGAGACGGTGTTGACCCGGACACCCCACGGGCCGTACTCCTGGGCCGCCGCGCGGGCGTGCGCCACCACCGCCGCCTTGGAGGCGCCGTAGTGGGCGTGGCCGGGGGGCGGGTGGCGGGCCTCGACCGAGGCGATGTGGGTGACGGTGCCGCCGGTGTCCCGCATCAGCTCCGCCGCGGCCCGGGTGCAGGCGAAGACGCTGGTGAGGTTGGTGTCCACGACCGCGCGCCACTCGGCGGCCGTCATCCCGGGGAGTTCCCGCACGGGCTGGACGCCGGCGTTGTTGACCAGCGCGGTCAGCCGTCCGCCGAACCGTTCGGCCGCCTCGGTCACCACGCGGTGGCAGGCGTCCTCGTCGGTGAGGTCGCCCCGCAGGACGACGGCGGCGCCGCCCGCCTCCCGGATGCGGTCGGCGGTGTCCTGCGCCGAGTCGCGCGCGGTCCGGCAGTGCAGGGCGACGGCCGCGCCCTCCTCGGCGAACCGCCGTGCGATGCCCCGGCCGATGCCGCCGCCCGCGCCGGTGATCAGGGCGGCCTGGCCGTCGAGGAGACCCGGCCGGCTCACGGGCGGCACAGTTCCCTGATGAGCGTCGCCCGTTCGGGGTGTCGCGCCGTCAGTTCCCCTGCTTCGCCGTGCTCGTAGCCCTCGTAGGTGAAGCCGGGCGCCATCGTGCAGCCGAAGAGCGTCCAGGCGCCGCCCGCGGCGACCCGTGCGCCCATCCAGGTGCCGGCGGGCACGGTGAGCTGGACGTGCTGGCCGCCGAGGACGTCCGGGCCGAGGACGGGGGTGCGGGAGGTGCCGTCGGGGGCGAGGAGGAGCAGTTGGAGCGGGTCGCCGAGGTAGTGGTGCCAGATCTCGTCGGCGGGCAGGCGGTGCAGGGCGGAGAAGTCGCCGGGGGCGTCGGTGAGCAGGGCGACGATGGCGGTGCCCTCGGGCCTGCCGTCCGGGCGCGGCGGCCCGGCCCAGGTCTGCCGGAACCGCCCGCCCTCGCGGGGCAGCGGCTCGAGATCGTAGTGGGCGACGAGCTCGTCGGGGGTCACCCGCCGAACGCTACCTCGCGGGTGAGGAAAGCGAGCTGCGCCCGCTTCTCCGGGAGGTACACGTCCGGCAGGTCGACCTCCGGCAGGACGACCACGGGTCCGGTGGTGAACCCCTGCCGCGCGAAGCGGGCGATCGCCTTCTCGTTGGCGACGTCCGGGTCGACCACCACCCGCCGGCGGTCCAGCACCCGCAGCACGTAGGTGACGATGGCGGCCGCCAGCCCGCCGGTCCAGCCGGATCGGGCCTCGCCGGGTACGGCGGGGGCGAGGAGCAGGTGGATGCCGATGTCGCCGGGTCGGACGGGGTAGCAGGCGCCGACGCGGTCGGCGTCCGGGTCGTACGTCTGGAGCAGCGCGGCCGGTGTGCCGTCCTTGAGGACCAGGTACGCGTGATGGGTGTCGAGGGTGTCCATGTGGGCGTAGATCTCGGCCACCCGCTCCTCGGTCAGGCCGTTCATGCCCCAGAAGGCGGCGCGTTCCCCGCTCACCCAGCGGTGCAGCAGGGGTGCGTCGGCGGCCGGGTCCAGCGGCAGGACGCGCACGGTGCCGAAGCCGTCGACCTCCTGCTCGTGGACGGCCGTGCGGGCGGCGTACGGGTCAGACATCGGTCTCCTTCGTCAGCTGCGCCCAGTCGGTGAGGACCGGGGCCAGGTCGCCGGCGAGCCACAGGGGCTGCTGGTCGCGGTGGTGGGGTGAGCCGGGCACGCCACTGGCGCCGTGCGGCACCACCCAGCGGCTGTCCTCGCGCCGGGCCAGGTCCCAGACGTAGCGGGCGGCGGGACCGCGCGCGGCGAGGTCGGTGAGACCGGGCACCGGGGAGGTGCACAGCACGCAGTCGTGGTCGCCGGAGAGGCGGGGTTCGTCGTCCGGCGTCCCCGGCGGCGGCAGGGCCCGCCAGGGCGCGAGGCGGTGGGTGTCGCCCCAGGCCCCGGCGGGCGGCTCGGCGGCGACCTCCTCCAGTGCCGCGCGGACGGCCGCCGGGCGGTCGATGCCGAACAGGTCCTCGGCCGCGAGCAGGTGTTCGAGGGCGTACCCCACCCGGGGGAGCAGGGCGAGCCAGGGGAGGAAGATCTCGGGGTACGGGGGTGGCGTGGCCGCCGCCGCGAGGGCGGGGTGGGCGGCGAGCCGGCGTATGAGCGCGGTGCGCACGGCCGCGAAGGCGGCCGCGTCGGCACTGTCCGCGTCCATGCGGCGGTCCCAGTGCAGCAGGCGGCCGCGCAGTGCGGCGGCGGGCGCGGTGAGGTCCTCGGTGCCGAGCGCGGCGAGGTGGTCCAGGAGGGGGGCGGCGGAGGCGAGGTGGGTGTCCGTGTGGATCGCGGCCATGTCGGCGGCGGACCAGCGGGACCGCCGGCCCAGCAGGGTGGCGATGCGCTCCGCGCGGTGCGGCGGCGCGAACTCGACGCCGAGGGGGGCGGACGGACCGCGCTGGTTCGCCATGACGGCGACGCCGTCGGTCAGGCCGTCGCGCGGGGGCTCGTGCCAGCCCTGCCAGGCGTACTCCGGCTCCCAGGCGGGGACCAGCCGGGTCCGGTTGGCCCCGGCGCGGACGGGGACGCGGCCGGCCACCCGGTGCAGGGTGTCGCCGTCGGTGTCGGCGGCCATGATCACGTTGACCGGCTCGGCCCAGCGGTCGGCGGCCCGGTCCACGTCGGCGGCCCGGCGGGCCCGCAGCAGGGGCAGCAGGGCGCCGAAGCCCAGGTCGGCGGTGACGCGGGGCGGGTAGCGCAGGGCGACGGCGAGCGGGGGCCCGCCGGGCTCGGTGACGCCGCCGTCGAGGCCCTCGGGGCCGCCGATGACGACGGGGCCGCGGTCGGTCTCGACGACCTCGACCTCGACGGGTTCCTCTCCCGCCACCTCGATGGTCTCCGTGTGCCGGGCGGCCCGCCGCCAGGTGCCGTCCGGGCCGAGCGCCTCCACGCCGGCGCCGGTGCGCCGCAGCCGCTCGCGGTAGAGGTCCTGGTAGTCGGCCATGGCGTTGGTGATGGCCCAGGCGACGGTGCCGGTGTGGCCGAAGTGGGCGATGCCGGGGACGCCGGGCACGGCGAGGCCGACGACGTCGAACTCGGGGCAGCTGAGACGGATCTGCTGGTACACGCCCGGGTCCTCGATGAACCGGTGCGGGTCTCCGGCGATCACCGCGTGACCGGTGACCGTGCGCTCCCCGGCCACCAGCCAGCCGTTGCTGCCGGAGGTGCCGGGCCCGTCGGCGGCGAACAGGCCGACGGCGCCGGCCCCGAGCCGGGTGGTGATGTGTTCGCGCCACAGCTTGGCGGGGAACCCGGCGAAGAGGATGTGCGCGCCGAGCCAGACCGCGAGCGGCGTCCAGGGCTCCCAGCGGCCGGGGGAGAGCCCGGCCCGCCCGAACTCGGGGGCGGTCGCGGTGCCGGCGGACTCCAGGACCTCGTTGACCCCCGTCACGTACGCCCGGACCCACTCGGCCGTCTCGGTGTCCTGCCGCTCCAGCGCGGTGAAGCAGCGGCGGGCGGTGTCGGTCAGGCGGGCGCGGCGGGCGAAGCGGTCCCAGGGCAGCGCCTCCGGGCCGAGGAAGGCGGCCGAGGTGCCCTGGGCGCGGTGGCGTTCGACCTCGATCTGCCAGGCCCGGTCGCGGGCGGTGACCCGGCCCTGGAGGCGGGCGAGTCCGATCGCGTCGTCCGCGCGCAGATGCGGGATGCCCCAGGGATCGCGAAAGATCTCGCCGGTCACTGTGCCCTCATTTCCCTTTAGGTTAGGCTCCCCTAAGTAATCGTGGCGAAATCGTACGCGAAGGGTGAGGGCGCGATGGGGCAGGGGCGGGGTTGGGAGGGCGCGGTCCTCAGATTGCTGCGCGCGAAGGACTTCACGTTCACCGTGACGGGGAGCGAGGACGTCACCGCCGACTACCGGCGGGTGCGCTTCACCGACGGCGGACTGCTGGCGGCGGCAGGCGTCCACCCGACGATGTGGGTACGGCTGTGGTTCGACAACGCGGGCAAGCCGCACCAGCGCGCGTACACGCTGGTCGACCCGGACCCGGCGGCCGGCACCTTCACCCTGGAGTTCGCGCTGCACGAGGGGTGCGCCAGCGACTGGGCCCGGACGGCGCAGCCCGGTGACACCATCGAGGCGACCGTGCAGGGCACGGGGTTCGAACACCCCTCCCCCGCCCCCTCCCACGTCTTCGTCGTGGGCGACCCGGCCTCGCTCCCGGCCATCAACTCCCTGCTCGGCGCACTGGGCGACGCCCCGGCGACCATCTGGTTCGAGGGCACGCTCGACGGGCTGCCCTGCCTGGCCGACCCCGGCCGGCACGAGGTGCGCGAGGTCCCCCGCCGGGACGCGGGCGCGGCACTGGTCGAGCGCGTTCGGGCCGAGCTGCCCGCACTGCTGCGGGCCGACCCCGACCCGTACGTCTGGGTCGCCTGCGACACCGCCACCACCCGCACCCTCTCGGCGTTCCTGCGCAAGGAGCTGGGGGTGCCCAAGCACCGGATGCAGGCGCTGGGGTACTGGCGCGCGAGCTGAGCCGCGAGGCGCGAGGATCGGAGGCATGGACGTCACTCTTCACCTCGCCCAGGACCCCGAGGCCGACCGGCTGCTGGGCCGCAGCCCGCTCGCCGCGCTGACCGGGATGCTGCTGGACCAGCAGATCCCGATGGAGTGGGCGTTCAAGGGTCCGGCGACGATCGCCCGGCGGCTCGGCGCGGACGACCTGGACGCGCACGAGATCGCCGCGTACGACCCCGAGGCGTTCGCTGCGGTGCTCTCCGACAAGCCGGCCGTGCACCGCTACCCGGGCTCGATGGCGGGCCGCATCCAGCAGCTGTGCCGGTACCTCGTCGAGCACTACGACGGTGACGCCGAGGCCGTGTGGCGGGACGTCGGCGACGGCGGGGAACTGCTGAAGCGGCTGGAGGACCTGCCCGGGTTCGGCCGGCAGAAGGCGCAGATCTTCCTCGCGCTGCTGGGCAAGCAGCTCGGGGTCAGGCCCACCGGCTGGCGCGAGGCCGCGGGCGCCTACGGCGAGGAGAAGTCCTTCCGCTCCGTCGCCGACATCACCGGCCCGGAGTCACTGTCGAAGGTGCGGGCGCACAAGCAGGAGCTGAAGGCGGCGGCGAAGGCCGCCAAGGCCACGAAGGCCGCCAACAAGCCGGGTTCCTAGTTCTACCCGCCCGCCCCCGGGTCGCGGGCCGGGGGTCCGAAACGTGGTTGCCGTGTCGACAGGGCCGTGCGGTGGGGACACTTTCGGGGGAATCGGGCGTGCGGGAGGGCGGGATGCGGGTCGCAGCACCTCGCACGGGCCGCCGAACAGCGGGCGCACCTCACCCGGGAAGCCCTGCTGCTCCCTCTTCGCCCCGCTTTTTCCGGTGTCGCACTGCGTCGCCATGGCTGCGCCCGGAACGCCTTGACCGGTAGGCTTTCCGTGTGATCTTCAAGCGCATCGGAAACGGCCGGCCGTACCCCGACCACGGCCGGGAAAGCACCCGGCAGTGGGCGGACGTCGCGCCGCGCCCGGTCCGCCTCGATCAGCTCGTGACGACCAAGCAGCAGCTGGACCTCGAGACGCTCCTCGCCGAGGACTCGACCTTCTACGGCGATCTCTTCGCGCACGTCGTGAAGTGGCAGGGCGACCTGTACCTGGAGGACGGGCTGCACCGGGCCGTGCGCGCGGCGCTCCAGCAGCGCCAGGTGCTGCACGCCCGCGTGCTCGAGCTCGGCTGACGTCCGTCCCGCGCCCCTCCCTCGGACGGGTTTTCGCCCTTTCGGGTTGGACTGCACCAGCACTGCACCCAGTCGAATGATCATCTAGTAGGCATTGCAGCCCGGGCGCACTACGCTGCGCTCATGAGCATGCTCACTCCACCTGGCATGGGCGGCCAGTACCGGATCACGGGTGACCGATACCCGCGGATGCGCCGGCCCCGGCGGCGCGGGAGGCTCGTCGCGCTGGCCGTCGCCTCCGCAGCCGTGCTGGGCGTGGGCGGCTGGGGCACCCTGCAGCTCATCGACGTGTTCACCGACGGCGACTCCGCCTCCGCGGTCGGCACGAAGGCGGCCTGCGCCACCAAGGCGACTGACGCGACCGCCCCGAAGACGTTCCCCGTGCCCGGCACGATCACCGTCAACGTCCTCAACGCCACCACCAAGGGCGGCCTCGCCCAGAAGACCGCCGACGAGCTGAAGAAACGCGGCTTCCGGATCGGCGAGGTCGCCAACGCGCCCCAGGAGTACGACAAGAAGGTGAAGGGCGCCGGAGTCCTGCTCGGTCCCGCCACCGCCCTCGACACCGCGCTCCCCGTGCTCGGCACCCAGCTCGCCGGCGCCGAACGCCGCACCGACCCCGCCCGCAAGGGCACCGAGATCGACCTCATCATCGGTGACGGGTTCCGGGAGCTGACGAAGAAGGCGGACGCCGACCGGGCGCTGACCGCACTGGCCGCCCCCAAGCCGGCGCCCGCCTCGAAGAAGAACTGCTGAGAACGCGGGACCGGAGAAGGCCGCCGCCTACTCGGCCGCCCCGTACATCCGGTCCCCCGCGTCGCCGAGACCCGGCACGATGTAGCCGTGCTCGTTGAGCCGCTCGTCGACCGACGCCGTCACCACGGTCACCGGCGTGCCGGCCAGCTCCCGCTCCATGACCTCCACGCCCTCCGGCGCGGCCAGCAGCACCACGGCGGTCACATCGTCGGCGCCGCGCTTGATCAGCTCCTGGATCGCCGCGACCAGCGTGCCGCCGGTGGCGAGCATCGGGTCCAGGACGTACACCTGACGCCCGGAGAGGTCCTCCGGCATCCGGGTGGCGTACGTCGAGGCCTGCAGCGTCTCCTCGTTGCGGATCATGCCGAGGAAGCCCACCTCGGCGGTCGGCAGCAGCCGGACCATGCCGTCCAGCATGCCGAGCCCGGCGCGCAGGATCGGCACCACCAGCGGGCGCGGGTGGGAGAGCTTGACGCCCGTGGTCGGCTCCACCGGCGTGCGGATGTCGACCTGCTCGGTGCGCACGTCGCGCGTGGCCTCGTAGGCGAGCAGGGTGACCAGTTCGTCGGCGAGACGGCGGAAGGTCGCGGAGTCGGTGCGCCGGTCGCGCAGAGTGGTGAGCTTGTGGGCGACCAGGGGGTGGTCGACGACGTGGAGACGCATGCCGTCAACAGTAACCGGGCCCCGAGGGCGCGGCGTCCCCGCGGCACGGCAAGCACTCCTGGCCCCCGCCACGGGTTCGCTGGCGTCAAACGGCCCGTCCGGGGGAAGGTGGGAGGGACGGACGGGAGTGATGAGCCGATGCCTGACCAGGAACACCGAGACGATCCGTCACCGCGCGAAACGCCCGCCCTCTTCCACGACAGGGGCGGCACGGAGGGCGAGACGGAGACCGAGCGACGACGGCGCCGCGCCCGGTTCCTGCGCGAACTCGCCGAGGCCCGCGCGCTGCGCGACCGGGTCCAGCCGCGCCGCGCCAAGGCCGCCCGGCTGCGCCACGCGATGCGCATGCGCACCTTCCGCTGGTAGCACCGATCCCGTTCACCCCTCAGCCACTGTTCCATCCGTGGAACTTCCCGTTCCGAGCGGCGCGCGTCCCCGGCCGTCCCGGCCGCGTACGATCCGCACGTGGCAGCGACAGCGGCAGCGCGTGCGCCGGTGGGTCCCCCTGGGGACGCACCCGGCCCACTGCGATCAAAACCGCCGGACACAGGGAGCCGAAGACGTCCCCCGACGGCCTTGTTTCTGCCACGATTCCGAGAGGGCGGGGCCGGCGTCACCGACTCCCGCCCACAACCTCCGCCGGGGGGATTCCCAACCGGCACGCCTATGACCAGTGGGAGAGTCACGGTGTACTTCGCCGCACTGCTCGCGCGCACCGAAGACGGGTGGGAAGCGAGCGACACGGAGCTCGACGATGTGGAAACCCTGTCCGATCTGGCGGACCTGGCCCGGGAGGCCTCTCCGGACGACGACACGGTGCTCGTGCTGATCGAGCAGGAGGAGGGCTGGTTCGGCGTCGTCCGCGTGGACGGCGAGGAGGACCCCCGGGTCTACGTCTCCGACGCCGCCGCGGCCGCCCGCAGCAGCTACGGCGAGATCCTGCTCACCGACGAACTGCTCGGCCGCGCCCCCGGGGACGACGGCACCGACCTGGACGACCTCGACCTCGACGGCACGGAGGACGGCGAACCGGACGACGGGGACCCCGACGGCGTCCCCGCGGCCGCCGGTTCCGACGACGCCGTACCGCACGGGCCGGTCGGCGACGCGCGGGTCCTGGAGGACCTGGGCGTCACCGAGAAGGAGTTGCGCTCCCTGGCCGGGGACGCCGTCAACGAGATCGCCGACGCCCTCGGCGCCTCGGAAGTGCTGGAGACCGTCCGCTGACCGTGCCGACCACCACCACCGCGTCCCCGCCGCCGGATCCGGTACGCGACCGCTGGCGGGCGGCGATGCGACTCGCCCTGGACGAGGCCGCACGGGCCGTCCGGGGCGGGGACGTGCCCGTCGGCGCCGTCGTACTGGCCCCGGACGGCGCCACCGTGCTGGCCGCCGCCCACAACGAACGCGAAGCCGCCGGCGACCCCACGGCCCACGCGGAGGTCCTCGCCGTCCGGCGGGCCGCCGCGCGGCTCGGGGAGTGGCGGCTGACCGGCTGCACCCTGGTGGTGACGCTGGAGCCGTGCACGATGTGCGCGGGAGCCCTCCAGCAGTCCCGGGTCGACCGCGTCGTCTACGGCGCCCGGGACGAGAAGGCCGGCGCGGCCGGTTCCCTGTGGGACCTCGTCCGCGACCGCCGGCTCAACCACCGGCCCGAAGTGATCGGCGGGGTGCTCGCCGAGGAGTGCTCCCGGCTGCTCACGGAGTTCTTCCGGGACCGCTGATTATCGATTTCGAAGCACCCCGCACCTTGCTGTAAGGTCTCCCTCGGTAGCGTGTCCGAGCGGCCGAAGGAGCTCGCCTCGAAAGCGAGTGTGGCGCAAGTCACCGAGGGTTCAAATCCCTCCGCTACCGCTGGTGAAGGGCCCCGTCGTCAGACGGGGCCCTTCGTGCGATCATGGGCCCGCGCGACGCATGTGACACCGGTGCACAGCAGTGACAGGGGAGGGCCGCGATGGCGGTGAACGCGAAGAAGGCCGTCGTCTACGTCCTCGTGGTCTTCGTGCTGTACCTGATCATCACGGATCCCGAGACGGCCGGCGACTACGTCACGGTCGGGTTCGAGGGCATCTCCGACGCCGCGAAGGCCGTCGGGGACTTCATGACCTGGCTCGCCAACGGAGGCAAGTGATGATCCGCCACCTGGTGCTCTTCCGGCTGAACGAGGGCGTCGAGCGCGACGACCCGAGGGTCGTCAGGGGTGAGGAGGCCTTCCGTTCGCTCGACGGCAGGATCCCGGAGATCCGCTTCTGGGAGTGCGCCTGGAACATCAGCGACCGCCCCATCGCCTACGACTTCGCCATCAACTCGGCCTTCGACGACGCGGACGCGCTGCGCCGGTACGTGGAGCACCCGGAGCACCAGGCGGGCGTGGGACTGTGGCGCGAGTTCGCCACGTGGGTGATCGCCGACTACGAGTTCTGACGCTCCGTGCGCCCGTGCCCCTCGCCGTGACGGCGGGGGGTTTTCCCATGTCTCGTCACGCGGCCGCCCCTCAACACGGAATATGCGGTGCTTGCACACAGTGAGGCAGTCTTGTGATGCTATGACCGCTTTTGACGGATGAGTTGACGGACATGAGAGCGATGACGAGGTGGCGTTGACCGTGCCGGCCAGTACTGCGCCGCCCCAGGACGACGTGTCCCCCGACGCGGTCCAGACCCCCGCCAAGCGGCGGGGCGCCGACACCCGGGCCCTGACCCAGCTGCTCTTCGGTCAGCTCAAGGAACTCGAACCGGGCACGCCGGAGCACACCCGCGTGCGCGCGGCGCTCATCGAGGCCAATCTCCCGCTCGTGCGCTACGCGGCCGCCCGCTTCCGCTCCCGCAACGAGCCGATGGAGGACGTGGTCCAGGTCGGCACCATCGGGCTCATCAACGCCATCGACCGCTTCGATCCGGAGCGGGGCGTGCAGTTCCCGACGTTCGCCATGCCGACGGTGGTCGGCGAGATCAAGCGCTACTTCCGCGACAACGTCCGCACGGTCCACGTACCGCGCCGGCTGCACGAGCTGTGGGTGCAGGTCAACAGCGCGACGGAGGACCTCACGACCGCCTTCGGACGGCTCCCCACGACCGCCGAGATCGCCGAACGGCTGCGCATCTCCGAGGAGGAGGTGCTGTCCTGCATCGAGGCCGGACGGTCGTACCACGCCACCTCCCTGGAGGCCGCGCAGGAGGGCGACGGGATGCCGGGACTGCTGGACCGGCTCGGCTACGAGGACCCCGCCCTCGACGGCGTCGAGCACCGCGACCTCGTCCGGCACCTCCTCGTCCAGCTGCCGGAGCGGGAGCAGCGCATCCTGCTGCTGCGTTACTACAGCAATCTGACCCAGTCCCAGATCAGTGCGGAGCTCGGCGTCTCGCAGATGCACGTGTCCCGTCTGCTGGCGCGCAGCTTCCAGCGACTGAGGTCCGCAAACAGGATCGACGCGTAACCGGAACGAGCGAATCGTCCGGAAGTGCCGTTCTGCGTTTTTCCGAGCCGAAAGTCCGTCAGACCCCTTGTTTGCAGGGCTGATTCGCATCTTGGATGTCGACATGTCACTACAGCGCGTTGCCGACATGTGACATTCTGCCGGAAGCGCGTTTGCCGGAGCTTCGGCGCCGGTATTCAGGTGAAGGCTGCGTTCCTCAGATCGGGAACGTCCGCCGCGACCGTCCCGCGACCCAAAGGGGGTGGCATGTCCGCAGAACAGGGCAGCTCGAAGGTGCTCACGCTCGCGGAGAGCGAAACAGCTCCCCATGCTCTCGACGCACTCGGCCCCATCGACCAAGGCCCGGCCACACCGGCTCCGGAGCTCCCGGACCAGGCGCGGCTCCCGGAGACGGCGGAACTGCCGGACACGGCGGCCCTCGACACCCGCACCCTGTCCCGCTCCCTGTTCCTGCGGCTCGCCGTGCTCGACGAGAACAGCCCGGAGCGTGCCTACGTCCGGGACACGCTGATCGAGCTCAACCTCCCCCTGGTGCGCTACGCGGCGGCGCGCTTCCGCTCGCGCAACGAGCCGATGGAGGACATCGTCCAGGTCGGCACCATCGGGCTGATCAAGGCGATCGACCGTTTCGACTGCGAACGGGGCGTGGAGTTCCCGACGTTCGCGATGCCGACGGTGGTCGGCGAGATCAAGCGGTTCTTCCGCGACACGTCGTGGTCGGTGCGGGTGCCGCGCCGGCTGCAGGAGCTCCGTCTGGCGCTGACCAAGGCCGGCGACGAGCTCTCCCAGAAGCTGGACCGCTCGCCGACGGTCGCCGAACTCGCCGCCGTACTGGGCGTGTCGGAGGAGGACGTGGTCGACGGGCTCGCCGTCGGCAACGCGTACACGGCGTCCTCGCTCGACTCCCCCGCCCCCGAGGACGACGGCGGCGAGGGCTCGCTCGCGGACCGCCTCGGCTACGAGGACACGGCGCTGGAGGGCGTGGAGTACCGGGAGTCGCTCAAGCCGCTGCTGGCCAAGCTGCCGCCCCGGGAGCGGCGGATCATCATGCTGCGCTTCTTCGCCAACATGACCCAGTCGCAGATCGGCGAGGAGGTCGGCATCTCCCAGATGCACGTCTCGCGGCTGCTCACCCGGACCCTCGCCCAGTTGCGCGAGGGCCTCATCTCGGACTGAGAACCCACACCCCCGGAGCGAGCGGCTCCGCGGGGTGGAATCGGACGCGTGGCCGCCGGGCGCCTGTCGAGGGCGCGACGGCGGCCCGCCGCGTTTCTCCGGCCGCCCGCGCTACTTCAGCGCCAGCCAGGCCACCGCGGCGACGACCGCCACGGCGACGACGATGCCGATGATCAGACCGACGCGGGGTCCGCCGCCCGTGGACACGGTCTGCCGGCTCTGAGGAGCCTCGTCGACGAACGCGCGGAACATCTGGGTGCTGCCGGCGGGGTCGTGATTGCCCTGCGGGCCCTGGGTGTTAGCCATGTCACGAGACCCTAGCGAATGCCCGACGGACGGCCCAAGCGGGGAGGGGCCGGACCGCGCGGAGGCCGCCGCAGGCCGGGGCGGTGCGGGTGCACCGCCTGCGACCTGCGTGTTTACTGTCGCGATTACTTGCCTTTGCCAAGTTTTTGGATCGCCCCGCCTCCTTTTGCTTGCCTGTAGCAACCATTGACTTCTATCGTTGCTTCGAGCAACGAAATGGGAGGTGCCATGGCCGGGACGGCGCAGTACGAGGAACTGGTCCGACAGTTCAGCGCCTTCGGCGCCGTCAAACGGGAGATGAACCGGATCATGCCGGCGGACTGCCCCAGCGGCTCCGCGCCCGTGCTGACCCTCCTCGGCCGCCACGGCGACATGCGCATGAGCAGGCTCGCCGAACTGCTCTCCATGGACCTGTCCGTCACCAGCCGCCACGTCGCCCACCTGGCCGAGCGCGGATGGATCGAGCGCTCCTGGGACCCCGCCGACAAACGGTCCCGCATCCTGCGCCTCACCCCCGCCGGGCGGACGCAGCTCGACGAGCTGTTCCGGCTGACCACCCGCCTGCTAGCCGATCGCCTCGGCGACTGGTCCGACGAGGAGGTCGGCCGCCTCGCCCAGCTGATGGCCCGGCTCAGGGACAGCTTCGGCGAGAGCCGCACCGCGACCAGGCCGGCGCCTCCCGCACCCGAACAGACCACCCGTACACCCGCAAGCACCTAAGAGAAGGACGCCCATGGCAACGACCACACCAGCCGGTGTGCGGGCTCATGCCAAGCACGGGGGAGGCTCCTCCGCAGACGCTCCGATGACCCACCGGCAGATCATGGAGGCACTGTCCGGGCTGCTGCTCGGCATGTTCGCCGCCATCCTGTCGTCGACCATCGTCACCAACGCCCTGCCCGAGATCGTGGGTGACCTCGGCGGCGGCCAGAGCGCCTACACCTGGGTCGTCACCGCCTCGCTGCTGACGATGACCGCCTCCACCCCGCTGTGGGGCAAGCTCGCCGACCTGTTCAGCAAGAAGGTCCTGGTCCAGATAGCCCTCTGCGTCTTCGTCCTCGGCTCCGTCGTGGCCGGACTGGCGCAGAACCCGGCCATGCTCATCAGCGCACGTGCCATCCAGGGCCTGGGCGCCGGCGGCCTGGCCGCCCTCGCCCAGATCATCATGGCCGCGATGATCTCCCCCCGGGAGCGCGGCCGCTACTCCGGCTACCTCGGCGCCACCTTCGCCGTCGCCACCGTCGGCGGCCCGCTCCTCGGCGGTGTCATCACCGACACCAGCTGGCTCGGCTGGCGCTGGTGCCTCTACGTCGGTGTCCCCTTCGCGCTGATCGCGCTCGTCGTCCTGCAGAAGACGCTGCACCTCCCCCTGGTCAAGCGCCGGGTCGAGGTCGACTGGGCGGGCGCCTTCTTCGTCACCGCCGCCGTCAGCCTGCTGCTCGTCTGGGTCACCTTCGCCGACGACAAGTACGACTGGCTCTCCTGGCAGACGGGCGTCATGGTCGGCGGTTCGATCGCCCTGACGCTGGTCTTCCTGTTCGTCGAGAGCAGGGCCGCCGAGCCGATCATCCCGCTGCGCCTGTTCCGCAACCGCACCATCACCCTGGCCTCGCTGGCCTCGCTGTTCGTCGGCATCGCGATGTTCGCCGGCACCGTCTACTTCAGCCAGTACTTCCAGCTGGCCCGGGACAAGTCCCCGACCATGTCGGGCGTCATGACGATTCCGATGATCGGCGGCATCTTCGTGTCGTCCACGGTCTCCGGCATCGTCATCACCCGGACCGGCCGGTGGAAGGCATGGCTGCTGGCCGGCGGCGTGCTGCTCACGGCGGGCCTGGGTCTGCTCGGCACCATGCGCTACGACACCCCGTACTGGCACATCGCCCTCTTCATGGCACTGCTGGGCCTCGGCGTCGGCATGATGATGCAGAACCTGGTGCTGTGCACACAGAACCAGGTGGCCCCGGGCGACCTGGGCTCCGCCTCCTCGGTGGTGACCTTCTTCCGGTCCCTCGGCGGCGCGGTCGGCGTCTCCGTCCTCGGCTCGGTCATGTCGACCCGGATCACCCATTACGCCCAGGACACCATCGGCCGGCTCGACCCGCAGGAGCAGGCGGCGGCCGCCAAGGCCTCCGGCAGCGGCGCGATCCCCGACATGGACCTGCTGCCCCCGCCCATCCGCACCTGGCTGGAGAGCGCCTACGGGCACGGCATCGCCGACATCTTCCTGTACGTCACCCCGGTCGCCCTGCTCGCCTTCCTGGTGACCCTGTTCATCAAGGAGGTCCCGCTGCGGACCACCGGCGCGCTGGCCCAGGCGGCGGAGGAGAAGGCCACGACGGTGGCCCCGGCCGCCGGGGGCACCGCGGCCGCCGGCGCCGAGGAGGACGCCGCCGCCCCGGTGCCGGCCACCACCGGCCCCGCGGAGGGTTCCTCCCCGGCCGGCATCCCGGTGCGCGGGGTGGTGCGCGGCGCCGACGGCGTGCCCGTGCCGCGGGCGGCCGTCACGCTGATCTCGCTCGGCGGGCGCCAGCTGGGCCGCTCGGTGGCCCGGGCCGACGGCGGCTACGCGGTGGACGCGCCCGGGGCCGGGTCGTACGTCCTGATCGCCGCCGCCGACGGCCACCAGCCGCAGGCGTCCACGGTCGTGGTGGACGGCGGACCGCTCGCCCACGACGTCCTGCTCAGCGGCACCGGCGGGCTGGCCGGAACGGTGCACGCGTCCGGCACCGGGGCGCCGGTGACGGACGCCATGGTGGTCGTCACCGATGTGCGCGGCGACCTGCTGGCCGGCGGGAGCACCGGTGAGCAGGGCGAGTTCTCGTTCGCCGAGCTGGTGCCCGGCACGGTGACCCTCGCGGTGAACGCCGACGGCTACCGGCCGCGCGCGCAGCCCGTGCAGGTCGGCGGCACCGGGGTGACCCGCGTCGAGATCGGCCTGGAGACCGGCGCCCTGCTGCGGGGCGTGGTCCGCGCCCCGCACGGGCCGCTGGCCGACGCCCGGGTCACCCTGCTCGACGCGGCGGGCCACGTGATCGGCACGGCGACGACGGGTGCGGACGGCGCGTACGCCTTCGCCGACCTGGACGACGGCGAGTACACCGTCGTCGCCGCGGGCTACCCGCCGGTCGCCGCCGCGCTGACGGTCACCGGCGGCGGAGCCGACGGCCACGACATCGAGCTCGCCCACCCGGGCGAGTGACCGAGAACCCCGGCCCGTGGCGGGCCGCGCGTCCTGTAGCGGAGACGCGCCCCGCCCCGGGCCGGTCCCACGACGCCCCCTGGTCGAGGTCGCCCCGGACGACGTCACGCGGTCCGGGGTGGAGGCGGTGATCCGGGCCGCGTCCATCGACACCGGCAACAGCACCCGGGACACCCACCTGCGCTCCGCGGACTGCCTGGACGTCGAACGCCACCCCGGGACACCTACCGTTCCACCGGCCTGACCGGGCGGGTCCCGACCGCCGGACGGTCCACGGCGAGCTGTCCCCGCGCGGGGTCGTCCGCCCCGTCGACCTGGACCTCGCCCGCCTCGGCACCGGCGCGGAACCCTGGGGCGGCGCCCGGGCGGCCTTCCGCGCCACGGCCGAACTGCGGCGCGAGGGCTCCGCGATGCACTACAACCAGGTCGTCCGGGCCGGCATCGCCGCCATCGGGCACGACGCTGCGGGCGGAACCGGACGTCCAGGGCCGTGCGGGGCGGGCCGCTCCCGGCCTTCTGAGGACCCCTCAGGGCGTCTCGTGGGCGTCGACGATCCGGCGGGCGAGGTCGCGCAGCTTCACGTTCTCCCGCTGCGAGGCCCGTACCAGGCTGTCGAAGGCGCCGGCCGCGTCCATGTCCATGCGCTCCATGAGGATGCCGGTGGCCTGGCCGATCAGGTCCCGGGTGCGCATGGCCTCGGTGAGCTGCTCGCGCACGGTGGCGGAGTCCAGGGCGATGCCCACGTGCGCGGTGAACAGCCGTCCGACCCGCAGCGCGGACGCGTCGAAGGCGCGCGGCTTGCGGGCGTACGCGCTGAGCACGGTCAGCCGGCGCCGGTCGGCGCGCAGCCGCAGCGAGAGCACCGAACGCAGACCGAGACCGGACAGGTCGTCCGCGCCCTCGTCCCCCTCGCTGTCCTCGACCTCGGCCACCGGGGCGGTCCACAGACGGTGCCAGTACGGCTGTCTCCCCGGTTCGGGGCGGCCGGCCTCGGCGACGCGCACCACCTCGTCGGTCCAGGCGAGGGTCTGCCTGCGGTTGTCGCGCTCCATGACGGAGATGCCCGCGTGCTCGGCGCCCGGCACGAGGTCCACGGCGAGCCGGACCGCGGTGTCCAGGGTGCTGTCCGGGGTGGACGTCTCGTGCAGTCGGCACGCCGCGTCCGTCAGCGCTTCCGCCAGTTCCGCACCGGCAGGGAAACGGGGCAAATCAGAAAACCGGGACGCAGCCACCACGAACCTCTTCGGCGAGCACGGCCGAAGAGGCCGTGCGCGGGAGAGCTCCGCAGCACATTCCCGACTGCGAGCACAGGACGGACACAATTTTAGCCGCTTCCGGTGACGCACTCCGACGTGGTGCAATGGGGGTGGGTCAGGAAGTGGCCTTGCCGGAACTCCGGACGCACGTCTGCCAGGTGACTGCCGTGACCCTCCTTCCCGAACCCTCCGGGGAACACACCCCGACCGCACACGTACGGTTCGCGTTCCCGGCCGAGATCGACTTCTCCAACGCGGACCGGCTGCTGCCGCAGGTCATGGCCCGCGCCCTGCCCCGTCCCGGCTGCCCGGCCCGGCTCCTGGTCCTCGACCTCACCGCGACGGAGTTCATGGACTCCCAGGGCGTCCGCCTCATCAACGACGTGCACCGGCTGCTGCGCCCCGAGACCCGGGTGTACGTGGTGGCCGGCCCGGAGAGCCTGGCGAGCCGTGTGCTGGAACTGACCGGCGTGCGCCGCGACATCCCGGTCTACGACAACCTGCCCGAGGCGATGGCCGCCCACTAGCCTGGCGCCATGGCACCGAACATCGCGACGAACACCCGGGTCTCCCTCGACGAGCTGCTGGACTTCGTACGACCCCGGCACCGGGCGGTCCTGCTGACCCGGCGGGCGGACGGCGGCCCCCAGGGCTCGCCGCTGACCTGCGGGGTCGACGACTCGGGACGGATCGTGATGTCCACCTACCCCGAGCGCGCCAAGACGCGGAACGCCAAGCGGGACACCCGGGTGAGCCTGATCGTCCTGAGCGACGAGTGGGACGGGCCGTGGGTGCAGATCGACGGCACCGCCGAGGTGGTGGACGCGCCCGAGTCCGTGGAACCGCTGGTGGAGTACTACCGGAACATCGCCGGTGAGCACCCCGACTGGGACGAGTACCGGGCGGCGATGCTCAAGCAGGGAAAGTCGCTCATCCGGGTCACCCCGGAGCGCTGGGGGCCGGTGGCGACCGGCGGGTTCCCCGCGCGACTCGTCGAGGGGGACTGAGGAGGAGCGCCGAGGGACGGCCCGCTCAGTCCCGGCCGCGGGCCACCATCGCCTCGATGCCGGCCACCAGCAGGTCCAGGGCGAAGGCGAAGTCCCGCTCCATCATCTCCTCGACCGTGTCACCGCCGCGGGCCGCCATGATCCGCGTCGACTCCTCGAACACCCCGACGGGATCCGGTGACCGCGTCACCGCGGTCATGGCCCGCTCGTGGTACTCGTCGGGCGTCATGCCCGTCGCGGCGACACGGGTGTGGAAGTGGCCCTCGATCGTCCCGTAGCCGTACACGAACTGGAAGACGGCCGAGATGGCCCCGGTCACCCCGTGCTCCGGCAGGCCGGTCCTGCTGATGACCTGCTGGATCACCCGGGAGAACCGCAGCGCGTTGGGCCCGATGTTGAGGAACCGTCCGGCCAGCGGCGACAGCCAGGGGTGGCGCACCAGCAGGGCGCGGTACTCGCGGGCGAGGGCGCGCAGCTGGTCACGCCAGTCCTCGTCGGCGGCGGGGTCGGGCAGACTCAGCTCGCCGAAGGAGTGGTCCAGGGCCAGTTCGAGGAGGTCGTCCTTGGTGTCGACGTACCAGTAGACGGACATCGCCGTCACGTTCAGCTCGGCGGCGAGCCGGCGCATGGAGAACTTGGCCGGTCCCTCGGCGTCCAGCAGCCCTACGGTGACCTCGGTGATCCTCTCCCGGTCGAGGCCCGAGGGCTGTCCGCCGGACCGCCCGCCGCGGCGGTCCGTGCCCTCCAGCCAGACACTGGTCCGCGGCGCACCGCCGGACCGCTGGGCTGCCCTCACCATGGCGCACCTTCCTCGACTCGCCGGCACCGGTCGGCGCCGTCACCCGGTCCGGGTTCCGGCCGTCCGGCCCTCAGGCCTTCTCCCGCGATTCTGCCCGGTCCGCGCGGCGCAGCAACGCCGCCGCGATCAGTCCGCCGAGCAGCACGGCCACCGCCCCCACCAGCAGACTCGTCTCCAGCCCGGCGGAGAACGCGTCGGTGATCCGCGCCCGTTCGCCGTCCGAGCCCGCCGCGGCCAGCGCCACCGGGAGCGAGGTCGCCGCCACCGGCACCAGCGCCGCGAACCGCGCGTTGAGCACCGCGCCCAGCACCGCCACGCCGAGCCCGGTGCCGAACTCGGCGAGGGTGCCGTTGATCCCGGCACCGACGCCCGCCTTCTCGCGCGGGACGGAACTCATCACCGCGTGCGCCATCACCGGGCTGCCGATCGCCGTGCCCGCCCCGATCAGGACCAGGCCGAGCAGCGTACCGGCGTAGCCGTGCTCGGTGAGCGTGGCGATCGACACCAGTCCGCCCGCCATCAGGGTCATGCCGACGGCTATGGAGAGCGGGGTGCCCATCCTCGCCGCCCACGTGGTGCCGACGCCCGTGAAGTTGAGGGCGACGACGGTCATGGCCATCGGCGCGGTGCGCAGTCCCGCCTCCAGCGGGCCGTAGCCGAGGACGAACTGCAGGTACTGGGTGAGCAGGAACAGCGCGCCGCCCATGCCGAAGGTGATCAGCACCAGTCCGCCGACCGCGCCCGTGAACCGGCGGTTGCGGAAGAAGCTCAGGTCGAGCATCGGGTGGGGGACGCGGCTCTCCCAGAGGGCGAAGAGGCCGAGGACCAGGCCGGCCGTCACCGCCGTGGCCAGCACCCGGGTGGAGGTCCAGCCGTGTTCGGGGCCCGAGATGATCGCGTACACCAACGCGGTCATGCCGATGGTGGAGAGGACCGCGCCGACCAGGTCGGGGCGGTCGCCCTGCCGGTTCCTCGACTCGGGGACGTAGGCGGTGACGGCGGCCAGCGCGAGGGCCACGACCGGCAGGTTGATCAGGAAGATCGCGCCCCACCAGAAGTGGTTCAGCACGACGCCGCCGACCAGTGGACCGGCCGCGAAGCCCAGCGAGTTGACGGCGCTCCAGATGCCGATCGCCTTGGGCTGCTCCTCGGGCGTGAAGATCTGCATCACCACGGCGAGGGTCGTGGTCAGCAGCAGCGCCCCGCCCACCCCCATGCCGGCCCGGGCGGCGATCAACTGGCCGGACGACTGGGCCAGTCCGGCCACCAGCGACCCCGCTCCGAACAGGGCCAGGCCCACGATCAGCATCTTCTTGCGGCCGTAGCGGTCGGCGGCGTTGCCCGCGCTGAGCAGCAGGCCCGACTGCACCAGGGAGTAGGCGTTGATCATCCACTGGATGTCGGCGGTCGACGCGTCCAGCTCCCGGGTGAGCGAGGGGATGGCCACGTTCAGGACGGTGTTGTCCAGCAGCACGGTGAGCTGGGCGAGGCAGATGACACCGAGGATCAGCCAGCGCCTGGCGTGACCCTGCGGCGGGAGGTCCGCCCGGCCGGGAGAGCGGCCGGGGGCGTGCTCCGGGGAGGACGTCGTCATGCTGTACACCGTAGAACAGCTCCCATACGGTGTACAGCTCGACTGGTGTGCGTCAGCTGCCGGTCCGCTCCCGGGTGAGGTCGTAGAAGGTCGCCGTACCGGCCGTCACCTCCTCGAAGTTCTCCTCCACCCAGGACGTGATCCGCGCGGAGGCGCCGGAGTCACGGCCGCCGCCGCCCATCGCGCCGCCGGCGACGAAGTAGTGGATCCTTCCGTCGGCCACGTGCTCCTTGAACTGCGCGAGTGTCGGGGAGGGGTCGGTGCCGTTGAAGCCGCCGATCGCCATCATCGGTGCGCCGGTGGCGAGTTGGTAACTGGCGGCGTTCTGGGCGCCGACGGCCGCGGCGGCCCAGGTGTAGTCGCCGGCGTCCGTCTCCAGCAGTTCCCTCGCCTCCGCGCCGACGGTCGCACCGCCGAGGAGACCACCCATGCCGCCGGCACCGGGCGTCCCGCCGGCTTCGGCGCCGGTGCCGGGGGCCGTCTGCTGGTCGCGGCCGGGGGGCAGGGCGCCCTGGCCGTCCTGGCCGCCGTCCTGACCGTCCCGGCCCGTCGGGCCGCCGCCGGGGAAGCCGCCGGTGCCGGTGCCGTTGCCGCCGGTGCCGTCGCCGTCCGTGCCACCGCCGGACGGCGCCTGACCCTGCTGGCTCCGGCCCCCGCCGGGACCGTCGCCGCCTCCGGGCCGCCCCCCACTGCCCATGCCCGCCCCCGCCGGGCCGGCCGTGACGATGGAGCCGGAGTGCCCCTGCTGGACGGTGCTCAGCGTGTACGCCGTCGGACCGGCCAGCGCCGTCACCAGGGCGAGGCCCGCCGCGGCGAGCGCCACCCGGCGCCCCACCCGGCCCGCGAAGACCAGGCCGAGCGCGGCGGCCGACCCGCCGACCAGGACCGGCCACTTCAGCCAGGGCAGGTAGTCGGGCGTGCGGTGGAGCAGTACGTACCCCCAGGCCGCCGTCGCCGTGACGGCGGCCGCCAGCGTGAGCGACACCCAGGGCGTCCGCCGCCTCTCCCACAGCGCCACCGCGCCCGCGCCGGTCACGGCCGCGAGGTAGGGGGCGAGGGCCACCGTGTAGTACTGGTGGAAGATGCCGGCCATGTAGCTGAAGACGGCCGTGGTCATCAGCAGCGAGCCGCCCCACACCAGGAACGACGCCCGGGCGAGGTCGGTCCGTGCGGCCTTCCGGGTGAGGACCAGCCCTCCGGCGAGCAGGAGCAGCGCGGCGGGCAGCAGCCAGGAGATCTGGCCGCCGACCTCGGAGTCGAACATCCTGTCCCAGCCGGTCTCCCCCCACTGGCCGCCACCGCCCATGCCACCACCGCCGCCGACGCTGCCCGTCTCGTCGCCGTTGAGCCGGCCGAGGCCGTTGTAGCCGAAGGTCAGCTCCAGGAAGCTGTTGTCCTGCGAGCCGCCGATGTAGGGCCGCGAGGACGCGGGCCACAGTTCGACGACCGCCACCCACCAGCCGCCGGAGACGACCAGCGCGGCGGTCGCCAGCGCCAGCTGCGCCAGCCGCTTCCGTATCCGGACCGGCGCGCAGACGCCGTACACGAGCGCGAGGGCGGGCAGGATCAGGAAGGCCTGGAGGGTCTTGGCGAGGAACGCGAAACCGATCGCGACCCCGGCCCACACCAGCCACTTGGTACGGCCGTCCTCGAGGGCCCGCAGGACGAGGTAGCAGGCGACGGACATCAGCAGGGCCAGCATCGCGTCCGGGTTGTTGAACCGGAACATCAGCGCCGCGACCGGGGTCAGGGCGAGGACCGCGCCCGCGATCAGACCGGCCACCGCGCCGAAGCGGCGGCGGACGGACGCGTGGACGACGGCGACCGTGCCGACGCCCATGAGCACCTCGGGCACGAGGATCGCCCAGGAGTTCAGGCCGAAGATCCGCACCGACAGCTCCATCGGCCACAGGGAGGCCGGGGGCTTGTCGACGGTGATGGCGTTCGCCGCGTCCAGGGAGCCGAAGAAGAACGCCTTCCAGGACTCGCTGCCCGCCTGCACGGCCGCCGAGTAGAAGGAGTTGGCGTAGCCGGAGGCGCTCAGGTTGCAGAGGTAGAGCGCGCCGGTCACCAGCAGCAGGGCGAGCAGGGCGGGGCGCGACCAGCGCGGGTCCCGCGGTGCGGTGGGCGTCGCGGGGAGAGGTGGTGCGGGCGCGGCGGGCGGTGGGCCCGGGAGGGGCGGATCGGCCGGGAAGGGCTGATCGGCCGGGAGGGGCTGATCGGCCGGGGGGCGCGTCCGGTCGTACTGCGGGGTCATCGCAAGTCCCTCGGCTCGTGGTCGGCGGGGGCGGAACGGGTATGGGGCGGGGCGGGGCGCGAGGGGGCGGCGTGGGCCGGGGCCGGACGGGCCGCGGCTCCGTCCGGGAACACCCACGCCCGGAACAGCAGGAACCGCAGCACGGTGGCCGCGAGGTTCGCGGCGACGAGCACCGCGAGTTCGGTGGAGTGGGCGGGGTCGCCGCTCGCCGTGTTCAGCGCGGCGAGCGAGCCGCTGGTCAGCGCGAGGCCGATGCCGAAGACGACCAGCCCCTGCGCCTGGTGCCGGACGGCCCCGGCGCGCCCCCGCACCCCGAACGTGAGGCGGCGGTTGGCGGCGGTGTTGGCGACGGCGGAGACCAGCAGGGCGAGCCCGTTGGCGGTCTGGGAGCCGGCGAAGGCGCGGAAACCGCTGTAGAGCAGCAGGTAGAAGAGGGTGGACAGGGCACCCACGACGCAGAAGCCGAGCAACTGACGGGCCAGGCCCTGCGGTACGTCCTCGATGTCCCGGTCGCGGGGGTCGTCGCCGAAGGGCCGGGCGAGCCGGTCCAGCGGCAGCGACCCGGTGGCCAGGGCCCTGCCGACGCGCCAGACGCCCTTGAGGTCGTCGGTCGCCGTCCGCACGATGCGCACGGTGGAGTCCGGGTCGTCGACCCAGTCGACCGGCACCTCGTGGATCCGCAGCCCCGCGCGCTCGGCGAGCACCAGCAGCTCGGTGTCGAAGAACCAGCCGCTGTCCTCCACCAGCGGCAGCAGCACCTGGGCCACGTCACGGCGGATCGCCTTGAACCCGCACTGCGCGTCGGAGAAGCGTGCCTGCAGCGAGCCGCGCAGGATCAGGTTGTAGGTGCGGCTGATGAACTCCCGCTTGGCACCCCGCACCACCCGCGCGCTGCGGCTCAGCCGGGATCCGATGGCGAGGTCGGAGTGGCCGGAGATCAGCGGGGCGACCAGCGGCAGCAGGGCGTTGAGGCCGGTGGAGAGGTCGACGTCCATGTAGGCGAGGACGGGGGCGTCGGAGGTCGCCCAGACCGTCCGAAGCGCCCGGCCGCGGCCCTTGTGCTCCAGGCGGACGGCCCGGACCTCCGCGATCCGCTCCGCCAGCTCGTCGGCCACGTAGGGGGTGCCGTCGGTGGAGGCGTTGTCGGCGATGGTGATGCGGAACGCGTAGGGGAAGGTGCGGCGGAGGTGCTCGTGCAGTCGGCGGACGCACGGCCGGAGGTCCTTCTCCTCGTTGTGGACGGGGATCACGACGTCCAGAACCGGCGTACCGGATCCGGCGGCCGGGAGGTGCTCCCGCGCCGGCAGGGCACCGGGAGAGGATTCGGTTCGCATGGAACCGACTCTGTTCAAGCGCCCTGTCGTGCCCGTGTGGTGAGGCTGTGCCGTGGCTGTGAGTACGGCGGTGGCGTGGGAGGCGCGCTCACCGCGGGCAGGTGCAGGCTGAACACGGTCCGTCCGGGCGCGCTGTCGACGGTCACGGCTCCGCCGTGCGCGGCCGCGACGGCCTGCACGATGGCCAGGCCCAGGCCGGTCGATCCGGTGGACCGGGTGCGCGCCGAGTCGCCGCGCGCGAACCGTTCGAAGACGTGGGGGAGCAGGGAGGGCGGGATGCCGGGGCCGTCGTCCTCCACGTCCACGCGGAGCCGGGGGCCGTCGCGGCGCACCCGCGCGGTGACGGTGGTGCCCGGCGGGGTGTGGTGGCGGGCGTTGCCGAGCAGGTTGACGAGGACCTGCTGGAGCCGGGCCGCGTCACCGGTCACGGGGGCGGGGTCGTCGGGCAGTTCGAGACGCCAGAGGTGGTCCTGGCCGGCGGCGCGGGCGTCGCTGACGCAGTCCACGACGAGCGGTACGAGGTCGGTCGGCTCGCACTGCAGGGGGCGGCCGGCGTCCAGCCGGGCCAGCAGCAGCAGGTCCTCGACCAGCAGGGACATCCGGCCCGCCTCGGACTCGATCCGCCCGAGCGCGTGCCGGGTACCGGGTCCGGCCTCCTCCCGGCCCCGGCGGGTGAGTTCGGCGTACCCGCGGATGGAGGCGAGGGGCGTGCGCAGTTCGTGGCTGGCGTCCGCGACGAACTGCCGTACCCGCGTCTCGCTCTCCTGGCGTGCGTGCAGGGCGCCGTGGACGTGGTCGAGCATCCGGTTCAGCGCGGCGCCGACCCGGCCGACCTCGGTGTGCGGGTCGCACTCGGACGGCGGGACGCGCTCCTCGAGGGTGACCTCGCCCCGGTGCAGGGGGAGTTCGGCGACGCGGGTGGCGGTGACGGCGACCCGGCGCAGGGGGCGGGTGGCGACGCCGACGATGACGGCGCCGGCGAGGGAGGCGGCGACGAGACCGGCGGCGGTGACACTGATCTCGACGAGGACCAGGGTGTTGATCGTGCTGTCCACGCCGGCCGTGGGGAGGGCGACGTAGAAGGCGCCGTTGTTGCCTACCTGGTGGGCGACGCGGTAGCTGCCCAGTCCGGGGACGTCCACGGTGTGCTCGTCGTGGTCGCGCGGGACGGTGCCGAGGGCCGCCAGCTGGGCGTCGGTGAGGACACCGGCCTCGGGCGCGGTCACACCGTTGACGACCGTCCTGTTGCTCACCACCCCCTCGGTCACCCGGCCGTCCCCGACCGTCGCGCCGATGACGCCGAAGCCCTGCGGGCCCTTGGTGACGAAGCCGAGGGGGTCGTCCTGGCGCGGCGGCTCGGGGAGGGGCCGGCCGCCGACCGGGCCGCCCGCCGCCCGCATGGCCACCTCGCGCACCTGGCCGTCGAGCTGCTCGTACAGATGGGACCGCAGCGCCAGCGTCGTCACCGTGCCGATCACCGCGCACACCACCGCGATCAGCGCCACGGACGCGACGACGAGCCGCGTCCGCAGGGTCCGCGGACGCGGTCGCCGCCACCCGATCACGACACCGCGGGCTTGATCAGGTATCCGGCGCCGCGCCGGGTGTGGATCATCGGCTCCCGGCCGGCGTCGATCTTCCGGCGCAGGTAGGAGATGTACAGCTCGACGACATTCGCCTGGCCGCCGAAGTCGTAGGACCAGACCCGGTCGAGGATCTGGGCCTTGCTGAGCACGCGCCGCGGGTTGCGCATGAGGAAGCGCAGCAGCTCGAACTCGGTGGCGGTGAGGTGGATGCCCTGGCCGCCCCGGGTGACCTCGTGGCTGTCCTCGTCGAGCGTGAGGTCGCCGACGACCAGCACGGACTCGGGGCGGCGGTCGGTGGCGCCGGAGCGGCGGATCAGTCCCCGCAGCCGGGCGACGACCTCCTCCAGGCTGAACGGCTTGGTGACGTAGTCGTCCCCGCCCGCCGTCAGCCCGGCGATACGGTCCTCGACGGCGTCCTTGGCGGTCAGGAACAGCACGGGTACGTCGGGCAGGTCGCGGCGCAGCCGCCCGAGGACGGCCAGCCCGTCCATGTCCGGCAGCATCATGTCCAGGACGACGGCGTCGGGGCGGAACTCCCGGGCGGCGCGGAGGGCGCCCTGGCCGTCCCCGGCGCTGCGGATCTGCCAGCCCTCGTAGCGCAGGGCCATGGACAGCAGCTCGGTGATCGACTGCTCGTCGTCCACCACGAGCACGCGGACGGGGCTCCCGTCCGGCCTGAGCAGTTCGGTGCGCCCCTGGGGCGAGATCGTGGTCATACCGCACACGATGTGCGGCACCTCTGAGAAGACTCTTTTCCCCACCTGTGTTTTCCCTGAGAAACCCACCACCGTCCCGAGCCGGCCCGGCTCGTGCGGGTAGAGCGTCGCGGTGAAGGCCCGCACGCCGAACGCCCGCGGCAGTGCCGCCCGTTCGGTCTCCTCCTCGCGGTGGTGATCGGCCACTCGACGCCGCCGGTCAGTGGCCCCGGTGCGTCGAAGTAGGCCCACACCTTGCGCAGCACCCGCTCCGGCGTGAAGTGCGTGTGCACGCCGACGAGCCCGGGCAGCCCGAGCCCTTCCCATAAACGCCGCACGCCACCGGCTTCGGCACGGGTCACGCGGTGGTCGCTCATGCCGACACGATCACCCGTGACCGCGCCCCCGCTCCGGGGGCGGGGTCAGAACAGCCCGTCCTGCGCGGCCGGCCTCTCCTTCAGCGGCCGGACCGGCACCGCGCCCTCCCTCCCGGTGGCCGGGACCAGCGCCCACCCGGTCAGCAGCCGGGTGTCCAGCACCACCACCCCGCTGTCCGTCAGCAGGTGCAGGTCGGGTCCTGCGGCGGCCACCAGCTCACCGCTCACCGCGCTCCCGGCGACCAGTTCGCGGACCTGCCCCACCGCGGCCGGCACGCCCGCCAGCCCGAACACGCCGACGTGATCGACGGCTTCGAACGGTGCGGGGGTGAGCGACTCCGGCCATCCACCGAGGGCGCGTGCCCTCGCGTGCAGCCCGGCGATCTCCACCGCCCGTTCTCCGGCCGTCACCGGGAGCGCCGCCCTCGCCGCCCTCTTGTCGGCGTAGGGGATCCGGTCGGGCACCCGGAGCGCGGCGCGCAGCAGCTCCTCGGTGCGCCGCGCCGCCATCAGCGGCCCGCTGCCCAGCCAGGTGAAGCAGACCGCCCCCTGCTCCAGCAGCCGCGCCCGCCCCCGCCGCACCGCGGTGATCCCGACCTTGGTCATGCCGGGCCCGAACCACGCCAGGTACACGCGGTAGGGCCGCGGGTCGTCCGCGAGGGTGTCGGCGGCCACCGAGTGCGCCCGGTCCAGCCGGGCGCACTCCTCGCAGCGCGCCCCCGTACTGCGCGCGGGAACCGGCGCCGCGAGCGGACACGCGTGTCCCCGTGCCCCCACACAGGTCCGCACGCCCCCTTCCGCGACGCCGAAGGCCACCCGTTTCCCCCGGGCCAGCGGCGAGCGGCGGCCACCGTCCCACGTCAGCACGGGACCGTCCGCCGACCACCGCAGCCCCGCGCACCTCCATGCCTGTGCCATCCCCGCCGAGACTAGGGGGCACCACTGACAACGCCTTCGCCCGGCGGCCCGGCACCGCCCGCCGAGGTGCCGGGTGCGATCCGCGGTGCCAGTCTGGACTGAGGTATCGCACCGCTCGGGGACGTCCGAAAGGCCGAGAACACATGGCGAGCAATGTCAGCGGTACGCGCCACCAGGCGACCGGGAGGCAGGCGGAGAACCCCTGGGCGACGAGCTGGACGGTCGCCGCGGCGGTCCTGATGACCTTCGGCGGCATCATGGCGATCTTCCAGGGCATCGCCGCCATCGCGAAGGACGACGTCTTCGTCACCACCCCGAACTTCACCTACGAGTTCAGCCTGACCGGGTGGGGCTGGGTCCACCTGATCCTCGGCGCGCTGGTGACCGCCGCCGGCATCGCCCTGATCAAGGGGTCGACCTGGGCCAGGATGGTGGGTGTGGCCCTGGCCGGGCTCAGCATGGTCGCCAACTTCGTGTGGCTGCCGTACTTCCCGGTGTGGTCGATCGTCCTCATCATCATCGACGGCTTCATCATCTGGGCCCTGTGCGCACCCCGCCGCGAGAACCAGGCGTAGGGCGCGCGTCCACGGTCCGGGGCGCCCTGTGGCCCTGGCTGGTCCAGGTGGCCGGGGTGACGGTGATGGTCGCCGGGTATTTCCTGCTGCCCCTCGACGGTCTCGGACCGCAGCGGCCGGTCCTGAGCTGGGTGGTCTTCTGCATCGCGTTGACGCTGATCGCGCTCATGCTGTTGCGGCAGGTCGTGCGGGTGCTGCTGTCCGTCCCCGACGTCCGTCCGGGCATGGTCATCCCGCCCCTGATGTGCCTGGCCATCCTGGTCTTCGCCACCGCCTACCTGGCGCTGGCGAAGAGCCCGGGCGAGATCGACGGCATCACCACCCGCCTGGACGCCCTGTACTTCACCCTGGTCACCCTCGCCACGATCGGCTACGGCGACATCACCCCGCACGGGCAGGCGGCGCGGCTGGTCGCCGTCCTGCAGATCCTCTACGCGTTCGTCTTCCTCACCGCGGCAACCACCAGTCTGACCCGCCACCTCCAGGAAACCGTCCGCCGGCGCGAGCACCCGCACCGGCCCGACTGATCCGCCACATCGCGCCCTCATGTGTGCTGCGTCACACTGATAGCAGTGGGGTTCGCTCTTCCGGGCCCCCGGACCCGGGCCCTGGGACGAACGTCGGCCGTCCGCCGTTCCGTCCGCCCGCGACCCATCCGCCTCCCCGATCCTTCCGAGGGGTGTCCGCTCATGAGCGGCATGGACGCAACTGCTCTCGACAGCCTGCGCACGGCCTCGCGAGGACGTGTCGTCACACCGCAGGACGCGGAGTACGACGAGACCCGCAGCATCTACAACGCCATGATCGACCGGCGCCCGGCCGCCCTCGCCCAGTGCACGGGCACGGCGGACGTGCGCACCACCATCGCCTTCGCCCAGGAGACGGGCGCCGACCTCGCCGTCCGCGGCGGCGGGCACAGCGGGCCGGGCCTGTGCCTGGTCGACGGCGGGCTCACCCTCGACCTGTCCCCGATGCGCTGGGTCCGGGTCGACCCGGAGACCGGGACCGTGCGGGTGGGCGGCGGCAGCCGACTCGGCGACCTGGACCACGAGGCGCACGCCTTCGGCCTGGGCGTACCGAGCGGGATCAACTCGACCACGGGGGTCGGCGGCCTCACCCTGGGCGGTGGCCACGGCCACCTCACCCGCACGTACGGGCTGACGGTCGACAGCCTGATCGGCGCGGACGTCGTCCTGGCCGACGGCAGCGTCGTCGCCGCCTCCGAGAAGGAGCACCCCGACCTGCTGTGGGCGCTGCGCGGCGGCGGGGGCAACTTCGGGGTGGTCACGTCGTTCACGTTCCGGCCGCACCCGGTGGACACGGTCGGGGTGGGGGCGACCGTGTGGCCGGTGGAGCGCACACCGGAGGTGCTGCGCTGGTACCGGGAGTTCCTGCCGGCCGCGCCGGAGGACCTCAACGGGTTCTTCGCGCTGATGACCGTCCCGCCGGGACCACCCTTCCCGGAACCGCTCCACGGCCAGAAGATGTGCGCCGTGATCTGGTGCCGCACGGGCGACATGGAGGACGGCCGCCTGGAGGAGACGCTGTCCGTGGTCAACGAACCGGCCCCGCCGGCCTTCCACTTCGCCACGCCGATGCCCTATCCCGCCCTGCAGACCATGTTCGACGACCTCGTCCCCAAGGGCCTGCAGTGGTACTGGCGGGGCGACTTCTTCGACGGCATCCCCGACGAGGCGGTCGCCGTGATCGAGCGGTACGGCCACGCCCTCCCCACCGCCCTGTCGACGATGCACTTGTACCCGGTGGACGGAGCGGCCCACCGGGTCGCCCCCGGCGAGACGGCCTGGGCCTACCGGGACGCCGTGTGGTCCGGTGTCATCGCCGGCATCGACCCCGACCCGGCCAACGCCGACGCGGTCCGGCAGTGGTGCGTCGACTTCTGGACCGACCTCCACCCGCACTCCATGGGCGGCTCGTACGTCAACTTCCTCGGCGAGGCGGAGGGCACCGAACGCGTCCGCTCCACCTACCGCGACAACTACGACCGTCTCGCGGTCGTCAAACGCGCCTACGACCCGCACAACTTCTTCCGCGCCAACCAGAACATCGCCCCGGCCGCGGCCTGATCGTCACACCCCGCGCGCGGCACACTCGCGACGGTGTCCATCGTCCCGGCCCGGACCTTGCTGTCCGCCGTCGCTGTACAGCAGGATCGGACGATGTCCCGATCCGCAGGCGCGCACACCGCCGATCCGTGCCCCCGGTGCTTCGTCGAGGCGGTCCGCCTGGGCAGCCCGACGGCCGTCGCGGGACGCGAGGTCGTCGCGTACCTCTGCGATCGCTGCGCGCACCTCTGGTCCCGGCCGGTCGAGGAGGACCTGGAGGTCCACGACGTCGTGAGGGTGGACCTCCCCGGAGGCACGCTCTACGGCATCGCCTGGCAGGTGGAGGCCGACCGCGTCCAGGTACGCGGTACGGGTGGTGCCTGGCTGCGGTGGGTCGAACGCTGGAGGGTCATCGTCCACTGACGACGCCCTGAGACGTCGGGTACCGGCTGACCCGGTCGCTGCACTTAGCTGCGGTACGACCTTGAAACGCCAGAGACCCCGGATCACTCCGGGGTCTCTGGCCTGTGTGCACTCGGCAGGATTCGAACCTGCAACCTTCTGATCCGTAGTCAGATGCTCTATCCGTTAAGCTACGAGTGCTTGTCTCTTCATTTGTCTCGCCGCTCCCGGCCCTTGCGGCCCGCTCGCGGCGACAGGAAGAACATTACATGACTGCCGCCGCCATGTGAAATCCGTTAGTCCCACCCCTTGTGACCTGCACGAACACCGGATCCGGGGAGGGCGGCACGACGAAGCCCCGGCCACAGGGGCCGGGGCTTCGTGATGGTGCGGAGGCGGAGGGATTTGAACCCTCGATGGGCTTTAAGACCCAAACCGCATTAGCAGTGCGGCGCCATAGACCGGACTAGGCGACGCCTCCTCACGCATGACCTCCGCGCGTGAGCGCGAGCGGTCGGTGCGTGCCGATGATGACACAACCGCGTGGCCTGCCACCAATCGGTCCCCACGGTACTAGGCGGGAAGCCCGCAGGGCAAAGCACTTCCGGTCATCGGCCCGGCGTGGCGCGCGACCGCCCGCCGGGGCCGGCACCGTCCCCCTCCTCCCCGGCCCCGGGCGGCGAGTCGGGGCACAGGGGGCGTAAAGGTCCCGCGAAGATCCGGGACGCGTCGGCGCAGGCAGACACCGGTCCGGGCGGCACCGGGCGTCACGGGGTCGTCACTTCCTGGTGCGATGTACGTCCCATCCGGCGCCGCGAGCGCGACCCCAGCCCTTAGACTCCCTCGCGTGACACGTTGCGGGCAGGTTGGCAAGATGGCCCGAGCGGTCGGCACGTCGCGGTAACAGGGAGGAAGCGGTCTCGTGAGCAGCAGGCCATCCCGAGGCGCTGCTCGCCTCGCAGCCATACTGGACGCGCTTCCCGACGCGCTGGTCCTGGTCAACGCCAACGGGACCGTCGTCAACGCCAACACCATCGCCCTGGAGGCCTTCGAGACCCCGGGCACGGCGCTGGTGGGGCGGGGGCTGCTGGATCTGCTGCCGCAGTTCGACAGCAAGCTCATCCCGGGATCCATGCGGCGGCCCGACCACATCGACCCCCGCGCGCGTACGAAGCCGACCCGGATGACCGCCCGGCGCACCGACGGCAGCGAGTTCCCCGTCGAGGTCACCAGCGCGAACCTGGACACCGGCCAGCAGGCCTACGACAACTACGGCTACGCCGGCGACGAGCTGCTGATGCTCGTCGTCCGCGACCTCTCCGGCACCGTGGACACCGAGGCCGAGCTGGCGCGTTCGCAGCGGCAGACCGAGATGATCCTGCGCGCCGCCTCCGAGGGCGTCGTCGGCACCGACACCGACGGGCGGATCGTCCTCGTCAACCCGGCCGCCGCCCAGATACTGGGCTACCGGGCCGGTGAACTCGGCGGACGCGAACTGCACACCCTGGTCCTGCACTCGCGCGCCGACGGCTCCCCCTTCCCGTACGACGAGTCCCCGCTCGCCGACACCCTGCGCTCCGGACGCAAGCACCGGGTGCGCGGGCAGGTGCTGTACTCCAAGAGCGGCGACAAGCTGCCGGTCGACCTGACGACCGCTCCGGTGCGCGACGGCGACCAGCTCGTCGGCGCCGTGATGACCTTCCTCGACCGCCGCCCCTACGACGCGCTCGCCCGCGAGAAGGACGACGCCGAGCGGGAGCACGCCGAGGAGCTGGAGCGCCTCGCCGAGGAACACGGCTCGGAACTCACCGCCCTGCGCCAGAGCCACATCGCCGAACTGGAGCGGCTCGGCGAGAAGCACGCGGAGGAGCTCGCCGCGAACGAGGAGCGGTACGCCGCCCTCGGTGAGCGGGAGAAGGACCGGTACGAGGCCCTCGCCGCCCGGCACGAACAGCTGCTCACCCTGCTCGGCCAGTCCCTGCGCGGCCCGCTGGACGAGCTGCGCCGCGAGCTGTCCGCGCTGGCCGCGGACGACGCCGGGCAGCTGTGGCCGGAGGCCAACCAGGTGCTCCACCACCTGTCGGCCGGCTATGCCCGCATCACCACGCTCATCGACAACGTGCTCGGCTACCAGCGGCTCGACGTGGGCGCCGAGCAGGTCGCCCGGACGAAGGTGATGCTCGACGCCGTCGTCGCCGCGGGGGTCGACGGGGCCGTGGAACTGATCGGTCCGGGGCGGGTGCAGTTCGCCGTGCACGCGCCGCCCATCGAGGCGGAGGTGGACCCGCGGCTGCTCGCCACGGCCCTCGCGCACCTGGTCGCGGACGTCGCCGGTGTCGACGCGACCGGCAACACGCCCCTGTCGGCGGGCGGATACCTGGACAACACCGTGGTGGTCGCGGCGGCGCAGCGCGGCGAGGTCGTCCGCATCGAGGTGCGCGGGCCGTACGGCGGCGGAGACCCGGTGCACGAGCCGATCGTGCGCGGGATCGTCCGGGCGCACGGCGGTGTGCTGCAGACGCACGAGGTGCCGGGGATGAGCGGCAGCGCGTTCGTCCTCGAGGTGCCGATCGGCGGCGGGGCGGGGGCCGTGGCCGCCACCCCGGCTCCGGTACCGGCCGAGGCTCCCGGGCCGGCCGGAACCCCGGTCCCGGCGGAGGCTCCGGTGCTGCCCGAGGCTCCGGTGCCGGCCGAGGAGGCCGCGGGCGGACGGCGACGGGCACGGCGCTCCTCCGTGGACGCCTTCCTGGAGAGCGAGGTGCCCGGCCCGGACGACGGCGCCGCCACCGGGACGGCACCCACCGGCACGGCACCCACCGGCCGGCGCAGGCGCCGCGCGGCCGCCGAAGAGCCCGCGCAGGTACAGCTGCCGGCCCAGGCGTCCGGTGAGGGAACGACCGCGTCCGGCGGTACCGGCCGACGGCGCGGGCGCCCCGCCGAGGACGCTCCGGCCGGTGCCGCGCTCGAACTCGCGGGTGGCGGAGTCTCCGAGGGGGCGGTCGTCACCGCCGCCGAGCACGCGGCGGGCGCCGCCGCCTCGAACACCGGTCTGGGCGGGACCGTACCCCCGCAGGGGGTTCCCGCGCCCGCCGGCCGACTGACCGGGCAGGGGGCGGGTGAGCAGCAGGCGCTGCCGCCGGCGCTGCCCGCGCCGGCCACCGGCCGGAACGGGTCGGCCGGGACGCCGCAGTCGGCCGAGGTGGCCGTGCACGTGCCGGCCCAGGCGTCGGGGCAGGCGGAACAGCAGCCGACGGGACGGCGCCGCCGGGCGCTGGCCGCCGCCACCGAGCGGGCCGCCGCGCAGGAGGCCGCGCCCCGCACCGTGTTCGCGCTGCCGCCCGCCGAAGCGGACCAGGGGGAGGGGACCGGACAGGCCGAGGTCGTCGGGCAGCCGGCACGGACCGGCGCGAACGGATCCGCCGCACCCGGTGGAGCTCCGGCCGGCGACGGCCGCCACGACGCCGTACCGCACGACCAGGCCGACGACCACACCCCGCCGCAGCCGCATCCGACCAGCGCACCGACCGGCCGCCGACGGCGGGCCGTCACGCAGCCGGCGGAGGCGGCACCGGACGCACCTGCCACGCCGGTCGTCCCGGCTCCAGGGGCTCCGGAGCAGTGGGGCGCGGTGCCTCCGCAAGCGATGCCCGTACCCGCACAGGGTCACCCCCAGGCCCCGGCGGCGGCGCCGCTTCCCGCGGCCCAGCCGCTCCCGGCCGAGGCCGCGCCCACGCCTGCTCCCGCTCCCGCTCAGGTGACTCCGGCGGAAGGCACCCCGGTCCCGCAGCCGTGGCCCGCCGGTGACGACTCCGGCGCCGGTGTGCCCGCAATGCCGGTCCCTGACCCGCCGCAGCCGACGACGCCCGCCGGCGGGACGCCGCTGCCTCCGGAAGGCGCGCCGGCGCCCGCGCCGCGGGCCGCTCAGCCGCTGCCCGAGGAGGCCGCGGCGCCGGTGGACCCGAACTCGACGCAGGGACGTGCGATCAGCGTGCGGACGCTGGGGCAGGGCGTGCCGTTCACCCGGCAGGCCGCCCAGGTCCAGCAGCCGCTGCCCACGGCCACGCCTCCCCCGCACCAGCCGGGCGGCTCCGGACGCCGCCGCAAGCTCGGTACGCGCCCCGACGCGCCCGCGGCCACCGGTGCCGAGCAGAACGCGAGCCCGCACCCGACGGCCGGGCCCGGGCCCGCATCCGCGCAGGCACCGGCCCCGCGGCAGGCCGCCGCTGCGGCCCTCGCCCAGGCGCAGCCGTCCCCCGCCGGGCAGTCCCGGCTCGCGCCCCAGGCCGAGGCCGCCGGACGCTCGTACGCCATAGGCGCGCCCGACGCGGATGCCGCCGAGGGGCCCGAACCGCTGGACGGGCCGGGCGGTGCCGTCGAGGTGGCGGACACCCCGCGTCCGCAGCCGATGGACGACGAGCTGCCGCCGGAGCCGCTGGACAACCCGCGCCGGCTGCTGGTGTGGCCCGCGCCGGACGTCTCGACGCAGCAGGCGCTGAGCGACCGTGGCTACCGGCCGGTGATCGTGCACTCGCGCGAGGAGGTCGACGCGCAGATCGCGGCCTTCCCCGCCGCGCTGTTCGTCGACCCGCTGACCGGGCCCATCACGCGCACGGCACTGCAGTCGCTGCGGCAGGCGGCGGTGGCGGCCGAGGTGCCGGTGCTGGTCACGGCCGGGCTCGGACAGGCATCGCGCGATGCCGCGTACGGCGCCGATCCCGCCGTCCTGCTGAAGGCGCTCGCGCCGCGTGACAGTGAGCAGCACCCCCCGCGGGTGCTGCTGATCGAGGAGCACGCGGAGATCGCGCTGGCGCTGACCGGGACGCTGGAGCGGCGCGGGATGCAGGTCGCCCGGGCGGCGAGCGACGCGGACGCGGTGGCGCTGGCGGGGCAGTTGCGGCCGAACCTCGTGGTGATGGACCTGATGCAGGTGCACCGCCGGCAGGCCGGGATCATCGACTGGCTGCGGGCCAACGGACAGCTCGACCGCACCCCGCTGGTCGTCTACACGGCCGCCGTCGACCAGGCGGACCTGCCGCGGCTGGCCTCCGGCGAGACGGTGCTGTTCCTCGCGGAGCGGTCCACCAGCCCCGAGGTACAGGAGAGGATCGTCGACCTGCTCTCGCGGATCGGGACCAACTGACCGGCGTCCGCCTGGTGAACGACGTGCGCCGGGCGGTGAGCGGGGAGTTTCCCGCTCACCGCCCGGCGCGTCGCCGTCCGTGCGTCAGATCTGCGTGACGTCCAGCGTGCCCTCGGCGTACTGCCGGCGCAGGACCTTCTTGTCGAACTTGCCGACGCTGGTCTTCGGCACCGACTCGATCACCGTCCAGCGCTCCGGGAGCTGCCACTTGGCGATCTTGCCCTCCTCCTGGAGGAAGGCGCGCAGGGTGTTGAAGTCGGCGGTGGAGCCCTCCTTGAGGACGACGGTGGCCAGCGGGCGCTCGCCCCACTTGTCGTCCGGGACGGCGACCACGGCGGCCTCGGCGACCTCCGGGTGGGACATCAGCGCGTTCTCCAGCTCGACCGAGGAGATCCATTCGCCGCCGGACTTGATGACGTCCTTGGCGCGGTCGGTCAGGGTCAGGAAGCCGTCGGGGCTGATGGTGCCGACGTCGCCGGTCTTCAGCCAGCCGTCCTCGCTGAACTTGTCGGCGGGGCGCAGCGGTTCGGCGCCGGGGCCGTTGTAGTAGGCGCCCGCGATCCACGCTCCGCGGACCTCCAGCTCGCCGGCCGACTCGCCGTCCCAGGGGAGGCGTTCGCCGCCGGGTCCGGTGAGACGGGCCTCGACGCCGGCCGGGAAGCGGCCCTGGGTGAGCCGGTAGGCGAACTCGGACTCGGTGCCGACGGCGCTCGCCGGCGGGCGGGCGATGGTGCCGAGCGGGGAGGTCTCCGTCATGCCCCACGCGTGGCAGACCCGCATGCCCAGCTTGTCGAAGGCCTCCATCAGGGAGGGCGGACAGGCGGAGCCGCCGATGGTGACCTGGGTGAGGGCGGAGACGTCCCGGGGCCTGGCGGTCAGCTCGGCGAGCAGGCCCTGCCAGATGGTGGGGACGGCGGCGGCGTGCGTCGGCCGCTCGCTCTCGATCATCTCGGCGAGCGGGGCGGGCTGCAGGAAGCGGTCCGGCATCAGCATGTTGACGCCGGTCATGAACGTGGCGTGCGGCAGTCCCCACGCGTTGACGTGGAACTGCGGGACGACGACCAGCGAGGTGTCCTCGTCGGTGAGGCCCATCGACTGCGCCATGTTGACCTGCATCGAGTGCAGGTAGATCGAGCGGTGGCTGTAGACGACGCCCTTGGGGTCGCCGGTGGTGCCGGAGGTGTAGCACATGGCGGCGGCGGACCGCTCGTCCAGCTCCGGCCAGTCGTAGGCGACGGGCTGTCCGGCGATCAGGTCCTCGTACTCGTGCAGCCGCACGGTGGCGCCGGCCAGGGCCGAGCGGTCACCGGGACCGGAGACGACCACGTGCTCGACGGTCTTCAGGTGCGGCAGCAGCGGGGCGAGCAGGGGGATCAGCGAGCCGTTGACGAGGATGACCCGGTCGGCGGCGTGATGGACGATCCAGGCGAGCTGCTCGGGGGGCAGGCGGAGGTTCAGGGTGTGGAGGACGGCTCCCATGGAGGGGATCGCGAAGTACGCCTCGACGTGCTCGGCGTTGTTCCACATGAGAGTGGCGACGCGTTCGTCACCGGTGACGCCGAGGTCCTCGCGCAGGGCGTGGGCCAGCTGGGCCGCACGGGCGCCGATCTCCGCGTAGGAGCGGCGCTGCGGCTCGCCCTCGCCGGTCCAGGTGATGACCTGCGATGTGCCGTGGATCGTCGACCCGTGGGTCAGGATCCTCGAGATCAGCAGCGGTACGTCCTGCATGGTACTCAGCACGGCGTCCTCCTGGGCGACAGCGGCGTCGCCTGCGCGTCGGTACGGGTTGCGCTGATTCTGCGCACATACCGCGCGGTATGTCACTAGCGGGACGGATGATCGATCACCCGGCGCCGAGGGACTGCGTCCCTCATTGCCGCTCATTGCCGGACAAGTCCCAGCTCGGCGTCGTCGCGGAGTTTGCCGAGCGCCCTGGAGACCGCGGACTTCACCGTGCCGACCGAGACGCCGAGCACCTCGGCCGTCTGCACCTCGCTGAGGTCCTCGTAGTACCGCAGCACGACCATCGCCCGCTGCCGCGCGGGCAGCCGCATGATCGCCCGCCACATCGCGTCGCGCAGCGCCTGCCGCTCGGCCGGGTCCTCGCCGCCGGGTGCCGGGTCGGGCTCGGGCAGCTCGTCGCAGGCGAACTCGTCGACCCTGCGCTTGCGCCACTGCGACGTGCGCGTGTTGAGCAGCGCCCTGCGCACATAGCCGTCGAGCGCACGGTGGTCCTCGATGCGCTCCCAGGCCACGTACGTCTTGGTGAGCGCGGTCTGCAGCAGGTCCTCCGCGTCGCTCGGGTTCCCGGTCAGCGACCGGGCGGTACGCAGGAGCACCGGATGGCGGGCTCGCATGTACGACGAGAACGACGGGTACGGGAGGGTCTGCGTCGGTGGGGCAGCGGCGTGCGAAGCGCTGGTGCAGACGAGTGTGGTCATGTCTCCACGCTAGGAGCGGGCCCCGTCCGGCGGATCGGCCGCAGGTCCAGAACCCGCGTCCCCCTCAGGTTGTAGGGGTGGGGCCGTCCCCACCTCCTGGAGGTGGACGAGCGGATGAGGGGGTACTGCGGGTCGGCCCCTGGGGGACCGGACGGCACGGGGGCCGCCGCAGGCGTGCTCCGCACCCGGGGCACGCCTGCGCGGCGGTACCGGAGTACCGCCGCGCGGACGCCCCGCACCCCAGGAAGCGCACCCCACACGATCAGAACGCCGGCGTCCTCACCACAGGGGGGTGAAGCTGATGGCCACGTTGTCGTTGCCCTGGTTGACGGCCGTGAACGCGGAACCGTTGACCTGGGCGGTGTTGCTCAGGTTCGCGGCGCCGGGACCGCCGGCCTGCTGCTGCGTGGTGGCCGAGGTGCCGAAGTTGTCGCCGCCGACACCGGTGCCGAGGGCCCCGGCCTCGCCGCTGATGGCCGTCGCGTCTGATCCGTCGTCCGCGAGGGCGCCGGTGTCCGCCGTCGCCACGCCGGCGAACAGGGCGGCCGCGAGCGGGAGCGCGGAGACCGCGGCGATGACACGGGCGGTACGGATGCTTGCCATGTTGTGTTCCCTCCAGAACCCACAGGACGCACCGGCTCAGTGCCGCAAGTGCGTGAAGTACGGCTTTCACCAGGGAAGTTGACCCCCGCCCCGGTGTCGTCCACGACGTCGCGAGATCAGGATTGCCCACCGGATCGCCCGGAACCACCCCGGAAGACGCGATTCGCACGCAAGCGTGACGACAGGGCGATAAACCCCACCTCGCCCCCGAGTTGCCCAGCTCGCACCAGAGCCCTCCCCGCACCCAAGCACCCCAAGGGGGGAAGCGTTACGGCACGTTTCCGCCGGTCCGGCCCGCCCAGGCGGGCCGCACCCCCCACCCCTTCCCTTCTTCGAACGCTTGTACGAAAATAGTCGCATGGCCACCACCGACCGGCAGGCCACGACACTGGCCCTCGCACACGCCCTGTCAGCCGCCGAGCGCGGACTGGCCGTCATCCCCCTGTCCCGGACGAAACTCCCGGCCCTGCGCTCCCCGCACCGCGCCGGCCCGCAGCCCGCGGGGCCGCCCTGTCACGGCGAGTGCGGCCGCTTCGGCCACGGCGTCCACGACGCCTCCACCGATCCCTCCCGCATCCGCGCCCTGTTCGCCGCCGCACCCCGCGCCACCGGCTACGGGATCGCATGCGGCCTCCCCCCGCACCACCTCATCGGCGTCGACCTGGACACCAAGACCGGCACGGACGCCCTGGCCGCCCTCCGCGAGCTGGCCCTGCGCCACCTCTTCACCCTCCCCGCCACCGTGATCGTCCTGACCCCGAGCGGCGGCCGCCACCTGTGGCTGAGCGGCCCGCCCGACGTCATCGTCCCCAACTCCGCCGGCCGCCTCGCCCCCGGCATCGACATCAGGGGTGCCGGCGGCTACCTCGTCGGCCCCGGCTCCCGCACCGGCCACGGCACCTACCGGGCCGCCCCCGGCACCGCTCACCTCCCCCCGGCGGCCTGCCCGCCCGCCCTGCTGCGCCTGCTCCTCCCACCGCCCCGCCCCCACCACCCGACACCCCCTTCCGCCGGCAGGCACGGCCAGGGCCTCGTCCAGTTCGTCCTCGCGGCGCACGAGGGCCAGCGCAACACGCGCCTGTTCTGGGCGGCCTGCCGCGCCTACGAGGACGGCATCGGCCCCGCCCTGGTGGACCCCCTGGTCGACGCGGCCCGCACCACCGGCCTGTCCGAACGCGAGGCCCGCGCGACGATCGCGTCGGCCGCCCGCATGACGGGCCACTGACACCACCCTCCTCCCGCCCCGCCCTGCCTCGCCCAGCCCGCCCCGAAAACCGAAAGCGTTGAATGCGCCACCGTTCTAAGGTGCCGACCATGGCACTCGCCCGCGTCGTCCTCTCCTCCGGCCGCTCGGTCGACCTCTCCGAGCTGCGCATGTCGTCGACGTACGGCGGACTGCTCGAGGGGTACCCCTGCAAGCGCCTCAACGACCTCAGGATCGCCGGACTGCTCCGCACCGCCGAGCACTCCTCCCCCCGCACGCCGGTCCATCTGATCCAGCCCCCGCGCGAGTACCCCGACCAGTACGCGGGTGCCTTCGGTCCGGTGGAGGTACTGCCCGCCGTGACCTGCGTCGGCAGGTTCAGCTCCGAGGCCGTCGACCCGGCCCACGACCGCGTCCTGTACCGCTCCCACCTCACCGTGGCCTGGTTCCAGCCCACCCCGCACGTCCCCACGGGCTGCGACGCCGAACCCGCCCTGCGGGACATCTCCTGGGAACTGCTCGCCACCGACGAGGAGCTGTGACGATGCCTTCCTCCACCACGCCCCGCACCGAACTGCTCCGCCTGCAGTTCGACCTGACCTGGTCGCTGTTCGAGTACCACCTGGAGCGACTGGAGCCGGAGGACTTCCTCTGGGAACCGGTCCCCCTCTGCTGGACGGTACGCCGCTCCCCCGGGGGCACCTGGATCCCCGACTGGGCGGACACCGAACCGGACCCCGTGCCCGTACCGACCATCGCCTGGCTGACCTGGCACATCGGCTGGTGGTGGAGCGTGACACTGGACCACGCGCGGGGGCACGCCCCCCGCGAGCGGACCGACATCACCTGGCCCGGCGAGGGCCGGACGACGGTGGAGTGGCTGCGCGGCCTGCGCCAGGACTGGCTCGCCGTGCTCGACGACCTGACCGACGCCGACCTGGACGCCACGGCCCCGTTCCCCTGGCCGGACGACCCGGCGCACACCCAGGCGCACACGCTCGCCTGGGTGAACGCCGAACTCATGAAGAACGCCGCGGAGATCGGCCAGCTCCGCCTGCTGCGGGCCGTCTCCTGACCAGCTCCCTCACGCGAAGTCGTACACCGACCAGTCGGTGAGCGTGCGGTAGCCCAGCCGCTGGTACAGGACGTTGCTGGAGGGGTTGGCCCGGTCCGCGAACAGCACGACGTCCCGCGCGCCCGCCTCCAGCGCGGCCCGGCTCACCTCCGCCGTCACGGCGCCCGCGTACCCCCGGCCGCGCAGCCCGGCCGGCGTGTAGACGACGTCCACCTGCACCTGACCCCCGATCAGCGGGTTCATCCCCGCGACGGCGACGGGCATGCCGTCCGGGGTCTCCCAGAGCGTGTACCGCTTGTCGGCGAACCGGCTCTCCCCCCACGTGCCGACCTCCCAGTCGACCTCCTCACCCACCGCCTCGGCGAACTCCCGGCACCAGTGGGCGGCTTCCTCCACATCGCCCTCGCCCAGGACCCGCCCCCGCCCGGCCGGCAGCGGATCCGGCGGCGTGAGCGTGCCGAGGCGGTACAGCCGCAGCCGCGTGTCCCGCATCCTCGGCGTCACACCGGTACGCCGCTGCCAGGCCCCGGCGAACGCGGTGGCGCCGGCGTGGTCCGCGCTGACCGAGGGCAGAGAGGGCAGGACGGCGGCCAGACGCTCAGCCAGACTCGCCGCCTGTCCCTCCGTCAGCGGGCTGACACCCATCCCTCGCGGCGCAAGCCGGTAGAAGGTCCCCTCCACCGCACCCGCCCGCTCCAGCACCCCGAAGAGAACGGCCCCGCCGAACGCTTCCGCCCCCCGCCTCCGTACCCTCTCCGCCCACGTCAACTGCATGACGTGCGGCCCGGGCCGCGCACGCAGGAAGTCCCCTGCCCGCCCGAGGAAGTCCTCGACGTCACCGGTGAGGTACCAGCCATCAGATCCCATGCCCTCACCCTGCCCCACCCCGCCCGTGCACTCCTCACCTTCCGGTCAACGCCTCCGCCGCCAGGCCAGGACGATCCCGACCGCGGCCGGCACGACCGCCACACCGGCGAACCAGGCCGGCATCACTTCGAGCCCCTTGTACGCCACCGGGACGGCCATGGACATCGAACCTCCTCGGAAACGAAGCACGTGTGGAACGACCCCCGGACACCTACCCGCCTCGGAAGCCGTTCTGCACTGCCGTCAGGAGTTCGCCGTCCCGTCCGCCACCGGTCGGACCCGCCGGTGCAGAACCGCGCCGGCACACACCAGGACGACGGCGAGCCCGGCCGGCAGCAGGACGAGCACGTTGATCGACACGGAGGTGTGCTCCACCACCGCACCGTCGGCGTAGACGCAGGCGCTGCGAAGGGGCCAGTACTCCTGCACGACGGCCGCCAACGCGGCGCCGGAGGCGTTCCGGTCGTCGCACAGTGCGGGAAACGGCCCTCCCAGGGTGACGGAGAGCCACCCGTAGCAGTACACGGCCGCTGCCGAAGCCCCGAAGAACAGAGCGAGCACGGCACAGAGCCTGGGCAGAGCCAGGGGTGAGACGTTCAGCATCAGGACGACGGTCACGGCGCTCGCCGCCGCGACGGCCAGAGCGACGAGCAGCAGCACGCCCACCAGAGGCAGCGGCACCGTGACCCCTCCTCGCGACAGCACGCAGAGCGCGGCACGCCACCCTCTCACGGGAACGGCCCCCGACCGGACATCCAGGTCGGGGGCCGTTCCTCCTGCTCTCAGCGCGGAGGCGGTGGGATTTGAACCCACGGTGACATCGCTGCCACGACGGTTTTCAAGACCGTTCCCTTAGGCCGCTCGGGCACGCCTCCCCGCGCCTGCCGGTGATCGGCGGCGCGGGGACAAGGGTAACGGGTCCGGGGTGCGCGGGTGCGGTCAGCTGTCGCCCACGCGGGAGCCCAGGGTGAGTTCCGTGGTGCGCTCCTTGCCGTCGCGTTCGTAGGTGATCGTGACCTCGTCGCCCGGCTTGTGGGTCCAGATCTCGCCGATCAGGGTCGGCCCGGAGTCGATGACGCGGTCGTCGAGCTTGGTGATGACGTCGCCGGGCTCGAGGCCTGCCTTGTCGGCGGGGCCGCCGGGGTCGACGGGCTCGGAGCCGCCCGCGCCCTGCTCGGTGATCTTCGCGCCGCCCGCCGTCTCCTCCAGGGACACCGACGCGCCGATCTTGGCGTACACCGGCTTGCCCGTCTTGATCAGCTCCTGGGCGACGTACTTGGCCTGGTTGATCGGAATGGCGAAGCCGAGGCCGATGGAGCCGGCCTGGCCCGTGCCGAAGCCACCGTTGCCGGTGGACTGGATCGCGGAGTTGATGCCGATGACGTTGCCCTGCGCGTCCAGCAGCGGGCCGCCGGAGTTGCCCGGGTTGATGGACGCGTCGGTCTGCAGCGCGCTCATGTACGAGGCCTGGCTGCCGCTGCCGTCGCTGGAGGCCACCGGGCGGTTCTTCGCGCTGATGATGCCGGTCGTCACCGTGTTGGACAGGCCGAAGGGCGCGCCGATGGCGATCGTCGAGTCACCGACGGCCACGTCGTCGGAGTTGCCGAGGGTCAGCGGCTTGAGGTCGGAGGGGGCGTCGTCGAGCTTGATGACCGCGACGTCGTAGCCCTGGGCGTGACCGACGACCTCGCCCGCGTACTTCCTGCCGTTCGGGAAGGTCGCCGAGACCTTGCCACCGTCGACGGCTTCCGCCACCACGTGGCTGTTGGTGACGATGTGGCCCTGGGTGTCGAAGACGAAGCCGGTTCCGGTGCCGCCCTCACCGCTGCTGCTCTGGGCCTCGATGGTGACCGTGCTCGGCAGCGCCCTGGCCGCCACGGCGGCGACCGTGCCCGGGTCGCGCTTCACGTTGCCGCCGCTGGTGGACGACGACACGGTGGTCGAGCTGTTGGTGTCGTTCTCCCTGGCCAGCGTGTAGCCGAGGCCGCCGCCCAGACCGCCCGCGACCAGCGCGGCCACCAGGACCGCGGCGACCGTGCGGCCGCGCCCACCGCCGTTCTTCGGTGCCGGCTGCTGGTACGAGGAGCCCCAGCCGCCGTGTCCGGCACCGCCGTCGCCGTAGGAGGGGGTGGCCGGTGGCGGGGGCCAGGCGGGGTCGGGCGCGGAGGAGGAGTGGGCGCCGGCCGGCGGGCCGCCCGGTGCGGCGGGGTCCTGGTGCGCGTCGCCGGCCGGGGTGCCCTGCGGACCGTAGCCCTGCTGTGCGGCAGGGTACGGAGTCGCTCCCGGCCCCGGGTGACCCTGGTGCGCCGAAGCAGCGGGAGCATCCACCGGCGGGGACGGCGGTGCGGACGGGGCCGGGGGGACCGCGTTGCCCTCGTTCTCGGTGCTCACAGCTTTTCTCCTCGATCCACGGCTGTTGTTTCCCGGTCGCACTCGGACCCGCTCGTTCACGCACGTCCACGGGTCCGGTGCGAGGCAGCTGCGCTGGTCACTTTGTATGACGTCAGCTTTTCCCACGGGCCGTCAGGGCACCATAAGCCGTTCCTGTGGGTCCGGGGCCATTCTTTATATAGGGCATTACTCACGTAAGGCGCGCCACCCGATGCCTCCGACCGGACGTCCGCACCGTTCACGCCACTCCGGGCACACGTCTACCCGGTCACGGTGGCACCATGACGCGGTGACCCACGCACGGCAGCACCGGACCCGAGTCGTCGCACACCGCGGGGCGTCGGAGGACGCCCCCGAGCACACCCTCGCCGCGTACCGCAAGGCGATCGAGGACGGTGCGGACGCACTCGAATGCGACGTACGCCTCACCGCCGACGGCCACCTCGTGTGCGTGCACGACCGTCGGGTCAACCGTACGTCCAACGGGCGCGGTGCGGTCTCGGCGCTCGAGCTCTCCGATCTCGCCGCCCTGGACTTCGGCTCCTGGAAGAGCCGTGACCCCTCCGGCGGGCCGCGCGTGGAGGAGCCCGACTGGGAGCACCGCCCGGAGGACCGGGAGGCCACCTCCGTCCTCACCCTGGAGCGGCTGCTGGAACTCGTCTCCGACGCCGGGCGCCGGGTCGAGCTGGCGATCGAGACCAAGCACCCGACGCGGTGGGCGGGGCAGGTGGAGGAGCGGTTGCTGCTCCTGCTGAAGCGGTTCGGGCTCGACACCCCGGCCGCCCCCGAGGACTCGACGGTGCGCGTGATGAGCTTCTCCGCGCGGTCGCTGCACCGGGTGCGCGCCGCCTCGCCGACCCTGCCCACGGTCTACCTGACCCAGTTCGTCACGCCGCGCCTGCGCGACGGGCGGCTGCCCGTCGGCGTGGGGATCGCGGGACCGTCGATCCGCATCGCGCGCAGCCACCCCGCCTCCATCGAACGCCTCAAGGAGGCCGGCCACCAGGTGCACGTGTGGACGGTGAACGAGCCACGGGACGTGGACCTCTGCGTGCGTCTCGGCGTGGACGCCATCATCACCAACCGCCCCCGCGCGGTGCTCGACCGACTCGGCCGGTGACCACACGGTGATCGCTTCTCGCCACTTCCGTCCCATCCGCCCCAGGAAATAACCGCAGATGTCTTGACCCCGCCCATGAGCCGGGCGCATCCTCGCATCTCGGCCACACCGATGAATTCCAGCCACACGGTTACGGGGAGTGCTCCGGCGCGTTCGGTGCGTGTTCGATCGTTTCGAGTGCGTCACCCCTCATGGATCGGCCGGTTTCCGGTTCAGGCCAATGGGGCATCCACTCCGTGGCGTGGGGCGAAGGAGGTCTCGGGGGTGGCGTTGGTGGTGGCACAGGAGGTGCCCACGTCGTCGAGCATGGCCGTTCCCCATGGCCCTGCGGGCGTGGGGAAGGCGAGGCACCGTATGCGCACGCAGCTGCGCGACGGGGGCGTGGCGGACACGGTCATCGACGATGCCGTACTGATCCTTTCCGAGCTGTTGAGCAATGCGTGCAAGCACGGCCGGCCACTCGGCGGCGTGCCTGCCGGGGACGGCGACGTGCGCGCCGCGTGGCGGGTGGACCCGTGCGGCCGGCTCGTCGTCGAGGTCACGGACGGCGGCGGTCCGACCCGCCCGGCGCCGGCGACCCCCTCGGTCACGGCGCACGGCGGGCGGGGGCTGAACATCATCACCGCGCTGGCCGACGACTGGGGCGTGCGCGACGAGGTGCCGGGCGAGGTCACGGTGTGGGTCGTCGTCCACGACGACGTGTACGACCCGGACGCGGCAGCCTCGCACCGGCGCGAGGACTTCGCGGCACGCGTGACGGCCCCGCCGGTCACCCGCATCACCGGGCTGGACTTCGCGGACGTCTTCGACGACCTGGACTGAGGACGGCCCTCGGCCGAGGACATCCCCGGCCGAGGGCGGGACGGCGTGTTGACGGGACGGCCCGTTGTCCACAGGTTCCCGCCGGTCGGGGCGCGAACGGCTAGGCTCGCGCCCGTACGAGACGAGCCGTAACCGGGAGACACCCACGATGGCCAAGAAGCGACCCCAGACGAAGGCCAAGCGCCCGCAGCTCACGGACGGGCAGATCCCGGTCGTCGGCGCCCGCGAGCCCTGCCCCTGCGGCAGCGGCCGCCGCTACAAGGCGTGCCATGGCCGTGCCGCAGCGCACGCCGTGACCGAGCTGGTGCACCGCCCGTTCGAGGGTCTGCCCGGCGAGTGCGACTGGGTGGCGCTTCGCGAGCTGGTGCCGGCCGCCACCGTCGAGCTGCCCCTCAAGGACGGTCTGCCCGAGGGCGTCCCGTCCGTGACCCTGGCCACAGTGCTTCCGATGGCCTGGCCCGCGCTGCGCCGGGACGACGGTTCGGTCCTGCTCGGCCTGCAGAACGACACCTCCTCCGGGGACATCAGCCGCGACCTGGCCGACACGCTGCAGCGTGCGCTCGCCGCCGACCCGGGCACGCCGGTGCAGGCGCGGCGCGCGCCCGCCGACGGCCCCCGGCTGCAGGACCTGCTGGATCCCGACGGCGCGTTCGAGCCGGTGGTGCACAGCGGGTTCGAGTTCTGGGTCCCGGACCCGGAGAACGCCACGCCGGACGTCACCGCCTCCCTGGAGCGGGCCAACGCCGCGGCCATCCCGACCGTCAAGCTGTCGGGCGTGGACTCCGCGTACTGGTGCGAGACACCTGAGAAGAACCACCTGCGGTGGGTCATGCCGCACCCCGAGGAGCAGCTTCTGGACGCTCTCGCGCGCCTGCACGCGGCCGGCCGTTCCTCCCTCGGCGAGGGCACCCGTCTCGTGGGCTCCTTCCGCGCTCACGGGCTCACCGTGCCGGTCTGGGACCTGCCCAGCGGAGTCGGGGCCGACGACGTGGAGAAGCCGGCCGCCGAGTTCGCCGAGCGGCTCACCGCCGCACTCGCCGAGGACGCGCCGCTCACCGCCGACGAGCGCCGCGCCCGCGGCGGCCTGACGAACCGCCAGGTCACCCTCAGCTGAGGCACCCGCGGACCGGGGGGTTCCGCCGGCGGCCGGCCGGCGGAACCCCCCGCGTCACGCCTCAGCGTCCGAACGCACAACTCCCCTCGCGTACAAGCCAGTCGGTGACCGGAAAGCCGAGATCGAATTTGCGAACCGCCGATATCTTGTTACCGTTCCATTAGCCCGGTTGCTGGTGCATCCCCCGTCGCCAGCAACCGGGTCTTTGCGTGCCCACCGCCGCTCACGCAGCGCGACCGCCGGTCCACGGCGCGTCTCCGCCCCGTCCACGGTTCGCCTCCGTCCCGTCACGGCTCGTCTCCGCCCGGTCCACCGGCCGTCGACACCGTCAACCGGTCTTCCCGGTACGTCAGTTGGTTCCGGCGCGCAGCAGCAACCGCTCTCCCGCGGTGCGGTCCGCGAACTCCGCGATCGCCGTGTACCGCGCGAGCCTCCCGGATCCGCGCTCGCGCGGCGTTTCGCACAGGGCGGGTTCGTCGCCGGTGTCCAGGACGCAGTGTGTCAGCACGGTCCGGCCGTCCGGACCCATGAGGCTCAGCGCGACGGCCCGTTCCTCACCGCCGGCGTCGCGGTAGTAGGTCCGCGCCCGGACGGTGTCGCCCTGCGCCACCACACAGGTCCGCGCCTCGATGCCGTCGGGGGAGGAGAGCGCGGGCCCGCAGCGGACGGCGGTGGATCCGTGCGGGCCGGGCGGCGACGGGTCCGCGGCGGGCGGCGTCCGCGCCTTCCCGTCGCCGGGCTCGGCGGCTTCGGCTTCGCTGGGTGAGGAGCGTCCGTCGCTGGGTGAGGAGCGTCCGGAGTCGTGCGGCCGTCCGGCGCCGCCCGCGGGCTCCGCCCCTGGGGGCGGAGCGACCGCACAGGCCGCGGCGGCGCCCACGACGGCGGCGGCGAGGGCGACGAGCGGAGCTCTTCGGCCGGCCCTGACGCGGTCCCCGGCATGACGCGACGTGCCCCGGGAAGACAGCGCCCCGGGGCGGTCGGCCGGCGCCGCGCGCGCCGGTTCGGGTCACATCTCGGGTGCGCTCACGCCCGTACGGGTGAGGGCCTCGACCACGGCGTCCACCACGGCTTCGACGCCGGGCACCCAGGGCGAGGCCGAACCGGGCAGCGGCGCCCGCTCCCAGCGGACTCCGCCCTGCGCCGTCTCGGACGGGGGCAGGGCGAGATAACCGCCCTCGCCGTGGAAACGCAGGGAGCCGGGGACGAACTCCTTGGCGTACAGCAGCTCGCCCAGCTGCTCCATGGAGTACGGCTGCACCAGGATCGACCAGCGGGTGGGCGAGGCGACGACCGGCCCCAGCCGCATGCCGTGGTGGTCGAGGGCCCCGAGGGCGCGGGCGGCCGGCACGGCGGGCAGGGACACCGCGCACGGGGCCCTGCCTCCGGTGGCGAGGATGATCGGCGCCGCGGGCCGGTTGCCCCACCACCAGCGCACCATGCGCGCGTCGGTGGTGGCGGCGAGGAGGCCGGGGTCGAACGGGTGGGCACCCGGCACCGTGCACTCGGGGTCGGGGCAGCCGCAGCGGGACCGGCCCTGCGGGTCGGCCGTCACGCCGGGGAGTACGGGCCACCGCCACTGCGCCGCGTAGGTCAGGGCCGCGCCGATCAGCTCGGGCCCGCCGTCACCGCGCCGGGACAGGAGCCTGCGTCGCCTTCCGAGGATCTCGCGCATGAGCGCTCGTTCCTTTCCGTTGCACGCCTGGCAACACCGTGGTCCAGATCACGTCATGTGTCGATCACTTCACTGTGCGTACCTGTTGGCGCATCACACCCCCGCGCCGGGCAGGGGTAACCCCTCCGGGCCGAGCATGGGCTGCCTCCGCGGCCGCTCCACCCGTACCGCGTCTGTCAGAAGTACGGGCGTGGCGTGGGGGTGGCGAAGTCTGGCGTTTACCGTCGCGCGTGGTTCTCTCCGCCTCCGCCACGGGAGGATGGGGCACGGTCGTCGGTGGTTAAGACGCCCGGGTCCGTCGCCAGGTTCCCGAGCGGTTACCCACCACTCCTGGACTTCACCGAGTACGTACCCATCACGACCGCTGTGACGCTTCCGTCGAGCAAGGCCAGTCGACCGCAATATGCCTCCCCCTGAGGCAGTTTCAAGCCAACTTCGCTTTTCGGCAAGGGGTCTGCGGGGAGTTCCCTTCAGTCTCACAGACACCAGGAATCCCAGCAGGACAATGCTGGACATCTCCTCACGAGTACGTGTACATGTGGAGACACTGCCGGCGACGCAGAATGACATGGGGGTTCGCGATGCTTTCGAGCAGTACGTACCGGTCGGAAAGCCGGACGCCATGAACGCCCCGCACCCGCCGAAAGTGGCCGGAATCGATTCAACGGTTCCCGCACCGGCCCACACTGTCGCGTCCGTCACGGGTACCTCTCCGGCCCCGGTGGCAAACATCCATCACGCGCCGGGCGCGCTGCTCCAGGACCGTCTGGCGGGCTGGGTCTCCGACCTCACCACCCTCCACGAGCTGACAGAACGCCTGGTCCGCGCGGGCACGCTCGACGAGGCGCTCCGGGAACTGCTCCGGGCAGGAGCCGCGCTGGTCGGCGCGCGGCGTGGTCTCGTGGCCCTGGAGCCCGCCGACGGACTCGGCCCGGCCACCACCGTCGGCCTCGGCCTGGCCCGCTCGGACCTCGGCCACCTCGAGACGGTGCCGCGCAGCTCCCTCTCGTACGGCAGGATCCTGGACGGTCTGCCCGGCGCCGACGACGGCATCAGCGAACCCGACCTGTTCGGCGAGCAGGGGCTCGACCCCCAACACCGCGAGGTCGCCGCCCGCCTCGGTTACGCCGCCAGCTTCGCCCTCCCCCTCACCACCGGGGCCGCCGGACGCCTGGGCGCCGCGGTGTGGCTCTACGACGAGCCGGCCGAGCCGTCGAAGCGGCAGCGCCACCTGGTCGGCCTCTACATCCGTCAGGCCGCCGAGTACCTGGGCCGGCTGCTCGAGCTCGAGCACACGCGCACGTCCATGGCCACGATGACCGAGGAACTCCTGCCGTCGCGCCTCCCCCGGGTCGCCGGCGTGCAGCTCGCCGCGCGGCACCGCACGTCCCCGCGCGGCGGCGGCGACTGGTACGACGCGCTGCCGCTGCCGGACGCGGCCCTCGGTCTGGCCGTCGGGTCCGTCACCGGGTCGGGGCCCAGCGCGGTCGCGGCGATGGGCCGGCTGCGCGCGTCGTTGCGGGCGTACGCCGTGATGGAGGGCGAGGACCCGGTCGCCGTCCTCTCCGACCTGGAACTGCTGCTCCGGCTCACCGAGCCCGCCCGGTCGGCCACCGCCCTGTTCGGCTACTGCGAGCCCGCCCTGCGCCGGATCACCCTCGCCGGGGCCGGACACAGCCCGCCGCTGCTGCTCGGGGACCGCCGCACGGAGTTCGTCGAGACCTCGGTCTCCGCGCCGCTGGGCATGCTCGCCTGCTGGGAGGCGCCGAGCGTGGAGGTCCAGGTGGAGGCGGGGGAGACAGTGCTGTTCTACACCGACGGCCTGCTGCACCGCACCGGCGACCCGACCGACCGGGCCTTCGCCCGGCTGCACGCCGCGGCGGCCGGAGTACCCACGGCCCTGCGCCGGGACCCCGGCGCCGTAGCCGACCACGTCCTGCGCGCGGTGCTGCCGGAGGGGGCCGGCACCGCGGACTCCACGGAGGACGTGGTGCTGCTGGCGGCCCGGTTCGAGTGACGGCCCGGAACCACCCGGTGCCCGTGGCCGCGTCCTGACGGGCCCTGCCCGGCCGCCGCCTGGTCCGCGCGACGCACGCGGTCCCCGTTGTCATGAGCCGGTGCGCCGGCGGGAGCGTCGTGCGGCCCACCGCCCGGAGGTGCCGTCGCGCCACCGTGCCTCCGCCGGCGGTCGTCCACGCGTGGGTCGTCGGTAACAGGCACAGCGCCGGTTCGTCCGTTTCCGCCCGACCGTACGATGGGGGTGGTCCAGTGCCGTATCGAGGAGGATGACCGTGGCGGAGGAGCTGCCGGAGACCCCGGAGACTGCCGAGGAGGAGCCCGTCAAGCAGCGCAAGAACGGCCTGTACCCGGGCGTGTCCGACGAGCTGGCCGAGAGCATGAGGAGCGGCTGGGCCGACACCGAACTGCACGACCTGGAGCCGATCGCGCAGGCCGCCGAGACGGCCGCCCGCCGCGCGGCGCTGTCCGCCCGCTTCCCGGGCGAGCGTCTGGTCGTCCCCGCGGGCAACCTGAGGACCCGCTCCAACGACACCGAGTACTCCTTCCGCGCGTCGGTCGAGTACGCGTACCTCACCGGCAACCAGACGGAGGACGGCGTCCTCGTCATGGAGCCCACGGCCGAAGGCCACGAGGCGACGATCTACCTTCTGCCCCGCTCCGACCGTGAGAACGGCGAGTTCTGGCTGGACGGCCAGGGCGAGCTGTGGGTCGGCCGCCGCCACTCCCTCACCGAGTCCGAGAAGTTGTACGGCATCCCCGCCTCCGACGTGCGCGAACTCGCCGGGACGCTGCGCGAGGCCACCGGCCCGGTACGTGCGGTGCGCGGCCACGACGCCGGGATCGAGGCGGCACTGACCGACAAGGTCACCGCCGAACGCGACGAGGAGCTGCGCGTCTTCCTCTCCGAGATGCGTCTGGTCAAGGACGACTTCGAGATCGGCGAGCTGCAGAAGGCCGTCGACTCCACCGTGCGCGGCTTCGAGGACGTCGTGAAGGTCCTGGACAAGGCCGAGGCGACCAGCGAGCGCTACATCGAGGGAACGTTCTTCCTGCGCGCCCGCGTGGAGGGCAACGACGTCGGCTACGGCTCCATCTGCGCCGCCGGCCCGCACGCCTGCACGCTGCACTGGGTCCGCAACGACGGCCCGGTCCGCTCGGGCGACCTGCTGCTGCTCGACGCGGGCGTGGAGACGCACACGTACTACACGGCCGACGTCACCCGCACGCTGCCGGTCAACGGCCGCTACAGCGAGCTGCAGAAGAAGATCTACGACGCCGTGTACGACGCCCAGGAGGCCGGCATCGCGGCCGTGCAGCCGGGCGCCAAGTACCGGGACTTCCACGACGCCGCGCAGCGCGTGCTGACCGAGCGGCTCGTCGAGTGGGGTCTGGTGGAAGGCCCGGTCGAGCGGGTGCTGGAACTCGGGCTGCAGCGCCGCTGGACACTGCACGGCACCGGCCACATGCTCGGCATGGACGTCCACGACTGCGCCGCCGCGCGGACCGAGACCTACGTCGACGGCACCCTGGAGCCCGGCATGGTGCTCACCGTCGAGCCGGGCCTGTACTTCCAGGCCGACGACCTGACCGTGCCCGAGGAGTACCGGGGCATCGGCGTCCGCATCGAGGACGACATCCTCGTCACCGAGGACGGCAACCGGAACCTGTCCGCGGGACTGCCCCGGCGGTCGGACGAGGTCGAGGCCTGGATGGCCGGCCTGAAGGGCTGACCCACCGCACGACGACGGCACGGCCGGGTACGCGCTCGCGTACCCGGCCGTCGCCGCGCCGGGGTGCGGCCGTTCCTAGACGGCGACGAGCGGGGCGTCCTCGCGCCACTTCAGGATCTTGTCGAAGCTCACCACCGCGCCGCCCCGGCCCGGCTTGTTGCCGAAGTGCACGTGGTCGGCCAGCTCCCGGATGAGACAGAGGCCCCGGCCGTTCTCGGCGTCGGACGGCGCCGGACGGACCGTCGGCCGGGGGCGGCCGCCGGCGGCCGCGGCGGGAAAGCCGGGGCCCGCGTCGGTGACCTCGATGCGGCACTTCTCCCCGTCGAGGTAGGCGGTCACCCGGTACGCCTCCGAGGTGCAGCCCCGTGCGGTGTCCCCGCCGTGCTCGACCGCGTTCGCGCAGGCCTCGCTGAGGGCGATCGAGAGGTCGTAGGAGATGTCGGGGTCGACGCCCGCGGTCTCCATGGTGCCGAGCAGCAGGCGCCGGGCGAGCGGCACACTGGCGGCGTCGCGCCGCAGATGGAGTGACCACCAGATGCTCATGCTCCAGCCTCCTGGCTGCGGCTCGACATACCGTTACGTATTGCCCTGAGTACTCACTTGTAAGCGTGAAGTTGACGTGACGCCGCCCATATGGCGGGTGTGACGTGATAGCGACCGGTACATGTGGCGCGACTCCGCGCGTCCCGGGCAGAGGTGATCTTACGGTCGTACCTCATCTTGCGGACCTGCCGTACGGCGAGCGGAGGGCCGGTGCGATGATGAGGCCGCCATGTCTGCCCCCCCTCCGCACACGGTGCGCTCCGGACGAGGCGTCCGGATCCTGCGGGCCGCGGTGTTCGCCGCGGTCTGTGTCGTGCTGGCCGGGGCAGGCCACACCCTCGCCTCCCGCGCCGCCGTCCCGCTGTGGACACTGGGCGCGGGATTCCTCGGCGCGGTCGCGATCGCCGCGCCGCTCGCCGGACGCACGCGCTCCCTGACAGGCATCGCGGCGATGCTGGCGCTCGGCCAGACGGCACTGCACACCCTGTTCGGACTGGGACAGCACGGCGCACCCGCCGCGGGTCCGTCGTCCGCGCTGTCCGACGCCGCGCTGGTCGAGCGGGCCGCGCGGCTGCTGTGCGGAACCGCCGCGACGGGAATCAGCCCCGCGCGGGCCGAGCGCGTCCTCACCGACGCGGGGATCCACCCCGGCGGGGCGGACGCCCATGCGGCGGACGCTGTAACGGCCGGCCCCGGTTCGCCCGCGGCCCTGCTGCCGTCGCTGCCGATGCTGCTCGGCCACGTCCTCGCGGCGGTGGCCGCGGGATGGCTGCTGCGCCGCGGCGAGCTGGCCCTGCTGCGGCTGACCGAGCTGTCGGCGCACGGGGTCGCCGAGGGCGCCCTCGTACGGTCCCTCCGCGCGGCGCTCGCCCTGGTGCGCGCCCTGCGCGCCGGTCTTCCGGGAGCACCGCAGGAGGCCCCGCGTCGGGGACGTGCCGCCCTGCTCACGGCTCCCGTGCCCCGGAGCCCCGCGCTCCAGCACACGGTGATCCGCCGGGGCCCGCCCGCCGCCGCCCCCGCATTCGCTCTCGCCGCCTGACGCGAGGCGACCGCCACTCCGCAACCTCCGGGTCGGCGAGGCCCTCCGGGCTTCCGGCTTCCGCCCTTCTGAGCTTCCGGCTTCCGGGCTTGCGGTGAGGAGAGGCGACGCCCGCGCGCGGCCCGCGCGTGTGCGTCCGTCGCCCGTGTGCGTCCGGGGCCCCGTCGTGAAGGCGGACCGTCCGGCCGCGCCCCGGCGTGTCCTCACCGTCAGCGAAACCTCGATCGAAGCGGAGTGCTTCTGCCGTGAAGGCTTCTCGTATCACCGCCACCGCCGCCGTCGCCGGTGCCACCGTCCTCGCCCTGTCCTCCCCCGCCCTCGCGCACGTCAGCGTGCAGCCCGAGGGCGAAGCCGCCAAGGGCGGCTACGCGGTCCTCGGCTTCAAGGTCCCCAACGAGCGGGACAACGCCTCGACCACCAAGCTCGAGATCAACTTCCCCACGGACCACCCGCTGGCCTCCGTGATGCCGCAGCCGGTCGAGGGCTGGGACATCCAGGTCACCAAGTCCAAGCTGGACAAGCCGCTCGAGATGCACGGCAAGAAGATCGACGAGGCGGTCTCCAAGGTCACCTGGACCGCCAAGGGCGACGGCATCGAGCCCGGCTTCTTCCAGAAGTTCCCTGTGTCCGTCGGCACTCTTCCCGAGGACGCCGACGAACTCGTCTTCAAGGCCCTGCAGACCTACTCCAACAAGGAGGTCGTCCGCTGGATCGAGGTGCCGCAGAAGGGGCAGGAAGAGCCCGGCCACCCGGCTCCCGTGCTCGCCCTCTCCGCCGCCACCGGGGACCACCACGGCGCCTCCGGCGCCGACAAGGCCTCCGACTCCGGCTCCGACTCCGGCTCCGACTCCGCCTCGGCCGAGAAGGCGTCCGCCCGGACCTCCGGCGACGGCGACTCCGGCGGCACGGACACCACCGCCCGTGTCCTGGGCGTCGTCGGCATCGTGGTCGGCGCGGCGGGCGTCGCCTACGGCGTGCTCGCCGGGCGCCGCCGCACCACCGCCTGATCCCCCGCTCCTCCCCACCCTGCGCACCGGGGCCATCCGCTGCCCCGCGCCGGCCCCGGTGCGCGCCCAGCACTCACTTCCAGGAACCATCCATGCGCAAGAAGACCTTCGCGGCGGCAGCCCTGCTCGCCGCCGCCTCCCTCACCCTCTCCGCCTGCGGCAGCGGCAACGACGGCGGTGGCGACCCCGTGGCCGTGGTGTCCGAGGAGGCCGGCGCCGAGAAGGCGGCCACCGTCCTGGACAAGCCGTTCGAGAAGCCCGACCTCGTCCTGACCGACACCCGGGGCGAGGAGTACGACTTCCGCGCCGAGACCGCAGGCAGGCCCACCCTCATCTACTTCGGCTACACGCACTGCCCCGACGTCTGCCCGCTGACGATGAACAACCTCGCCGTGGCCAAGAAGCAGCTGCCCCAGGACCAGCAGGACAAGCTGCGGATCGTGTTCGTCACCACCGACCCCGAGCGGGACACCTCCGCCGCGCTCGGCACGTGGCTCAAGGGCATCGACCCCCAGGTCGTCGGCCTGACCGGCGACTTCGCCACCATCCAGGCCGGTGCCCGCACCCTCGGCATCACCATCGACCCGCCGCGCAAGGACGACAAGGGCAAGACCGTCTCCGACCACGGCACCCAGGTCATCGCCTTCTCCCCCGAGACCGACGGCGGTTACGTCCTCTACGGTGAGGACGCCACCGTCGAGGACTACACCAGGGACCTCCCGAAGCTCATCAAGGGCGCGAAGCCGTGAGGCGCCTGGCGGTGACGGCCCTGGTAGTCGCCGGGGCGCTGACGCTGGCCGGGTGCGGCGGCTCGGACGGACCGGGCTCCGGTGACGGCGGGGCGGACCTGTCCGTGGACTCCGCGTACATGCCGCAGCCGGTCTCGGACATGGCCGCCGGCTTCCTCACCATCACCAACGACGGCGACGCCGCCGACCGGCTGACCTCGGTCACCAGCGACGTCGGCGAGGTCACCGTGCACGAGACCGTGGACGGCGCCATGCAGCAGGTCGAGGCACTCGACATCCCGGCCCACGGCAGCCTGGTGCTGGAGAGCGGCGGCAACCACCTGATGTTCGAGCAGCTGAAGCAGCGGCCGAAGCAGGGCCAGAAGGTGTCCGTCGAACTGCGCTTCGACCACTCCGACCCCGTCACGGTCGAGATCCCGGTGAAGCCCGCCACCTACACCCCGAAGACCGGACACTGAGGGAGACACCCCTGTGACCCAGATCATCGCCCCCCGCGTGCGGACCCTGGTGCTGCTGTTCCTGGCCGTCACCGGCGCGCTCTTCGCCGGGGCCGCTCCCGCGTCCGCGCACGCCGCGCTGACCGGCAGCGACCCCGGTCGGGGGGCGGTGGTCGACACGGCTCCCACCCAGGTCTCGCTCACCTTCTCCGAGCCGGTCGCGGTCAGCGACGACGCCGTGCGGGTGCTGGATCCCAAGGGGACGCGGGTGGACAAGGGCGACCCGGCCAACGCGAGCGGCACCACCTACACCGTGCGACTGCTCAGCGGGCTGCCCGACGGCACGTACACCGTGGCCTACCAGGTGGTGTCGGCGGACAGCCATCCGGTCGCCGGTGCCTTCACCTTCTCCATCGGCGCACCGTCCGAGACCTCCGTCTCGGTCTCCGCGCAGGGGTCCGACGACGGCCCGGTGGGCTGGCTGTACGGCCTCGGCCGGTACGTGTCGTACGCCGGGTTCGCCGTCATGGCCGGCGGTGCCGCCTTCGTGCTCGCCTGCTGGAGGCGCGGTTCCGGGGTGCGGGTGATGCAGCGGCTGGTCGTCTCCGGGTGGCTGGCGCTCACCTCGGCCACGCTCGGACTGCTGCTCCTGCGCGGCTCCTACACCACCTCGGGCGCGGTCGGCGACGTCTTCGACCTCTCGCTGCTCGGGAACGTGCTGCAGACCAAGACGGGTGCGGCGCTGGTCTCCCGGCTGCTGCTGCTCGCCGCGGCGGCGCTCTTCATCGCCGTGCTGTTCGGCTCCCACGACGAGCGTGACGACGAGGAGAAGCGTGATCTGACCTTCGGCCTCGCGATCGGGGGCACGGTCGTCGCGGCGGGGCTCGCCGCGAGCTGGGCGATGTCCGAGCACGCCTCCCAGGGGCTCCAGCCCGGTATCGCCATGCCGGTCGACGTGGTGCACCTGCTGGCCGTCGCCGCCTGGTTCGGCGGGCTCACCGCGCTGCTCGTCGCACTCTTGCGGGCGCCCGCCGAGACTCCGGTCGACCGCGATGCCGTCCGGCGGTTCTCGCGACTCGCCTTCGGCAGCGTGATCGCGCTGGTCCTCACCGGGACCTACCAGAGCTGGCGGCAGCTCGGTGCCTGGTCGGCCTTCACCGACACCCGCTACGGGCAGTTGCTCCTCGTCAAGCTCGGACTCGTGGTGGTGCTGGTCGGTGTCGCCTCCGTCTCACGGCGGTGGACGGCGCGACTGGCCGGGGCCCCCGTGGCGGCCGGGACCGCCGAAGGCACCGGCACGTCCGAGAAGACGCCTGCGACCGAGAGGGCCGCGACCGAGGGGACGGGCACGGGCACGGCCGAGGAGGCGGCCGCGACCGAGTCGGCTCTGCCCGGTGCCCGGACGACGTCCGGCGCCCGCCGGGACGCGGTCGGTGCCGGAGGGACGGAGAAGGCCACCGACACGGAGGACCCGACCGCCGAAGCCACGGCCGGGGCCGGTGCCACGGCCGGGGCCGGAACGACGACCGGGGCTGAAGCGGCATCCGGAGCCGAAGCGGCGGACGGCGCCGGAACGGTCACCACGGCAGCCGGAACGGCCACCGGACCCGGAGCCACCGCCGGGGCCGGAAGGGCGTCCGGGGCCGGAGCGGTGGACGGGGCGGGATCCGCGCGGGCCGCCCAGCTCGCCCGGCAGCGGGCCGCGGTGGAGAACGCCCGGCAGAAGCGCCTGCGGAACGCCGACCCCCACCGCTCGGGGCTGCGCCGCTCCGTGCTCGCCGAGGCGGGCATCGCCGTCGTCCTGCTCGCCGTCACCACCGTGCTGACGCAGACAGAGCCGGGACGCACGGAACAGGAGGCCCAGGCGGCCGGTGCCGCCTCCTCCGCTTCCTCCTCGACCGGCCAGGGCACCGGCGCGGTGACCCTGAACATGCCCTTCGACACCGGCGGTGAGAACGGCAAAGGCGTCGTCTCGCTCGACCTCGATCCGGCCCGCGTCGGAAAGAACGTCCTGCACGTCTATGTGGAGGGTGCGGGCAGCCGCCCGCTCGACATCCCCGAGGTGACGATCGCCTTCACCCTCTCCGCCCAGGACATCGGGCCGCTGCCCGTCATCCCCGACCGCGTCGCCGCCGGGCACTGGTCGGCGAGCGATGTGCAACTCCCCATGGCGGGCGACTGGAAGGTCGAGGTGACCGTGCGCACCTCCGACATCGACCAGGTGACCGTCTCGAAGAACGCGCAGATCGGCTGAACCACCATGGCTGACCAGTCCATTCCACAGGTCCGTGCCCCGCAGGCGCTCCAGGAGGAGCCCGTCGGCCGCACCACGGGGGCAGGCGTCTCCCGCCGCCGGCTGCTCGGCACGGCAGGTGCCACGGGGCTCGTCCTCGGAGCGGCGGGCGGGGCCGTGGGACACGCCTCGGCGCCCACCGGAGCCACACCGCTGACGTCGCTGGGCGACAGCCGCGTGCCGTTTCACGTGAAACATCAGCCGGGCATCACCCAGCCCCTCCAGGCCCGAGGCCACCTCATCGCCTTCGACCTGGCCCCCGGCGCCGGCCGCAAGGAGGCGGCCGCCCTGCTGCGCCGCTGGTCGGACTCGGCCCGTCGGCTGATGGCGGGCGAGCCGACCGCTCAGGGAGACACCGGTGTGGCCCGTGACGCCGGTCCCTCCTCGCTGACCCTCACCTTCGGTTTCGGCCACAGCTTCTTCGGGCGTACCGGGCTGGAGAAGCAGCGCCCGGTGTCCCTGGACCCGCTGCCCGACTTCTCCTCCGACCGCCTCGACAAGGCGCACAGCAACGGCGATCTGTGGGTGCAGATCGGCGCGGACGACGCCCTCGTGGCCTTCCACGCCCTGCGCGCCGTCCAGAAGGACGCGGGGTCGGCGGCCAGGGTGCGCTGGCAGATGAACGGGTTCAACCGGTCCCCGGGTGCCACCTCCCACCCCATGACCGCACGCAACCTGATGGGCCAGGTCGACGGCACCCGCAATCCCAAGCCCACCGAATCCGACTTCGACCAGCGGATCTTCGTACCGGAGAAGGGCGAGCCCGCCTGGATGGCGAACGGCTCCTATGCCGTCGTACGCCGTATCCGCATGCTGTTGGACGATTGGGAGCAGTTGTCGGTCACGGAGCAGGAACAGGTGATCGGGCGCCGGAAGTCCGACGGGGCGCCGCTGTCCGGAGGTACCGAGACGACCGCCATGGACCTGGAGAAGACCGACGCCGAGGGCGCTCTGGTGGTCCCGTTCAACGCCCACGCGAGGATCACCCGGCCCGACCAGAACGGCGGCGCGGCGATGCTCCGCCGCCCGTTCTCGTACCACGACGGGATCGCCCCGGACGGGGTCCCGGACGCGGGTCTGCTGTTCATCTGCTGGCAGGCGGACCCGCTGCGCGGTTTCGTGCCGGTGCAGCGCAAGCTGGACCGGGGCGACGCGCTGACCCCGTTCATCCGTCACGAGGCCAGCGGACTGTTCGCGGTCCCGGGTGGTGCGGCGGAGGGCGAGTATGTGGGTCAGGCGCTGCTGGAGGGGTGAGAGCGGCCCGGTGTCACCCCTGGGGGCTTTCCGGGAGTTGCGGTCGGCGAAGGCCCATTAGGGTGAGGACATGCCAGCGAGCTATGCGTATCTCGGCCCAGAGGGCACCTTCACCGAAGTGGCCCTGCGTACCCTCCCCGAGGCGGCGACCCGTGAGCTGATCCCTTACGTGTCCGTGCAGTCCGCGCTCGACGCGGTGCGGGTGGGCGAGGCGGAGGCCGCTTTCGTCCCCATCGAGAACTCGGTCGAAGGCGGGATCACCACCACCCTCGACGAGCTGGTCGCGGGTACCCCGTTGATGATCTACCGCGAGGTGCTGCTGTCGATCACCTTCGCGCTGCTGGTGCGTCCGGGCACCACGTTGTCGGACGTCAAGACGGTCACCGCCCATCCGGCCGCACAGCCGCAGGTACGCAACTGGCTGAAGACACACCTCCCGGACGCCGTCTGGGAATCGGCCGCCTCGAACGCGGACGGTGCGCGGCTGGTCCAGGAGGGCCGCTACGACGCCGCCTTCGCCGGTGAGTTCGCGGCGGCCCGGTACGGCCTGGAGCCCTTGGAGACGGGGATCCACGACGCGGAGAACGCGCAGACCCGGTTCGTCCTGGTGGGTCGCCCCGCCCGGCCGGCCGCACCCACCGGCGCGGACAAGACCTCCGTGGTGCTGTGGCAGAACGACGACCATCCCGGCGGCCTGCGCGACCTGCTGGGCGAGTTCGCCACGCGCGGCATCAACCTGATGCTGCTCCAGTCCCGGCCGACCGGCGAAGGAATCGGCAACTACTGCTTCTGTGTCGATGCCGAGGGCCACATCTCGGACCGCCGGATGGCCGAGGCGCTGATGGGACTGAAGCGGATCTGTCTCCAGGTGCGTTATCTCGGTTCGTACCCGCGTGCGGATGTGCGGCCGGGGGAGGTGCGGCCTCCGTTCCCCGGGACGTCGGACGAGGAGTTCACGGGGGCGGCGGACTGGGTGGCGCGGTGCCAGGACGGCCGGTTCTGAGACGAGGCGCGGCGGCCCGGAGTCCGGTCCTTCCCTGCGGGGGAGTTGTCCACAGAAGTTATCCACAGGTCCGCTTCTCGACCTGGGGACAAGTCGACACCGAAGCGCGCTTCGGTCGATAAATCACCCTTCTCCCCATGATCGCGTCCATCGTTCCGACCCTCACCCTTCGTCCATTCTTTTCCCTTGGTCAACCCTTTAGGGCGAAGCCTTTCCCCTCAAAGGTGGGGATAGAGAGGGTTTGTGCGGGGAATCCCCGGCATCGGCCACCGCTTCGGAGTGATCAATTCCGAAGTCCACAGATCCTCCCCACACCCTGTGGATAACTTTCCCGGAGTGGAAATGCCTGTGGACAACCAGACCCAAGTGCCGCCCCACGCAAGGGATTCGGTCCGACCGGCAGCGGGCGACGCGACTGCTCAAGGAGGTGGCACCCTGGGATCCGACCCCAGGAACACAAGGCGCATTTCACTCATAACGCCACGTGATCTGTTCCTCCGCAATAGTGAGTCGTGGGCCGTCATCCCGCACCGGTAGCCTTGACCGCGTGATTGACCTTCGCCTGCTCCGTGAGGACCCCGACCGTGTGCGCGCTTCGCAGCGCGCCCGTGGAGAGGACGTCGCACTCGTCGACGCTCTCCTGTCCGCCGACGAACGGCGCAGGTCGTCCGGCGTCCGCTTCGACGAGCTGCGCGCCGAGCAGAAGTCGCTCGGCAAGCTCATCCCCAAGGCGGCCGGCGACGAGAAGGCCGAGCTGCTGAGGAAGGCCGAACAGCTCAAGGCCGACGTGAAGGCCGCCGACGCCGACCGGGACGCCGCCGCCGCCGAGACGCAGGACCTGCTGTCCAAGCTGAGCAACCTCGTCCACCCCGACGTGCCCGTCGGCGGCGAGGAGGACTTCGTCACGCTGGAGACGCACGGCAGCATCCGCGACTTCGGCGCGGAGGGCTTCGAGCCCAGGGACCACCTCGAGCTCGGCCACATCCTGGGCGCCATCGACGTCGAGCGCGGTGCCAAGGTGTCCGGCTCGCGCTTCTACTTCCTCACCGGTGTCGGTGCCCTGCTGGAACTCGCCCTGGTGAACGCGGCGATCGCCCAGGCCACCGCGGCCGGCTTCACGCCGATGCTGACCCCGGCCCTGGTCCGCCCCCAGTCCATGGCGGGCACCGGCTTCCTCGGTCAGGCCGCGCAGGACGTCTACCACCTCGAGAAGGACGACCTCTACCTGGTCGGCACCTCCGAGGTGCCGCTGGCGGCGTACCACATGGACGAGATCATCGACGCCGACCGGCTGCCGCTGCGCTACGCGGGCTTCTCGCCCTGCTTCCGCCGCGAGGCCGGCTCGCACGGCAAGGACACCCGGGGCATCTTCCGCGTGCACCAGTTCGACAAGGTCGAGATGTTCTCGTACGTCGCCCCGGAGGACTCCCAGGCGGAGCACCAGCGCCTGCTGGAGTGGGAGAAGCAGTGGCTGACCTCGCTGGAGCTGCCGTTCCGCGTGATCGACGTCGCCTCGGGCGACCTGGGCTCCTCGGCCGCGCGTAAGTACGACTGCGAGGCGTGGATCCCGACCCAGGGCAAGTACCGCGAGCTGACCTCGACCTCGGACTGCACCGAGTTCCAGTCGCGCCGGCTGTCGATCCGCGTCCGCGAGGACAAGAAGGTGCGCCCGCTGGCCACGCTCAACGGCACGCTGTGCGCCGTACCGCGCACCATCGTGGCGATCCTGGAGAACCACCAGCAGGCCGACGGCTCGGTCCGCGTGCCGGAGGTGCTGCGTCCGTACCTGGGCGGCCGGGAGTTCCTCGAACCGGTCACCAAGTGAGCGCGGCCTTCCCCTACGGGCTCGTCGCCACCGATCTCGACGGCACGCTGCTGCGGAACGACCACTCGGTCTCCCGCCGCACCCGTGACGCGCTCGCCGCGGCCACCGCGGCGGGCGCCGCCCACATCGTCGTCACCGGCCGCGCCGTGCCCTGGACCCGCCCCATACTCGACGACCTCGGCTACACCGGACTGGCCGTCTGCGGCCAGGGCGCGCAGGTGTACGACGCCGGAGCCCACCGGCTGCTCACGTCGGTGACGCTGGACCGGCAGCTCGCCGGGGTGGCCCTGGCCAAGATCGAGGCGGAGGTCGGCCCGCTGTACCTGGCGGCCAGCCGTGACGGGCTGGACGGCGAGGTGCTGGTCGGTCCCGGATACGAGGTCCACGGCGCGTTGCCCGCGATGCCGTTCACGGATGCCGCCGACGTGTGGGCGGCGCCCCTGAACAAGCTGTACATCCAGCATCCGGAGTTGACCTCCGACGAGCTGGCCGAGGCCGCCACCCGCACCGCCGGCGGGTTCGTCACGGTCACCATGGCCGGCGAGGGCATCGTCGAACTGCTCCCGCTCGGCCTGTCGAAGGCGACGGGACTGTCGCTGGCGGCCCGTCGGCTGGGCGTGAAGGCGGCGGGGACGATCGCCTTCGGCGACATGCCGAACGACCTTCCCATGTTCGCCTGGGCCGGACACGGCGTGGCCATGGCCAACGCCCACCCGGACCTGCGGGCGGTGGCCGACGAGGTGACGGCCTCCAACGAGGAGGACGGCATCGCGGTGGTGCTGGAGCGGTTGCTGGGCTGACGCCCGGCGCCCCGCGGAGGATGCACGGATCGAACGTGCGCGGGCTTCTGGGCCCGACCTTGGCCCGAACCGAGCCAATGCCTTACCTCTCGGCCAATCCTCCGGGCAGGGCGGCCCACGCGACACCAGCGCGTGCTCGAAGCGGCCGCCCCGGGCAGCTCCCGTGCGGGGCGGACTCGACGGAGCAGCAGGGACTACTCCGGAGTCCGCCGCGGGCTGCCCTGAAGGGAGCTGGACGTACTGCCGTGCATGGACATCGTCCCGCTCCTCTCCCGGCGCATGACGCCGGACCCTCCCGGCGCTGCGGACACCCTCACTCTGCCCGCCGGACGAACCGGACGCCACCGAATAAACGGGCGGGCGGCGCCGCTGCCCCATGGGCGGGCGGCGCCGCTGCCACGGCGGGCGGCGCCGGCACCCGGTCCGCCGGGACGAGCGTCCTCACTCCTCGCCGGCGAGCGTCAGCGAACGCAGCTTCTGGCCGGCGTACCAGGTGGCCAGCACGGTGACCGCGGCGAGCAGCACCGTCGCGGTCGTCAGGCTCACGTCCGAGGTGACCAGGTCACCGCCGGAGACCTTCTGCGCCACGGCCAGCGCCCACTGCTGGACGCTCAGCGTGCGCGCGCCGGGCACCAGGGAACCGAACAGCGCCTCCCAGACCAGTGCGTAGACCAGTCCGAAGACCACCGCGTGCCGCGAGACCGTGCCGAGCAGCAGGAAGAGTGCCGCATAGGCGATGGAGGCGACCAGCGCGGCCACCGTGTAGGCGACGGCGACCTGCTGGCCGTTGCCGTTCAGGATGAGGCCGGCGATCAGGGTCGGGACCGCCGAGAACACCATGGTGACGGCGATCGCCACGATCAGCTTGGTGTAGATGATCGTGGGCCGCTTGATCGGCTTGGACAGCAGGTACACGACCGAGCCGTCGTCGATCTCGGGACCGATCGCGCCGGTGCCCGCGATGACACCGATGATCGGCACCATGGTGGCGAGCGCCAGGCCGCCCAGCACGTCGGCGGCGGTCTGGTCGTCGGCGCCGGCGAGACCGCGCACCGCCAGGGAGATCGCGATCAGCAGCAGGGGCAGCGCGCCCAGGATGAGGGCCCGGCGGCGGCCGAGCAGGGCCCGGTAGGTGAGCCGGGCGACTGTGGGGTCGTACATGTTCGGCCTCCTACGCCGCGACGAGATACGAGAAGACGGACTCGAGGGACTCGTCGGACGGCGAGACCGTGAGCAGCCGGATGCCGTGCTCGCGCGCGACCTTCGGCAGCAGGGACGTGAAGCGGCCGAAGTCGACGGCCTGGATGCGCAGGGCGCCCTCCGCCACGTCCACCTCGATGCCGGACGTCGACGGGTCGGCGATCAGCGCGGCCGCGAGCGCGCGGTCGTCACTGGAACGCACCAGGTAGCGGTGCGGGCGGTCCGTCATCAGGCGGCGGATCCGGCGGAAGTCGCCGCCGGCCGCGTGCCGGCCGGCGACGACGACCTCGATGTGCCAGGCGAGCTGCTCGACCTCTTCGAGGATGTGGGACGAGAACAGCACGGTGCGGCCCTCGTCGCCCATGCGCCGCAGCAGGTCCATCAGCTGCATGCGCTGGCGCGGGTCCATGCCGTTGAAGGGCTCGTCCAGCAGGAGCAGCGACGGCTCGTGGACCAGCGCCGAGGCCATCTTCACGCGCTGCCGCATGCCCTTGGAGTACGTGGCGATCTTGCGGTCCTGCGCGTACTCCATCTCTACCGTGGCCAGCGCCTTCTGGGCTGCCTTGGCGCCCAGGCCGTGCAGTTCGGCGTTGGCGACGACGAACTCGCGGCCGGTCAGGAAGTCGTACATCGCCTCGCGCTCGGGGACGATGCCGATGTGCCGGTAGATGGACTCGTTGCGCCACACCTGCTGTCCGTCGAGGGTGACGGAGCCGGTGGAGGGGGCGAGGAAGCCGCCCATCATGTTGATGAGGGTGGACTTCCCGGCACCGTTGGGGCCGAGGAGACCGGTGACGCCCGGGCCGATGGTCATGGTGATGTCGTTGACGGCGACCACGTTGCCGAACCAGCGGGAGACATGGTCGATCGTGAGAGTGCTCATGGGCGCAGCCCGTTCCGTGAGGAGGAGGTGGCGGGCGACGGGTCGGGCGTGGTCACAGGCCCACCTTCTTGTAGCGGCGCACCAGCAGGCCGTAGCCGGCGGCGATCAGGCCGAGGGTGAACAGGACGAAGACGACGCCTTCGGCGCGGTCCGGGCCCACCCCGCCGGGGAAGGCGGAGCTCGCGCCCAGGAAGGCGGACTGCACCCCGTCGATGAGGGTGATGGGCGAGAACAGGCCGATCCAGATGCCGGCGTCGCCGCTGCCCTGGACGTCCGCGATCGCCTGGAGGGTGGAGACCGCGCCGTAGGAGATGGTCAGGACGGCGATCACGGCCGCGATGCCGAAGCCGCGGCGCGGGGTGACCGACGCGATGACCAGGCCGATGCCGGCGAAGAGCAGCGAGAGCAGTGCCACGGAGACGAGTCCCTGTGCGAATCCCTTGGTCTGGTCGGTGAAGTCGAGCTTGGCCAGCAGCGCGCCGGCGTACAGCACCAGCAGGGGGGCGGCGGTGAGGATGAACAGGGCGGAGGCCAGCGCGGCGAACTTGGCGCGCACGTAGTCGGCGGTCTCGATGGGACGCGAGAAGTACAGCGGTACGGTCTTGAAGCGCAGGTCGCGCGAGACGGACGTGGGCGCCTGCGAAGCGACGTACAGGCTGATGACGGCCTGCATGACGATCGCGTAGCGCGTGTAGTCGACAGGCAGGTCGTTGGCCTTGGTGGCGACCGCGACGGCCACCATGATGGCCGCGGGCACGCACATCACCACGAACAGCAGCATCGGCAGCACCTTGGACTTCACCGACCGGCCGAGTCCGTAAGAGCCGCGCAGGGACTGCGAGTACAGCGACAGCCGCGCGTAGCCGCGGCCCAGGCGGGGGCCGTCGTAGGAGCGGTAGCCGATGTTGTGGATGCGGGTGTCACCCGCAGCGGTGGCCGGTGTCCGCGTGGACTGCTCAGCTGCCATGACCGACCGCCTCCTTCCGCTGCTCGTCGCGCTGTTCGCCGTTGTCGGTGAAGACCTCGGAGATGTGGTGCCTGCGCTGTTCCATGCGCACCAGTCCGAGGCCGAGGTCCGCGATGACGTCACGGACCAGGTCGTACGTCTCCTCGCCCCGGGCGGTGAGCAGCAGGACGTGTCCGGCGCCCGGCAGTCCGCTGCCGTCCTCGACGCTCACCCCGCGCGCGTGGAGCGCCTCGCGGACCGCGCGGGTGCCGTCGGGGTGCTCGTCGGTGTCGGTGACCTCGATCGCGAGGGTCGTGGTGGTCTGGGTGAAGTCCGTGGTGGCGCTGGAACGCAGCAGTTTGCCGCCGTCGATGACGACGACGTGGTCACAGGTGCGTTCGAGCTCGCCCAGCAGGTGGGAGGTGACCAGGACGGAGATGCCGAAGTCGGTGTGGATGCGTCGGATCAGGCCGAGCATCTCGTCGCGGCCGACCGGGTCGAGGCCGTTGGTCGGCTCGTCCAGGAAGACCAGCTGGGGGTCGTGCACCAGGGCCTGCGCGAGCTTCACCCGCTGCTTCATACCGGTCGAGTAGCCGCCGATGGGGCGGTAGCGCTCCTCGTACAGGCCGACGTGGCGCAGCGTGTCCGCGGTGCGCTCCCGCGCGGCGGTGGGCGGCAGGCCGGACATGCGCGCCATGTGGACGACGAACTCGGTGGCCGAGACGTCCGGAGGCAGGCAGTCGTGTTCCGGCATGTAGCCGACCCGCTCGCGGATGGCGGGGCCCTTGGTGACCACGTCGAGGCCGAGCACCTCGGCGCGGCCCTCGGTGGCGGGGGACAGACCCAGAAGGATCTTGATCAGTGTGGACTTGCCGGCTCCATTGGCTCCGACGAGTCCGGTCACACCGGGCCCGACGTCCACGGAGAGCCGGTCAAGAGCGGTCACCCTGGGGAACCGCTTGCTCAGGCTTTCGGTCGCGATCACAGTCACGTCCCCGACGGTAGTGACCCGTACCACCGGGGTCGTCAGACCGGAGAGCTGTCTTGGGCTCCCCCTGGAGTCGTACGGGCCCGTAAGGGAAGCCCCGCCCGAGAGCCGTGCACGGGGCTCGGGGCGCTGTTGACGAGCCCTCTGACGACTGCCACATTCGCCGGTGTGACGCGGATGAGGGGTGCGCGGGAGCGCTGGGTGCCCACGGGCGGGGTCGAGCTGTGTGTGGCCGAGCTGGGCGAGCCCGGGCGGCCCGTGGTCGTCCTGGTGCACGGCTATCCGGACAGCAAGGAGGTGTGGTCCCAGGTCGCGTCCCGGCTCGCGGAGCGTTTCCACGTCGTGGCGTACGACGTGCGGGGTCACGGCCGGTCGACGGCGCCGCGTCCACTGCGCGGCGGGTTCACGCTGGAGAAGCTGACCGACGACTTCCTCGCGGTCGTGGACGCGGTGAGCCCGGACCGTCCCGTGCACCTGGTGGGGCACGACTGGGGGTCGGTGCAGTCCTGGGAGTTCGTGACCGTCGGGCGCGCCGAGGGGCGGATCGCCTCCTTCACCTCGATGTCGGGCCCCTCGCTCGACCACTTCGGGCACTGGATCGACCGTCAGGTGAAGCGGCCGACACCGCGCCGGCTCGGCCGGCTGCTGGGGCAGGGCGCCAAGTCCTGGTACGTCTACCTGCTGCACACGCCCGTACTGCCGGAGCTGGCGTGGCGCGGGCCGCTCGGCAAGGCATGGCCGCGACTCCTCGAGCACCACGAGAAGGTGCCCGGCGACGGCTATCCGACCCCGTCCCTGCCCTCGGACGCGGCCCACGGCGCCTGGCTCTACCGGGACAACGTGCGCCCCCGGCTGCGCAACCCGCGCACCGACGCCTACGCGCACGCGCCGGTGCAGCTCATCACTCCCCTGGAGGACGCGTTCCTCTCGGAGCGGCTCTACGAGGATCTCGAGCAGTGGGCGCCGCGGCTGACCCGGCGGACGCTGCGGGCCGGGCACTGGGTGCCGCGCAGCCGCCCGGACCTGCTGGCGACGTGGATCACCGACTTCGTGACGTCCGTGGAGCAGGGCCGGGCCCAGGTGCCGTCGGCGAGCCGGTACGCCGACCGGTTCGGCGGGCAGCTGGTCCTCGTGACGGGGGCGGGCAGCGGCATCGGGCGGGCCACCGCGCTCGCGTTCGCCGAGGCGGGTGCGCGCGTGCTGGCGGTCGACCGGGACGCTGAGGCCGCCGCCGGCACCGCCGGGGAGGCCCTCCGGCGGGGTGCTGCGGCGGCCTGGGCCGAGCCGGCGGACGTGTCGGACGAGCGGGCGATGGAGAAGCTCGCCGAACGGGTCACCACCGAGTACGGCGTGCTGGACGTCCTGGTGAACAACGCCGGCATCGGACTGAGCGGCTCGTTCCTCGACACCACCGCGGAGGACTGGAGGCAGGTCCTCGACGTCAACCTGTGGGGAGTGATCCACGGATGCCGCCTCTTCGGACGGCGGATGTCCGAGCGCGGACAGGGCGGCCACATCGTCAATGTGGCGTCCGCGGCGGCGTTCCAGCCCTCCCGGGCGCTGCCGGCCTACAGCACGTCCAAGGCGGCGGTGCTGATGCTGAGCGAGTGCCTGCGCGCGGAGCTCACGGGACGCGGGATCGGCGTGACGGCGGTGTGCCCGGGGTTCGTGGACACCGCCATCACCTCCACCGCGCGCTTCGCGGGCGTGGACGCCGGGGAGGAGCGGCGGCTGCGGAAGCGGGCGGCGCGTCTGTACGGGCTGCGCGGCTACCCGCCGGAGAAGGTCGCGGCCGCGATCCTGCGGGCGGTGGTGCGCGACGAGGCGGTGGTGCCGGTCACCCCGGAGGCGCGGACGGCGTACGCGCTGGCACGGTGGATGCCGGGTGCGGTGCGGAGGATCGCGCGGATGAAGCCGCCGGTGTGAGACGCCCGGGAGGGGGCCCGTTGTCCACAACGGACACCAAGTACCCTGTGGATAACCGCACTTGGCTGTGGACCAAACCTTCTCGGCGAAATCGATCGCGTGATGCGCGTCTCTCCCGGCACTCTGGGCGGATGCACTCCGAGCAGATGGACGAAAGACGCACCGTCAAGGTGTCCAAGTACCTCTCCAGACACCTGCGGCACCAGCCGGAGCGGATCGGGCTCTCGCTCGACCAGGGCGGCTGGGTCGAGATCGAGGCGCTGATCGCCGCGGCGTCCGCGCACGGCTTCCGGTTCACCCGGGCGGAACTCGACCACGTCGTCGCCACCAACGACAAGCGGCGCTTCGCTGTGGAGGGCACCCGGATCCGCGCCCGTCAGGGACACACCGTCGAGGTCGATCTGGGACTGCCCGCGGCCACTCCGCCGCCGTACCTGTACCACGGCACGTTCGCCCGGAATCTGGAGGCGATCCGGACCGAGGGACTGCGCCCCATGGACCGGCACGCCGTGCACCTCTCCGCCGACCGGGAGACGGCGACCCGGGTGGGCGCCCGCAGGGGGCGGCCGGTCGTGCTGTCGGTGAACGCGGGCGCGATGCACCGGGACGGCCATGTCTTCCACCTGAGTGAGAACGGCGTGTGGCTGACCGGTGCCGTACCGAGCCGGTACCTGCGTTTCCCCGCCGGCCGCTGAGAGCGCGGCTCCCGCCTGCGGGGACGCGCGTGGGCCGACGTTTCACGTGAAACGTGGGGAGACGCATAGGCTCGGTGGCATGAGTCTGCGCCTGAGCACCGTGATCCTTCCCTACCGCCGCTGGCACGAGGGCAGTCGCGCCGCGTGGGCGCGCGCCGAGGAGCTCGGCTTCCATACGGGCTACACCTATGACCACCTCTCTTGGCGCAGCTTCCGGGACGGTCCGTGGTTCGGCGCCGTTCCCACCCTCACCGCCGCCGCGGCGGTCACCGACCGGATGAGGCTGGGCACCCTGGTGACCTCTCCGAACTTCCGGCACCCGGTCACCCTGGCCAAGGAGCTCGTCACCCTCGACGACATCTCCGGCGGGCGTGTCACGCTCGGCATAGGAGCGGGTGGCACCGGCTTCGACGCCACCGCGTTGGGCCAGGAGCCATGGACCCCGCGTGAGCGCGCCGACCGCTTCGCCGAATTCGTCCCGCTGCTCGACCGGCTCCTCTGCGAGGACTCGGTGTCGTACGAGGGCGATTTCTACGCGGCGCACGAGGCACGCAACATTCCGGGCTGTGTGCAGCGGCCCCGGCTGCCGTTCGCTGTGGCGGCGACCGGCCCGCGCGGGATGCGGCTCGCGGCCCGTCACGGGCAGGCCTGGGTGACCACGGGTGACCCCCGGCTGTTCGAGAACGGCACGCCCGAGCAGTCGGTTCAGGCCATTCGCGGCCAGGCGGAGAAGCTGGCCGACGCCTGCGCCGAGCTCGGCCGGGACGTGACCGAACTGAACAAGATCCTGCTCACCGGATTCACCCCGGACCGGAGCCGACCGCTGGAGTCCCTGAACGCCTTCGTCGACTTCGCGGGACGCCATGCCGAACTGGGATTCACCGAGATCGTGATCCACTGGCCCATCCCCGACTCGGACTTCGCCGTGGACCAGAAGGTGTTCGAACGGATCGCCATGGAGGCGCCGGCCCAACTGCGCTGACCACTCCGACGCCCGCAGTCCGAGGTCGCCCGGTGACGGCGGTAACCACTCAGATGTGCACGGTCCCGCACGGTCGTGCGGGCATATGCGCGACAATGGCCGGGTGATCTCAGCGACCCGACAGCCCGAGCCCCCGGCAGCCGCCGCTCCACCGCGGCTCATCGCCACCGACCTCGACGGCACCCTGCTGCGTGACGACAAGTCGGTGTCCCACCGCACCGTCGCCGCGCTGGCCGCCGCCGAGGAGGCCGGCATCGAGGTCTTCTTCGTCACCGGCCGGCCGGCCCGCTGGATGGACGTGGTCAGCGACCACGTCCACGGCCACGGCCTCGCCATCTGCGGAAACGGCGCCGCCGTCGTCGACCTGCACGGCGGCCCCGGCGCGCACCGCTTCGTGAAGGTACGGGAGCTGCCCCGCAAGAACGCGCTGGACGCGGTGCAGCTGCTGCGCGACGCCGCCCCCGGCACCGTGTACGCCGTCGAGCAGACCTACGGCTTCCACCAGGAGCCCGCCTACCCCAAGCTGCACATGGAGATCCCGGACGCCCTCGCGCCCGCCGAGGACCTGCTGCATCCCGAGTCCCACACCGCCGGCGAACCGGTGCTCAAGATCCTCGCCCACCACCCCACGCTCGATCCCGACGCCTTCCTCACCCTCGCCCGACTCGCCATCGGCGACCGCGCCAACGTCACCCGCTCCAGCCCCAGCGCCCTGCTGGAGATCAGCGGGCCCGAGGTGTCCAAGGCGAGCACGCTCGCCCTGTGCTGCGCCGAGCGGGGCATCTCGCACGAGGAGGTCGTCGCCTTCGGGGACATGCCGAACGACGTCGAGATGCTGAGCTGGGCGGGCCGTTCCTACGCGATGGGCAACGCGCACCCCGACGTCATCGCCGCCGCCTCGGGTCACACCGTCGCCAACAACGACGACGGGGTGGCCGTGGTGATCGAGCGGCTGCTGGACGGGCGGCTGTAGCCGCTCACAGCGGCACCCCGTGCCGGGCCAGCCACGACACGGGGTTCACCGCCGACCCCATCTCGGGCGTGACCCGCACCTCGAAGTGCAGGTGCGGTCCCGTGGAGTTGCCGCTGGTGCCGGACTGACCGATCCACTGACCGGGCGTGACCCGCTCGCCCTGGTCGACGGCGACGGCGGCGAGATGGGCGTACTGGGTGTAGTACCCGCCCGCGTGCTGGACCACGATCTCGACTCCGAAGGCCCCTCCGCAGGACACCTTCACCACTCTGCCCGCCCCCACGGCCCGCACCGGTGTGCCGATCGGCACCGCGAAGTCCTGCCCCGTGTGCCGGTTCGCCCACCGCGCCCCTCCGCTGCCGTAGGACGCGGACAGCTCGTACGTCTCCACCGGCGCCACCCAGCGGGTGGTGAAGCGCGTCTCAGGCTGCTCCAGCCGGACCGCGCCGCGGCAGGCACCGGCCGCGACCGAGGCATCGGCCTGCCCCTGCAGCTTCCACCGCGCGGATTCGAGCTTCGCCTCGATGGCCTTCTTCAGAGCGGCGAGTTCGGTGTTCCGCTTCTTCAGCTTCCGCCACGCCGTCGCGGCCCCGGCCTCGTCGCGGGCGAGCCGGGCCTCGGCCCGCTCGCTCCTGTCGATCGCCTGGTCCAGCGCCGTCTCCGCTTTCCGCACCACGCGCTGACCACGCATCAGCTCCTCCGGATCGTCCGCGAGCAGCATGTGCGCGGTGAGCGGCAGCCCGCCGCCGTCCCGGTACTGGGAGCTGGCGATCCGGCCCAGCTCCTCCCGCAGCACGGCCGCCTCCCGCCGCTCCCGGTCGAGCCGCCGCTCGAGTTCGTGCGCCCTGGCCCGCTGCCGGTCCGCCTCTCGGAGACCGGCCTCGTACCGCTCGGTCGCCGTGGCCGCTTCCTCGTACAGCCGCGCCACCTCCGCGCTGACCCCGGAGGCCGAGCCGTGCCCGGGGGTGGGGGAGCCGCCGCCGTCGGCGGGCCGGGCGGCGAGCACGGCGAGCGCGCACAGCGGCACGGCGACGAGCAGCGGATGACGGCGGGTGAGACGCATGACTGCGATCCTGGCCCCGCCCGCACGCCCGGGCCCGCTCACGTCGTGCACTTGGGGGAGCACTGCCCCCGGACGGACCACCGATACCGCCGAACAGGGGTATATGGGGACAGGTATGACGCGCTGTCATGTCCGGCGGCGACCACGCGTCGGGACCACTGACCTAACGCGTCGCCACCAGGAGCTCCGCCTCCTCCTCCCGCCGGGCCATCATCCGCAACGGCCCCTCGGCGGAGACGAGTTCGGTGTACGGACCACGCTGCACCACACGTCCCGCTTCCAGCACGACGACCTCGTCCACCGCGTCGAGACCGGCCAGCCGGTGGGTGATGAGCAGTGTGGTGCGCCCTTCCGTGGCGGCCAGCAGATCGGCGGTGAGCCGGTCGGCGGTCGCCAGATCGAGGTGCTCCGCCGGTTCGTCCAGCACCAGGACGGGGAAGTCCGCGAGCAGCGCCCGGGCGAGCGCCAGCCGCTGCCGCTGCCCGCCGGACAGCCGCGCCCCGTGCTCACCGACGAGCGTGTCCAGCCCGTCGGGCAGGCCGTCGACCCAGTCCAGCAGCCGGGCCCGGCCGAGCGCGTCGCGCAGTTCGTCCTCGGTGGCGTCCTTCCTGGCCAGGAGCAGGTTCTCCCGTATCGAGCTGTTGAAGAGGTGCGCGTCCTGCGCGCACAGTCCGACCAGCCGCCGCACGTCGTCGCCGTCCAGGGCGCGGGCGTCCACTCCGGCCAGCGTGTACGAGCCCGCGGCCGGGTCCAGGAATCGCAACAGCGTCTGGGCGAGTGTCGTCTTGCCCGATCCGGAAGGACCGACCACCGCGATGCGACGGCCCCGTTCCAGGGTCAGGTCCAGTCCCGCGAGCGCGTCCCGGTCCTGCCCGGCGTGCCGCGCGGTCAGCCCCTTGATCACGAGGGGGAACGGCGAGAGGGGTGCCTGGCGGGGCGTCTCGGGCTCCCGCACGGGCGCCGGGGCGTCCAGCACCTCGTACACGCGTTCCGCGCTGCGGCGGACCCTCTGCCGGTACCGCACGGCGAGCGGCATCCCCGCGACAGCCTCGAAGGCGGCGAGCGGGGTGAGGATCACGACGGCCAGCGCGACACCGTCCAGCCGGCCGGTGGCCACCGCCCCCGCACCGACGAGCGCGGCTGCCGCCACGGTCAGACCGGAGGTCAGCGCGGTCAGCCCGTCGCCGAGCGCGGTGGCGGTGGCGGCGCGCGCGTCGATCCGGGTGAGCGTGGCGTCGGCCCGCCGTGCCTCGGCGATCCGGGAGGGCAGGGCCCCGGCGACGGTCAGCTCGGCGGTGCCGGTGAGCAGGTCGGTCACCCGGGTCGCCAGCACGCCCCGGGCCGGCGCCAGCCTGCGCTCCGCCCTGCGGGCCACCGCACCGGTCAGCAGGGGCACACCCGCGCCGGCCGCCAGCAGCCCCGCGGCGAGGACGGCACCGGCCTCGGGCAGCAGCCATGCGGTGAAGCCGACGGACAGGGCGGAGACCGCGACGGCCGCGCCGGCCGGCAGCAGCCAGCGCAGCCAGTAGTCCTGGAGTGCGTCCACGTCGGAGACCAGCCGGGAGAGCAGGTCGCCCCGGCGGGCACCGCGCAGTCCGGCGGGCGCCAGCCGCTCGAGGCGGCGGTACACCGCGACCCGGGTGTCGGCCAGCATGCGCAGGACGGCGTCGTGCGAGACGAGCCGTTCGGCGTACCGGAACACGGCCCGGCCGATACCGAAGGCCCGGGTCGCCGTCACGGCCACCATCAGATACAGCACGGGAGGCTGCTGGGAGGCCCGGGAGATGAGCCACCCGGACGTCGCCATGAGCCCGACCGCGCTCCCCAGGGCGAGGGTCCCCAGCAGCAGCGCGAGGGTGATCCGCCCGCGGCGTGCGCCGGACAGGGCACGGACCCGGGTGAGTACGCCGCCCCGGACGGGTTCCGCGTCGTCGGGCCCGGAGGATCCGCCCTCCGGTACGAGGCCGGCGTCGACGGCCGGTACGGGACCGGCCGCCCGCTCCGCGGACTCCTCGGGACCGCCGGTGGGGGCCGGTTCCGCGATCCGGACCACCCGGTCCGCGACGGCCAGCAGAGCCGGCCGGTGCACCACGAGCAGCACGGTCCGGCCGTCCGCCAGCCGTCGCACCGTCTCCACGATCTCGGCCTCGGTGGCGCCGTCCAGCGCGGCCGTCGGTTCGTCGAGCAGGAGAACGGGCCGGTCGGCGAGGAACGCCCGGGCCAGCGCGAGCCGCTGTCGCTGCCCGGCCGACAGACCCGCTCCGTCCTCGCCCAGTACGGTGTCGGCGCCCTCCGGCAGCGCGTCCACGAACTCCAGCGCACCCGCGTCCCGCAGGGCGCGCCGCACGGCGTCGTCGTCCGCGCCGGGCCGGGCGAGCCGTACGTTCTCCGCGATCGTCCCGGCGTACAGGTGCGGGCGCTGGGGCACCCAGGCGACGTGGTCGTGCCACTCGGCGAGGTCGAGTCCGCCGAGGTCGGCTCCGCCGATCCGCACGGCGCCCGCCGTGGGGCGGACGAAGCCCAGCAGCACGTTCAGCAGGGTCGACTTTCCCGCCCCGCTCGGACCGACGAGCGCGACCGTCTCACCCGGGGCGATGGTGAGGGACACGTCCGCCACGGCATCCGTGGACCGGCCCGGATAGCGGACCGTCACGTCCTCGAGGGAGACGGCGCCCTTCGAAACGGTGCCCGTTCCGGGCGCGGGTACGGGCGTCTCCAGCACGGAGAAGATCTCCTCGGCCGCCCCGAGGCCCTCCGCGGCCGCGTGGTACTGGGCGCCGACCTGTCGCAGCGGCAGATAGGCCTCCGGCGCCAGGATCAGGATGAGCAGGCCGGTGTAGAGGTCCATGTGGCCGTACACGAGCCGCATGCCGATGGTCACGGCGACCAGCGCCACGGAAAGCGTGGCGAGCAGTTCCAGCGCGAAGGAGGAGATGAAGGCGATCCGCAGCGTCCGCATGGTCGCCCGCCGGTAGTCGGCGGTGATCCTCCGGATCGACTCCGCCTGCGCCTTGGCCCGCCCGAACACCTTGAGCGTGGGCAGCCCGGCGACGACGTCCAGGAAGTGTCCGGACAGCCGGGACAGCATCAGCCACTGGCGGTCCATCCGGGACTGGGTGACCCAGCCGATCAGCACCATGAAGACCGGGATGAGCGGCAGGGTGCCGACGATGATCGCCGCCGACACCCACTCCTCGGTGACGATCCTCGCCAGCACCGCCACCGGGACGACCACCGCGAGTCCCAGCTGGGGCAGGTAACGCGAGAAGTAGCCGTCGAGCGCGTCGACTCCTCGGGTGGCCAGGGCGACCAGGGATCCGGTGCGCTGTCCGCCCAGCCAGTCCGGGCCCAGCGCCGTCGCCCGCTCCAGGAGCCGGCCCCGCAGTTCCGACTTCACCGCGGCACTGGCCCGGTGTGCGGCCAGTTCCGTCAGCCAGCCCACCAGCCCGCGGCCCGCCGCCACGGCGGCGAGCAGCAGCAGGGGGGTGCCGAGTTCAGCGGCGGACAGGCCGTCCTCGAACGCACCCACCACGATCTCGGCGATGAGCATGGCCTGGGCGATGACCAGCACCGCGCCGACGACACCCAGGCCGACGACCGCCACCAGGAAGCCCCGGGTGGCACGGGCGTACCGGAGCAGTCGCGGATCGATTGGTTTCACGTGAAACACACCTCAGTGCACGGGGTCGGCGATGTGCTGGGTGCCGATGCGCTTGCGGAACACCCAGTAGGTCCAGCCCTGGTAGGCCAGCACCATCGGCGTGGCGATCACCGCGAGCCAGGTCATGATCTTCAGCGTGTAAGGGCTGGAGGAGGCGTTGGTGACGGTCAGGCTCCAGTCCGCGTCGAGCGTGGACGGCATGACGTTCGGGAACAGCGTCAGGAAGAGCATCGCCACGGCGGCCACGATGGTGACGCCGGACAGGGCGAACGACCATCCCTCACGCCCCACCCGGTTCGTCAGCAGCGCGGCGACCAGGGCGCCGACCGCCACGGCCAGCGCGACGAGGCTGGCGGCGTCCCCGTTGTCGGCCTGCGTCCAGAGCAGGAAGACCAGCGCCAGTACGGCGGTGACCAGACCCACGCGCTGGGCGAGCACCCGGGCGCGTTCCCGGATCTCACCGACCGTCTTGAGGGCGGTGAACACCGCGCCGTGGAAGGTGAACAGTGTCAGGGTGACCAGGCCGCCCAGTACGGCGTACGGGTTGAGCAGGTCCCAGACCGTGCCCACGTACTCGAAGTCGGCGTCGATCTTCACGCCGCGCACGATGTTCCCGAAGGCCACGCCCCACAGGAACGCCGGGAGCAGCGAGGTCCAGAAGATCGCCGTTTCCCAGTTGCGCTGCCAGGTCTCCTCCGGCCGCTTCGCCCGGTACTCGAAGGCGACGCCGCGGATGATCAGACAGACCAGGATGAGCAGCAGGGGCAGGTAGAAGCCGGAGAAGAGGGTGGCGTACCACTCCGGGAAGGCGGCGAAGGTCGCGCCGCCGGCCGTGAGCAGCCACACCTCGTTGCCGTCCCAGACGGGGCCGATGGTGTTGATCAGCACCCGCTTCTCGGCACGGTCGCGGGCGAGCAGCCGGGTGAGGATGCCGACCCCGAAATCGAAGCCCTCCAGGAAGAAGTAGCCGATCCACAGGACGGCGATCAGAACGAACCAGACGTTGTGCAGTTCCATGACAGTGGGGCTCCCTCGGCCTAGTACGAGAAGGCCATCGGCTTGTCGGCGTCACGGAGGTCGCCGCCGAGCTTCGTGGGCGGATTGAGGTCGGACTCGCTGAGCTCCGGCGGGCCGGCCTTGACGTACTTGGCGAGCAGCCTGACCTCGATGACGGCCAGGACGGCGTAGAGCAGGGTGAAAACGGACATCGAGGTGATGACCTCGGCCGTGGACACGCCGGGGGAGACGGCGTCCTCGGTCCGCATCACGCCGTAGACCACCCAGGGCTGCCGCCCCATCTCGGTGAAGATCCAGCCCCAGGCGTTGGCGATCAGCGGGAAGGCCATGGTCCACAGCGCCAGGAGCCAGTAGAGCCGGCTGAGCCGGGAGCCGAGCGGCTTCTTCAGCAGCACCAGGCGCGGGACCTCGTCCTCCCCGGTGCGGTGGGCGGCCGGCAGCAGGAACCTCTTGCGGGTGAGCCACAGGCCGAGCAGGCCGAGCGAGAAGGAGGCCATGCCGAAGCCGATCATCCAGCGGAAGCCCCAGTAGGCGACGGGCACGATGGGCTTGTAGTCACCGGGCCCGTACTTCTCCTGCAGGGCCTCGTTGGTGTCGTTGATGCCGGGCACGTACGACTCGAAGTCGCTGTGGGCGAGGAAGGAGAGCAGTCCGGGAATCTCCAGGGCGACCTTGTTGTGCCCCTCGTCGACGTCCCCGTAGGCGAACACGGAGAAGGGTGCGGGCTCCTCGCCGTCCCACAGGGCCTCGGCGGCGGCCATCTTCATCGGCTGCTGCTCGTACATGACCTTGCCGAGGGTGTCGCCGCTGACCGCGGTGAACAGGCCGCCGACCGCGAGGGTGACCAGGCCGAGGCGGAGGGAGGTCCGCATCACGGGGATGTGCTTCTTGCGCATGAGGTGGAAGGCGGCGATGCCCACCATGAAGGCGCCACCGGTCAGGAAGGCCGCGGAGAAGCTGTGGAAGACCTGGTTGAGCGTGGTGTTCTGGGTGAGCACCAGCCAGAAGTCGGTGAGCTCGGCGCGGCCCTTCTCCTCGTTGATCCGGTAGCCGACCGGGTGCTGCATCCAGGAGTTGGCGGCGAGGATGAAGTACGCCGACAGCAGGGTGCCGATCGAGACCATCCATATGCAGGCCAGGTGGACCTTCTGGGGCAGCTTGTCCCAGCCGAAGATCCACAGGCCGATGAAGGTGGACTCGAAGAAGAAGGCGATCAGAGCCTCGAAGGCGAGCGGAGCGCCGAAGACGTCACCGACGAACCGTGAGTAGTCGGACCAGTTCATGCCGAACTGGAACTCCTGCACGATGCCGGTGACCACGCCCATCGCGATGTTGATCAGGAAGAGCTTGCCCCAGAACTTCGTCGCCCCGAGGTACTTCTCCTTACCGGTGCGCACCCAGGCGGTCTGCAGCCCGGCAACGAGGGCGGCCAGCGAGATCGTCAGGGGAACGAAGAGGAAGTGGTAGACGGTGGTGATGCCGAACTGCCATCGCGCCAGGGTCTCCGGCGCCAGAGCCAGATCCACGTCGTCGCTCCTTACTCAGCGGTGGTCACAGCGACCGCTTGATCCCGTTCGTCCCGCCACATCTCGGTACAACGGGTCGCGCTTGTGAACGCGTTCACATTCACAAGCAATTATGACCTACTGCTTTTCAGACTCGGAAGGGGGGTCCCCTGTGACGTCAACCCCTTCGCACACCCTTCCGGGCACACGGGGAGGCGGCCGGCGGATGCCCGCCGGCCGCCCGGAAGCGCGCGCTGTTCGAAACTCCTGCTCGCCGATCACGGTGTTCTTCCCGATCACAACGTCCGTGCCGGTCAGGCCTCCTTGCGGAAGCCCTCTGTCACCTTGAGGAAGATGTCGTTCGCCTCGGTCTCCCCGATCGTGACCCGTACGCCCTCCCCCGGGAACGGCCGGACGACCACGCCTGCCTGCTCGCACGCCTGCGCGAAGGCAACCGTGCTCTCCCCCAGCCGCAGCCACACGAAGTTGGCCTGCGTCTCGGGTACCGTCCAGCCCTGGGCCCGCAGCGCGTCCATCACCCGGTTGCGCTCGCACACCAGCGAACCGACCCGGCCGATCAGCTCGTCCTCGGCCCGCAGCGAGGCGATCGCCGCGTCCTGGGCGATCTGGCTCACCCCGAACGGCACCGCCGTCTTGCGCAGCGCCGCGGCCACCGGCTCGTGCGCGATGGCGAAGCCGACCCGCAGCCCCGCCAGGCCGTACGCCTTGGAGAAGGTCCGCAGGACGCAGACGTTGGGCCGCTCCCGGTAGATCTCGACCCCGTCCGGCACCTCGGTGTCCCGGATGAACTCGCGGTAGGCCTCGTCGAGGACCACCAGGACGTCGCCGGGCACCCGGTCGAGGAAGCGCTCCAGCTCGGCCCGTCGCACCACCGTGCCGGTGGGGTTGTTCGGGTTGCAGACGAAGATCAGCCGGGTCCGGTCGGTGATCGCGTCGGCCATCGCGTCCAGGTCGTGCACATCACCCGGGGTCAGCGGCACCTGGACCGACGTGGCACCGCTGATCTGGGTGATGATCGGGTACGCCTCGAAGGACCGCCAGGCGTAGATCACCTCGTCGCCGGGCCCGGCGGTCGCCTGCAGCAGCTGCTGGGCCACTCCGACCGAGCCGGTACCGGTGGCCACGTGGGAGGCGGGAACGCCGAACCGGTCGGACAGCTCGGCCATCAGGGCCGTACAGGCCATGTCCGGGTACCGGTTGAAGGTGGCGGCGGAAGCCGCCACGGTCTCCATCACGCCCGGCAGCGGCGGATACGGGTTCTCGTTGGAGGACAGTTTGTACGCCACCGGGCCGCCGGCCGCCGCCGGCTTGCCCGGCTTGTACGTGGGGATCCCCTCCAGCTCGGCGCGCAGCTTGGGGCTCGTCTCGCTCACCGCAGTCCTCCTCGCGAAGACCGGCGGCCCATGACCGCCGCCGACATCCAATACTGCTCACCTTATGAGGATTCGGCGCCGCTGCGTATAGGGGCGGTGGAGGCACACACACGACGGACCCGGACCCCCATCCGCACCGCCGGACACAGCGGTAACGGGGGCAACATCACTCGAAGGGGTACGAACGGCGCGAGGTAGAGGGGCGCGCCGCACATATATCTACGCGCCGGTGGTTCGCGCCGTGGCGCGCATCCCTCGTGCAGGTGAGTTGAGACCTCTTCGCAACATCGGACCCTCGACAGGCCCGCATGCGTCGACACGTCAGGTCCTGTCATTGGAACGTTCAACACCCTTTACTTCCAAGGGATTTATCCGCTAATGATCTTGCAGAAACGTGCCTGTCAACGCGTGCATATGCGTCCGCCCTACCCCACCGCAAGAGCCCTACTATCGGCTCGCCATGACAGCAGCAGGGAAGCACCAGGTGAGCCGCGCGGAAACCTCACGCCGAGGCAGCCGGCCGGGTCGGGCGGGCATCAGGGACGTGGCCGCCGCCGCCGGAGTCTCCATCACGACCGTCTCCGACGCCCTCAACGGCAAGGGCCGGCTCCCGGACGCCACCCGGCGCCACGTCCGCGAGGTGGCCGACAGACTGGGGTACCGCCCCTCGGCCGCCGCCCGTACGCTCCGCACCGGGAAGTCCGGACTCATCGGCCTGACCGTGACGACCTACGGGGATGAACCTTTCACCTTCACCGAGTTCGCGTACTTCGCCGAGATGGCGCGCGCCGCCACCTCCGCCGCGCTCGCCCGCGGCTACGCCCTCGTCATCCTCCCCGCGACCTCCCGCCACGACGTGTGGTCCAACGTCGCCCTGGACGGCACGGTCGTCATCGACCCCTCCGACCAGGACCCGGTGGTCAGCGAACTGGTCCGCCAGGGCTTACCGGTCGTCTCCGACGGCCGTCCGGCAGGATCACTGCCGGTCACGGCGTGGGTCGACAACGACCACGAGGCCGCCGTCCTCGGCATCCTGGACCACCTCGCCGACGCGGGCGCCCGCCGGATCGGCCTGCTCACCGGCACGACCACCGACACCTACACCCATCTGTCGACCACCGCCTACCTGCGCTGGTGCGAGCGCGTGGGCCAGGATCCGGTCTACGAGGCCTACCCGGCGCACGATCCGTGCGCGGGCGCCGTCGCCGCCGACCGGCTGCTCGCCCGCCCCGACCGCCCCGACGCCGTCTACGGCCTGTTCGACCCCAACGGAACGGACCTGCTCGCCGCCGCCCGCCGCTACGGCCTGCGCGTCCCGGACGACCTGCTGCTCGTGTGCTGCAGCGAGTCGACCGTCTACGCCGGCACCGAACCGCCCGTCACGACGCTCTCCCTGAAACCGCGCCGCATCGGCACAGCGGTGGTCCAGCTGTTGATCGACGCCATCGAAGGGGTCGACTCCGACCGCCCGGTCGAGCAGGTCATACCGACCGAGCTGATCGTGCGCACCTCCTCGCAGCGCCGCCCGCCCCGCACCACGGTCAGCCCTCCGAGATCACCGAAGGGGTCGTGAGGCACGAGGGCCCGAGGAGGGCCCGGGGCACGGTCCCCCCGCTTCCAAAGGGGGGAAGCGGGAACGGCCCCACCCCGGCCCTCCGCCGCTGCGGACGGCCCCCGGAAGGGGCGGGCAGGGCGCCGGCGGCGGGAAGGGCCACGCGGGAAGATCTCCGCAGGAAGACACGCGGCAGGAACGGTCACGGCGGGGAACGCACGGCGAGGTCGATCACGGAGCGACCGCGAAACGATGCAAAAAGGGCGAAATGCACGGCGAACCGGGAGTCTCGCTCCGATTCACCACCCCTGGGTCATCACACAGAGCGATCCGCATTCCTATGATGGGCCCACGACACCGCGGGCCGCTGCGACCAGGCAGTCCGACGCGGTGCAGAAGCGGCGCGATGGTGGAGGGGTCGATGACTCAGGGGGCCGGTCAGGGACCCGAGGTGGAGCGGACGGCGACGTTGCGCGACTTCCGGGTACCCGCTTACGTCCACGAGACCGGCCCGTACGCCCAGAGCACGCACCCCGGTGACATCGCGCCACCCTCCGAGGAGACCCTCCCGGAGGGGTACACCCCCACCCAGCGGGACCTCCCCGTCATCAATCGGGGTGACACCGTCCAGGTGACCGTCGATCCCGCGCCCGCCCCGCAGTCCGCCACCGGCCAAGGACCGCTCTACGTGGTCGGCGACGTCCACGGCTACCTCGACGAGCTGCTGTCCGCCCTCCGGGAGCAGGGCCTCGTCGACTCGGCGGGCCAGTGGTGCGCCGGGACCGCTCGGCTGTGGTTCCTCGGCGACTTCACCGACCGCGGCCCGGACGGCATCGGCGTCATCGACCTCGTGATGCGCCTGTCCGCCGAGGCCGCCGCGGCCGGCGGCTACTGCAAGGCCCTCATGGGCAACCACGAGCTGCTGCTGCTCGGCGCCAAGCGGTTCGGCGACACCCCGGTCAACTCCGGGGCCGGCACCGCCACCTTCCAGGCCGCCTGGCTCCTCAACGGCGGCCAGAAGACCGACATGGACCGCCTCCAGGACCACCACCTGCAGTGGATGGCCCGCCTCGACGCCGTCGAGGAGGTCGACGGCCACCTGCTGCTCCACTCCGACACCACCGCCTACCTCGACTACGGCCGCTCCATCGAAGAGGTCAACGACACCGTCCGCGAGACGCTCACCCGCAACGACGCCGACGAGGTCTGGGACCTGTTCCGCAAGCTGACCAAGCGGTTCTCCTTCCGCGACGAGGGCGGCGCCGACGCGGTGCGCTCCCTGCTGGACACGTACGGCGGCACCCGGGTCGTCCACGGCCACAGCCCCATTCCGTATCTGCTGGGCGAAGTCGGCTCCGAGGACGGCGAGGACGACAGCGGTCCGGTGATCGCCGCACCTCACGTCTACGCCGACGGACTCGCCATCGCGATGGACGGCGGGGTCACCATGGCCGGAAAACTGCTGGTCCAGCAACTGCCCCTGGACGTCTGAGCGTTCCGCGGGCCGTGTCCGGGGCGGCCCGCCGACGCACCGCGCGGACGCCAATTTCGGTAAACCCCCTGTCACCACGCACCGTCGCCGCTCTACCATCGGCTTATCCGTAGCAGGCTCCCCTCCGTTTCTGCCCGACGGCTCGTCAGCATGCCGAGCCCCAAGCCCTACGGAGCATCGGGGGATGCACATGAACAGCGTTCCGCAGCACCTGCTGAACGAGGACCGCCAGGAATACGAGCGGATCCTCGATGAGGCGCTGCGCTCCGCACCACACAATCCGGAACTGGCCGCCGTCGGACAGCGGCTCAACCCGGAACAACTGCGCACGATGGCACTCGGCGCCACCGCGCTCATCACCGCGGCCGCGGCAACCGAGTACCAGCACTACGTGAAGGTCCGCGAGGAACTGCGCCGGCCACCGGCGCCGCCCTCCCCGGCCGCCCACGACTCCGGCTCCACCGAGCCGGGCACGGGCGCGTCGGGTCTCGCCGCCACCATGGGCGAGGTCGCCGAGACGGCCGGGGCCGGTGCCGTGGCCGTGGTCGCCGTCCTGGCCCCCGTCCTGGCCGGCACGGCCGCCGCGATCTTCCTGCTCGTCGGCTACATCCTGCGGATGCTCGACCCCGAGGCAGCGTTCACCCGGACCATGCTCACCACGGGGTGGGTGTTCGGCGCGGTGACGGCCGTCGCCATCCTCGTGGCCGCCGTGGGACTGCTGCTCACCGCGCTGCGCAACAAGCCCTCGGCGCCGGGCGGCGCGTACCGCGAACTCGACGAGGAGGTGACCCGGGCCAGGGACGTCTGGCGGGACGCCCTGCTGGAGCGGGGGATCGTCCCGTTCCTGCGAGACGCCCTCACCGACCCGGCGACGGCCGCCACGCTCCAGCACACGGCACCGTCGGCGCGGGCCGGCCGTATGCCGCACCTCGGATACGACCGTCCGGGCTTCTCCAGTCCCGACAAGGGCTCGACCCGCGGTACGCGGCCGAGCTACTCCAGTCCGGACTACTCGAGCCCGGACTTCGGGGGCCCGGAGCACCAGCCGGAGTGACCCGGACGGCCGGTGACCCGTCCCGGCTCGCGCTCCCCGCTCCGGGAGCGCGAGCCGGGACGGGCCGGACACCGGTGGGCCCCGGTCGCGTCCGCCTTCCGACGAACCGGCTCTCAGAGGATGCCCGCACGCCCCGCGGCAGTGATCCACAGCGGGAACTCGGACAGGAGACGGTCGTACAGCTCCGGGTCCGGCACGGTGCTGATGTCGTCGACGGCGAAGAAGCCGACATTGTCGACACGGCGTCCGGGCAGCGTGTCGAACCGCTCCAGCACGCCGTAGTCGGACTTGCCCAGGCCCACGAACTGCCAGAAGACGGGCTCCTCCACCGCCTCACGCAGCTCCCGCTCGATCTCCTTGTTCCGGTAGACCCCACCGTCCGAGAAGAACAGCACGAGCGTCGGAGCGGACGCCGGATGGTCGCGCACGAACGCGCGCACCTCGGCGATGACCTTCTGCTCCTCGTTCTGGATTCCGACGTCCCGCATGTCGACCTGGCTGGGCTCCAGCCCCTTCTTCCGCCCGCGGCGGAAGAGGCCCACCTCCCCCACCCGCACATGCAGCCGCAGCCACTCGGGAAGCTCACCGAGCCGCAGATCCGGCAGCCGGGCCGGATGCGAGGCGAACGTCCAGGCCTGCATCTCCCCGTCGTCGTCCAGTTGCGCCGCGACCGCGGCCATCCGCTCGACGACGTCGGACACGACGCCCTTGGAGTACAGGAAGGACATGGACCCGGAGGCGTCCAGCACGAGGACGACGCGAGCGGTGACATGGGCGGCACCGTGCTTGCGCAGACTGACCGCCACCTGTTCCTTGCGCAGCGACAACCGCTTGCGCATGTCGACGGGCAGACGCTCCTCGCCCTTGGACAGCCGGGCGCCGGCTGCCGGGGCGAGGGGCGTCGGCGCCGGGGCGACGGGTGGGGGAGGCGGGGCCGCGGTCACGGCAGGCGCCGGGGCGGCCGTCGGGGCGGGCTCGTCGACGGTGATGCCGAAGTCCGTGGCCAGCCCGGCCAGCCCGGCGGCGTACCCCTGCCCCACCGCACGGAACTTCCACTTCCCCTGCCGGCGGTACAACTCGCCGCCGATGAAGGCGGTCTCGGTCCCCGCGGCCATGTCGAACCGCGCGATCTCGCTCCCCGCCCCCGCCTCGAGCAGCCTGAGCACGAGCCCCGGCACCTGGCCGAACGTCCCGCCGTCGGCCGAGGCGCACAGTGCGATCCGTTCGACGGCCGGATCGACCGTGCCCAGGTTCACCTCCAGGGTGTCCGTCGAGGCACCGGCCGCACTCCGCTTGCCCAGGTGCGTCACGGCACCGGACGTGTGCCGCGGCTGGTTGTAGAAGACGAAGTCGCCGTCGTCCCGCACCCGCCCCGTCTCGGTGAGCAGCACCGCCGAGGCGTCGATGTCCGGCACGCCGGCCCCGGCCCTCCAGGCGAGCTCGGCCCGCACCACGGAGGCGTCGACGGGAAGATTGGACCCCTTGCTCATCGGACTCGCTGTCATGAGCTCAGTCTGCCCACCCGTCCCGCCGAACACGAGAAGGCCCTCCACGGGAGCGGCATCCACCACGAACACCGCTCCCGCGACGGACGCCCTCAGTCCGCGATCGGCAGGTACACCCTGTTCCCGCTCGCCGCGAACTCCTTCGACTTCTGGAGCATCCCCTCGGCGATCTCCTCGGGAGACGCCCCGTCGGCCGCCGCACCGCCGAACCGCTCGCTGATGTCGTGGCTGATCTTCATCGAGCAGAACTTCGGGCCGCACATCGAGCAGAAGTGGGCGGTCTTGGCAGGCTCCGCCGGGAGGGTCTCGTCGTGGAACTCCCGGGCCGTGTCCGGGTCGAGGGCGAGGTTGAACTGGTCCTCCCACCGGAACTCGAAGCGGGCGTCGGACAGTGCGTCGTCCCACTCCTGCGCGCCGGGGTGCCCCTTGGCGAGGTCCGCCGCGTGCGCGGCGATCTTGTACGTGATCACGCCGGTCTTGACGTCGTCCCGGTCGGGCAGGCCCAGGTGCTCCTTGGGCGTGACGTAGCAGAGCATGGCGGTGCCCCACCAGGCGATCATCGCGGCGCCGATGCCGGAGGTGATGTGGTCGTACGCGGGCGCGACGTCGGTGGTCAGCGGGCCGAGCGTGTAGAACGGGGCTTCGTCGCAGATCTCCTGCTGGAGGTCGATGTTCTCCTTGATCTTGTGCATCGGGACATGGCCCGGGCCCTCGATCATGGTCTGGACGTGGAAGCGCTTCGCGACCCTGTTGAGTTCCCCGAGCGTGCGCAACTCCGCGAACTGAGCCGCGTCGTTGGCGTCCGCGATGGAACCGGGCCGCAGGCCGTCGCCCAGCGAGTAGGTGACGTCGTACGCGGCGAGGATCTCGCAGAGCTCCTCGAAGTGCTCGTACAGGAACGACTCCTTGTGGTGCGCCAGGCACCACGCGGCCATGATCGAACCGCCGCGGGAGACGATGCCGGTCTTGCGGTTCGCGGTGAGCGGTACGTGGGCGAGGCGCACACCCGCGTGGACCGTCATGTAGTCCACGCCCTGCTCGGCCTGTTCGATGACGGTGTCCTTGTAGATCTCCCAGGTCAGCTCCTCGGCCCGGCCGTCGACCTTCTCCAGGGCCTGGTAGAGCGGCACGGTGCCGATGGGGACGGGGGAGTTGCGCAGCACCCACTCGCGGGTGGTGTGGATATTGCGGCCCGTGGAGAGGTCCATGACGGTGTCGGCGCCCCAGCGGGTCGCCCAGGTCATCTTCTCCACTTCCTCCTCGATGGAGGACGTCACGGCCGAGTTGCCGATGTTGGCGTTGACCTTCACCAGGAACCGCTTGCCGATGATCATCGGCTCGATCTCCGGGTGGTTGACGTTGGCCGGCAACACCGCCCGGCCCGCCGCGATCTCCTCGCGGACCACCTCGGGAGAGACGTTCTCCCGGATCGCCACGAACTCCATCTCGGGCGTGACCTCACCACGGCGCGCGTACGCCAGCTGGGTGACCGCCCCGCCCGCACGACCCCGCCGTGGCATGCGCGGCCGGCCGGGGAAGACGGCGTCCAGGTTGCGCAGGCCGCCGCGCGGAGCCGTGTGCTTGATCCCGTCGTCCTCGGGACGGACGGGACGGCCGGCGTACTCCTCGGTGTCACCACGGGCGACGATCCAGTTCTCCCGCAGCGGGGCGAGCCCCCGGCGGACATCCGTCTCGACGAGCGGATCGGTGTACGGGCCCGATGTGTCGTACAGCGTGACCGACCGCCCGTTGGTGAGGTGCACCTGGCGGACCGGCACCCGCAGGTCGGGGCGGGTGCCACCGCCGACGTACGCCTTGTGCCAGCCGATGGACTTCCCGGCCTCCCCGTCGGCCGACGTCTCCGTCGGGTCCTGTGTGGAGGCAGGCGTGCGTGCGTCCTTGTTGGTCATGAGACCTACTCCCTACGCCGGCATTACCCGGTAACAGGTTCGGCGGTCGACGCAGCGGCTTCCGTCTGGCGACGTTCCGTGGGAAACATCACTGGACTTGGGTGATGTTTCATGTGAAACGTCGCTGGGACGGAGGTCAGCGCCCTCTCAGCCCGGTGCTCCGAGCTCCCGCGTGTACAAAAGGTGCCACCACGCTAGCGTCCTTTCTGGCGCGGTGAACAGAGGGCCCCCGGCGTTCTTGCGATGATCGAGCCGTGACCCCGACTCAGCCTCCTCCCTATCCACCACCCGAACCACCGCACGGCGCCGGCGCCGGACACGGGCACGGTCCCGGACAGGGGCACGCGCACGGCCATGGGCACAGCCACAGCCACGGCCCGGCGGCGCCCGTCTCCCGGCATCTGCGCAAGATCATCGCGGCGATCCTCATCCCGTTCGCCGCGGCGGTACTGATCGCCCTCGCCGTGCTGTGGCCGGGCGGTGCACCGGCTCACGAACGCACCGGCGTCGGCTTCGACCGGCAGACGGAGCACGCCACGGTCACCAAGGTGGTCGAGGTGAGCTGTCAGTCCGTGAACGCCTCCGGAGGCGTCCCGACCGGTGACACCTCCACCGCCGAGGGCTCCTCCGCCCAGCAGCAGGCCGAGGGCACCTGCAAGAAGGCGACCATCCGGGTCGACACCGGCAACGACAAGGGCCGTACGTTCAACGAGATCGTGCAGCCGGACCAGTCCCGCCAGCTGGAACAGGGTCAGGAGGTCGTGGTCGCCTACGAGCCCTCGGCACCCGCGGACCTGCAGTACTCGGTCACCGACGTGAACCGGCGCTTCCCGCTGGCGCTGCTCGCCGGCGTCTTCGCGCTCGCCGTCGTGGCCGTGGGACGGATGCGCGGTGTCATGGCCCTCGTCGCCCTCGCGGTCAGCTTCCTGGTGCTGAACTTCTTCATCCTGCCGGCCATCCTTCAGGGCTCGAACCCCCTGGTCGTGGCGGTGGTGGGAGCGAGCGTGATCATGCTGCTCGCCCTGTATCTCTGTCACGGGTTCTCGGCACGCACCTCGGTGGCGGTGCTCGGCACGCTCATCTCGTTGCTGCTGATCGGCATCCTGGGGTCGGTGTTCATCGACTGGGCCGCGCTCACCGGCAACACCGACGACAACACCGGCCTGATCCACGGCCTGTTCCCGGGGATCGACATGAGCGGTCTGCTGCTGGCCGGCGTCATCATCGGGTCTCTCGGCGTCCTCGACGACGTGACGGTCACGCAGACGTCCGCGGTCTGGGAACTGCACGAAGCCAATCCCTCGCTGGGGCGGCGCGGGCTGTACCGCGCGGGCATCCGTATCGGCCGCGATCACATCGCATCCGTGGTCAACACCCTGGTCCTCGCCTACGCGGGTGCCGCCCTGCCCCTGCTGTTGCTGTTCTCGATCGCGCAGAGCAGCGTGGGGACGGTCGCCAACAGCGAACTGGTGGCGGAGGAGATCGTGCGCACCCTGATCGGCTCGATCGGTCTGGTCGCCTCGGTGCCGGTCACCACGGCACTGGCCGCGCTGGTGGTCGCGGCCGACCGCCCGGCGGCACGGACACCCGCGCAGCCGCAGGGTCAGGAGCCCGCGCAGGTCAGCGGTCCGGTTCCGGATGCCCGGTCGGCCGCGGGACGCGGTGGCAGGGGCAGGCGCCGTAAGCGCTGAGACCCACGAGCCGGGGGCGGAACGGCGCTGAAGCGTTCCGCCCCCGGCTCACCGGTGGAACGCTTCAGCCGGCGCTCTGCTCCGCCAGGATCCGGTCCAGCGCGTCGTCGAGATGGGCGTCGAAGTCGGCGAGCGCCCCTTCCTGGCCCAGCGGTACCAGCTTGTCGGTGCGGTCGAGGAAGGCCACGAGCGGCGCGGTCGACGAGCGGAACAGTGCCTGGTCGCTGCCGACCTGAAGCCGGATCAGCACCTCGCCCAGCATGTCGGGATCGACCGGCGAGACCCGCACATCCCCCTCACCGCACGGTCGGCCCACGCCGTCGATGAGCAGCTCGCGGCCGAAGGCCCAGGTCACCGGCGCGTCCCCGGGCAGGTGGAAGGTCAGACGCACGGCGTAGGGATCACAGGTGTCATAACGCAGCTCCACCGGGATGCGGAAGGACAGCTCCTCCGACACGAGAAAGCTCATCATGACCTCTGCCTGTACGGATTCGCGCATCGCCTACCCCGTCATTCGCCGCGGACTGGCCGGGCATGGACTCTGACACCACATGAAATCTTGCTGAACGTACACGTGAGATCACAAGGAGTGAGTTTTCAGATACTGATAGACAGCGCGAACGATCCCAGCATGCGGCCCAGTTCGGCCTGCAGACGCTGGGCCGCCGGGAGGAGCCGGTCGGCCTGGTGTGCGGGCAGGGAGATGGCCAGCGACGCCGCCGTGGCGCCGACGGTGATCGGGATGGCCGCGCACACCGTCCCCGGCGCGTACTCCTGGCGTTCCGTCACCAGGTCCATGCGCCGGGTCCGGTCCAGACGTCTGAGCAGGTCGTGGTCATCACGCACGGTGTACGGCGTGACGGGCCGCACGGGATAGCGGCTCAGGTGGTCACGGCGGGCCGCCCCGTCGAGCTGGGCGAGCAGGCACTGCCCGATGGCGTGGGCGTGGCCCGTCTCGCGGAAGTCGGCCCACTCCTCGACCGCGGGGTTGCCCGGGGTGTCGGAGACGCAGAGGACCTCGATCTCACCCTCGCGGTACACCGCGTAGTACACGGGAACGCCGATGGCGTCCCGCCAGCGGGCGAGGGTGTCGACGACCTTGCTGCGACGTTTCTGCCGGTCTCCGCTGCCGCTCAGCCGCTCGGCCGCCTCCCCCAGGAAGAACAGCCCTTTGTCGCGGCGCAGATAGCCCTCGTGAACGAGGGTGCGCAGCAGGTGGTACGTGGTGGGGAGGGCGAGCCCTGTCTCCCGGGCCAGCTGTTTGGCGGGGGCCCCGTACGTGTGGCCGGCGACGGTCTCCAGCAGGCGCACGGCGCGCTGCACGGAGCCGATGAGGGTCGCGGTGGGCGGGGGCGGCGGTGGCGCCGGGGAGCGGGGCTGCGGGGGGACCGCGGTCAGATGGGCGGAGGTGCCAGTCGTGGCCAAGGTCACTCCCGAAACGCGAGGGGGCACCCCGTGGGGGAACACGGGGTGGGGGTCGCCGCTCGCGGGGACCGTCCCCGCGTCGAGTTCCGGACTCTAACGGGCTGTCACCTTCCGCATACGTCCCGTAGGGGAAACTTCCCCCGCCCGAGGGAACCGGCGATTCCCGTTACCGCCCCACCGGTCGCCCTCGGCTCACCAGTCGCTGCGCGACGAGGCACTCGACATGAACTTGCGCACGACATAGATCAGTCCGCCGACCAGCGCCACGAACACCAGCAGCTTGAAGAGCAGACCGATCACGAAACCGACCACGCTCGCTATCAGTCCGCCGAACACCACCAGGGCGATGACCGGCACCGCGATCCACTTCACCCACCACGGCAGTCCCGTGAAGATCTCTCGCATCGCCATCGTCCTCGTCTCTCCGCCGGTCGGGTGCCGGATCGCGTCCATGATGTCCTGCACTCGATGCTAGGGCGGCGCGTGGTCCTGCGGGGGCTCCGGACCCCTTGTCCTCCCCTGACCGATCCCCTAGGGAACCCGCGGTGCCTGCTCAGCTCTCGGGGGGAGAGAACACCACCAGAACCCGCAGGTCCTCACTGATGTGGTGGAACTTGTGGGCCACCCCCGCCGGTACGTAGACCACGCTGCCGCGTGCCACCTGCGTGGTCTCCATGCCCACGGTGATCGACGCCCGGCCGCTGACGACGAAGTACACCTCGTCCTGGTTGTGCGGCTGCTGCGGATCCGGGACACCGGCGTCCAGGGCGTAGAGGCCGACCGACATGTTCCGCTCCCGAAGGAACTGCAGGTACGCCCCGTCGTTGGCGGCGCGTTCCGCCTCCAGTTCGTCCAGCCGGAATGCCTTCATCTCCTGGTCCCCGCCCCTGCCTCGAGCCCGATCGTGTCTGTCACGATCAGACACATGATGAATTTCCTAGTCAAGACGATCGCCAACGCGGGTGCGCTGGCCGTAGCGGTGTGGCTGCTCGACAAGATCACCCTCACCGGCGACAGCACGGGCAAGGAGATCGGCACCCTGCTCCTGGTCGCTCTGCTCTTCGGCCTGGTGAACGTCCTGGTCAAGCCGGTCGTGCAGCTGCTGAGCCTCCCTCTTCTCGTACTGACGCTCGGACTGTTCACCCTGGTGGTGAACGCCCTGATGCTGCTGCTCACCTCCTGGCTCGCCGACCTGCTCGACCTGAGTTTCCACGTGGAGGGATTCTGGACGGCCGTGCTGGGCGGTCTGATCATCTCCGTCGTCTCCTGGGCGCTCAACGTCGTGCTGCCCGACGGGGACCGAGGGCGATGACCTACCGCGTCTGTTTCGTCTGCACCGGCAACATCTGCCGCTCCCCGATGGCCGAGTCCGTCTTCCGCGCGCGTGTGGCGGAGGCGGGGCTCGACAAGGTGGTCGAGGTGGACAGCGCCGGCACGGGCGGCTGGCACGAGGGCGAGGGCGCCGACCCCCGCACGGAGACCGTGCTGCTCGAGCACGGCTACGGCGCCGACCACACGGCCCGGACATTCGATCCCGTCTGGTTCGCCCGCCTGGACCTCGTCGTCGCTCTCGACGAGAGCCACCGCGCGGCGCTGCGGCGCCTGGCCCCCACGGAACGGGACGCGGACAAGGTGCGTCTGCTGCGTTCGTACGATCCCGCCTCCGGTGATGACCTCGACGTACCGGATCCCTACTACGGCGGTCCGGACGGTTTCGACGCATGTCTTGAGATGGTGGAGGCGGCGAGCACCGGGCTGCTCGCCGCGGTACGCAAGCACGTGGAAGGACAAGCTCCATGAACGATTCGACGTCGACGGGCGAGGGTCACGGCCCCGTCGTGCCCGGAGGGGCCGGTGACGGCACCCGCGCGGTGCGGGCCGGGCTGCCCGAGCCGGTCAAGCACGAGCCCACCCTGCCCGGGCCCGTGTTCGCGGCCCACTTCCACCTGCCGGGCGACCCCACCGGCCCGTACACGTACGGCAGGGACGAGAATCCGACCTGGACGCTGCTCGAGCGGGCCATCACCGAGCTGGAGGCGCCCGGGCGGGACGACGTCGAGACGCTGGTGTTCGCCTCGGGCATGGCCGCGATCTCCTCGGTGCTCTTCTCCCAGCTGCGCGCCGGAGACGCGGTGGTCCTGCCGGACGATGGCTACCAGGCACTGCCCCTGGTGCGCGCCCAGCTGGAGGCGTACGGCATCGAGGTACGCACCGCGCCCACGGGCGGTGACGCCCAGCTCGAGGTCCTCGACGGCGCGAAACTGCTGTGGATCGAGACACCCTCCAATCCGGGGCTGGACGTGTGCGACATCCGGCGGCTCGCCGAGGCGGCGCACGACCAGGGCGCCCTGGTCGCCGTGGACAACACCCTCGCCACACCGCTCGGCCAGCTCCCGCTGGGGCTCGGCGCCGACTTCGCGGTGGCCAGCGGTACCAAGCAGCTCACCGGCCACGGCGATGTGCTCCTGGGGTACGTCACGGGCCGCGAGGGTGAGGCCATGGACGCCGTCCGCCGCTGGCGCAAGATCGCCGGGGCGATCCCCGGGCCGATGGAGGCCTGGCTGGCGCACCGCTCGATCGCCACGCTGCAGCTGCGGGTCGAGCGCCAGAACGCCACCGCTCTGACGCTCGCCCGGGCGCTGCGGGAGCGGCCGGAGGTGACGGACCTGCGCTACCCGGGGCTGCCCGAGGATCCCTCGCACAAGACCGCCTCGCTGCAGATGCGGCGCTACGGGTGCGTGGTGTCCTTCACACTGCCCACGCGCGCGCGAGCGGACCGCTTCCTCGACGCGCTACGGCTGGTGGACGACGCGACGAGTTTCGGCGGCGTACGGTCCACGGCCGAGCGGCGCGGACGCTGGGGCGGGGACGCGGTGCCGGAGGGTTTCGTCCGCTTCTCGGTGGGCGCCGAGGATCCGGCGGACCTGGTGGCGGACGTGCTGCGCGCCCTGGACGCGTCAGCCGCCTGACGGCCCCGGCGGTCGGGCGCCGGTCATCCGGCGCGCCGCGGCGGACGGTCCGAGCCTCCCCCCTCGTGGCTCGGACCGTCCTCGGTTCTGCGCGCGAAGAACCGCGCGGTCTAGGCTAGTTGACTCAGTGTCAGTGTCCAATCACAGTAACGACAGCGACCTATCGACTTATTTATCGTTGGCCTGGACCGGGCCTGCGGCGAGGGCTGAACCGAGGAGAGGGTTTTTCGTGGATCTGGCCTTGCTGCGGACCTTCGTGACCGTGCACCGGGCCGGTTCCTTCACCCGTGCAGCCGCCCTGCTCGGTCTTTCCCAGCCGGCCGTCACCTCCCAGATACGGACGCTGGAGCGCCAGCTGGGACGGCCCTTGTTCCTGCGCCAGGCGCGCGGTGTGACACCGACGACCATCGGGGACGAACTCGCCCACAAGGCGGCTCCCCATCTGGACGCCCTCGTGGAGATAGCCGAGTCCGGGGTGGAGGAGGACTCCTCTTTACGGACGCTGCATCTGGCCGGCCCTCCGGAGTTCACCGCCGAGCGGGCGCTGCCCGCGCTGATGGAGCTGAGCGGGCAGGACGGCCGGGGTTTCGCCCTGCGTGCCTCTTTCGGAACCGCGGAGGAAACACTGGAAGGGCTTGCCGCCGGACATCACGATCTGGCCATCAGCACGGCGCGTCCACGCGGGGCCCTGCTCTCGGCGACCGCGCTCTGCGACGAGGAACACGTTCTGATCGCCGCTCCGCGCTGGGCCGCACGGATCGGCTCGGGCACACTCCGCGAGACCGGCCCGGGGGCCCTGGAACGGGTCCCGGTGGTCGAGGTCCACGAGTCACTGCCGTTCGTCTCCCGCTACTGGGCATCCGTCTTCGACTCCCGCCCGGCCGCCCCCGGCACCGTCGTCGTCCCGGATCTACGCGCGGTGCTGGCCTGCGCCACCGCGGGAGCGGGCCTCGCGGTGCTGCCCCGCTACCTGTGCACCGCCGCGCTCGCGCGGGGGGAGGTGGTCGCCCTGCACGAACCAGCGGTCCCCCCGCTGCGCACCTATTTCCTCGTGGTCCGCACCGGCACGCTGGCGATGCCGCACATCGCGCGGGCTCGCGCATGGCTGGAGCAGGCGGCCGGCGACTGGTCCTGAGCCGTCGGGACAGACTCCCCTCACGGGAAACCGGACCCGGGCCACCACGGGATGTTTCACGTGGAACAAGCCGGGCCACATTCTCCCCATGACCGTCCGACCCGTGGTCAAGCGCACCGCCCGAGCTGTTCTGCTGGACGGCGAGTACCTGATCCTGATCAAGCGCACCAAACCCGGCATGGACCCGTACTGGGTCACCCCGGGCGGCGGGGTGGAACCCGGGGACTCGACCGTGGTGGACGCCCTGCACCGCGAGGTGTACGAGGAACTCGGCGCGAAGATCGCCGACGTGGTGCCCTGTTTCGTCGACACCGTGGAGCACATCGGCGAGGACGGCGGTGCCGCCGGCGTCAAGGTGCAGCACTTCTTCGTGTGCCGCCTGGAATCCATGGACCCGTCGCTGCGGCACGGTCCGGAGATCGACGAACCCATTGGGGAGTACGAGATCGTCCACGTGCCGTTCACCCGTGTCGGCATCGCCTCCGTCCATCTCGTACCGCTGTCGCTGCGGCACTACCTGGACGGCAACATCGAGGGCGTGCGCGCCATGCACGCACCCGATCTGGGCTGACCCGCTTGGCCGAAAGCCCGCCCGAGTCTGCCCAATCGGGTGGACGCCGGAGCCTCCCGTCGGACAGCCTGACCTGCGTGTCGACACCTTCCCTTGACTCCTTGCCCATCCGCCGTCTGACGCTCCGCGATGTCGCCGTCTGCGCCGACTTGTCCGAGGACCGGGGGTGGCCACGGGAGGAACACAAGTGGGGTCTGCTCCTCGCGGCCGGGAAGGGCTACGGCATCGACGACCCCGGCGGTGGTCTGGTGGCCGCCTGTGTCGTCACCGAATACGGACCGCACGGGCACCCCTCTCTCGCGGCCATCGGCATGGTGCTGGTCGCCGGGCGCCACGCACGCCGGGGCGTGGGACGCCGGTTGATGCGCCACGTCGTCGCGGCGGCGGGCACCACTCCTCTCACCCTGCACGCCACCGAGTCCGGCCGGCCGCTCTACGAGGAGCTCGGGTTCAAGACCATCGGCCGCGCCGAGATGCTGCGCGGCCACTTCGTCCCCTCGGACGGCCCGCCGGGGGCCGCCACCCGTGCCGCCACCGCGGAGGACCTCCCGGCGATCCTCCGGCTCGACGAAGAGGTGTTCGGAGCGGATCGGACGCACATCGTCACCCGGTTGCCCGCCTTCGCCGATCACCTGCGCGTCGCCGAGGCGGGCGGGCGGCTCATCGGTTACGCGGCCGCCTGGCCCAACATGGACACCCACGTGGTGGGACCGCTGATCGCCCCTGACACCGAGACGGCCAAGGCCCTCGTCGCGTCCCTCGCCGCGCACACCGAGCGGCCGCTGCGCACCGACATCGACGTGCGGCACGAGGAGCTGCTGAGCTGGGCGAGGAAGCACGGCCTGGCGTCCGTGGCGTCCAACGCCGTGATGGCGTACGGGATCACGAAGCTGCCCGGAGACGGCAGCCGGCGGTTCGCCCCGGTGACGGTCGCCGCGGGCTGACCCCCGCGGACTGACGCCGGCTCCGCTGTCCGGGGCCGGCGTCGCCGCGCGAGTTCCTCGTCGGACGAGCCCCTCCGCCGCGGCCGTGGCGAAGGCGTGGTCCTGCTCCGGGGCACCGCCGCCGACACCGATCGCGCCGATCGGCCGGCCGTCGTGCCGGACCGGCACGCCACCGGCGATGAACAGGCGGTGCGGATGACGTCGGTCGTGCCGGAGGCAACCGGAAGTGCGGGGACTGCCCTGGCTTCGCGCGTGCCGGTGCCGGGGTTCAGTGCGCGATCGCGGTCGGCCGTTCGGTGGACACGGGATCGCCGGGCGGCGTTCCGGGCCCTCCCGCGCGGCGTTCGAGAGCGGCCGAGACGACGGCGAGCACCAGGGCGGCCGCGGCGAGGACGGCACCGACCCAGTTGGGTGCCGTGTAGCCGAGTCCGGCCGCGATCACGAGCCCGCCGAGCCAGGCGGACAGCGCGTTGCCGAGGTTGAAGGCGCCGATGTTGAGGGCCGAGGCGAGGGTGGGGGCACCGTGCGCCTGGTCCAGGACCCGCTTCTGCAGCGGCGGCACCGTGGCGAACCCCAGGGCGCCGACGAGGGTGATGGTGACGGCGGCGGCGAGCTTGTCGTGGGCGCTCACGGTGAACAGCGCGAGGACGACCGCGAGAGCGCCCAGGGACACGTACAGCAGGGGCATCAGGGCGCGGTCGGCGTACCGGCCGCCGACGATGTTGCCGCCGACCATGCCGAGGCCGAAGAGGACGAGCAGCCAGGTGACGGAACCGTCGGCGAAGCCGGCGACCCGCGTCATCATCGGCGCGATGTACGTGATGGTCGCGAAGACGCCGCCGAAACCGAGGACCGTCATCGCCATGGCGAGCAGCACCTGCACGTTCTTCAGGGCGGCCAGCTCATGGCGCAGCCGTACGCCCTCGGGTTTCGGCATGTCGGGGACGAGCTGGGCGACACCGGCCAGACCGACGACGCCGAGGGCGGCGACGATGCCGAAGGTGACGCGCCAGCCGGCGGACTGGCCGACGAGCGTGCCCATCGGGACACCGACGACGTTGGCGACGGTCAGTCCGGTGAACATCGACGCGATGGCTCCGGCCCGTTTGTCCGGGGCGACCAGATCGGCCGCGACGACCGAGCCGATGCCGAAGAAGGCGCCGTGCGCCAGGGAGGCGACCACCCGTCCGGTCAGCATGAGGCCGAAGGAGGGGGCCAGCGCCGAGAGGAGGTTCCCGACGACGAACAGTCCCATCAGCAGCATCAGCATCCGCCTGCGGGAGACACGGGTGCCGAGCGCGGTCATCACCGGCGCGCCGAGCACGACGCCCAGCGCGTAGCCGGTGACCAGATGGCCGGCCGTGGGGATGGAGACACCGAAGTCGGCCGCGACCTCGGGCAGCAAGCCCATGATCACGAACTCCGTGGTTCCGATGCCGAAGGCCCCGATCGCGAGGGCCATGAGCGCGAGAGGCATGGGGAGAACAGACCTTCCGAGACAATTGCGTGAGCGTTTTACCTGACTCGACAATAGTTGCATACGCGGGCTACTGGCAAACGACGACTATTGCGAAGGTGTTCTACCCTGGTCCTCAGGAGCCCCTGGACGGAGGAAACGCCCATGACAGCCACGGACCCCGCGCTCACCGCCCTCGCTCAGGGGTGGTGCGCGCTCTCCCTGCTGCACGGGAGGATCGAGGCGCACATCGAACGCGCTCTACAGGCCCGGCACGACCTGAGCGTGCGGGAGTACTCCCTGCTCGACGTGCTGAGCCGCCAGCACGACGACGAGGGCGGCCATCTGCAGATGAAGCAGGTCGCGGACGCAGTCGTGCTCAGCCAGAGCGCCACCACTCGCCTGGTCACCCGGCTCGAGGACCGCGGGCTCCTCGAGCGCTATCTGTGCCCCACCGACCGGCGGGGCATCTACACCAACGTCACCGAGGCCGGTCTCGAGCTGCTGGAGCAGGCCCGGCCGACCAATGACACCGCCCTGCGCGAGGCCCTCGACGAGGCCGCGAAGAACCCGGAACTGGCCCCTCTGGTCCGGACGGTGGAAACCCTGAAGGTTCCCGTGTCCGCCTAGAGTTCACCCATGGGAGATCTTGAGATACGAGCCGCCGTCGCAGGCGACCTTCCCGCGATCGTCGGCATGCTCGCGGACGACCCCCTGGGCGCGCGGCGCGAGTCGCCGGACGACCTCGACCCCTATGTGACCGCTCTGGAGCGGCTCAGCACCGATCCGAACCAGCACCTGGTCGTCGCGGTCCGCGAGGGACGCGTCGTCGGCACGCTGCAACTCACGGTCGTTCCGGGACTGTCCCGCCGCGGCTCCACGAGGTCGATCATCGAAGGGGTCCGCGTCCACACGGACGAGCGCGGCAGCGGTCTGGGCACCCGGCTCATCGAGTGGGCGATCGACACGTCCCGTCAGGAGGGATGCCACCTCGTCCAGTTGACGTCCGACACCACCCGCACCGACGCCCACCGCTTCTACGAGCGGCTCGGCTTCACGGCTTCACACGTGGGTTTCAAGCTGCCGCTGTGACGCGGCGAGGGAGCCGTGTTCCACGTGAAACACGGCTCTCGGATGTGCGGTGACGGAGTACTAGCCGATACCCCGCCACCCATCGGAGTCCACTCCGCCCGGCACCGGCGCCCCCTCCTCGTACGGCTGACGCGTGAACACGAACGAGCCGAGGTCGAGATGGCTCACCGCCCCGTCCGCCCGTCGTACGGGCTCCAGGAGCTCGCCGGCGTAGTACCCCTCCAGGCCCGTCCACGTCCCGTCTCCGTTCGCACGGAAACGCGAGCGCCGGCCCCTCCCCGACAGCGGCTCCAGGGAGACGAGACCGTCGGCGGTGAGCCGCAGAGCGAAGGCGTACGTGCCCCAGTACCACTGGCCCACCAGCTCCAGCGACGCGGGATCCGCCTCCCGCACCGGCTTCCAGGGGGCAGGAATGCGCGGTTCCGCCTCGGCGACGATCCCGACCAGGTCGGCGGCGACCGTGAACGGTGCGGGACCGGACGTGCAGTTGGCGAGCACGACCGCGCTCACATCGTCCGCCAGGCTGATCGTGAGGCAGGCGAGGAAGCCCGGGAGTGATCCGGTGTGCCCGACCAGAGCCCGTCCGTTCTGGTGACGGAGCTCCAGGCCCAGGCAGTACGCGTAGCCGTCAGCCACGTCCGCCGCCTCCGCCGGAGCCGTCGGCGTCCTCATCTCCCGCAGCGACTCCGCGCTCAGCACCTTCTCGTCCCCCCGGATCAGGAAGGCCGCGAAGCGCGCCAAGTCTCCTGTTGTGGACCACAGTTGACCGGCCGGGGCCATCAGCCCGAGGTCCTCCAGAGGCTCGGGCAGCATCACATCCGCCCAGGGATGCACCGCCCAGCCACCCGCGTGCGGCGCCACCGGACCCGTGCTCGTACGGTCCAGGCCCAGCGGTTCGAGCACCTCCCGCCGCAGAACGTCCTCCCAGCGGGCGCCCCGGAGCTTCTCGACCAGGGCGCCGAGCAACGCGTAGCCGGGGTTCGAGTAGTGGAAGCGCCGGCCCTTGGGGTGCACCAGCGGCCGCGACCCCAGCACCTCGTCGAGGCCAGCCCGCAGCGACCCGGGGGTCCGCTCCCACCAAGGACCCGGCGTTTCCGCGGCCAGCCCGCCGCTGTGCGAAAGCAGCTCGGCGACGGTCGCCTCGCCCACACCCGTCCCCGGCAGGTGCTTCTCCAACGGGTCGGCCAGATCCAGCACGCCCTCGTCGCGCAGCCGCAGCACCAGAACGGCCGTGAACGTCTTGGTGATCGATCCGATCCGGTACTGCACGTCGTCCGGGGCATGCCCCTCCACCGAGGTCCGTGCCCCGGTCCACACCGTCCTCCCGCCCCGCACCACGGCCGCGACCAGCGAAGGCGTCCGCCCTTCACTCTGCGCCACGGCGATCCGGTGCAGCAGCGCACGCCGTGTTCCGGGCAGCAGTTCTTCGTCAGAGATCGTCATGCCTCCAGTCCAGCACGGCCGGTGGTCGGGACACGGTGACATCGGGGGGTCTCACCGCTCGTGACCTGTCGATCCCGGGTGACTCCAGCGAGGGCACGGCCGCTAGCCCGTGTCGGCCGCATACACCGCGCTGAGTCTGAGCGCACGAGAACCACCGGCGGGCCGAGACCGCGCACCGATGAGTTTCCCGCACCACGCTGGTCTACACGCCGGACACCTACGGACAGAAGGCTGACCATGCGGAAACTGATCTACGGCATGAACCTGAGTCTGGACGGCTACATCGCCGCGGCCGGCGACGACATCGGCTGGAGCGGACCCCCGAGCGACGAGCTGTTCCAGTGGTGGCTCGACCACGAGCGGGCGTGTGGCCTGTCGCTGTACGGGCGCAAGCTGTGGGAGACGATGAGCTCCTACTGGCCGACCGGCGACCAGCAGCCCGACGCCACCCCGGCGCAGATCGAGTACGCGCGGAACTGGCGGGACACGCCGAAGGTGGTGTTCTCCTCGACGATCGACACGGTCGACTGGAACACCCGCCTGGTCACCGGCGACGCGATCGCCGAGATCACCCGGCTCAAGGCCGAGGACGGCGGCCCCCTGCACATCGGCGGCGCGACGCTCGCCGGGGCAGCCATGCGCGCCGGACTGATCGACGAGTACGTCATCGCCACCCATCCGGTCCTGGTGGGCGGCGGCACGCCGTTCTTCACCGCGGTGGACAGCTGGGTGAACCTGCACCTGGTGGAGACGCGGACGTTTCCCGGCGACGTGGCCCTGACCAGGTACGAGACGAGGCGCTGAGCGGCTTCCCGAGCCCTGACGACGGCCGGTCAGGTCTGCGCCATGTCCACGAAGCGTGAGTAGTGCCCCTGGAAGGCGACCGTGATCGTCGCCGTCGGACCGTTTCGGTGCTTCGCCACGATCAGGTCCGCCTCGCCGGCGCGCGGGGACTCCTTCTCATAGGCGTCCTCACGGTGCAGCAGGATGACCATGTCGGCGTCCTGCTCGATGGAACCGGACTCACGCAGGTCGGAGACCATCGGCTTCTTGTCGGTGCGCTGCTCCGGACCACGGTTGAGCTGGGAGAGCGCGATCACCGGGATCTCCAGCTCCTTGGCGAGCAGCTTGAGGTTACGGGACATGTCCGAGACCTCCTGCTGACGGCTCTCGGACCGCTTGGAACCGCCGGCCTGCATCAGCTGGAGGTAGTCGATGACGACGAGCTTCAGGTCGTTGCGCTGCTTCAGGCGACGGCACTTGGCACGGATCTCCATCATCGACAGGTTCGGCGAGTCGTCGATGTAGAGCGGCGCCGCGGACACATCCGGCATGCGGCGCGCCAGGCGCGTCCAGTCCTCGTCGGTCATCGTGCCGGAACGCATGTGGTGCAGCGCGACGCGTGCCTCGGCCGAGAGCAGGCGCATCGCGATCTCGTTGCGCCCCATCTCCAGCGAGAAGATGACGCTGGGCAGGTTGTTCTTGATGGACGCGGCCCGGGCGAAGTCCAGGGCGAGGGTCGACTTGCCCATCGCGGGACGCGCGGCGATGACGATCATCTGCCCGGGGTGCAGGCCGTTGGTGAGCGAGTCGAAGTCGGTGAACCCGGTGGGTACCCCGGTCATCTCACCGCTGCGCGAGCCGATCGCCTCGATCTCGTCGAGTGCGCCCTCCATGATGTCACCGAGCGGCAGGTAGTCCTCGCTGGTGCGCTGCTCGGTGACGGCGTAGATCTCCGCCTGGGCACGGTTGACGATCTCGTCCACGTCGTCGTCGGCGGCGTATCCCATCTGGGTGATGCGCGTCCCCGCCTCGACCAGACGGCGCAGTACAGCGCGCTCGTGCACGATCTCCGCGTAGTACGCCGCGTTCGCCGCCGTGGGGACGGTCTGGACGAGGGTGTGCAGGTACGACGCCCCGCCGACCTTGTTGATCTCGCCGCGCTTGGTCAGCTCCGCGGCGATGGTGATGGGGTCGGCCGGCTCGCCCTTGGCGTAGACGTCCAGGATGGCCGAGTAGACGGTCTCGTGAGCCGGCTTGTAGAAGTCGTGGCCCTTGAGGATCTCGACCACGTCGGCGATGGCGTCCTTGGACAGCAGCATGCCGCCGAGAACGGACTGCTCGGCCACGAGGTCCTGTGGCGGCACCCTCTCGAACGCGGAGCCACCGCCGTCCCATTCACCGGTGTCCCGGCCCCGCTCATGCTGTTCGTTGCGGCCCCTGCCGCGGTCGTCCCGACGGCGGGAGGCGGGCAGACGATCACTGGGACCAGTGTCGGCCCACGGGTCGTCCAAGGGCTCGGAAATGCTCACCGAGCCACCTCCTCCCGTCCGCCGAGCGGACCTCGCCGTGCCTCTCAGTTCTACGGCACGGCACTGACAAATAAGAGGCCCAACTCCGGTTGACGCGCGCCGGTTTTGTGGCGTTTGTGAAACCGGCGGACGGAGCGGGCGCCGGATAACCGTAGGCCCGTCGGCACCGTCAGCCAATCTGGTTATCCACAGGCCATGTGGACGACCGGCCCAGAGCTGTGGAGAACTCCTCGAAACCTGTGCACGAGCCGGTGGACAGCCCTGTGAACAAGCTCGGCGCCGACCTCCACACACGCCTGTGACCTGCTCTTCTGCCGTCCACGGGCTGTGCAGAAGAAAAACTTCCCCGGTCGGATCAAGATCGGTCCCCGGGGTGTACGCAAGCCCACACCCTGAGCCACGAGGTAAGGGTCTGACAAGCTTTGCATCTCTTACCTGTGGACGATTAGATTGGTGCACATGACACAGGCCCCCGCGCGCCCGAAAGCCGTACGCCGTCAGCACGACCGAGAGATCGTCATGCTGGCCGTCCCGGCCTTCGGCGCCCTCGTCGCCGAGCCTCTGTTCGTCATGGCCGACAGCGCGATCGTCGGCCATCTCGGCGCCGCGCAGCTCGCCGGTCTCGGCATCGCCTCGGCCCTCCTCATGACTGCCGTCAGCGTCTTCGTCTTCCTGGCCTACGCCACCACGGCCGCCGTCGCCCGGCGCGTCGGAGCCGGCGACCTGCCCTCGGCCATCCGCCAAGGCATGGACGGCATCTGGCTGGCACTGCTGCTCGGCGCCGCCGTCGTGGCCGTCGTCCTGCCCACGGCGCCTGCCATCGTGGACCTCTTCGGCGCCTCCGAGACAGCGGCACCCTACGCGATCACGTATCTGCGGATCTCCACCCTCGGCATACCGGCGATGCTCGTCGTCCTCGCCGCGACCGGCGTCCTGCGTGGGCTGCAGGACACCAAGACTCCCCTCTACGTCGCCATCGGCGGCTTTGTGGCCAACGGCGTCCTCAATGTCGTACTCGTCTACGGAGCCGGACTCGGCATCGCGGGATCCGCCTGGGGCACGGTCATCGCACAGTGCGGCATGGCCGCGGTCTACCTTGTCGTGGTGGTCCGTGGAGCACGCAGACATGGGGCCTCGCTGCGCCCCGACGCCGCCGGGATCCGTGCCTCCGCCCAGGCGGGCGTCCCGCTGCTGGTACGCACTCTTTCCCTCCGGGCCATCCTGATGATCGCGACAGCCGTCGCCGCCCGTCTGGGCGACTCGGACATCGCGGCTCACCAGATCATCCTCTCCCTGTGGAGTTTGCTCGCCTTCGCCCTGGACGCCATCGCCATCGCCGGACAGGCCATCATCGGCCGCTACCTGGGGGCCGGTGACGCCCAGGGCGCCCGTGATGTGTGCCGACGCATGGTCCAGTGGGGCATCGCCGCCGGTGTCGTTCTCGGCGTACTGGTGATACTCGCCCGGCCGGTGTTCCTGCCCCTGTTCACCAGCGACGCCACGGTCAAGGACGCGGCACTGCCCGCCCTGGTACTGGTGGCTCTGTCCCAGCCGGTCTGCGGCATCGTCTTCGTCCTGGACGGGGTGCTGATGGGTGCGGGCGACGGGCCGTATCTCGCCTGGGCCATGCTGGTGACCCTCGCCGTGTTCACTCCGGCGGCGCTTCTGGTCCCCGCACTCGGGGGCGGGCTCACCGCTCTGTGGGCCACGATGACCCTCATGATGACCGTGCGCTTGCTGACCCTGTGGTTCCGCACCCGTTCGGGCCGCTGGATCGTCACGGGCGCGGCCCGCTGACCGTTTCACGTGAAACACAGCCATGGGGGCCGCACCCCGAAGGGTGCGGCCCCCATGGGCTCACTGTGTCAGCGAGCTCGGCACTCAGCCGGCGACGACCTCGATGTTGACCTTGGCGTCAACCTCGGGGTGCAGACGCACGGACGTCTCGTGGGCGCCCAGCGTCTTGATCGGCGCGCCCAGCTCGATGCGGCGCTTGTCGACCTCGGGACCACCGGCAGCCTTGATCGCCGAAGCGACGTCGGCCGGCGTGACGGAACCGAAGAGACGACCGGCGTCGCCGGAGCGGACGGCCAGGCGGACCTTGACGCCCTCGAGCTGGGCCTTCACCTGGTTGGCCTGCTCGATGGTCTGGATCTCGTGGATCTTGCGAGCACGACGGATCTGCTCGACGTCCTTCTCGCCACCCTTGGTCCAGCGGATCGCGAGCTTCCGCGGAACCAGGTAGTTGCGAGCGTAGCCGTCCTTGACGTCGACGACGTCGCCCGCGGCACCGAGGCCGGAGACCTCGTGGGTGAGGATGATCTTCATGAGTCGGTCACCCTTCCCTTATCGCGCGGTGGAGGTGTAGGGCAGCAGCGCCATCTCACGGCTGTTCTTGACGGCCGTGGCGACGTCACGCTGGTGCTGCGTGCAGTTGCCGGTCACGCGGCGGGCACGGATCTTGCCGCGGTCGGAAATGAACTTCCGCAGCATGTTCGTGTCCTTGTAGTCCACGTACGTGACCTTGTCCTTGCAGAATGCGCAGACCTTCTTCTTAGGCTTGCGCACAGGCGGCTTCGCCATGGTGTTTCTCCTGTGTGATCAAGAAGTGTGGGTACGGCCCGCCTAGAAGGGGGGCTCGTCCGAGTAGCCGCCGCCCTGCTGGCCGCCGCCGGAGCCACCGCCCCAGCCGCCGCCACCGCCCTGCTGGCCACCGGCGGGAGCGCCGGTCGCCCACGGGTCGTCGGCCGGAGCGCCGCCGCCCTGCTGGCCGCCGCCGGGGCCGCTGCCCCAGCCGCCGCCACCCTGGCCGCCACCGCCGCCCTGGCCACCGCCGTACCCGCCCTGGCCACCGCGGCCGGTGGTCTTGGTGACCTTGGCCGTGGCGTTGCGCAGGCTGGCGCCGACTTCCTCGACGTCCAGCTCGTAGACCGTGCGCTTGACGCCCTCACGGTCCTCGTAGGACCGCTGCTTCAGCCGGCCCTGCACGATGACGCGCATGCCTCGCTGGAGCGACTCGGCGACGTTCTCCGCCGCCTGACGCCAGACCGAGCAGGTCAGGAACAGGCTCTCGCCGTCCTTCCACTCGTTCGTCTGGCGGTCGAAGGTGCGGGGGGTCGACGCGACACGGAACTTCGCGACGGCCGCACCGGAAGGGGTGAAGCGCAGCTCGGGGTCGTCGACAAGATTGCCGACGACCGTGATGACGGTCTCGCCTGCCATGGGGGAACCTCTCGGCGGGTTTGCTGCTTGGCTGCTTGTGCTGCTACTCGGATCCCGGGATCAGCTGAGCGGAAGGCTCAGTGGGTCTCGGGACGGAGGACCTTGGTCCGGAGGACCGACTCGTTCAGGTTCATCTGGCGGTCGAGCTCCTTGACGACCGCAGGCTCGGCCTGCAGGTCGATGACCGAGTAGATGCCCTCGGGCTTCTTCTTGATCTCGTACGAGAGACGACGACGGCCCCAGGTGTCGACCTTCTCGACCTTTCCGCCGCCGTCACGGACGACAGAGAGGAAGTTCTCGATCAGCGGGGAGACAGAACGCTCCTCGAGATCGGGGTCGAGGATGACCATCACCTCGTAGTGACGCATGTGGAACCCACCTCCTTTGGACTCAGCGGCCACGGTCGTTCCGTGGCAGGAGGGTCGTGATGCGTTGCGCAACGATGCCTGTCAGTAGAACAGTCGCCACTGACAATCGAGCCGGGCGGCGGTTTCCGGACCGGCCGGGAGGAGCGTGGCCCTTCCCAGCCGCCGTCCGGACCTGTCCGGACAGACACCGGTGCAGACGCTACAGAGTACCCGCACAGCGCCTTCCGGTTGAAATCCGGGCGCGAGGACCGTCAATCTGTACACATCGGGTGTGTACGGCGCTACGATCCGCCGCCTTTCGCAGGAGGTGCCCCATGGCACAGGTATTGCGACCCAACACCGCCGGAGGCCTTTTCGCCACCGACGGCAAGCCCCACCCCCTCCAGGACACCCTGCTCGCGGTGACCCTGGTGCTGGGGATCACGTCCTTCATCACGGCGATGTTCCACCACCTGCACCTGGTCAGTTCCTGGACCGGCCTGGTGGGCATCCTCACCGGCGCGTACGGCCAGTGGATCTCGGTGACGACGCGAGGGCGCTTCGGCCTCATCCTGGGCCTGGGTGCCTCGGCTGTCGGGTTCTTCCTGGGCATGGCACACGGTGGTCTCTTCGGCGGCGTCGTCGACTGACACCGGGCACCACCCCTCGTGAACACCGCCGACCGCCCCGGCCGGCCACGGGCCGGGGCGAAGGTGCCGTGCGCCCAACCGGGGCCCCGAGGCGCAGTAGGCTTCGCGCGAGAGCCGGAGCCCCTGAACCCATGGGGACACACCAGCCCGAGGAGCGCCCCGAATGAGCCTGACCCTGAGGACCATCAGCCGAGAGCAGCATCTGGCGTACATCCAGAGCCTGCCGTCGGCGAGTCACATGCAGGTCCCGGCCTGGGCCGATGTCAAGGCGGAGTGGCGCTCGGAGAACCTCGGCTGGTTCGACGACCGGACCGGTGAGATGGTCGGCGCCGGCCTCGTCCTCTACCGCCAGCTCCCCAAGATCAAGCGCTACCTCGCCTACCTGCCCGAGGGCCCGGTCATCAACTGGTTCGCGCCGAACCTCCAGGAGTGGATGGAGCCGATGCTCGCGCACCTGAAGCAGCAGGGCGCGTTCTCGGTGAAGATGGGTCCGCCGGTGATCATTCGCCGCTGGGAGGCCCCGACGATCAAGAAGGGCATCCAGGACCAGGACGTGAAGCGTCTGCGCGACCTGGAGGCCGACTTCATCGAGCCGCGTGCTTTCGAGGTCGCCGACAAGCTGCGCCGCATGGGCTGGCAGCAGGGCGAGGACGGCGGTGCCGGCTTCGGTGACGTCCAGCCCCGCTACGTCTACCAGGTACCGCTGGCCAACCGGTCCCTGGAAGAGGTCCACAAGAACTTCAACCAGCTGTGGCGCCGCAACATCAAGAAGGCGGAGAAGGCCGGCGTCGAGGTCGTCCAGGGCGGCTACGACGACCTGCCCGAGTGGCAACGGCTGTACGAGATCACGGCGGTGCGCGATCACTTCCGGCCCCGCCCGCTGTCGTACTTCCAGCGCATGTGGACGGCCCTCAACACCGAGGACCCCAACCGCATGCGGCTGTACTTCGCCCGCCACAACGGCGTGAACCTCTCCGCGGCGACGATGCTGATCGTCGGCGGGCACGTCTGGTACTCCTACGGTGCCTCCGACAACATCGGCCGTGAGGTCCGGCCTTCGAACGCGATGCAGTGGCGGATGCTGCGCGACGCCTACGCGCTCGGCGCCACCGTCTACGACCTGCGCGGCATCTCCGACTCGCTGGACGAGACCGACCACCTCTTCGGGCTGATCCAGTTCAAGGTGGGCACCGGCGGCCAGGCCGCCGAGTACCTCGGCGAGTGGGACTTCCCCCTGAACAAGCTGCTCCACAAGGCGCTCGACATCTACATGTCGCGCCGCTGACCGGCTCTTCGTCACGGTCTTCGTCTTCGTGGCCCCGACGGCTGCGTTGGCTCCCCTACTTTTGATACACCGCAGCCACGAGAAAGGTTCCAGGTCCGGCCATGGCGCTCACGCTCTACGTCGACACCGCGCGCTGGCGGGCGCATCACAAGCACGTGCAGGAGCAGTTCCCGGGACTGGTCCCGGTCTGCAAGGGCAACGGCTACGGCTTCGGCCACGAGCGCCTCGCCGAGGAGGCCACCCGGCTGGGCTCGGACGTCCTCGCCGTCGGCACGACGTACGAGGCGGCCCGGATCAAGGACTGGTTCGGCGGTGACCTGCTGGTGCTGACGCCGTACCGGCGGGGTGAGGAGCCGGTGCCGCTGCCGGACCGGGTCATCCGCTCGGTGTCCTCGGTCGACGGCGTGTACGGCCTGGTCGGTGCCCGTGTCGTCATCGAGGTGATGTCCTCGATGAAGCGGCACGGCATCAGCGAGCAGGACCTGCCCCAGCTGCACTCCGCGATAGAGAACGTGCGGCTGGAGGGCTTCGCCATCCACCTGCCGCTGGACCGCACGGACGGTTCGGACGCCGTCGAGGAGGTCATCGGCTGGATGGACCGCCTGCGGGCGGCCCGCCTCCCCCTGCACACGATGTTCGTGAGCCACCTCAAGGCCGACGAACTCGCCCGGTTGCAGCAGCAGTTCCCGCAGACCCGCTTCCGCGCCCGGATCGGTACCCGGCTGTGGCTGGGCGACCACGAGGCGACCGAGTACCGGGGTGCGGTCCTGGACGTCACGCGCGTCGCCAAGGGGGACCGGTTCGGGTACCGGCAGCAGAAGGCCGCCTCCGACGGCTACCTGGTGGTCGTGGCGGGTGGTACGTCGCACGGCGTGGGCCTGGAGGCCCCCAAGGCACTGCACGGCGTCATGCCGCGCGCCAAGGGCGTCGCCCGGGCCGGCCTCGCCACGGTCAACCGGAACCTCTCGCCGTTCGTCTGGGGCGGCAAGCAGCGTTGGTTCGCCGAGCCGCCGCACATGCAGGTGTCGATCCTGTTCGTGCCGTCCGACGCACCGGAACCGACGGTGGGTGAGGAGCTGGTGGCTCATCTCCGGCACACCACCACGCAGTTCGACCGGCTCGTCGACCGCTGACTGCGAGAAGGCCGGGCACGGATCCTCCGTGCCCGGCCTTCGTCGTGCTCTGCCCGGACACACCCTCGAGCTGTTCGCTCAGAGCGAACCTCCGGTGGCTCCCGTCCTGCCCCATTCCACCCGGGGCCCTTCGAAGTGGGCCGCGTGCCGCGCGGGACGGTGCGCTGGGCCGAACACGAAGACGTCCTCGGCACCGTCGAGCACACCGCCCGAAGGATCGTCGTCACCGGACCGGCGCACCGGATCCTTCTCCGGCATCAGGATGTCGCGCACGACCATGACACACAGGTAGAGCGTCCCGAGCAGGTGGATACCGATGGCCCAGTGGTAGCCGTCGGCGGGCAGGCCCTTGTGGCTGTCGCCGCTGGTCGTGTACGCGAGGTACATCCAGATGCCCAGGAAGTACGCCACCTCGCAGGCCTGCCAGACGAGGAAGTCACGCCACTTCGGCCGGGCGAGAGCCGCCAGCGGCACCAGCCACAGGACGTACTGCGGCGAGTACACCTTGTTGGTGAGGATGAACGCCGCGACGATCAGGAAAGCCAGCTGCGCGAAGCGTGGCCGGCGGGGTGCCATGAGGGCGAGGGCCGCGACACCTCCGCAGCACAGCAGCATCAGCAGTGTGGCCAGCGTGTTGACCGTCTCCGTGCTCAGTGGATCGTCCGAGTTCTGCGCCATGATCAGCCAGAAGGACCCGAAGTCGACACCTCGTTCCTGGCTGAAGGTGTAGAACTTCGACCACCCGTCGAAGGCGAAGAGCATCACGGGCCCGTTCACGACGAGCCAGGCGACCGCAGCGCCGGCGAGGGCCGTGCCGTACTGCCGCCATCGGCCCGCGCGCCAGCACAGCACCAGCAGCGGCCCGAGCAACAGCACGGGGTAGAGCTTGGCGGCCGTGGCGAGCCCCAGGAGGAGGCCGAACGCGAGGGACCGCCCTCGCGACCACATCAGCATCGCGGCGGCGGTCAGCGCGACCGCCAGGAGGTCCCAGTTGATGGTCGCGGTCAGCGCGAAGGCAGGAGCCAGTGCGACCAGCAGACCGTCCCACGGGCGCCGGGCGTGCGTGCGGGTGACGCAGACGGCGATGACGGCCGCGCAGGCCATGAGCATTCCGGCATTGACCATCCAGTACCACTGCTCCTGGACCTGGATACTGCCGCTGCCGGGGGTGAGCCAGGCTGCGACCTCCATGAACACGCCGGTCAGCACCGGGTACTCGAGGTACTGCATGTCGCCCGGGAGCCGGTCGAAGTACGGCACCAGTCCGTCGGCGAAGCCGCGCCCCTGGTAGAGGTGGGGGATGTCCGAGTAGCAGGCATGCGTGTACTGGGAGCTGGCACCGAAGAACCAACCGCCGTTGTAGCAGGGCGCTTTCTGCACGAGGCCGAGGGCGAACATGCCGATCGCCACGAGCGCGATCACCCGTACCGGGGTCCACCAGGACCCGCCGGGCAGGACGCGTCGGCCGAGCGGCCCGCCGATCAGCTCACTGCCTGCCGCGGCGACCCGGTCCTCCTCGGTCGGCCGCACGGGCTCCGGCTCGTGGACGCTCGCTCGCGTCGATTCTCCACTGGGCATGCCGCACATCCTGCCGTACCCGGAGGGGGATACGCCGAGGGCCGCCGTACCCGGTGGGTCCGGCGGCCCGTGTTTCACGTGAAACACCCAAGCCGGGCGATAGCGGAACTAGCCGAAGAGACCGCCGCCTCCGTTGCCGCCTCCTCTGCTGCTACCGGGCTCACCACTCTCCGTGGGCTCCGGTGAGGAGGAGGCCCCTCCGTCCGTGCCACCGGTGTCCGTGCCGCCCGGGCCGGTTCCGCCGGTCTCCTCTTCGTCGTCCCTGCAACGGAAGTCGAAGGGGCCGCACGTCTCCGTCTGCGTGGGCTGCGGCGGAGCGGTGGTCTCGGACTTCGTGGGCGACGGAGACGCCGAAGGAGACGCCTCCTCGGTCTGCGTGGCGCTCGGGGTCGGAGTCGGCGCGCCGAGCCCGTCCGCGATCTCCCCGATCTTCTCCGCCGCGGGGAAGCCGGGGTCGGGTTCGCCCTTCAGCGCGACCTTCATGAACTCGGTCCACACCTCCGTGGGGATGTCACCACCGTGGATCGAGTCCTTGCCCGCCGTGCCGTTCATGGAGAGGAGCTTGTGGCTCTTGGGATCCTCACGGAACATCGCCACGGAGGTCGAGAGCTGCTTGGTGTACCCCACGAACCAGGCCGACTTGTTCTCGTCGGTCGTACCGGTCTTGCCCGCTGCCGCCCGGCCCAGCTCCTTGGCGTGCTGCGCGGTGCCGTTCTCGATCACGTTCTCGAGCATGTCGGTGATGTTGTTCGCCACGTTCTCGGGCATGGCCTGCTTGATCCGCGGCTTCTCGAAGCCGGGCAGTTCCGTCCCCTTGTGTTTGACGGCGGTCACCGAGTACGGATCGGCCTGCTTCCCCGACGCCGCGAAGGTCGCGTAGGAATCGGCCATGCGGATCGCGCTGGGAGTCGAGGTACCGAGCGCGAACGACGCGTTCAGCCCGGCGAAGCTGTCCTTGAGGATGCCGGACCTCTCGGCGACGTCCGCCACGTTCTTCATCCCCACGTCCATGCCGAGCTGCACGAACGGGGTGTTGACGGACTGCTCCATCGCCTTGCGCAAGGTGATGTAGCCCCACGGGTAAGGGCCCTCGTTCTTCTGGCGGAAGGGCGTGTTGTCCTTCTTGAGAACGAGCGAGCCGTCGTTGTTGCGGACCTCCAGGTTGTCGTCGCCGTTGTACTTGCTCAGCGGCGAGACACCCTCCCCGTCGGTCTTGTAGGTGCCGTGCTGCATCGCGGCGGCCATCACGTACGGCTTCCACGTCGAACCGACGGGGACGCCGGAGGTGTCCGCGTTGTTGTTGAAGTGGCCGTTCTCGAAGCCGGCGCCACCGTAGAGAGCGACGATCGCACCGTCGTTGGGCTTTACGGTCGCCGCACCGAACTGGACGTGCTGGTCCAGTTCGCGCTTCGGGTCGATGTTCTCCTTCTCGACCTTCTTGACGGCCGCGGCCAGCGCTTCGACCTTGTCCCTCTCGAACGTGGTCGAGATCTGGTAGCCGCCCTGGTCGAACTGCGCCTCCGTGATGTCGGAGTTCTTCAGGACGTACCGCTTCGCCGTGTCGACGAGGTAACTGATCTGGCCGGTCATGCCCTTGATCGCCTTGCGGTCCTGAGGCACGGGGTACTTCTTGGTCGCCTCCTGGTACTCGGCGTCCGTGAGGCGCTTGTCGTTGTGCATCTGCTCGAGGATCCAGCTCCAGCGCTCCTCGGAGCGCTTGCGGTTGGCCTCGGCGGTGGCGGACGAGTCGAGGTTCTGGTTGCCGGCGGGGTCGTAGTACGTCGGGCCCTTGAGCAGAGCGGCGAGGAAGGCGCACTCGCTCGGGGTGAGCTCGACGGCGTCCTTGCCGTAGTAGGTCTGGGCGGCTGCCTGGATGCCGTAGGCGCCGCGGCCGTAGTACGAGGTGTTGAGGTACCCCTGGAGGATCTCGCTCTTGGAGAGCTTGGTGCCCACCTTGATCGAGATGAACATCTCCTTGAACTTCCGGGAGACCGTCTGCTCCTGGCTCAGATAGGTGTTCTTCACGAACTGCTGGGTGATCGTCGAACCACCCTGCGTGTCACCGCCCCGCACCATGTTGCCCAGGGCGCGGGCGATGCCCATCGGGTCGACGCCCGAGTCGTCGTAGAAGGTCTTGTTCTCGGCCGAGATCACCGCCCACTGCATGGCCTCGGGGATGCGGTCGATCGTGACGTTCTGCCGGTTCTGGCCGCTGCCCGTGGCCACCATCTGGGTACCGTCGGCCCAGTAGTAGACGTTGTTCTCGGACGTCGCCGCGGCGTGTCCCTCGTCCGGCACGCTCACCATCGCGTACCCGATGCCCGCGACGGCCACCAGGCTTCCGAGGAACGCGATGCACAGGCCGGACACGAGCCTCCAGGACGGCGTCCAGCGGCGCCAGCCGTCCTTGTCGTGGCGCGGATAGTCGATGATCCGCTTCTTGGCGGGAGGGGCCGCACGGCCTCTGCCACGACCGGGGCCGGCGGGGGCCGCTCTCCGGGCCCCGCCACGCTGTGCCGCGCGTCGTGCCTCGACGCGGCTGCCGTGCGTGCGGTCCTCTCCCCCCGAGCCACGGGAACCCGGCCCATAGGAATCGGACGGAGATCCGGTGGCGCCTCGCGGTGCCGCGCGGCGGCCGGAGGACGAGCCGGACTGGCCGCGTCGGGCCGCGGCACGTCCGCCTCCCTGCGGCTGCGGCGGTTTGCGACGGTGCTCGCTCATCGAACGACTACTCCTCGGGCAGGCGCACCTCTGCGCGCCTGGCAACAGCGGCTGGTTTCCGGTCCCCCCGAAGTACGGATGCGGTGCTGTGCGCATTCACCCGTACCGCACCGGGGACCAAGACGCCCCCAGGCGTCACTCGGTTCCCGGCGGTATGCATGGCGCACAGACTACGCACCGCCAAAACCCGCCGAGCACAGAAGTTCACCTCAAATCAGGCAACTTGCTCGCAATGATTCGGTGATGTGATCCCGTTCACCCTCCCTCCTCTTGTCGCATACCGAAGGCCGTTCTATCGTCGTGATGTATCGAGTCGATACATCAGCTCGGCATAAGGACGGTGACGAACCGTCCTCGAGGCCGTCACGGCACGACCGCGGGAGTAGGGAGGCGACGATGAGCCGGCGTTCCGGCATCCTCGAGTTCGCCGTACTCGGCCTGCTCCGCGAATCCCCCATGCACGGCTACGAGCTGCGCAAACGACTCAATACGTCACTGGGTGTGTTCCGTGCGTTCAGCTACGGGACGCTCTACCCCTGCCTCAAGACGCTGGTCGCCAACGGCTGGTTGATCGAGGAACCGGGGCACACCACCGAGGACGCCCTCGCCGCCCCGCTCGCGGGGCGCCGCGCCAAGATCGTCTACCGGTTGACGGCGGAGGGTAAGGAGCACTTCGAGCAGCTGCTCTCCCAGACGGGACCGGACGCGTACGAGGACGAGACCTTCGCCGCGCGGTTCGCCTTCTTCGGGCAGACGTCGCGCGACGTCCGGATGCGCGTGCTCGAGGGCCGCCGCAGCCGGCTGGAGGAACGCCTCGAGAAGATGCGCGCCTCCCTGTCGCGGACCCGGGAGCGCCTCGACGACTACACGCTCGAGCTCCAGCGCCACGGAATGGAGTCCGTGGAGCGCGAAGTGCGCTGGCTGAACGAGCTCATCGAGAGCGAGCGGGCGGGACGGGACCTGAAGGGTTCCGCCACCGGGGGGCCCGCTCAGCAGGACACCACATCTGGAGCGACGGGCGGCCTGCCCCGGCCGGGGGACGACCCCCGGCCGGATCCGCCCGCCGACACCGCCACGTGAGACCCGTTCAGGGCCTCACTCGTACACACAGGGAGCAACCGGAATGGGTTCGGTTCGCGTAGCCATCGTCGGCGTGGGCAACTGCGCCGCATCGCTGGTGCAGGGAGTCGAGTACTACAAGGACGCCGACCCGGCGTCCAAGGTGCCGGGCCTGATGCACGTCCAGTTCGGCGAGTACCACGTCCGCGACGTCGAGTTCGTCGCCGCGTTCGACGTGGACGCCAAGAAGGTCGGCCTCGACCTCGCGGACGCCATCGGCGCCTCCGAGAACAACACCATCAAGATCTGCGACGTCCCCCACACCGGCGTGACGGTGCAGCGCGGCCACACCCTCGACGGTCTCGGTAAGTACTACCGCGAGACCATCGAGGAGTCCGCCGAGGAGCCGGCCGAAGTCGTGCAGGTCCTCAGGGACAAGCAGGTCGATGTCCTCGTCTGCTACCTGCCCGTCGGCTCCGAGGACGCGGCGAAGTTCTACGCCCAGTGCGCCATCGACGCCAAGGTCGCCTTCGTCAACGCCCTTCCCGTCTTCATCGCCGGGACCAAGGAGTGGGCGGACAAGTTCACCGAGGCGGGCGTCCCGATCGTCGGTGACGACATCAAGTCCCAGGTCGGCGCCACCATCACGCACCGCGTCATGGCGAAGCTGTTCGAGGACCGCGGAGTCGTCCTGGACCGCACGATGCAGCTGAACGTCGGCGGCAACATGGACTTCAAGAACATGCTCGAGCGCGACCGCCTCGAGTCCAAGAAGATCTCCAAGACGCAGGCCGTCACCTCGCAGATTCCCGACCGGGAGCTCGGCGAGAAGAACGTCCACATCGGCCCGTCCGACTACGTCGCCTGGCTGGACGACCGCAAGTGGGCCTACGTCCGCCTCGAGGGCCGCGCCTTCGGCGATGTCCCGCTGAACCTGGAGTACAAGCTCGAGGTCTGGGACTCCCCGAACTCCGCCGGTGTCATCATCGACGCCCTGCGCGCCGCGAAGATCGCCAAGGACCGGGGCGTGGGCGGCCCGATCCTGTCGGCGTCCTCGTACTTCATGAAGTCCCCGCCGGTGCAGTACTTCGACGACCAGGCCCGCGAGAACGTCGAGAAGTTCATCAAGGGCGAGGTCGAGCGCTAGGACCTCCCCACTGTGGGCAGTTGAGGGTCTCCGGGTCGTATGGCCCGGAGACCCTCTTCATATGTGAGGCTGTGCCCCATGGCCGTCGTCCGTGACCTGCGCGTTCTGCTGCGTTTCCAGGGCTTCAGGCGCCTGCTCACCGTCCGGCTGCTCTCCCAGGGCGCCGACGGCGTCTTCCAGGTCGCGCTCGCCGCCTATGTGGTCTTCTCGCCGGAGAGACAGACGTCCGCCGCGTCTATCGCCTCGGCGATGGCCGTCCTGCTCCTCCCGTACTCCGTGGTCGGTCCCTTCGCCGGGGTCCTCCTGGACCGCTGGCGTCGCCGCCAGGTGCTTCTGCACGGCAACCTGCTGCGCGCCCTGATGGCGTCGGTGACCGCCCTTCTGGTTCTCGGCGGGGTGCCCGACTGGCTCCTCTTCGCCTCCGCCCTGTGCGTCACCGCCGTCAACCGCTTCGTCCTCGCGGGACTGTCGGCGGCGCTGCCGCGCGTCGTGGACGCCGACCGGCTGGTCGTCGCCAACTCCCTGTCCCCGACCGCCGGCACGCTGGCCGCCACCGCGGGCGGCGGCCTGGCCTTCGTCGTCCGCCTCGTCGTCGCCGACTCCGACGCGGTGGTGGTGCTCGTGGGTGCCGCGCTGTACCTGTGCGCGGCCGGGGCCACCCTGCGCATGGCAAAGGAACTGCTCGGCCCCGAGCGGGCGTGGGCACACCCCCGGCTGACCGCGGCTCTCAGCGGCACCGCCCGTGGGCTGAAGGAGGGCGTCCTCCACCTCACCGCGCCTCCGCGCAGGGAGGCCGCCTGGGCACTCGCGGCGATGTCCCTGATGCGGTTCTGCTACGGCGCCATGCTCGTCCTGCTGCTCATGCTCTGCCGGTACGCCCTGAGCTCGACCACCGACGAGGGACTCGCCCTGCTGGGCCTGGCGTTGGGGGCTTCGGGTGCCGGTTTCTTCGCGGCGGCCGTCATGACACCCTGGGCCGCCGGGCGGCTGGGTCCGGGCCGCTGGATCGTGGTGTGCGCCGCTTCGGCGGCGGTGCTGGTACCCGCGCTGGGGCTGCCGTTCGCCACCGGTCCGCTACTCGCCGGGGCGTTCGTGCTGGGGCTGACCACGCAGGGCGCGAAGATCGCCACTGACACCGTCGTCCAGTCCACGGTCGAGGACGACTACCGCGGCCGGATCTTCTCCCTGTACGACGTCCTGTTCAACGTGGCCTTCGTAGGCGCCGCCGGCGTGGCTGCTCTGATGCTGCCGCCGGACGGCCGATCGGTTCCGCTGGTGGTAACGATCGCCGTGATATACGGAGCAGTAGCTGGCGCTATGGCCCGTTTTGAGCGCCAGTAAGTGTCACATCAGTGCCACATTGCCGTATCCGACTGCCGTGTTGTCAGTGTGGGCCGGTAGCTTACGTGCGTCTTATCAACGCATCTTTTGCGTCACGCACCTATGTTCCAGGGGGACCCCAGTGACTACTCCGCCGCCTCAGGGCAACCCGTTCGCGCAGGGCCAGCAGCAGCCCTACGGCCAGCCCCAGGGGCAGGCTCCCGACCCTGCCCAGGGCGGCTTCCCTCAGCAGGCCGGCCAGCCCGGTTTCCCCCCGCCGGGCGCTCCCGTGCCGCCGGCGCAGCAGGGCCGGAAACTCAGCTTCAAGATGATCAAAAACATCGTCATCGTCCTGGCCATCGCTGGTGCGGCCATCGGCGCCTACATCACCAGCCAGGACGACGCCAACACCGCCGCGGTTGGCGACTGCATGCACCGGGGCAACACCGACGACAACAACCCGGACCTCGAGGTCGTCGACTGCGGTGACGCCAAGGCCCAGTACGAGGTGCTCGCCAAGGTCGAGGGCAACTTCTCCGGCATCATGGCGCAGACCAAGTGCGAGGCAGAGGCCAAGGACTTCCAGTATTCCTACACGGAGACCAATGGCAGCAAGAGCTTCCTCCTTTGCCTGAAGGACAAGTAGGACAGACGACCAAGGGCGGTGTTTCACGTGAAACACCGCCCTTGGTCGTAGAGGAGGGGTCCTGTTTCACGTGAAACAGGACCCCTTTCCCCGTCCTCAGCCCTGCTGCTCGGCCCACCACTCCCTGAGCGCCTCGACCGCGGCGTCACGCTCCATCGGACCGTTCTCCAGGCGGAGCTCCAGCAGATGCTTGTACGCCTGCCCGACCGCCGGCCCCGGCTCGACCCCGAGGATTTCCATGATCTCGTTGCCGTCGAGGTCCGGGCGGATCGCGTCCAGCTCCTCCTGCTCCTGAAGCTGCGCGATCCGCTCCTCCAGACCGTCGTAAGCGCGGGAGAGCGCGGCGGCCTTGCGCCGGTTGCGCGTGGTGCAGTCCGAACGGGTCAGCTTGTGCAGCCGGCCGAGGAGCGGCCCCGCGTCGCGGACGTAGCGGCGAACAGCGGAGTCGGTCCACTCTCCCGTGCCGTAGCCGTGGAAGCGCAGATGCAGCTCGACGAGCCGCGAGACATCCTTCACCAGCTCGTTGGAGTACTTGAGCGCCGTCATGCGCTTCTTGGTCATCTTGGCCCCGACCACTTCGTGGTGGTGGAACGAGACACGGCCGTCGTTCTCGAAACGGCGAGTGCGGGGCTTGCCGATGTCGTGCAGGAGGGCCGCGAGGCGCAGGGTCAGATCGGGCCCCTCCTCCTCCAACGCCATGGCCTGCTCCAGGACGATCAGCGTGTGCTCGTAGACGTCCTTGTGCCGGTGGTGCTCGTCCCTCTCCAGGTGCAGAGCCGGCAGCTCCGGCAGCACATACTCGGCGAGCCCCGTGTCCACCAGCAGCGACAGCCCCTTGCGGGGGTGCGTGGACAGGATCAGCTTGTTCAGCTCGTCCCGCACCCGCTCCGCGGAGACGATCCCGATGCGCCCGGCCATCTCCTTCATCGCCACGACCACCTCGGGCGCCACCTCGAAGTCCAGCTGAGCGGCGAAACGGGCGGCCCGCATCATGCGCAGGGGGTCGTCGGAGAAGGACTCCTCGGGCGTACCAGGGGTGCGCAGCACCCGCTCGGCCAGGTCGGGAAGCCCACCGTGGGGGTCGATGAACCGCTTCTCCGGGAGCGCGACGGCCATCGCGTTCACCGTGAAGTCCCGGCGCACCAGATCTTCCTCGATGGAGTCGCCGTACGACACCTCCGGCTTGCGCGAGGTGCGGTCGTACGCCTCCGAACGGTACGTGGTCACCTCGATCTGGAAGCGCCGGTCGATCTCCCCGACGCGGGCGTCCTTCTGCGCGCCGACCGTACCGAAGGCGATCCCGACGTCCCAGACGGCGTCCGCCCAGGGCCGCACGATCTTCAGGACGTCCTGCGGACGGGCATCCGTCGTGAAGTCCAGGTCGTTGCCGAGGCGGCCGAGCAGTGCGTCCCGCACCGAGCCGCCGACCAGGGCGAGTGAGAACCCGGCCTCCTGGAAACGGCGGGCGAGATCATCGGCGACGGGAGCGACCCGGAGCAGTTCACTCACGGCGCGGTCCTGCACCTGACTCAGGGCACTGACTTCTTCATTGGCGTTCGGCACAACAGAAGAGGGTACGTGGCCCGAACGACCGGAAGCTCCCTCATTCCTGTGCTCGCGGACACCCCCGCTGATACACGGACAAGGCCCGCGCCCGCCGATCTTGTGAGTCGGTCCGCGGCACTTCCCCTCAGCGGGCATCGTTACCATGCGTGGACGCACATTCCGACGACCACTGACGACGACGAGGGACGGGCGAGCGCGTGGCCGAGGCGGCAGACTTCCAGGGGACGAGTCCCTCACCTGCCCACCGCTGGCTGCGGCGTACCGGAGCCCTGCTCGCCGGAGCGCCCCTGCTGGCGGGACTTCTCCAGCTGCCGGCCCCGCCGCCCGCCGTCGCGGCCGCACCGGACGCCCCGCAGGCCCCTTCGGGGGCGGGCTCGGTCGCCGTGTCGGTGGACTCCCTGACACCGGGTGCTCCCACCGAGGGCGACACCGTGACCGTGTCGGGGACGGTGACCAACAAGGGCAAGCAGCCCGTCACCGACGCTCACGTCGGCCTGCGCGTGGGGCCGCTGCTGGACACGCGCTCGGGCATCGAATCCGTCGCCAGGAACAGCGACGACGTCCGGAGCACCGTCGGCCCGGAGGTCGACGACAAGTACTCCGAGAAGTTCTCCGAGCTCACCCCGGGGGTCTCGCAGCCCTTCAGCCTCTCCGTGCCGGTGAACGAGCTGGACCTCGGACGGGACGGCGTCTACCAGCTGGCCGTCTCCCTGGCCGGGGAGACCTCCGCGCAGCCGTGGGAGCAGACCCTCGGCGTCCAGCGGACGTTCCTGCCCTGGAAGCCCGAGGCATCCGGCACCAAGACGAAGACGACGTTCATGTGGCCCCTGATCTCGACGGTCCACATGACGGCGGAGACCGGTTCGGACGAGCAGCAGACGCCGGTCTTCCATGACGACGAACTGGCCAAGGAGATCTCCCCGGGCGGCCGGCTGGACCGGATGGTGGCGCTGGGCAAGGAGCTCGACGTCACCTGGGTGATCGATCCGGACCTGCTGGCGTCGGTCGAGGCGATGACCGACCGTTACGAGATCCCCGGCGAAGGTGACGAGAACAGCCTCGGCAGCCACCAGGCCGTCGCCAAACGATGGCTCACCGAGGTGCAGCGGGCGGTGGCGGACAAGGAGGTCGTCGCGCTGCCGTTCGGCGACCCCGACCTGGCGTCCCTCGCCCACAACGGCACATCGGTCACCGGCTCGCTGAGCCACCTCAAGGAGGCCACCGATGTCGCCTCCGGCACCGTGGAGTCGATCCTCCACGTGACACCCACCACGGACTTCGCCTGGCCCGTCAACGGCGCCATCGACCCCTCCGTCGTCCGGGTCGCCACGTCCGCCGGAGCCGACAAGGTGATCGCCCGCAGCGACACCTTCGAGGAGACCGGTCTGACGTACACGACCTCCGCGCCGCGCCCCATCGGGGGCGGGACCACGGCCGTCGTCGCGGACGCACGGCTGTCCACGGCGTTCCAGGGCGATCTGACCAGGGCCTCGGCATCGGCGCTCGCCGTGCAGCGGTTCCTGGCCCAGAGTCTGACCCTCGATCTGCAGACGGACCGGCAGCGCAGCGTCGTCGTGGCGCCGCAGCGCGCACCGTCGGCGAGTCAGGCCCAGACAATGGCCGAGGCCATCAAGATCCTCCAGGGGAGTACCTGGTCGGAGTCCCAGAGCCTCACGGCCGCCGCCGGAGCCAAGCCCGACCCCGCCGCCACCACCAAGGTCCCCTCGGCTTCCTCGTACCCTGCCTCACTGCGCAAGCGGGAACTGCCGAAAGCGACGTTCGAGCAGATCATCAGGACACAGGCCAAGCTCGACAAGTTCAAGGTGATCCTGTTCGACCAGTCCCGGGTGGTGACCCCCTTCGGACGCGCCCTGAACCGGGGCATGTCCGTGTCCTGGCGTGGCCGGCCGGCCGACGCGGCGATCTACCGGAGCGGTGTCGAGTCGTATCTGGACGGGCTCATCGGCCGGGTGAGGCTGATCGACAAGTCGGAGACGAAACTCTCCGGCCGCAGTGCCACGATCCCCGTGACGGTCCAGAACAACCTGGTGCAGGGCGTCGAGCACCTAGTACTGCGGCTCACGTCGACCAATCCGACCCGGCTGGAGATCGGCGGGGCGGCCTATGAGGAACAGCCCGTCACCGTCTCCGGGGGCCACAGCCAGTCGGTGAAGTTCACCACGTCCGCCAATGCCAACGGCAGGGCCACCGTGGTCGCCCAGCTGTACACGCAGGACGGCCGGAAGTACGGCGACCCCGTCACGTTCGACGTGAAGGTCACCGAGATCACCGCCACGGTGATGCTGGTCATCGGTGGCGGCGTGCTGCTGCTCGTCCTCGCCGGCTTCCGGATGTACACCCAGCGCAAGCGAGCCGCGGCCCGCGAGACGGCCGAGCACGAAGAGGGCCGCGAGGCGGGCGAGGACGTCGACGGGCCGCAGAACCCCGGAGCTCCGGCGGAGCGTCTCCCTCAGGGGCCCGCGACACGCGCCGGGGAGGACGAACCCGAGCAGCCGAGTGACCCGGCACCGGACACCGCACCGGAAAACGCAGGCCCGTCGGGCACGGGTGAGAGAGTGGACCGTTGAGATGTCGTGGCCGGTGGGCCCGGGACGATGAGGTGGGGTAACCATGAACGCGCCGTACGACGGTGACCGCGGCCATGCCGCGGGCAACTCGGGCCACCCCGAGTCGGACCCCGCCGAGGGTCCGCCGCCCGGACACGGCCAGGTGCCGCCACCCCCCGCGGACCCGTACCTCCGGGACGCCTACGACCAGGACCCCTACCGGGCGCAGGACATCGCCGCCCAGGACCCGGTCGCCGAGGCCCTCTACGACCGCGCCGCGCACCCACCGCCCCCTCCGGGCAGCTACCCCCCTCAGCAGCCGCTGTACGGGCAGCCACCGCAGTCTCCGTACGCCCCCGATCCGCGCGTGTGGGCCCGGCCCCCCGCGCCGGAGCCGGACGGTCCGACACAGCACCTGCCCTACGGCGACGACCCGCGCACCACACAGTTCGTCGGCGTCGACGACCTGGTCGGCCGGGCCGGGGACCAGCGTCACGAGCCGGACGCCTTCGCCCACCTCTTCCGCGACCAGCAGCAGGGCGGTGTCTTCCCGGACCAGCAGCAGTACGGGGGGCACCCCGGGCACGCCCCGGCCGGCGGACCACAGCAGTACGCGTCCGCACCCGTACCGGGCCCCGCCTCCCCGACGCCAGGTCACTACGCCGGAGCCACTCCGCCACCCGCCGCCGAGGCCCCGGTGCCGGAACCCGCCCCCGCGCCCGCCCCGAAGAAGGGCGGCCGGGCCGGGGGACTGCTGAAGTCGAGCGCCGTGATGGCGGCGGGCACGATGGTGTCACGCCTCACGGGGTTCATCCGGTCCGCGATGATCGTCTCGGCGCTCGGCCTCGCGCTGCTGGGCGAGTCCTTCCAGATCGCGTACCAGCTGCCCACGATGATCTACATCCTCACCGTCGGCGGTGGCCTCAACTCGGTTTTCGTGCCCCAGCTGGTGCGGGCGATGAAGGAGGACGAGGACGGTGGCGAGGCGTACGCCAACCGCCTGCTGACCCTGGTGATGGTGGCCCTGGCCGCACTCACCGCCCTCGCGTGGCTGGCGGCCCCGCTCCTCGTGCGTGCCCTGTCCGTACCGGTGGCCAGCGACCCGCACGCCAACGACGTCGCCGTCACCTTCACCCGCTTCTTCCTGCCCTCCATCTTCTTCATGGGCGTGCACGTGGTGATGGGTCAGATCCTCAACGCCCGCGGCCGGTTCGGCGCGATGATGTGGACGCCCGTCCTGAACAACATCGTCATCATCGTCACGCTGGGCACGTTCATCTGGGTCTACGGCACCGCCGCCGACTCGAAGATGGAGGTCACGAACATCCCGCCGGAGGGTCTGCGGCTCCTCGGCGTGGGTGTCCTGCTCGGCCTCGTCGTCCAGGCCCTGGCGATGATCCCGTACCTGCGGGAGACCGGTTTCCGTCTCCGTCTGCGCTTCGACTGGAGGGGCCACGGGCTCGGCAAGGCGGCGAAGCTCGCCAAGTGGACCATCCTGTTCGTCCTCGCCAACCAGGCGGGCGCACTGGTGGTCACCCAGCTGGCCACCGCGTCGGTCAAGGACACCAGCATCGACGGTACGGGCTTCAGCGCCTACTCCAACGCCCAGTTGATCTGGGGCCTGCCCCAGGCCATCATCACCGTCTCCCTGATGGCCGCGCTCCTGCCCCGCATCTCCCGTTCGGCGGCCGACGACGACGCCGGTGCCGTCCGCGACGACATCTCCCAGGGTCTTCGCACGACAGCCGTGGCGATCGTGCCGGTCGCCTTCGGTTTCCTGGCGCTCGGCATTCCGATGTGCACGCTGATGTTCGGTGCCTCGGGCACGGACGCGGCGACCAACATGGGCTACATGCTGATGGCCTTCGGCCTCGGTCTGATCCCCTATTCCGTGCAGTACGTCGTGCTGCGGGCCTTCTACGCGTACGAGGACACCCGAACCCCCTTCTACAACACGGTCATCGTGGCGGCGGGCAACGCGATCGCCGCGGTCCTCTGCTACGTCCTGCTCCCGGCCCGCTGGGCCGTGGTCGGCATGGCGGCCTCGTACGGTCTGGCCTACGTGATCGGCGTCGGCGTCGCCTGGCGCCGGCTTCGTACCCGGCTGGGCGGGGACCTGGACGGCGCCCGGGTGCTGCGGACCTACGCCCGGCTGTGCATCGCCTCGATCCCGGCCGCACTGCTCAGCGGCGCGGCCTGCTACGGGATCAGCCAGGCGCTGGGCCAGGGGGTAGTCGGCTCGTTCGCCGCACTGGTGGGCGGCGGTGCCGTTCTGTTCGGGACCTTCTTCGTGGCGGCCCGGCGGATGCGCATCGACGAAGTCAACTCGCTGGTCGGTATGGTGCGCGGACGCCTGGGACGCTGAGGCAGGGGGTAGGCGCACAACCATCAACAGCCCCCGTGTGTCGTGCATGGCGGCGGACTGTGGGCACAATTGGTCTCGGCGTCGTACGGCGCGACGGACGTCGGCCGACGCGCAATGGATGGGGAGGCAGGGAACGACGGTGGCAGAACGGAGCACAGCTGCCGTCGACGTGGCAGACAACAGCGGCGAGCAGCCGCTGACCGCACAGGCGGACCAGTCCACGGCCGACGGGGTGGCCAAGAACCGGGAGCAGGACACGGACAGCGACGAGGCACAGGAGAGCACCGCAACCGACGGTGCCGGGAAGACCTCGCCGCCCGAACTGCACAGCGGTCACAAGCTGGCCAGACGCTACCGCCTCGAGGAGTGCGTCACCCGTCTGGACGGGTTCAGCAGTTGGCGTGCCGTGGACGAGATGCTCCGCCGTGCCGTCGGCGTGCACATCCTGCCCGCCGAACACACGCGTGCCCGGTCCGTGCTGGCCGCCGCCCGCTCCTCCGCCCTCCTGGGCGACCCCCGTTTCGTCCAGGTACTGGACGCCGTCGAGGAGAACGACGTCGTCTACGTCGTCCACGAGTGGCTCCCCGACGCCACCGAGCTGACCACGCTCCTGGCGACGGGACCGCTGGAGGTGTACGACGCCTACCAGATGGTCAGTCAGATCTCGGCCGCCATGGCCGCGGCACACCGCGAGGGCCTCGCCCATCTCCGTCTGAACCCCACCGCCGTCCTGCGCACCTCGACCGGCCAGTGGCGCATCCGCGGTCTCGCCGTCAACGCGGCGCTGCGCGGCGTCAGCTCCGACACTCCGCAGCGCACCGACACCGAGTCCATCGGTGCCCTGCTCTACGCGGCGCTCACCCAGCGCTGGCCGTACGAGAGTGACGCCTACGGCATGTCCGGCCTGCCGAAGGACATCGGGCTGATCCCGCCCGACCAGGTGCGAGCCGGTGTCCACCGAGGCCTGTCCGAGCTGGCCATGCGCGCGCTCGCCAACGACGGCGCCACCGCCTCGCGCCACGAAGCTCCGTGCACCACGCCGGAGGAACTGGTCAAGGCGATCGGCGAGATGCCCCGCATCCGTCCGCCGGAGCCGGCCTTCACCGCCCCGCCGGACTACCAGCGCACCACGTACCAGCAGGGCACCTACGGCCGGCCCGCGCCGCGTCCCGGTGCCACCCAGCCGGTACCGGTTCCGCCTCCCCCGCTGCAGAGCCGCACCGGCAAGGCGCTCAAGTGGGCCGTCTCGGCACTGCTGATCGCCGCGCTCGGCCTGGGCAGTTGGCAGCTCGCCGACGCCCTGATGGAGCAGGGCGGGAAGGCGGAGGACACGAACAAGACCCAGACGACGGATGAGGACGACAAGAGCGACAACAAGCCGGCGCCTCCCAAGCCGCTCACCGTCCAGGGCGCCCAGGAGTACGTCGCCAAGGGGCAGGCGCAGGCGCCCGGCGATGTGGCGAAGACCTACGACGGCGACAGCTCGACCTATTGGCGCACCAACAGCTACATCGACGGGCCGGACATGAATCCGGCCTTCAAGCCCGGCGTGGGCATCGTCTACGACCTCGGATCCGAGCAGACGGTCACGTCGTCGTCGATAGGCCTGCGCTACGCCGGCGCCCACACGACCGTCACGCTGTACGCGACGGACTCGATGAGTTCGTCGACTCCCATCGATGCCATGCGGAAGCTGGGAACGGTGAAGACGAACGGGAACGAGGCCACGGTGAAGGCCGACAAGCCGGCGAAGACCCGGTACGTGCTGGTCTGGATCACCGCCATGCCGTACGCGTCCGGTGACACCTACAGCAACGCCGGCTACAAGCAGGGCATCACCGACCTGAAGTTCAGCGGCTGACGTCTCGACGAAGGGGGGAGGGTCGGATGGCCGACGGCACCGCGTACGGCGACGCTAACGACCAGGAACTCCTCTCCCGCCATGTGGACGGGGACCCGGACGCCTTCGGTGAGCTCGTCCGCCGGCACCGGGACCGGCTCTGGGCCGTGGCCCTGCGCACGCTGGGCGACCGCGAGGAAGCCGCTGACGCCGTCCAGGACGCCCTCGTCTCCGCCTACCGGGCTGCCGATACCTTCCGCGGACAGTCCGCCGTCACGACCTGGCTGCACCGGATCACCGTGAACGCCTGTCTGGACCGTGCCCGCAAGGCGGCCTCCCGGAAGACCGCCCCGGTCGACGACGCGGAGCGTCTGGAGCAACTGCTGGAGCCGCACGAGTCCGCCTCGGCACCGGTGGAGCGCAACGATCTGCACCGCCAGCTCATCGAAGCGATGGGCACGCTGCCTCCCGATCAGCGGGCCGCGCTCGTCCTCGTGGACATGCAGGGCTACCCGGTCGCCGAGGCCGCCCGCGTCCTCGATGTGCCCACCGGGACAGTGAAGAGCCGGTGCGCCCGTGGCAGAGCCAGACTCCTTCCCTTGCTCAGTCACCTGCGCCCCGACGGTGGCGGTAAGAAAGAGAAGGAGGGCCAGGCGCGGAACCGTACTCGCGGGACGTCCGTCCCACCCGCAGCGGGGCCGCGGCAACCGGACCCCACGGACGCGGGAGTGAACGACCCGGCTGCAACGAAGGGCGGAGGTGGGCGAGCGTGACATCGACGAAGGACATGGCGGAGCACCCGGACGTCACGGAGATCTCCGACCTCACCGAGGGACTCCTCCCATCGGCCCGGAGCGCCGACGTACGCCGGCATCTGGAGACGTGCGCCCTGTGCATGGATGTCCACTCCTCTCTCGAAGAGATCCGGAGTCTGCTGGGCACGGTGGACGGGCCGCCCCGCATGCCCGCCGAGGTGGCGGGACGCATCGATGCGGCGCTTGCCGCAGAAGCGCGGTTGCAGGCCACAGCGCCGGATCCGGGAGCATGCGCGGAGCCGCTTGTCCCAGCTCCCACCGAGACGGACGACGATCCATCGCGTGTTTCACGTGAAACATCAACGTCCGCTGACCGGCCCACCGGGCGCGCGCGTTCCTCCACGACCGGCCCGGGGCGCAAGGGTCGACTGCGCCGCGGACGCCGACGGGTTGCGGTGCTGGGGACCGTCTTCACCGTTGCAGCTCTCGGTCTCGGCTCAGTGGTCCTGTCGTCCCTGGACAACGGCACAGGGTCACATGAGAGGAACCGGACGATCGCAGCGGACACCTTCTCCGAGGGGAATCTGGAGCAGCAGGTCTCCGATCTGCTCGCGGGCAGCGGGGGCCGGGCCAAGGGCTCCAGCTCCCCACAGACCTTCGGATTGGAGTCGGAGTCCGGCGGCGCGGCGAGCCCGAAGGTGCTCAAGGAACCCCTGGTGCCGCAGTGCGTTCGCGAGGGCATCGGGCGTGATGACGCCGCACTCGCCTCCGAGCAGGGCACGTACGAGGGGAAGGCAGCCCTTCTCGTGGTGCTTCCCGACGCCTCGGACGAGACCCGCGTCATCGCCTACGTCGTCGACAGGACATGCGTGGACACCCCGTCCTCGGCCGCCACGGCGGAGGTTCTGCTGAAGCACTCCTACGCGCGCTGACGATCCGGGGCGCTGTCTCCGCCCTTCGGTAGCCCGTACGGTGCCTGCCCCTTCTCGTCATCGGAGGGCGTTCCCGCGTGCGTGGGCACGACGGGAATGCGCGCCCCTTAGGATCCGTTGGGTGGGGTGAGAGTCCCGACAGAAGCTCCCCCCGGTCGAACGACGCAGACCAGAGACGAGGAAACAAGCCGTGAGTGACGTCCGTAACGTGATCATCATCGGCTCGGGGCCCGCCGGCTACACGGCGGCGCTCTACACCGCCCGTGCGTCGCTGAAGCCCTTGGTGTTCGAGGGCGCCGTCACCGCCGGCGGTGCGCTGATGAACACCACCGAGGTGGAGAACTTCCCCGGCTTCCAGGACGGCATCATGGGCCCCGAGCTCATGGACAACATGCGGGGCCAGGCAGAGCGCTTCGGCGCTGAGCTCGTCCCGGACGACGTGGTCTCCGTCGATCTCACCGGAGAGATCAAGACCGTCACGGACACCGCCGGCACGGTACACAAGGCGAAGGCCGTGATCGTCACCACCGGCTCGCAGCACCGGAAGCTCGGTCTGCCCAACGAGGATGCCCTCTCCGGCCGAGGCGTCTCCTGGTGTGCCACGTGTGACGGCTTCTTCTTCAGGGACCAGGACATCGCCGTGATCGGCGGCGGCGACACCGCGATGGAGGAGGCCACCTTCCTCTCGCGCTTCGCCAAGTCCGTGACGATCGTCCACCGTCGTGACACCCTCCGCGCCTCCAAGGCGATGCAGGAGCGCGCCTTCGCCGACCCGAAGATCAACTTTGTCTGGGACAGTGAGGTCGCCGAGGTCCAGGGTGATCAGAAGCTGTCGGGTCTGAAGCTGCGCAACGTCAAGACGGGCGAGCTCTCCGACCTGGCGGTGACGGGCCTGTTCATCGCGATCGGCCACGACCCCCGCACCGAGCTCTTCAAGGGCCAGCTGGAGCTCGACGAGGAGGGCTACCTGAAGGTCGACGCACCCTCGACACGCACGAACGTCACGGGTGTCTTCGCTGCGGGCGACGTGGTCGACCACACCTACCGCCAGGCGATCACCGCAGCCGGTACCGGCTGTTCCGCCGCTCTCGACGCCGAGCGCTTCCTGGCCGCTCTCTCCGACGAGGAGAACGCCGAGCCCGAGAAGACCGCTGTCTGACCCCCACCCGCCCCACGCATCAACCAGTTAAGGAGCCCGCTGTGGCCGGCACCCTGAAGAACGTGACCGACGACTCCTTCGAGCAGGACGTCCTGAAGAGCGACAAGCCTGTCCTGGTGGACTTCTGGGCCGCTTGGTGCGGTCCGTGCCGTCAGATCGCTCCGTCCCTCGAGGCGATCGCCGCCGAGTACGGGGACAAGATCGAGGTCGTCAAGCTGAACATCGACGAGAACCCGGGTACGGCCGCCAAGTACGGCGTCATGTCCATCCCGACCCTGAACGTCTACCAGGGTGGCGAGGTCGCCAAGACCATCGTCGGTGCGAAGCCCAAGGCCGCGATCGTCCGCGACCTCGAGGACTTCATCGCCGAGTAAAGACGAATGGCGTCACCAGCGGTACATGTTTCACGTGAAACACGAATGGGCCGGCCCGCCAGGGTCGGTCCATTCGCGTGACGTGCCGAGAGACGAACAGGATCCAGATCAGAGGGGGCGGAGCACCGGCTCCTTCTGCACGGCTCCGAGCAACCGGTCCAGCGCCATCTCCACGTCTTCCTTCCAGGAGAGCGCCGTCCTCAGTTCGAGCCGCAGCCGGGGGTATGCGGGGTGCGGGCGGACGGTTTTGAATCCCACGGCCAGCAAATGGTCGGCCGGCACGACACAGGCAGGTTCTTTCCAACGGGCGTCGCCGAATGCCTCGATCGCTTTGAAGCCCCGGCGGAGCAGATCCTTCACCACCGTCTGCACCATCACCCGTCCCAGACCCTGCCCCTGGTAGCCGGGCAGGATGAACGCGGTCATCAACTGCACCGCGTCGGAGGCCACGGGGCTCGTGGGAAATGCCATGGAACGAGGCACATAGGCGGGTGGAGCGTAGAGGACGAAGCCCACCGGGACGTCGTCGACGTAGACGACGCGGCCACAGGATCCCCAGTCCAGGAGAACCGAGGAGATCCACGACTCCTTCTCGTGCGCGGACGTGCCCGCCTTCACCGCTGCTTCGCCGCTGACGGGGTCTCTCTCCCAGAAGACACATGAGCGACAGCGCTGGGGAAGATCCTGAAGGTTGTCCAGCGTGAGCGGTACGAGCCGACGGCCCATAAAGGCTGTTCCTCGCTTCCTTCGCCCGCTGCCTCACGGGCGGCTGTCAGAGCACCCCGTTCCCGGATCAGGCTGCTGATGAAGCCGCTGACGACGCCCACCCCCAGCCCCGCGATCACCAGTCCGGTACGGCTCGTCATGCGCATGGCCCCTGCCTGCTGTCAGAGGCACTACCGGGTCGATGGGTCCTGTCCGAACGCATCGTATCCAGGAAGCGATTCCATCGATACCGCCAAAAAGCAAAGGACGGACCGCGTTCCGGTACACACCGGACATGGCCCGTCCCGTTTCGTCCGCTCCGCATCGCCGAGCGGCCGTCGGCTCAGGAATCGGTCTCCGTGGAGTCGTCGTCCACCAGACTCTCCTGCAGGACGGGCCCCTCACCCGGGGCGAGACTGCCGAGAATGCGCTCCAGGTCCTCCATCGAGGCGAACTCGACGGTGATCTTGCCCTTCTTCTGCCCCAGGTCGACCTTCACCCGAGTCTCGAAGCGATCCGACAGACGCGTCGCCAGATCCGTCAGCGCGGGTGACACCAGGGCACCGGCACGCGGCCCCTTCGAACGCTGAGCCTTCTGCGGCCGGGACCCCATCAGGGTCACGATCTCTTCGACGGCCCGGACCGACAGGCCTTCGGCCACGATCCGGTGAGCCAGCCGGTCCTGTTCCTCGGAGTCCTCCACGGACAGCAGCGCCCGAGCGTGTCCGGCGGACAGCACACCGGCGGCCACCCTGCGTTGGACGGTGGGCGAGAGCTTCAACAGACGCAGCGTGTTGGACACCTGCGGGCGGGATCGGCCGATGCGGTCTGCCAGCTGGTCGTGCGTGCATTTGAAGTCCTTGAGCAACTGGTCGTAGGCGGCGGCCTCTTCCAGGGGATTCAGCTGGGCACGGTGCAGGTTCTCCAACAAGGCGTCCAGAAGGAGCTTCTCGTCGTCCGTGGCCCGCACGATCGCCGGGATAGCCTCAAGGCCCGCCTCATGGCAGGCACGCCAGCGGCGCTCGCCCATGATGAGCTCGTAGCGCCCCGACCCGACCTGCCGTACGACGACCGGCTGGAGAAGACCGACTTCCTTGATGGAGGTGATCAGCTCGGACAGTGCGTCCTCGTCGAAAACCTCACGCGGCTGCCGGGGGTTCGGCGAGATGGCGTCAAGGGGGATCTCCGCGAAGTGAGCCCCCATGGGCGGCTCGGGGATCCCCCCGCCGCCCCTTCCCGGAGCCTCCTCCGTTTCACGTGAAACAGCCGACAGGGTCGCTACCTTCGCAGCGGCGACTCCACGCTCGTGCGGCAGCACCGGAACCGCGGCAGGGGAGGTGGAGGCGGCGCCTCCTCCCAGCGCGGCCGGAGGCACCGTCTTCTCTGTCGGAGCAGCAGGGATCAGCGCACCGAGACCACGGCCCAACCCCCTCCGTCGATCACTCACTGGACGCCCTCCACCATGGTCGGATCATTCTGCTGTGCGCCGATGTGTGCCTGGGATGCGTCATATCTGATGCCGACCCCTCTCAGCGCGATCTCTCGTGCCGCCTCGAAATAGGAGAGGGCACCACTCGATCCAGGATCGTAAGTCAAGACCGTCTGCCCGTAGCTCGGCGCCTCCGAGATACGGACGGAGCGGGGAATGCTCGTCCGCAGGACCTCATCACCGAAGTGGGTGCGCACCTCGTCCGCCACCTGTGACGCGAGCCGCGTACGACCGTCGTACATGGTGAGCAGGATCGTCGAGACATGCAGGGTGGGGTTGAGATGCCCCCTCACCAGATCGACGTTGCGGAGCAGCTGTCCCAGGCCCTCCAGTGCGTAGTACTCGCACTGGATCGGGATCAGGACTTCCTGACCGGCCACCAAGGCGTTGACCGTCAGCAGGCCGAGCGAGGGCGGGCAGTCGATGAGGATGTAGTCCAACGGCTGCTCATAAGCCTGGATGGCCCGCTGCAGCCGGCTCTCCCGCGCCACCAGCGACACCAGTTCGATCTCCGCACCGGCGAGATCGATGGTGGCGGGGGCACAGAACAGACCCTCGACATCGGGGACCGGCTGAACGACTTCCGCGAGCGGCTTACTGTCCACCAGTACGTCGTAGATGGAGGGGACCTCTGCGTGGTGGTCGATACCCAGGGCCGTGGACGCATTGCCCTGCGGGTCGAGATCGACCACCAGGACACGGGCGCCATGCAGGGCGAGCGACGCGGCAAGGTTGACAGTGGTCGTCGTCTTGCCGACGCCGCCCTTCTGGTTGGCGACCACGATGATGCGGGTCTGCTCAGGCCGTGGCAGGCCTTCACCGGCACGGCCCAGAGCCTCCACTGCCAGTTGGGCAGCACGACCGATGGGAGTGTCGTCCATCGGAGGCGGTGTTTCACGTGAAACATCCGCCCCCATCGATTCGGTACGGGGACCGGGGACCGGGTCGGTCATCGGTCCCGCGATGTTGGCGTCGGACCGCAAGGATTCACTCTCCTCGACTTCAGGCTCGCAATGAACAGAGCCTCCCATGCCTTCGGGGTCGCGAACCAGTGAGGCCTGGCGTTCTGTGGAGAAATCCACCTCTGTGGACAACTCCATCCCCCCTGAGGGACCCGATCCATCGGGGACAGCACCCTTATCGAGAGACCCGAGGGGCTTCCGGTCACGAGGTTCGGCCGCAGCGCGGCCCCGACTGATGATGCCGTGCAGAAGTGAGCGACGTTTCACGTGAAACACGATGCACAGCGACCGAGGCCGGACCCCTGCGACACTCCGGCATGGGCGGGTTTGGCAGCTGGTGTGGAGTACGCCCGACTCTCAGGGCGAGTCAGGACTCCGCGTCCAGCATGAGAGAGCGGAGTCGCGCGCTAACCGCGCCGACGCCGGGTCCGCCCCGTGCGGGCCGCCTTCGCACGCTTCGCCGCGAATCGCACGCCTCCGGGGCTCTCGCCGACCTCGACTCGCACCACAGTGGACATCGGATCCACGACCCCCTCGCCCACATGCACGATCGAGGTCGTCACCGCACCGAGCTTGCTCAGTGCCGCGCTCGCACTCTTCAGCTCCTCCTCGGCGGCATCGCCCTTGAGCGCGAGCATCTCGCCGTACGGCCGCAGGAGAGGAATGCCCCAGGTGGCGAGGCGGTCGAGCGGTGCCACAGCGCGGGCGGTCACCACATGCACCGGCGGGATCTTTCCCATCACCTCTTCGGCCCGGCCACGCACGACCGTGACATGGTCCAGTCCGAGCAGTTCCACGACTTCGGTGAGGAAATTGGTGCGCCGGAGCAACGGTTCCAACAAAGTGATCTTGAGGTCTTCCCGGACCAGCGCCAGGGGGATGCCCGGCAGACCGGCTCCCGAACCGACATCGCACACCGTCACACCCTCGGGCACGACCTCCGACAGCACCGCACAGTTCAGCAGATGCCTCTCCCACAGGCGGGGCACCTCACGCGGACCGATGAGGCCTCGCTGCACGCCCGCTTCGGCAAGCAGCTCGGCGTACCGGACCGCGTCCGCGAAACGATCACCGAACACCTCGCGAGCCTGCTCGGGCGCAGGGGGAAGCTCCGCTGCCTCCGTCACTGGGGGACCGCCTTCCGTACCGTGCCGGCACGATCCGCCGGCACCACAACCAGAACTATCAGGCTGACAAAACTCGGCCCCGCCTGCGCAACAGACGGGGCCGGTGAAACGTGGGGCCGATCAGGCGGGCAGCACGACGACGAAGCGCTGCGGCTCCTCGCCCTCGGACTCGCTGCGCAGGCCGGCTGCCTTGACCGCGTCGTGCACGACCTTGCGCTCGAACGGCGTCATCGGGTCGAGGTTCACGGGCTTGCCGCTGTTCCTGACCTCGGCGGCCGCATTCGCACCGATCTCGGCCAGCTCGGTCCGCTTCCTGGCGCGGAAGCCGGCGATGTCGAGCATGAGCCGGCTGCGGTCTCCGGTCTCCCGGTGCACAGCCAGACGCGTGAGCTCCTGGAGCGCCTCCAGCACCTCTCCGTCACGGCCCACCAGCTTCTGCAGATCACGGCTGCTCGTGTCGCTGATGATCGAGACAGAGGCGCGATCGGCCTCCACGTCCATGTCGATGTCGCCGTCGAGGTCGGCGATGTCGAGCAGACCCTCCAGGTAGTCCGCCGCGATCTCACCCTCCTGCTCGAGGCGGGTCAGGGTGTCTGCCCCCTCGGCAGCGGCGGCGGTGGTGCCTTCCGTCACGGGATGGACTCCTTCTTACTTCTTGGACGGGGACTTGGGCCGCTGCGGACCCTTGCGCTGTCCGGACTGGGCCTTGCTGCGGGTACTGCCGGCGGGCTTGGCGTCGCCCTTCTTCGCCGCGGAGGCGGGCTTGGTCTGCTGAGGCTCGTCCGACTTGGTCAGCGAGGTCGGCTCGTCCGCCGCCTTGGCCGGGCCGGCCTGACGCTGGGACTTGCTCTGCCGCTTGGGCTGCTGCCGCTTGGGCGTGGCTCCGGCGGTCGCACCGTCCTCCGCCTGGGCTGCGGTCGTGCTGTCGCCCTTGATGACCGCACCGTCGGTCTGGGCCGCGAAACCCGCCTTGCTGAGACCGTTGATGAACTTGCGCTCGTACTCGTTGCGGTCCCGGCCCTTGGCGACGATGGCCTTGACGATGACGCGCTGACGCCGGTTGCGGGTCCCACCGTGCCGGGTGACGGCCTTGTGGAGGCGCTCCAGGTACGCGGCCTGGGCCTTGGACCCCGGCGTGGGGTTGTTGTGGATGACGTACATCTGCTGGCCCATGGTCCACACGTTGGTGGTCAGCCAGTAGACGAGGACGCCGACCGGGAAGTTGATACCGAAGACGGCGAAGATGATGGGGAAGACGTACATCAGCATCTTCTGCTGCTGCATGAACGGCGTCTTCACCGTGGTGTCGACGTTCTTCGTCATCAGCTGGCGCTGCGTGTAGAACTGCGACAGCGACATCAGGATGATCATGATCGCCGTGACGACGCGGACATCGGTCAGCGAGGAGTTGAGCGCCTCGACCTTCTCCGAGCTGTCCGTGAACTTCGCCGCGAGCGGGGCGCCGAAGATGTGGGCCTTCTGCGCGCTCTCCAGGAGACGTTCGTTGATCACGCCGACGGTGTCGTTCGACGCGATGCTGTTGAGCACGTGGTAGAGCGCGAAGAAGAACGGCGACTGGGCCAGGATGGGAAGACACGAGGAGAGCGGGTTGGTGCCCGTCTCCTTGTAGAGCTTCATCATCTCTTCGGACTGGCGCTGTCGGTCGTTCTTGTAGCGCTCCTGGATCTTCTTCATCTCCGGCTGGAGCGTCTGCATCGCGCGCGTCGCCTTGATCTGCTTCACGAAGAGCGGGATCAGGCAGATACGGATGAGGATCACCAGGGACACGATGGACAGGCCCCAGGCCCACCCGGTGTCAGGGCCGAAGATGGCGCCGTACACGCTGTGGAACTGGACGATGACCCAGGAGACAGGCGTTGTGATGAAGCTGAAGAGGCTGGCAATCGTGTCCACTAATCATGCTCCTTGGGCATGGGACGGGGTCTCTGCGGCCGGGCTCGAAGGACTCGTCCGGCTCGTCGGCGAAGTCCGTCCTTCGGTGGCCGGTTCGGCGGCGGAGGTCCCGCCCTTGCGTGCACGCCAGGCGTTACGCAGCATTTCGTGCCACCGCGGACGCTTGCGCGGCGGGACATGGTCCACACCGCCCAGCGACCACGGATTGCACCGCAGGATGCGCCAGGCCGTGAGTGCTGTGCCCTTGACGGCACCGTGCCGGTCGATGGCCGTGTAGCCGTAGTGGGAACACGACGGGTAGTACTTGCACACCGGCCCCAGCAGTGGACTGATGGTCCACTGGTAGATCTTGATCAGAGCCAGCAGCGGGTACTTCATCGCGCGCCCCCTCCCAGCAGCCGCCGCAGGGCGGCGTCCAGGTCTCGGGCCAGTTGTGCATGGTCGGCGTCACCCGCACCGGGCAGCGCTCGTACGACTACCAGGCTACCGGGGGGCAACTGGCCGACCCGCTCGCGCATCAGATGGCGAAGCCTGCGCTTCACCTTGTTGCGCACCACCGCACCTCCCACGGCCTTGCTCACGACGAAACCCGCACGCGACGGGGGAGCGCTCTCCCCAGGCGCATGCGGGTCCGTGGCACCGCTACGAAGATGGACGACGAGATGCTGGCGCCCGGCCCGGCGCCCTCGTCGTACCGCGGTCGCGAAGTCCTCGCGCCGCCTCAGCCGGTTGTCGGTGGGCAGCACGACGTCATGACCTGACCGGGATCAGGCGGACAGACGGGCGCGACCCTTGCTGCGGCGGGTCGCGAGGATCGCGCGGCCGGCGCGGGTACGCATACGCAGCCGGAAGCCGTGGGTCTTGGCGCGACGACGGTTGTTCGGCTGGAAGGTGCGCTTGCTCACTCGGGGGCTCCAGAAGAAATCGGTGGTTGCGGGGTGCCGTCCTGGCTGTCACCGTGCGCCCACGAGTAGCTCGCGTTACGCCCGAGTGCACCGCTGACCGATCATCTTGCGCGATCTGTGCCCATCGGAGGCAGGCGGCAGCAGCCATCGACAACTCGACCTGGTTACGGTACGCGCGGCTGCGTCCATCGGTCAAACCAGCGGCCGCCGGGGGACACTTGTCCACAGCCTGGGGACAACAACTTGAACCATACCCGCCGCGCTGACTACCGTGGCTTGACTCCGATTCGTTCCCTTGACCCTCCACCACCCGATTTACATCCCGACCCGTCCTCCGCATCACACGATCGAGGGACCTGTGAGAGAGCGTGCCCTGTGGCTGACGTACCTGCCGATCTTGCCGCAGTGTGGCCACGCGTACTGGAACAGCTGCTCGGAGAGGGCCGTGGACAAGGTGTCGAGGGCAAGGACGAGCACTGGATCCGGCGCTGCCAGCCCCTGGCGCTGGTCGCCGACACCGCGCTGCTCGCCGTGCCGAACGAGTTCGCCAAGGGTGTGCTCGAGGGCCGCCTCGCGCCCGTCGTCAGCGAGAGTCTGAGCCGCGAGTGCGGCCGTCCGATCCGGATCGCGATCACGGTCGACGACACCGTCGGCGAGCCCTCCGCCCCGCCGGCGCCCCGCCCGCACCAGCCGCGCTACGAGGAGCCCGAGCTCCCCGTCGTCCGCCAGGACCGGCCCGACCACCACGAGCGGCCGGAACGTGACGCGTACGAGAGCTACGACGGGTACGGCCGGCGCCGCACCGAGCAGCAGGGCCCGTCCGGGGACCAGCTCCCCACCGCCCGCCCCGCCTACCCGTCGGAGTACCAGCGGCCCGAGCCCGGCGCCTGGCCGCGGCCGCCGCAGGAGGAGTACGGCTGGCAGCAGCAGCGTCTCGGCTTCCCCGAACGGGACCCGTACGCCTCGCCGCCGCAGGACGCCTACGAAGCGCAGAACACCTACGGACCGCAGGACGCCTACGGCGGGCCGCCCGCCCAGGACTACCGCCCGCAGCCGATGGAGCGGCCGTCGTCCTACGAGCAGCAGCGCTCCGACTACGAGCAGCAGCGCTCCGAGTACGACGCACCGCGCGGCGATTACGACCAGCGCGACGCCCGGCGCCGGGAGCTTCCCGAGCCGCCGTCCGGCTCGGGGCACGTCCACCGCGGCGGCCCCGTGGGCCCGAACCTGCCCACCACGGGGGCGCCCGGCCCGCTGGCGGCCCAGCCGGCACCGGCGACCGGCCCCGGTGAGCCCACCGCGCGGCTGAACCCGAAGTACCTGTTCGACACGTTCGTCATCGGCGCGTCCAACCGCTTCGCGCACGCGGCCGCGGTCGCCGTCGCAGAGGCACCCGCCAAGGCGTACAACCCCCTGTTCATCTACGGGGAGTCGGGTCTGGGCAAGACGCACCTGCTGCACGCGATCGGGCACTACGCGCGCAGCCTGTACCCGGGCACGCGGGTGCGGTACGTGAGCTCGGAGGAGTTCACCAACGAGTTCATCAACTCCATCCGTGACGGCAAGGGCGACAGCTTCCGCAAGCGCTACCGCGAGATGGACATCCTGCTCGTCGACGACATCCAGTTCCTCGCGGACAAGGAGTCGACGCAGGAGGAGTTCTTCCACACCTTCAACACGCTCCACAACGCGAACAAGCAGATCGTCCTCTCCAGCGACCGGCCGCCCAAGCAGCTGGTCACGCTGGAGGACCGGTTGCGGAACCGTTTCGAATGGGGACTGATCACCGACGTCCAGCCTCCGGAGCTGGAGACGCGCATCGCGATCCTGCGCAAGAAGGCCGTGCAGGAACAGCTGAACGCCCCGCCGGAGGTGCTGGAGTTCATCGCCTCGCGGATCTCGCGCAACATCCGTGAGCTGGAGGGCGCGCTGATCCGGGTGACGGCGTTCGCCTCGCTCAACCGGCAGCCGGTGGACCTGGGGCTGACGGAGATCGTCCTGAAGGATCTGATGCCCGGGGGCGACGACTCGGCCCCGGAGATCACTTCGACGGCCATCATGGGCGCGACCGCGGACTACTTCGGGCTGACGGTGGAGGACCTCTGTGGCACCTCGCGGGGACGCGCGCTGGTGACCGCGCGGCAGATCGCCATGTACCTGTGCCGGGAGCTGACGGACCTGTCGCTGCCGAAGATCGGCGCGCTGTTCGGCGGCCGCGACCACACCACGGTCATGCACGCCGACCGGAAGATCCGCAATCTGATGGCGGAGCGGCGCTCGATCTACAACCAGGTCACCGAGCTCACCAACCGCATCAAGGCCGGCTGACGGCACCCACGGCACGACGAAGGGCGCCCCCGGATCCCTCCGGCGGCGCCCTTCGTCGTGCGTCCCTCGTCGCCGGGGCTGTTCGCCGTACGTCCCTCGTCGCCGGGGCTGTTCGCCGTACGTCCCTCGTCGCCGGGGCTGTTCGATTTCGAGGCCGGGTTACGGCCGTCCTCCACAGATTCGGTGACTTTTTCCCGTCCACATGCTGGGGACCGGGAAGTTGTCCCGATCTTGTCCACAGCAGGACGGGCCTGCACGCCATCCACCCAGGTCAACACCCTGTGGATTCGTGGACGAACGATCTCCACAGGCTGTGGACCGAGCGACGGTCCACAGCCTGTGCATCAAGTTGTCCACGGGCAACCCACAGGCTGGAGCCGGTTGTCCCCAGTGATCGCCCGCTTCTCCACATGGCTGTCCACTGTTCGGCAACGCGACGCGCCTCCTCACCGGGGCGAGTGAAAGGCGTCACACCATGCTGCCGCAGGGGGTTGTGGGAAAGGGCCGCGAACCTGGGGACGAAGCTGGGGAGAAGTCGGCCCTCCCTGTGCACGCTGTGTGCAGAACTTTCTGTTCTCCACAGATACCCCTGGTTGTCCACGGGCTCCGCCCACAGGCACGGTGGACAAAAACACCGCCCTGAGCTGGGAAAACGAGGTTATCCACGGTATCCACAGCCCCTACTACTACTCCCAACTAGAGAGAGCGAGGAATTCGTTTCGAAGGGGGTCCTGTGCACAACTCGCTGTCTCGGCCCCGGCTGCCCCTCGTCACGACTTGACCCCGACGGGCACCTACTGTCAGTGCGGTGCGTCAGACTGGTCCCGGTGTCCTTCCCCGCTCGGGGGACGACGACACCGAGTCAGACGACGAAGCCAGGCAGGGCGGGAAGCGCCGGCAACAGCAGGAGGCGGCAACAGTGAAGATCCGGGTGGAACGCGACGTACTCGCGGAGGCAGTGGCCTGGGCGGCGCGCAGCCTCCCGGCCCGTCCGCCGGCCCCTGTCCTCGCCGGCTTGCTGCTGAAGGCCGAGGAGGGCCAGCTCAGCCTGTCCAGCTTCGACTACGAGGTCTCCGCGCGGGTCTCGGTGGAGGCCGAGGTCGAGGAAGGGGGCACCGTCCTCGTCTCCGGCCGGCTGCTGGCCGACATCTCCCGCGCCCTGCCCAACCGGCCGGTGGAGATCTCCACCGACGGTGTACGGGCGACGGTGGTCTGTGGCTCCTCGCGGTTCACGCTCCACACACTGCCTGTGGAGGAGTACCCGGCACTGCCGCAGATGCCGAACGCGACGGGCACGGTCCCCGGCGAGGTCTTCGCCTCCGCCGTGCAGCAGGTGGCCATCGCGGCCGGCCGTGACGACACGCTGCCCGTCCTCACCGGTGTGCGCATCGAGATCGAGGGCGACACCGTCACCCTCGCCTCCACCGACCGCTACCGCTTCGCGGTCCGCGAGTTCCTGTGGAAGCCGGAGAACCCGGACGTCTCCGCGGTCGCCCTGGTGCCCGCCAAGACGCTCCAGGACACAGCCAAGGCCCTGACCAGCGGTGACCAGGTCATCCTGGCGCTGTCCGGTTCGGGTGCGGGTGAGGGCCTGATCGGTTTCGAGGGCGCCGGCCGCCGCACCACCACGCGGCTGCTGGAGGGCGACCTCCCGAAGTACCGGACGCTGTTCCCGACGGAGTTCAACAGCGTCGCCGTGATCGAGACCGCGCCCTTCGTGGAGGCCGTCAAGCGCGTGGCCCTGGTCGCCGAGCGCAACACCCCGGTGCGGCTGAGCTTCGAGCAGGGCGTGCTCATCCTGGAGGCCGGTTCCAGCGACGACGCACAGGCTGTGGAAAGGGTCGACGCCCAGCTGGAGGGCGACGACATCTCGATCGCCTTCAACCCGACGTTCCTGCTGGACGGCCTGAGCGCCATCGACTCGCCGGTGGCCCAGCTGTCGTTCACCACGTCCACCAAGCCGGCGCTGCTCAGCGGCCGCCCGGCCGTGGACGCGGAGGCGGACGAGGCCTACAAGTACCTGATCATGCCGGTGCGGCTCAGCGGCTGAGCAGCCGGCCCGAAGCCGCGGGTGCGGGCGTGCGTGTGAGCGCGTATGCCCACAGATGTGCGCGAGCGTCCGGGTTTAGGCTCGGACGCCGGTACGTAAGTGCCGTCACGCCACGTCGCATACCTAAGGAACTCAACTGATGGAGCTCGGTCTCGTCGGCCTCGGCAAGATGGGCGGCAACATGCGCGAGCGGATCCGCCGCGCAGGTCACACCGTCTTCGGATACGACCGCAACCCGGACCTCGCCGATGTCCACAGCCTGCCTGAGCTTGTGGGCAAGCTCAGCGGTCCGCGCGTGGTGTGGGTGATGGTCCCGGCCGGCGGGCCGACCCAGTCCACCATCGACGAGCTCGCCGGGCTGCTCGAGCCGGGTGACGTCGTCGTGGACGGCGGCAACTCCCGCTGGACGGACGACGAGAAGCACGCCAAGGAGCTGGCGGCCAGGGGCATCGGCTTCGTCGACTGCGGTGTCTCCGGCGGGGTCTGGGGTCTGGAGAACGGCTACGCGCTGATGTACGGCGGCGACAAGGAGGACGTCGCCAAGGTGCAGCCGATATTCGACGCCCTCAAGCCGGCGGGCGACTTCGGTTCGGTGCACGCGGGCAAGGTGGGCGCGGGCCACTTCGCGAAGATGGTCCACAACGGCATCGAGTACGCCATGATGCAGGCCTACGCCGAGGGCTGGGAGCTGCTCGAGAAGGTCGACTCGGTGACCGACGTGCGGGAGGTGTTCCGCTCCTGGCAGGAGGGGACCGTCATCCGTTCCTGGCTGCTGGACCTCGCGGTGGACGCGCTCGACGAGGACGAGCACCTGGACGGGCTCCGGGGTTACGCACAGGACTCCGGCGAGGGACGCTGGACCGTGGAGGCGGCGATCGACCACGCGGTGCCGCTGCCGGCGATCACCGCCTCGCTGTTCGCGCGGTTCGCCTCCCGGCAGGACGACTCGCCGCAGATGAAGATGATCGCGGCGCTGCGGAACCAGTTCGGCGGCCACGCGGTCGAGAAGAAGTAATCCACAGGACACGCTCGTATCCACAGGACCGCTCGGCGGTCCGCACCGCCGCGGGGAGGTCGGCGAAACGACCATGCACGTCACGCATCTGTCGCTGGCCGACTTCCGCTCCTACTCCCGGGTCGAGGTCCCGCTCGACCCGGGAGTGACGGCCTTCGTCGGGCCCAACGGACAGGGCAAGACGAACCTCGTCGAGGCGGTCGGCTACCTCGCCACCCTGGGCAGCCACCGGGTCTCCTCCGACGCCCCGCTGGTCCGCATGGGTGCCGACCGCGCGATCATCCGGGCCCAGATCCGGCAGGGCGAGCGGCAGCAACTGGTCGAACTGGAGCTGAACCCGGGCCGCGCCAACCGCGCCCGCATCAACAGGTCCTCCCAGGTGAGGCCCCGGGACGTGCTGGGGATCGTCCGGACGGTGCTGTTCGCGCCCGAGGACCTCGCGCTGATCAAGGGTGATCCCGGTGAGCGGCGCCGTTTCCTCGACGAGTTGATCACCGCCCGTTCGCCGCGCATGGCCGGGGTCCGCTCCGACTACGACCGGGTGCTCAAGCAGCGCAACACCCTGCTGAAGTCGGCCGCGCTGGCCCGCCGGCACGGCGGGCGCACCCTGGACCTGTCCACGCTCGACGTGTGGGACCAGCACCTCGCGCGTGCGGGCGCCGAGCTCCTGGCGCAGCGGCTGGATCTGATCGGCGCGCTCCAGCCGCTGGCCGACAAGGCGTACGAGCAGCTCGCGCCCGGCGGCGGACCCCTCGCCCTGGAGTACAGGCCGTCCGCGCCCGGCGAGGCGCACACGCGGGAGGACCTCTTCGAGCAGCTGACGGCGGCGCTCGCGGAGGCACGCAAGCAGGAGATCGAGCGGGGTGTCACCCTGGTCGGCCCGCACCGCGACGACCTCCTCCTCAAGCTGGGCCGGCTGCCCGCCAAGGGCTACGCCTCGCACGGCGAGTCCTGGTCCTACGCGCTGGCGCTGCGGCTGGCCTCGTACGAACTGCTGCGCGCCGAGGGCAACGAGCCGGTGCTGGTGCTCGACGACGTGTTCGCCGAGCTGGACTCGCGGCGCCGTGAGCGGCTGGCCGAGCTGGTCGCCGCGGGTGAGCAGGTGCTGGTGACCGCGGCCGTCGACGACGACGTGCCTCAGGTGCTGGCGGGTACGCGGTTCGCCGTGGCGGAGGGGATGGTGGAGCGCGTATGAGCGGGCAGGAGGCGCCGGGAGGCGGTGCCGGGAAGACCCCCGAGTCCTCCGGCGTGGATCTGGCGCGCGTGGCGTTGCGGGCCGCCAAGGACGCGGCACGCGCGCGCGGGGACGCGGCGCGGTGGAAGAAGCAGCCGCAGCGCGGCGGTCCGCGTTCCGGAGCGCGCGCCGACCGGCGCGACCCGATGGCGCTGGGCGCCGCGATCAACCGGCTGCTCACCGAGCGCGGCTGGGAGGCCCCGGCCGCGGTGGGCGGGGTGATGGGGCGCTGGCCGGAGATCGTCGGTGAGGACGTGGCCAAGCACTGCGAGCCGGAGCGGTACGACGAGGACGAGCGGGTGCTGGTGGTGCGCTGCGACTCGACGGCCTGGGCGACGAATCTGCGGCTGCTCGCGCCGACACTGGTCGCGCGGCTGAACGAGGACCTCGGCCACGGCAGGGTGCGGTTGATCAAGGTGGTCGGTCCCGCCGGCCCCGCCCGCCGGTTCGGGCCGTTGCGCGCCCCCGGAAGCACGGGTCCCGGTGACACGTACGGGTGACCGGATGGTCATTTCCGCCCCTTCCGGAACACGTGACTGACATCACATCACGGCTTCTCGACGGCGTGTCGGGACCGTCTGCGACGCCCTTCCCGCGGGGTCGCCGAAGGGTGCGCGGCACTACCTGACTCCTAAGTAGCAAAGGGTTGACGGCCGGAAGCGCTGAGTGCCGCCGTGGGGCTCCTGGAGCCCCCATCCGTATATCGGGAGTCGGGCGAGACCGGTTGAGGGCGGCACATGCGGACTCAGGTGCCCGCAAACCCCCATCGATGTCAGCGCTACCGGTAGAATGGAAGACAATCCCGCCCCGATCGTGGGGACCGCCCGGGAAAAGCTGAGCAACGCTGATCAAGGCTGACCAACGCAACATGCCGCAGCCGCTCCGGCAACCTGCCGCCGAGCCCGGCTCGTGCTGTGCCAGAAAGGGCGCTTCGTGGCCGATTCCGGCAACCCCAACGAGAACATCCCGTCCACCGACACCGGCGCGAAGAGCGAGGCGACGACCTCGGGCAGCGAGGTCACCGCCTCGTACAACGCCAGTGCCATCACCGTCCTCGAGGGTCTGGACGCGGTCCGCAAGCGACCCGGTATGTACATCGGTTCGACCGGTGAGCGAGGGCTGCACCACCTGGTGCAGGAGGTCGTCGACAACTCCGTCGACGAGGCGCTGGCCGGTCACGCGGACACGATCGACGTGACGATCCTCGCCGACGGCGGCGTCCGGGTCGTCGACAACGGCCGTGGCATCCCGGTGGGCATCGTCCCCTCCGAGGGCAAGCCCGCCGTCGAGGTCGTACTGACCGTGCTGCACGCGGGCGGCAAGTTCGGCGGCGGCGGTTACGCGGTCTCCGGCGGTCTGCACGGCGTGGGCGTCTCCGTGGTCAACGCGCTGTCGACGCGGGTCGCCGTCGAGGTCAAGACCGACGGCCACCGCTGGACGCAGGACTACAAGCTGGGTGTTCCCACGGCACCGCTCGCCCGGCACGAGGCCACCGATGAGACCGGTACGTCGGTCACCTTCTGGGCCGACGGTGACATCTTCGAGACCACCGAATACTCGTTCGAGACGCTTTCCCGGCGCTTCCAGGAGATGGCCTTCCTCAACAAGGGCCTGAGGATCAACCTCACCGACGAGCGCGAGTCGGCCAAGGCCACCGCCGGCGCGGACGAGGCGGGCGAGGACGAGAAGCACGAGGTCAAGAGCGTCTCGTACCACTACGAGGGCGGCATCGTCGACTTCGTGAAGTACCTCAACTCCCGCAAGGGAGACCTGGTGCACCCCACCGTGATCGACCTCGAGGCCGAGGACAGGGACAAGAGCCTGTCCCTCGAGGTCGCGATGCAGTGGAACGGCGGCTACACCGAGGGCGTTTACTCCTTCGCCAACATCATCCACACGCATGAGGGCGGTACGCACGAGGAGGGCTTCCGCGCGGCGCTCACCTCGCTGATCAACAAGTACGCGCGGGACAAGAAGCTGCTCCGCGAGAAGGACGACAACCTCACGGGTGACGACATCCGCGAGGGTCTGACGGCGATCATCTCGGTGAAGCTGAGCGAGCCCCAGTTCGAGGGCCAGACCAAGACGAAGCTGGGCAACACCGAGGTCAAGACCTTCGTCCAGAAGGTCGTCTACGAGCACCTGACCGACTGGCTCGACCGCAACCCCAACGAGGCCGCGGACATCATCCGCAAGGGCATCGCGGCGGCCACCGCGCGCGTGGCGGCCCGCAAGGCGCGCGACCTGACCCGGCGCAAGGGCCTGCTGGAGTCGGCGTCCCTGCCGGGCAAGCTGTCCGACTGCCAGTCGAACGACCCCGTCAAGTGCGAGATCTTCATCGTCGAGGGTGACTCCGCCGGCGGCTCGGCCAAGTCCGGCCGCAACCCGCAGTACCAGGCGATCCTCCCGATCCGCGGCAAGATCCTCAACGTCGAGAAGGCGCGCATCGACCGGATCCTGCAGAACCAGGAGATCCAGGCGATGATCTCCGCGTTCGGCACCGGAGTGCACGAGGACTTCGACATCGAGAAGCTCCGCTATCACAAGATCATCCTGATGGCGGACGCCGACGTCGACGGCCAGCACATCAACACCCTGCTGCTGACGTTCCTGTTCCGCTTCATGCGGCCGCTGGTCGAGGCCGGGCACGTGTTCCTCTCCCGTCCCCCGCTCTACAAGATCAAGTGGGGCCGGGACGACTTCGAGTACGCGTACTCCGACCGTGAGCGCGACGCGCTGATCGAGATGGGACGCAACGCCGGCAAGCGCATCCGTGAGGACTCCGTGCAGCGCTTCAAGGGCCTCGGCGAGATGAACGCCGAGGAGCTGCGCATCACCACGATGGACCAGGAGCACCGCGTCCTCGGCCAGGTCACCCTGGACGACGCCGCCCAGGCCGACGACCTGTTCTCGGTCCTGATGGGCGAGGACGTCGAGGCCCGCCGCGCGTTCATCCAGCGCAACGCCAAGGACGTCCGCTTCCTCGACATCTGAGTCGGTCTCAGCTGACCGCACCAGGAAGGATCTTCACCAGCAATGACCGACGAGAACCCTCCCGTCACGCCTCTCGAGGACGTCGAAGCCTCCGCCATGCGCGTCGAGCCCGTCGGGCTCGAGACGGAGATGCAGCGCTCGTACCTCGACTACGCGATGTCCGTCATCGTCTCGCGTGCGCTGCCCGACGTCCGTGACGGCCTCAAGCCCGTCCACCGGCGTGTGCTGTACGCGATGTACGACGGCGGCTACCGCCCCGAGCGCGGCTTCTACAAGTGCGCCCGTGTGGTCGGCGACGTCATGGGCAACTACCACCCGCACGGCGACTCCTCGATCTACGACGCTCTGGTCCGTCTGGCGCAGCCGTGGTCGATGCGGATGCCGCTGGTGGACTCCAACGGCAACTTCGGCTCCCCGGGCAACGACCCGGCGGCGGCGATGCGCTACACCGAGTGCAAGATGGCGCCGCTGTCGATGGAGATGGTCCGTGACATCGACGAGGAGACCGTCGACTTCACGGACAACTACGACGGCCGCTCCCAGGAGCCGACCGTCCTGCCGGCCCGCTTCCCGAACCTGCTGATCAACGGCTCGGCCGGGATCGCGGTCGGTATGGCGACCAACATCCCGCCGCACAACCTGCGCGAGGTCGCGGCCGGCGCCCAGTGGTACCTGGAGAACCCGGAGGCCTCCCACGAGGAGCTCCTGGACGCGCTGATCGAGCGGATCAAGGGCCCCGACTTCCCGACCGGCGCCCTCGTGGTGGGCCGCAAGGGCATCGAGGAGGCGTACCGCACGGGCCGCGGCTCGATCACCATGCGCGCGGTGGTCGAGGTCGAGGAGATCCAGAACCGCCAGTGCCTGGTGGTCACGGAGCTGCCGTACCAGACCAACCCCGACAACCTGGCGCAGAAGATCGCCGACCTGGTGAAGGACGGCAAGATCGGCGGCATCGCCGACGTGCGGGACGAGACGTCCTCGCGCACCGGCCAGCGCCTGGTCATCGTGCTGAAGCGGGACGCGGTCGCCAAGGTCGTCCTGAACAACCTCTACAAGCACACCGACCTGCAGACCAACTTCGGCGCCAACATGCTGGCCCTGGTCGACGGCGTGCCGCGCACGCTGTCCCTGGACGCGTTCATCCGGCACTGGGTGACGCACCAGATCGAGGTCATCGTCCGCCGTACGCGCTTCCGGCTGCGCAAGGCCGAGGAGCGGGCGCACATCCTGCGCGGGCTGCTGAAGGCCCTGGACGCCATCGACGAGGTCATCGCGCTGATCCGGCGCAGTGACACCGTCGAGATCGCGCGCGGGGGCCTGATGGGCCTCCTGGAGATCGACGAGATCCAGGCCAACGCCATCCTCGAGATGCAACTGCGCCGGCTGGCCGCGCTGGAGCGCCAGAAGATCGTCCAGGAGCACGACGAACTCCAGGCGAAGATCAGCGAGTACAACGAGATCCTCGCCTCCCCGGTCCGCCAGCGCGGCATCGTCAGCCAGGAACTCGCCGCGATCGTGGAGAAGTACGGCGACGACCGCAAGACGAAGCTGATCCCCTACGAGGGCGACATGTCCATCGAGGACCTGATCGCCGAGGAGGACATCGTCGTCACGGTCACGCGCGGGGGCTACATCAAGCGCACCAAGACCGACGACTACCGGGCGCAGAAGCGCGGCGGCAAGGGCGTACGCGGAGCGAAGCTCAAGGAAGACGACATCGTCAACCACTTCTTCGTGTCCACCACCCACCACTGGCTGCTGTTCTTCACCAACAAGGGCCGTGTCTACCGGGTGAAGGCCTACGAGCTCCCCGACGCCGGGCGCGACGCGCGCGGGCAGCACGTGGCGAACCTGCTGGCCTTCCAGCCGGACGAGACGATCGCCCAGATCCGCGCGATCCGGGACTACGAGGCGGTGCCCTACCTGGTCCTGGCCACCAAGGCGGGCCTGGTGAAGAAGACGCCGCTGAAGGACTACGACTCGCCGCGCTCCGGCGGTGTGATCGCGATCAATCTGCGGGAGCAGGAGGACGGAACCGACGACGAACTGATCGGTGCCGAACTCGTCTCGGCCGAAGATGATCTGCTGCTGATCAGCAAGAAGGCGCAGTCGATCAGGTTCACGGCCACGGATGACACACTGCGTCCCATGGGTCGTGCGACCTCGGGCGTCAAGGGCATGAGTTTCCGCGAGGGGGACGAACTGCTCTCGATGAATGTTGTTCGACCCGGTACGTTCGTGTTCACTGCTACGGACGGCGGGTACGCGAAGCGGACCGCTGTCGACGAGTACCGCGTCCAGGGACGCGGCGGCCTCGGCATCAAGGCCGCCAAGATCGTCGAGGACCGCGGAACCCTCGTCGGCGCGCTGGTGGTCGAGGAAACCGACGAAATCCTCGCCATCACGCTGTCGGGCGGTGTGATTCGTACGCGAGTCAACGAGATCAGGGAAACCGGCCGTGACACCATGGGCGTCCAACTGATCAATCTGGGCAAGCGCGATGCCGTCGTCGGCATCGCCCGTAACGCCGAGGCGGGACGCGAGGCGGAGGAAGTCGACGGCGACGTGGCCGTGGACGACACCACCGACGGGGACGCGACCACCGGTACGGACGAGGGTGAGGCGCCCTCGGCCGAGTAGCACGAGGAGTGAGTCAGCGTGAGCGGAGCCACGGGCGCCGGACCGACCGGGACCAGTACGGGAACGGACGGCGGTGGCCGTGGCTCCGCCGCGCGGGCGACAGATCCGCACACGACCAATCTCAAAGCGATCAAGTCGCCCGTGAAGGACGGCTCTTCGTCCGACAGGCAGGGATCCCAGGGGGGAACCGTGACGGACACCCGAGGCCCGCAGGCCGCGCCGGACCAGGGCGCAGGCGCTCAGACGGCCTCACCGCTGCCGGGGGAACGGCAGCCGCAGCAGCAGGCGGGTCCGTACCACCCCCCGCAGGCCTACCCGGCCCAGGGCGGCACGGCCGCCGGCCAGACCGGCGCGGTACGACGCCCGCGCACGGGGGCGCGCACCACCCCGCGGGTGCGCAAGGCGCGCCTGCGCGTGGCCAAGGCCGACCCCTGGTCGGTGATGAAGGTCAGCTTCCTGCTCTCCATCGCGCTCGGCATCTGCACGATCGTCGCGTCCGCGGTGCTGTGGATGGTCATGGACGCGATGGGCGTGTTCTCGACGGTCGGCGGCACGATCTCCGAGGCGACCGGCTCCAACGAGTCGAACGGCTTCGACCTCCAGTCGTTCCTGTCGCTGCCCAACGTGCTGATGTTCACGACGATCATCGCGGTCATCGACGTCGTCCTGGCGACGGCCCTCGCGACGCTCGGCGCGTTCATCTACAACCTCTCCGCCGGTTTCGTGGGCGGTGTCGAGCTGACGCTCGCCGAGGACGAGTGAGCTGCTCACAGCGGATGCTCCGGCTCCTCCGACAGCCCTCCGACAACCGATTTTGGGACTGCCCCGGTCGTGCGCTAATCTTCAGGAGTCAGCGCGCGGGACACACACCGCAAAGCGCGGCGGGGCTATAGCTCAGTTGGTTAGAGCGCATCCCTGATAAGGATGAGGCCACAGGTTCAAATCCTGTTAGCCCCACCAGCGAGAAGACCCCCAGTCGATACCGGCTGGGGGTCTTTGACATCCATGGCTGACATCAGCCGATGAGCGGATCTTCCAGAAGCTCGGCGAGCATGCCCACCGCTTCCCGCTCACTGTCGCCGACGACGTGCGTGTAGACATCCATGGTCATGCTGATCTGGCTGTGCCGGAGGATCGCCTGAGCGACCTTGGGATGCACCTTCAGGAAGGCCAGCAGGGTCCCGCAGGTGTGCCGAGCGAGGCGGACTGTGATTCGGCGCACACCGGCCCGCTTGACGAGCCGATCGAAGGTGCGGGAGAAACCCACCGGGTCGCTCATGCCGCCGTGCTCGGAGGAGAAGATCAGGTCCTGGTCCGGCGCCTGAGCCCAGTGTTCACCGGCGATCTTCCGCTCCAGCTCCTGTAGCTCCCGGCGCTCCTCGAGGACACGGGCGCAGAACTCCGGGAGCGGGAGCACCGCCTGTGAGGACTCCGTCTTGAGGTCCTTGAGGACCAGGCCCACGCCCTTGACCCGCTGCACCTGCTTGACCGGCGTGAAGTGGCCGGCCTCGAAGTCGATGTCCTGCCAGCGCAGCCCGAGCACCTCACTGCGACGGAGGCCGAGGACCAGGACAAGGACACAGGCCGCGTAGAGGCGGTGAGCGCGGACCGAGCGAAGGAAGGCGATCGCTTCCCGCGCGTTCCACGCCGTGCCCCTGTCCTTGGCCACCTTGGGCATGTCGACCAGGAGCGCGACGTTGCGCGTCACCAACTCCTCGCGCATGGCCCTGTTGAGCGCGTTACGGAGGACGCGCAGAACCTCGAAGCGGGCGGAGGCCCCGACCTTCTCCCGCGCCAGCGTGGCCATGAAGGCGCGAATCTGTGCCGGGGTGAGCTTGACCAGCGGCTTCTTGCCAAGGTGGGGAACCAGGTAGAGCCGCACCTTGGACTCGTACTTCACGTACGTGTTGTGCTCCCGCTCCGGGGCGACGATGTGCTCCAGCCAGTAGGCCAGCCACTCGCCGAGCGTCCAGGACCGGGAAGGCACCGGGATGCCGTTGCGCTCCTGGTCCTGGAGCTTGCCGAGCTTCTCGTTCGCCTCGTCCCACGTCCGGCCGTACACGTACTTGCGCACCCGGTTGCCGTCCGTGTCGGTCACGTAGGCGGCCCCCTGGTACCGGCCATCGGACCGCTTCGTTATCGTGCCACCGCCATTGGGCCGACGCTTCGCCATCAGGCGGCCTCCCCGATCTGCCCGGCGATGAAGTCGCGGACGGCGTGGTCCGGGATGCGGCGGCATCCGTCGACCTTGATGGACACGAGGCGATGGGTGCGGATCAGGTCGTAGACCTTGGTCCGGCCCACCTTCAGCCGCGCCATGACTTCGGGCACGGTCAACAGCTCCGGGGCAGCGGTGGTCATGCAGCAGCTCCTTCCAGGTCGAGCAAGGCGGGTAGTTCCTCGCGGGCGGTGTCGCGGTTGTGCTGGATGTCCCGGCGGATGTTGGCGGCGAGCCAGGATTCGCCGGGGGTGTGGCCGTGGCCTGCGTAGGTCCAGTGGGCGAGGGTGAGCGTGGTGGCTTCCTCGTCGTCGGGGTCGGGCAGGCCGAGGGCGGCGCGTTGTTGGGCGGCGCGGTAGTCGGCGCGTGCCTGGCGGAGTTCGCCGAGGGTGGTGGAGTAGCGGCGGGACTTGGTGGAGAAGTGGCCGCGGAAGCCGAGCATGTGGGCCCAGTCGCGGAGCTTGCGGTCCGGGTAGAGGTTGTGGAGGTCGAGGCAGGCGGCGATGAGCCGGGCCGGGTGCTCGGGGACGTCGAGGAGGACGAGGGCTTCCTTGTTGCCGATGCGGCGGTCCACGGTGCCGGTGGTCTCGGCTGCTTTGGTGGCGTACTTGGCCACGTAGGAGGCGACCGCCTGCTCGGTGATGTCCTCGCCGTCGCCGAAGGCGCGGATCGGGCGTACGTCGAGCTGGGTGCCCCATCGCAGGGTCCGGGCCGGTTGGTCCCCGGACGGGGGTACGTCGACTTCCACGCGGGCGGCAGCGGCATGGATGGCGTCGGTGAGCAGGTCGAGGGTGGCCCACGCCGGGGGCGGGTCGTCGGGTCCGGCCGGTCCGTCGAAGCGGATCACGGCATGGAAGTGCACCGCCCCGCGCTTCTGGTATTCGGCGACCTTCCCGAACGACACTCGCGATTGCTCGCGTGCGGCCTTCTGCGTGAGTCCGGCCCGCTTGGCGATCTCCCGGCGCAGGTAGATCGTGAAGTAGCGCCACAGCTCGGAGGCGTGGTTGTTCCACAGCACCGCGCCCGCGTAGTCGTAAGCGTCCGGGTCGAGCGGTGTGCCCAGCTCGGGGGAGTCTTCGGCGTGGTGGGTGCCGCAGCGGCAGGGCCGGTTGCCGGGCCGGTTGTGGACCGGGCCGAACGACGGCGCGGTGAGCGTGGCGAACACGCGCGGGTGGTCGCGGATCGTCTCGGGGGTGCCCTTGGCGGGGTCGCCGACGAGGCCGGCGCGGATCAGGTGGTAGGTGTCGCCCGCGTAGGTCCAGGCGCAGGCCGGGCAGCGGGAGGCGCGGCGGTTGCCGCAGGCGACGCGCAGGACCCCGCCGGGCTCGGTGTCGGTGGAGTAGGAGTGCAGCACCTGTCCCGTGGCCGCGTCGCGGGTGACGGTCGAGCCGGTCAGGCGGATGGGGTCGGTGCAGCCGCCGGTACGGCGGATCTGGTCCTGGATGCGGTCGAAGCCGGGAGACCCGGCCAGCCTCAGCACGTCGGCGAGGGTGGCCGGGTCCAGGCCCGCCATCGTGGCGGTGTCGGTCACTTGATCACCGCCCCCAGCGGGCGCACACGGCGGGCGGTGCCAGTGCCCTTGCAGGTCGGGCAGGTGACGCGGAGAGTGGCGCGGGTACCGTCGCCGTGTCGGGTGCCGGTGGTGATCGCGGCGGTGGCGAAGCCGTCGCAGTCGCGGCAGACGCGCGTGTTCTGGGCGTGCTGGGGCATGATGAGGCTTCCCTTTCGGGTCCGTTGGATCTGGATGGGTGGAGCCGTCCGGGGCGGCGGAAGTTTGGCGACCGAGGCCGCCCCGGAGGGCGTTACTTGCTGGAGGCGCGGCGTTTGGCCGCGCGGTTGATCGTGTAGGTGAGTCCGCTGGTGGCCGACAGGACCGCGACGGCGGCGCCGGCCACGACCTGGGCGACGAAGGCGATGACCAGCAGCACCGCGATGGACCCGGTGACGACGACGAGCGTCAGCACGATCGGCCCGGTGTAGGAGCGGGGTGCTTCTTGCACGATCACGACGCGTCGCACGTCGGTGCCGGGCGGGAGCCGCCGGTAGAGGTCGGCGGGGATGTGACCGGCGCGGAGCTGGTCCTCGGGGAGCTGCACGGTTCGGCCCTCCTCTCAGGGGTTGCAGCGGTGGGTTCGGGCGGCGAGTTCGGCGGCCGAGCGGTCGCGGTGTTCGGTGGAGAAGCCGCACTCAGGGGCGGTGCAGGCGGCGGTGTGACGGGTCTGGCCACGGCCGTTGTTGAACGTGCCGACCCTCACGGGTCCGATGCGGATGACGTCGTAGAAGCGGTTCGGGCGCATCTGGTCACCTCCTTTCAGGCGAGTTGGGCGACGATCGCGCCAGCGAGGTCTTCCGGGATGCCGAGGCGAGCGCGCAGGGTGGCGGTGTCGATGTCGGTCCCGGTGCGGGTGCGGTGCTCGGTGGCGACCTTGCGTGCGTGGTCGACCAGAGCCGGGGGCACCATCGGCACCGGGGCCGGGGCCGGGGCCGGGGCCGGGGCTTCCGGCAGGGCTGGGACGGGTTCGGCCGGGGCGATCTCCGGTCCTTCGTCCGCGACGTCGGGGCGGTCGATGACCGGCGCGGGATCGGCAGCAGCCGCGGGCGCGGATGCCGGTGCGGGTTCGGTGGGTTGGTGGACGAGGAGGGTTCCGCCGAGGAAGGCCAGCGCGGGCCAGCCCGCGACGAGGATGTGCAGCCAAGCGGGAACGTTGGCCAGGTCGAGGAGTCCGGCGGTCGCGACGTTCGCGCCGAGGGAGGCGACCAGGGCGATGACGAACCATGTCCAGGCCGAGCGGTCCCGGCGAGCGCCGCGCAGTCGACGCCAGGCCGCCACCAGCAGCAGGTCGACGGAGACCGGGTAGGCCCACGCCTTCCAGCCGGACTGTCCGGCCGCTTCGGCGAGGTCGTGCAGGTGGGCGAAGGACAGGGCACCGGCGATCACGGCCTGGATGAGCACGGCATCGATGCGGATCGAGCGGAACACGTCCTCACCTCCCCTCAGTGGTCAGGACTGCGGGACGGACGGGGGTGTGGTGGGCATCGGCGGGATCGCCACGGGCGGGCGGAACGAGGCCAGGAAGGGCAGGTCCGGGGTCAGGTGGGCGTACTCCCGGCAGACGGCCGCCGCTTGCGCTGGCGTGGTCTCCGGGGTGCGGATGCGTGACCAGCCACCGGAGGTGTCACCGGCCACCGCGACGCCGGGCCGGTCCACTCGGATCGAAGTCGCGGACACGACCGCCTCAGGGGCGATGTCGCCCAGGCCCATCTCGGCGGTCTGCTTGTCGTTGACGCGGTGCACCACACGGCCGGTGAGCTGAGCCCGCAGCGCGGTCGCACCGCGGCCGAGGTCGGAGCCGAAGCGCTGCCCGCACACCTCCAGGTAGATCCCGACCGCGCGGGCCATCTGCCCCAGCCGCACGAGCTGCATGACCGTCCTGTCCCGCGCCGCTTCCTCCTTCTTGGAGGTGACGAAGAACAGCTCCGCCACCTCATCCACGAGGACGACCAGCGGCACCGGCCGCAGCTTCTCGGGCAAGTCCCACAGGTCCGGCACCCCGTGCAGGGCGAGGAGATCGAACCGTTCGCTCATCTCCAGCACCAGCGCGTCTATCAGGCGGCCGGCCATGTCCGGATCGGTGGCCAGCGCCGACAGGCGGGGCAGGTACCGGCTGTGCTCGACACCGCGCTTGCAGTCGATCCCCACCAGCCCGACCGGGAGCTTCGCCAGGCCCATCACCAAGTTGCGCTGGTACATGGACTTCCCCGACGAGTTCGCCCCCAGGGTCAGGGCGTGCGGCATCTTGCGGTAGTCCCGCTCGAAGACCGTGCCGTCCTCCCGCAGCGCCACCGGCACCACCAGGTCACGCGGCCGGGCCTTGCGCGGCAGACGCACCCGGCGCAGCACGTCATAGCCCGTCATCCGCAGTTCCACGTATCCGGGCTTGGTCTCCGCCACGGTCACCGACTGCACCCCGAAGGCGTGCCGCAGCCGCTCCGAGGACACCGCCACGTCGACCGGCTCCAGACCGGCCGGAAGCCGCAGCGTCACCCGCAGGCCCGTCGAGGTCGGGCGGATACGGCGGACCTTCGGCGCGACGGGCCGGACCTCACGACGGGCCAGGTTGCGGGTCATGAACGCCCGCAGCCCCGTCGGCTGCACCGTCAGCCCGCACACGTCCATCGTGGACCGGTAGGACCAGGCGAACCGGCCCCACGTCAGCGGCAGACCCACCGTCGACCAGTACACGCGCGGAGCCCGAGCCTTGGCGTAGCCGACACCGCCGGCCCCCGCTAACGCCCCCGTGGCCTCCAGCCACAACGACCAGTCACTCATGGTCACGCCGCCGGGGTGATCGCGACCGCACGGAACGAGATCCCGTGCCGCTTCTGGCCGTTGAACTCGTTCTCCCAGTCCCGCGCCTTGAGCCCGACCACCCGCACCGGCATACCCGGCTGGAGCCCTTCCGGCAGGCCCGTCTCCGGGATGGTCACCTGGTAGAGGTTCCCCTCCCCCTCGTCCGAGACCAGCAGGCCCACCGTGGACAGCGCGGCCCCGGTCTCCCGGTCCAGCGCCCGCTCACCGGTCTTGGCGTTCGCCAGCTTCGGCACCGGCGCGGTCGCCACGAACACCACAGCAGTCGACGTGTCGATCTTGAAGGACGGCATCAGTTCTCCCAGCGTTGAAGACGAGGCAGCCCAAATCGGACTGCATGGCGCTCGCTGTCCTAGGACTGCGAGTCGCTGAGAGAGATAGTGCACCGCAGTCCTAGGACTGTCAACAGTCCTAGGACTATGTTTCACTTGACCTCGTTGAGAGGGGTTCGAGATGGCGTCCAAGTGGCGGGAGCTGGCGGACAAGCTGGCCGAGCAGATCAGAAGGGGTGACTACGCCCCTGGCCAGCGTTTGCCTCACATCCGAGAACTCGTCGACGCCGGTGAAGGCTCCAAGGCAACCGTGCACGCCGCCTACAAAGCACTGGAAGCCGAGGGCCTGGTCACCTCTTCACGCGGCCACGGCACTGTCGTGCGCCAGCAGGTCCCCCTCAAGCGCTTGGGCATTGCCCGCTACGACAAGGCCAAGTGGCGAGACGGCGACGAGGTCGCGTTCATCGCGGACCGCGTGGCATCGGGTCGCACCTATCGCCGGAACGAGCAGACCCAGACGGTGAGCCGCGTCGTGGCACCGCCGGAGGTCGCAGCCGCACACGGGCTATCGGAAGGCGCGGAGGTCTACGCGCGCGCCCGCCTGGTCAAAGAAGGCGATCAACCGACGCACACGCTGACCAGCTACTACCGGCCCGAGCACGTGGAAGGGACGCGACTGGTCGACCCCACACCGGGCCCCGCCGGCCGAGGCGGCGGATTCCGCGTGCTGTACGACGCGGGTTACGAGATCGACCACATGAAGGAGCAGTTGTTCGCTCGCGCCGCCACACCGGACGAGGTGAAGCAGCTCCAGTTGCCGCCGGGCGAACCGGTGGTCGAGCTGCACCGGACGACCTACACGGCGGACGGCACCGTCGTGGAGTTCGCCATCGGGGTACACGCGGCATCACGCTTCGCGTGGGAGTACGACTTCAAGGTGCCCGACTCGGCGAGGGACGGAAAAGGACAGCAGTGATCTCGACGCAGGATTGGGCCGACGCCCGGCGCGTATGGGACTACCACCAGATGGGCCATGCACCCCGGCCGTGCTCGGTGGCCATCGGACTGGGCAGTCACGACCTGGGGGTGGCTGACACCGCCGTAGACCTGTACAAGCGCGGCATGGCCCCTCTGCTCGTGTTCACCGGAGCCACCAGCCCGACGACGCGGGAGCGCATGCCCCGCGGCGAAGCCGTCCACTACCGCGAGCGGGCATTGGAGCTGGGGGTTCCCAGCGAGGCCATCCTCGTGGAGCCGTACGCCCGGAACACCGGTGAGAACATCCGCTTCTCCCGGAAGCTGTTGGAGGAGAGCGGGGTGGAGGTCTCCTCGGTGTTGCTGATCAGCAAGCCGTACGAGGAGCGGCGCGCATACGCCACGGCACGCAAGCTCTGGCCCGGGGTCGACGTCGTCAGCGCTTCCACGCCCATGACCTTCACCGAGTACGTCGACTCCATCGGCGACGCCCGCTTGGTGATCGACATGTTGGTCGGTGCCCTGCAACGGCTGATGATCTACCCGGATCAGGGATTCATGATCCGCCAGCCAGTACCCGGCGACGTGGCCGATGCGTACGAGCGCCTGTGCCAAGCCGGGTACACGAGCCGACTCACGACCGCCGCGACATCTTCGACCTGACCAGCGAAACGAGAGCTGTTACAGGTTTCTCTACCTCATCAAGCCCCGGCTGCGCTCCGCTCCGCCGGGCGCGCTTCCCGGCTCCGCTCCGGGCGACGCTCCTGCCTTCGGCCCGCTCCGCCCGCGCTGCGCCGACGCGCGCCCACTGATGGGTAGGGCCGGAAGCCATGAGGCGAGCACCGCACAGAACGACACACGGTCACAGACGATGCCTCCGGCGGGGGATCGGCCGGCACCGGGATGGAGGGGGCACCGTCGCCGGCCGCGGGCCGGTAGTGGCATGAGCGGGGTGCTCCCATCCCGTCCACCATCGACCCAGGCAGAGCCGAGCAGACGCGGCCCAGGGCGTCCAGGTCGTTCGTACAGTGGCGCGCTCCACCTGGACGCCCTGAACCACGCCCGCTCCACGGTGTGTGGGTCGACGGCGGACGGGATGGGAGCTGGGTGAGTGGTGGGTTGAGGTGCGGAGGAACTGCGTCAACTTCGCGTTACCCCGATGGCTTCGCCAACTTCCACAATTACCAGTGAGACTCAGAGATCAAGTTGTAGCTTGCCTTCATGGGAGCATGGGTTGATCAGATATTCCGGGCGGCGCAGGCGAGTCAAGGTGGCGTCGTGCGCCGGTCGATCTACGACGTGGAGCGGTTTGGAGCGTTGGAAGAGATCATCGAGATCGCGCGTGAGCGCCACTTCCACGTTCTTGAGACGGGGGACCAGGTCGTCATCCTCTGCAACGAAGGCGAACTGCGGATTCATTGTTGAAAGCGCGTCGCGCCCCAGAATGGCGGGCGCGCAGCGGGGGCCGACCGGTCAGTGTGTCAAGACCGAGCCTGAGCGTGACATCAGTGCCTGACACCAACAAGCCCGGCTAGTGGCGATCAGAAGCGAACCTCGGCGGACCATCAGACAAGGGACACAGCAGGTTCCCCAGGGCCGCCGACCGCCTCTGATCGACCTGATAAGGATGAGGCCACAGGTTCAAATCCTGTTAGCCCCACCAGCGAGAAGACCCCCAGTCGATACCGGCTGGGGGTCTTCGGCATGCACGGCCGACATCGGTCGATGAGGGCGAGGGCACCGCTCCCGACGGCGGGCCAGGCGTGACGGGCCCGGGAGGTCGGAGCGAGGCTCGTCGCTCTCGCGGATCCCGGGGCCCGCCGTGGCTGCCGCGAGCATCTGTGCGGCCGGGCCCGATTCGAGGACGGCTCGATCAGCCTGATCCTGGACGACGATCAGCCTGATCCTGGACGGGGACGGGGACGGGGGCGTGGGCGTGGGCGTGGACAGCGAAGGAGACCCCCGCCGGAGGTCGGCGGGGGTCTTCCGGTGCTCGTGGAGCGGGCCGTGGGCGGCCGGGGAGTCGTCGTCGTGCCGGGGCGCTGTACGCAAGTTCGCCAGGACTCGGAGAAGCAGCGACGGCACGAGGAGGGCTCGGGAGGGGCGTTCGGGATCAGCGCTGGAGCGGGATGCGGCCGCTGACGGGTTCGGGCCGGGAGGACGTCGTGTCGTCGGAGCAGTCCGCGGAGTCGGGGTCCGCAGCGTCGTCGTCGACGGGGCTGTGCCGACAGCCGGGGGACTTGCCGTGGGCCTCGGCGTGGATGCGCTGCTTCATCGTGGGGGGCAGGGCCCTGATCAGTGACCAGGACCACAGGGGTGCCGTCGCTTCGGCCGCCGTGGACGCGCTGTCGCTGTTGCGGGCCTTCTCGGTCTGCGGTACGGCCGCCGAGGCGGTCGTGGTGATGAGTCCGAGCGCCGTGCACAGCGCCAGGAAGGCGGTGACGACGGCGTTCCACAGCTTCATGACCTTGTTCCGGGCCATGGCCCCTCACTTTCGGGTTGGGCGATTTGCGTACTTTCCTCATGATGTGTATGAGGCTCGCGAAGTGGTGGACCGACGCCCGTGGCGCGTGGATGTTCAGATGAACACCACTCGGATGGACGCATGAAGGGAGAAAAGCTGATGAGACGGGGGGAAGAGCTCGAACCACAGCCCGTGGAGAGGTCATCACCCTCCGGTCCGACGGCCGCGTTCCGCTCCTACTGCGGCGCGATCCGGGGCAGTTCGCGTGGCCGACGCAGGTCACCGATCGGTATCGGCCGGTGTGTATAGTCGGGCGCCAGAGGTCCCCTACGTCAACGAAAGACGAGGTCGCGCGGTGAAGAAGCTTCTCCTGGTCGCACTGGCCGCCATCGGCGGGCTCCTCGTGTACCGCCAGATCCAGGCGGATCGCGCCGAGCAGGATCTGTGGACGGAGGCGACTGACTCCGTGCCCACGGGTTCGTGAGTACCGGTATTCGACGCTGAACAGACCCCGGCCGCACTCGCGGCCGGGGTTTCGTGTGTGCCGGCACCTTGTCCGGGGCCCGCGTCCAGGGGGCAGGATGGGCGACACGGTGCGACGTCCGGCAGCGACGAGGGGTGGCGCGTGAGGGGACGGCAGTGTACGGCGCGGGGGCGGGCGGGAACCCGGCGTGGCCGGCGCCTGGCCGCCGGGTGCGCGGGCCTGGCGGTGCTGCTGGGGCTGGGGGGCGCTCTGCCGGGACAGGAGGCCTCGGCCCTCGGGAGGGCCGGCCCCGCCGGCGACGCCACCGGGCTCGCCGGGGCTCCCCGGTCGGGTCCGCCCGCGACCGTGGGGTGGTCCGCGGACCCCGGAACCTACGCCTTCTCCGAGGACGCGCGGACGATCGACGGTGCCGTGAGCACCGCGGACGCCGTGGAACTGGTGCCCGGCCGCGCCTACCGGAGCACCCTCCCGCCGTCCGGCAAGGTCCATTACCGGCTGCGCCTCGACGGCACCACGAACCTCTACGCCTCCGTCACCGCGGTCCCCCCGGCCGGCCGCGACGCCCCCGTCACCGACGGGGTCAAGGTGTCCTTGCGGAACAGCGACGGCCGCTCCTGCGACGTGGACACGGCGAGCTTCGGTGCCGGAGGCAGCCCCCACCCGGTCACCGCGTGGGCCATGAGGGAGATCTCGCCCAGGAGGTCCCCGTGCGACAACCCCGGTACGTACTACGTGACCGTCGAGCGGGCCGACCCGGACGGCCGGAACTCCTCCCCCGACGCCTGGGAGACGGAGCTCACCACGGTGACGGAGCCCGTGCTGGGGACGAACGGCGCCACGAGCGCGCCCGGGAACGGGAGCTCCGCCCCGCCCTCCCCCGTCACGGGGGAGCCGCGGAGGCGAGCGGGCGGTGCGGGCTTCGCCCTGGCCACCGCGCTCGGCGAGGGAGTGTGGCGGGACGACATACGTCCCGGCCAGACGCTCTTCTACAAGGTTCCCGTCGACTGGGGCCGGCAACTCCACGTCACGGCCGAGCTGGGCGGTTCGGACCCGGACCCCGGCGGATACGTCGCCGCCGCGCTGGACCTGGACCTCTACAACCCCGCCCGCGGCCGCGTCGACGACCTGGGCCTCGGCTACGGCGGCGGCCAGAAGTCCAGGAGCCTCGCGCCGCTGCCACCGGTCGCGCACGCCAACCGGTACTCCTCCGGCCGGCAGATCACGGCGACACGGTTCGCCGGCTCCTACTACCTCGTCGCGCACCTCACGCCGGAGGTCGCCGACGACTTCGGTGCCGGGCCGGTGCCCCTGACCCTGCGGGTGGGGCTGGACGGCGTGCCCCAGGACGGACCCGGCTACGCGGGGCAGCCCGTACCCGCGGACGTCTTCACGGTCACGGGGGACGACCGCAAGGCGGCGGCCGGAGGCGGGAGCGCGGGCGACGGCGCCGCGTACCGGGTGCTCGCGGCGGGCGGCATCGGCACCGGAAGCGCACTGTTGGTGGGACTCGGCGTGTGGACCCTGGTGGCCCGTCGGCGGGCCGCCCCGTAGGCGGCGGGGTTCAGATCCGCGTGAGGGCCCAGAAGCCCACGGCGTAACAGGCGAGCGCCAGGAGCAGGACAGGGACGGCCACCTTCGCCGATGGCCCGGGCCGGCGGCGGCGCCGGCGGTGCGACCGGGGCTGGGCGGTGCCGTGCCGGGACATTGCCGCGCCCGGAGGCGGAACCTGCGGGGTCCGGGCGGTGTATTCAGCAGTGGAGGGGTCGTGATGCGCGGTCGGCAGTGAGGGGGACGAGCGGGGGGAGCGCGAGGGATGAGTCGGGTCGTGGGGGGAGACGGAGTGAGCGGCGTCGGACGCCCCGTGCGGTGTGGCGTGCTGTTCCTGTTGCGGGTTCCGAGGGGCGTGTGCGGGGGGAGGCGGAGCCGGCACGGGAGGGGAGGTGTCCGTGCTCCGTGGCGGTGCCAGGGGGAAACTGCCCGTCTCGGACATGCCGGGGGGCCGCGGGGAGGATCCGGACGGTGTCGCGGGGGAGACGGCGCTGCGGCGTGGACCGGCGGGTGCGGGACCACCGCCACCGCCCGTGTCGTGGTCCGGTCCGGGCGCCTCCGGGGCGTCCGCGTCCGGCCGGGCGGGCACGGGGCCGGCCGATCCGTCGGGGGTGCCCGTGCCGTGTGTGCCCCGGCCGTACGCGCCCTCGGCGGCGCCCTCGCCGCTTCCGGCGCGAGACCCGCGTCCGGCCCCCTCCTCATCGGTGCGGAGGGCCGGCTCCTCACCGGTGGCGTGCGCCGGCGGGGACGCACCGCTCCCTCCCGACCGCACACCCGAGGCCCGCTTCAGCGGGCCGTCCGCGGCGAAGCCCGTGGGTAGGGGACCGAGTTGGTCGAAGATCTCGATCAGTTCGTCGTCGGGGCCGGGTTCCGGCAGCAGCTCGGCGGCCGCGGCGAGCGCCTTGCGCGCCCCCGTCGCCGTGCGGAACCGCGCCGCGGGGTCCGGCTGGAGCAGCGTGGCCACGACCTGCCACAGCGGCTCAGGCATGCCCTGGGGGGCGCCCGGCGTGCCGTGATCGGCGAAGTATTGGATGAGGGCCTTGGCGTCCGGTCTGGCGCCCTCCAGCAGATAGAGCGCCACCAGACCCACGGCGAACAGGTCGGAGGGGAAGTCCGGCTCCGCACCCATCATCTGCTCCGGCGCGAGATAGCCCGGTGTGCCCACCACCAGATTGGTCTCGGTCAGCCGGGGTTCGCCCAGGCGCATCGCGATGCCGAAGTCGGACAGTCGCAGCCGTGGCCTGCCCGTTCCAGTGGCCTCCAGGAGCACGTTGGCGGGTTTGACGTCACGGTGTACGACATCCTCCGCGTGCACCGCGGCAAGGCCCGCCAGCAGCTGGTCGAGCAGCGTGCAGACGAACGCGGGCGGCAGGGGACCGTAGTCGCCGACCAGGTGGACCAGAGAACCACCGGTGACCAGATCCATGGTGAACAGGACCTTGTCGTCGTCGGCGGCCCAGCTGGTGGGAGCGAGAACATGGGGGTGATCGATCCGCAGTGCCTGCTCGCGGACGAAGCGGAGCAGTGAGTGGGCGTCGCTCTGCAGCAGGACCTTGGCGGCCACATAACGGCGACGGCGGTGGTCCCAGGCGCGCCAGACGGCGCCGACGCCCCCGCGCCCGATCGGGTCGACCAGTTCGTACCGGCCGGCGAAGACCTCACCCATGGCAGTGCGTCGCTCCTCCCCCTGAGGTGTCCCCCTGTCCCTCCCCTTTTACGAGCGAGACGACTCCCCCTGTATCCCCCGTGTCCCCCGTGTCTTCCTCGCGTGAGTCTCCCCCGCCCGGCATCCCGGGGTCTCCGGCAGCCGAGCCCCCTGCGGCCGCCGGACAGCGAGGTCAGTTCTGGTGGGACTGGTAGTGCGTGACCGCGTCGGAGGTGCGGCCGGCGCCGTAGACCCGGAGGAACTCGGCCAGTTCGGGGTGGGTGGGAGCGAGGGTGTCGGCAGCGTCGATGATGTCGCCGGCGGCCGCGACCGAGCGCAGCAGGGACTGGATCTCGCGGACCACCCGCTTGACCGTGGGCGCCCCTGAACTGCTCGTCGTCTGAGTGGTGTTGCTGAGCATCGAACCCCCCTGGGACTTCTTGATCTCCTCCATGCGCTCGGTCGCCTCGGCCGCGCTGACGCTGCCGTCGGCGACCTGCCCCGCCAGGTCCTGCAGCAGCTGCACCCGCTGGACCACCGCGGGATTGCCGATCTTCGCCCGCTGGCCGCTCATCAGCTGCGACAGCATCGGCGCGGACAGTCCCAGCACCCCCGCCAGACGAGCCTGATTGAGACCCAGGTCGTCTATGAGCCTACGGAAGAGCGTCCCCAGCGGCTCCCCGTACCAATTCCGCTGCAGTTCCCGCGCTCTGGCGGTGGCTTCCTGCTGTGCGGCGTCCATTGCGTCTCCCCATCGCTTCCCCATGAACCGTGGTTCGCTGTAGCGAACCACGCCGAGCATCTTACGGAGAGTGGTCGGTCACGGGGACCCCCAATCTTTTTGCGGAATCCCCGGGGGGACCCGGTACTCTGGTCCCGAGCGCCCGCCGAGAAGTGTTCTTCCTGGTGGACGCTTTCCTTCGGGGCCTTAGCTCAGTTGGTAGAGCGCTGTCTTTGCATGGCAGATGTCAGGGGTTCGACTCCCCTAGGCTCCACAAGCAAACCCCTCCCACCTGCGAGAACGCGGGGGGAGGGGTTTTTCGTTTCACGTGAAACGGCGCGGTGGGGCAGGCGACACGCAAGTCGACTGCCCCACCGCGCCGTTGACGGTGGCGTGGCCCGTCAGGTCTCGTCGCGCTTGGCAGCCTCCTCCGCGGCCTCCTTGGCTTCGACCTCGGGGTCGAGAGCGCTCAGATCGCTGCCGTCCACCGACGTCAGCTTCGACGAGCCCGAGACGTCCGTCGCGGCGGGCGGCTCCACCAGCCAGTCGGGGTTGGCCTGCTTGTCCCACCACTTCCAGACGGCGAAGGCACCGCCGGCCACGGCGCCCAGGATCAGGACCGTCCTCGCGGCACGGCCGGCCTTCGCCCGCCGCTGCTGCTTGCGGACGAGCTTCTGGATCTGCTGGGCCGACACCTGACCCCGCAGGGCGGCCAGCGCCGCCGCACTGCGGGCCGCTGCCTCTTCCTTCGCGGGGCCGGCTGCGGCCATCGCCTGCTCGATCACAGGGCGGGAGTAGTCAGCCGCCTGCCGAGCGGCCGTGCGAGTGCGGACGGCCGCCTGGTGGGCGGCCTTGTCGACCGCCGGTGGTACATGCGTCCGTGCCTGTTCCAGGTACGGCTGTACATGGGTGCCGTACTGGACGCGGGCCTGTCCGGCGGCCTGCGTCACCTTGGGCGCCAGCCGTACGCGAGCTTCCTGTGCGTAGTGTGCGGCCCTGACCTTGGCCGTGTCGGCGTAGGGCGCCACCACTTCCGCGGCGTGCAGCACGCTCTCCTTCGCCGAACCGGTCGCGGCGCGCACGCTGTCGATGCGGGTCACGGGTTCCTCCTCCTCGGTGGCGTACGGTATTTCGACTTTCCACCCTTTTACGGATCATGCCTGCCGGGTCGCTGTGAGTCATGCGCGGACGGGCATACGGGTGCCGGTGAAGTGGATCGATGGCGCTATCGAGTGCAATAGCGGATGAATCAGGAGCATCGGGAGCTTGACGTCGACCATGCCACGGATCGCCGCCACACGCCCCCGTCACGGGGGTACCCGGCCTGATTTCGGCTAGCCGGACGGCCCGGTTGCCCTCCTGTGTCCGCAGGCCGGGCGACTGGGCGCCCCGTCCGTGCGAGGATCAGGGAGTCACGGAAAGACAACGGAAGGCACATCGTGGCTGAGCAGCTCCACGCCACCCTGAAGACCAATCACGGCAACATCGAGGTCCGGCTCTTCCCGAACCACGCGCCGATCACGGTCAAGAACTTCGTCGAGCTCGCCAAGGGCGAGCGGGAGTGGACCCACCCCCAGACCGGTAAGAAGTCCACGGACAAGCTCTACGACGGTACGGTCTTCCACCGGGTGATCAGCGGCTTCATGATCCAGGGCGGTGACCCGCTGGGCAACGGCACCGGTGGTCCCGGCTACCAGTTCGAGGACGAGTTCCACCCGGACCTGCGCTTCGACAAGCCGTACCTGCTGGCGATGGCCAACGCCGGGCCCGGCACCAACGGCTCGCAGTTCTTCATCACCGTCTCCCCGACGGCGTGGCTGAACCGCAAGCACACCATTTTCGGTGAGGTCACCGACGCCGCGAGCCAGAAGGTCATCGACACCATCGCGGCGACGCAGACCAACCCGCGCACCGACCGTCCGGTGAACGACGTGGTGATCGAGTCGGTCGAGATCCGCGAGGGCTGACCACCTCGTCCCCGGAGTGCGAAAGCCCTCGAAGGGAACCAATCGCCCCGCTCATCCGTAAGGATGGGCGGGGCGGGGCTTTTCCACACGACCTAGGGGACGCCATGGACGACCAGGCTGCCGGCAGCGCGCAGGACGCCCAGCGTCTCCCTGTCTGCTATCGCCACCCGGACCGGGAGACCGGTATCCGCTGCACCCGGTGCGAGCGGCCGATCTGCCCGGAGTGCATGGTCAACGCCTCCGTGGGATTCCAGTGTCCGGAGTGCGTCCGCACCGGCTCGGGCACGGGCCACGCGCCCTCCGCCTCCCTGCCCCGCACGATCGCGGGCGGAACGGTCGCGGCGGACCCCCGGCTGCTCACCAAGATCCTCCTGGCGGTCAACCTCGCGGTGTTCATCGCCGTGCAGATCCGGCCGTCGCTGCTGAATCCGCTCGTGCTGGTCGGTGTCTGGCCGCCGGATCCGTTCCTGCCCCGGGACGGTGTGGCCCTGGGTGAGTGGTACCGCCTGTTCACCTCGATGTTCACGCATGAGGAGATCTGGCACATCGCCTTCAACATGCTCGGCCTGTGGTGGCTCGGCGGACCGCTGGAGGAGGCTCTCGGCCGGGCCCGCTTCCTCGCGCTCTATCTGGTCTCGGGCCTCGCGGGCAGTGCCCTGACCTATGTACTGGCCTCGGGCAGCACGGCCTCTCTCGGCGCGTCCGGTGCGATCTTCGGTCTGTTCGGCGCGATCGCCGTACTGATGCGCCGGCTCGACCAGGACATGCGCCCGATCATCGCGCTGCTGGCCATCAACGTGATCATCACCATCGGCTGGAGCAACATCGCCTGGCAGGCCCACCTGGGAGGGTTCGTCGCCGGCGTGGTGATCGGATACGCCATGGTCCACGCCCCCCGGGAACGGCGGGCGCTGGTGCAGTTCGGCACCTGTGGGCTGGTGCTGGCCGCTGTCGTGGTGCTGACTCTGCTGAGGACCGCGCAGCTCACCTGAGGAACAAGGTTGTCCACAGAAGGTGGCGGATCTTGTGCACAGGGTGCGCGGAGCCCCGTCCCTCACCTGTCCGGCTTGTCTTTACGCAGGTCAGAGGGTTTACGAACAGGTTTTCGGTTGCTGGTGTTTCTGTCACACCGGCGTCAACCCTCGAAGGGTTATCCACAGATCGAGTTTTCTGTCCACATGTGGACAAGGCCTGTGGATAACTCAGGGGATAGTCCTGCCCAGAGCTGACGAACGGCTCCGGACAGGACCCCGCTCACCGTGCGGTGAGCGCTACTTCCACTGCGTCGAGACGCCGAATCCGGCGGCGATGAACCCGAAGCCCACCACGATGTTCCAGTTGCCCAGGGCGTCGATGGGCAGCGAGCCGTCGGTGACGTAGAAAACGACGATCCAGGCCAGACCGATGAGGAACAGGGCCAGCATCACCGGCGCGACCCAGGCGCGGTTGGTCAGCTTGAGCGCGGTCGTCTGCTTGGCCGGCGGCGGTGTGTAGTCGGCCTTCTTGCGGATACGTGACTTCGGCACGAGAGTCTCTCCTGTCGATGCGCTGCGTGGCCGCGCAGGGAACTGGGTCGGGCTCGGAGCAGCGTACAAGGGGACTCTGAGCGCTCCCCCGGGCGTCCGTTAGCGTAGTGCTTCCGCGGCGCCGAAGGAGATAAGGGTACGTTGAGCAATTCTGCCGACTTCCCCGGACCGGGATCCAGTCCTGCCCGGCGACGCCGTCTGAGGCCCGTGCGGATCCTCACCGCGGGTGTCTTCGCTCTGGCGGGACTCATCTTCTTCACCAGCTTCGACACCGCCAAGGGCACCAACATCCGCACGGACGCCTCGCTGCTGAAGCTCTCCGACCTGATCCACGAGCGCAGCCGCAAGAACGGTGAGCTCGAGGAGTCCAACGGCGCGCTGCGCGGGGACATCGAGGCCCTCGCCGAGCGCGACGACGGCAGCACCGAGGCGGAGGACGACAAGCTCGCCGCCCTGGAGGAACGCGCCGGCACGCAGAAGCTCAAGGGCGAGGCGGTCACGGTCACCCTGAACGACGCCCCGCCGGACGCCACCGCCAAGCTCCCCGGCTACCCCGAGCCCCAGCCCGACTACCTGGTCATCCACCAGCAGGACCTCCAGGCCGTGGTGAACGCGATGTGGCAGGGCGGCGCCGAGGGTATCAAGGTCATGGACCAGCGGCTGATCTCCACCAGCGCCGTGCGCTGTGTGGGCAACACCCTGATCCTCCAGGGCCGCGTCTACTCGCCGCCGTACAAGATCACGGCGGTCGGGGACCCGGGGAAGCTGAAGAAGGCGCTCGCGGCGTCGCCGGCGATCCAGAACTACATGGTGTACGTCAATGTGTACGGCCTCGGCTGGAAGGTCGAGGACGAGGGCACGGTGACGCTGCCCGGTTACTCCGGCACGGTGGACCTGCACTACGCCGAGCCCGTGGAGTAGAGCGGCCCTCGAGCGCGGCCGGCCCCGGCCGGGCCCCGCCGATGTTTCACGTGGAACATGCCGGGACATCGAGGTGATCGGCCCCGCGCCGCGTACAGATGGGTACGGCGGCCGGGCTCGTACGGACTTCGCACAGCTCGCGGACGCCTGAAACCGGAGGGGCCGCGCCGTTACCCTGTTGGCGTACGGCGTGGGTCTGATGCCGTGGTACGACGGAAGGGACGGCATGTACAGCTGGATCTGGCGGCATCTGCCGGGCAACGGATGGGTGCGGGCACTCATCTCACTGGTACTGATCACCGCCGCGGTCTACGTCCTCTTCCAGTACGTCTTTCCGTGGGCCGAGCCGCTGCTGCCCTTCAACGACGTCACGGTGGACAACCAGTGAGCGCGCGCATCCTCGTCGTCGACAACTACGACAGCTTCGTCTTCAACCTGGTCCAGTACCTGTACCAGTTGGGCGCCGAGTGCGAGGTTTTGCGCAACGACGAGGTGTCGACGGAGCACGCTCAGGACGGCTTCGACGGGGTGTTGCTGTCTCCCGGTCCCGGCACTCCCGAGGAGGCCGGGGTTTGTGTGGACATGGTGCGGCACTGCGCGTCGACCGGCGTGCCGGTCTTCGGCGTCTGTCTCGGCATGCAGTCGATGCAGGTGGCGTACGGCGGCGTGGTGAACCGCGCCCCCGAACTCCTGCACGGCAAGACCTCGCCGGTGACGCACGAGGGCAAGGGCGTCTTCGCCGGTCTGCCGTCACCGTTCACGGCGACCCGCTACCACTCGCTGGCCGCCGAGCCGGCCACGGTCCCGGCGGAGCTGGAGGTCACGGCCCGCACGCCGGACGGCATCGTGATGGGGCTGCGGCACCGGGAACTCGCGGTCGAGGGAGTGCAGTTCCACCCCGAGTCGGTGCTGACCGAGCACGGCCACCGGATGCTGGCCAACTGGCTGACGGAGTGCGGGGACGAGGGCGCGGTGGCGAGGTCGGCGGGGCTCGCCCCGGTGGTGGGCAGGTCCACGGCGTGACCGCGCTGCGCCCCGAGCGCGAGTCCGGGGCCTATGGCGTCGGCGACCAGGGCACCTCGTACGGCGGGCAGCCGTACGGGGCGCCGGGTGCGTACGGGGACGGCTGGTACGACCACACGGCGGCGCACGGCGCCTCCCACGGCACGGCGGCTCCCGGCGCGCACGGCGGTGCCGGCGACAGCACGGCGTACCTGCCACCGGTCGACGAGGAGACGGTGGCGCTGCGGATCCCCGAACCGCCGCAGCGCGAGGATCCCGCGGCGGTGGCGACCGGCGGCCGCGCGGCCCGCAGGAAGGCCGCCAGGAAGCGCCACGGGCGCCGTGGAGGCCCGCACAGGGCAGCGGTGGGGTCAGGGGCGGCAGAGGACCGAGAAGGGCTCTCAGAGGCCTCCGGCGGGGCTTCCGGGGCGCCGCTGTCCCGGATGGAGGCGCGCCGGCAGGCGCGAGCCCGCAAGGCGAGCCCGGCGGTCGTGGCGAGCCGGGCCATCGGCGAGGTGTTCATCACCTGCGGGGTGCTGATGCTGCTGTTCGTCACCTACCAGCTGTGGTGGACCAACGTACGGGCGCAGGCGCAGGCCGGCCAGGAGGCCAGCGACCTCCAGAAGGACTGGGAGAACGGCGAGCGCACCCCGGGAGCGTTCGAGCCGGGTCAGGGCTTCGCGCTGCTGCACATTCCCAAACTGGACGTGGTGGTGCCGATCGCGGAGGGCATCAACAGCAAGAAGGTGCTCGACCGGGGCATGGTGGGCCATTACGCGGAGGGTGCGCTCAGGACGGCGATGCCGGACGCCAAGACGGGCAACTTCGGGCTGGCCGGCCACCGCAACACGCACGGGGAGCCGTTCCGGTACATCAACCGGCTGGAGCCGGGCGACCCGATCGTCGTGGAGACGCAGGGCGAGTACTTCGTCTACAAGATGGCGTCCATGTTGCCGGTGACGCCGCCCAGCAACGTGAGCGTCCTGGACCCCGTCCCGAAGGGATCGGGCTTCACCGGACCGGGCCGCTACATCACGCTGACCACGTGCACCCCGGAGTTCACCAGCAAGTACCGCTTGATCGTCTGGGGCAAGATGGTCGAGGAACGGCCGCGCAGCAAGGGCAAGCCTGATGCGCTCGTCAGTTAAGGGCAGAGGAAACGTGGCAGCGACCGCCGACGACACCGAACAGCACACCGACCCGTCCGCGTCCCCGACGCCGCGGGCACGTCCCCGGCGTCGCATGGGGCCGGTGGCGATGGTCGTCAGCTTCTTCGGTGAACTCCTCATCACCGCGGGCCTGGTGCTCGGCCTCTTCGTCGCCTACTCGCTGTGGTGGACGAACGTCGTCGCGGACCGTGAGGCGGGCAAGCAGGCGGACAAGGTCCGTGACGCCTGGGCCGACGGGCCGGGGAACGGCGGGGGCAGCGGCGGGCCCGCCTCCTACGACAGCGGGAACGGCATCGGCTTCCTCCACGTGCCCGCCATGACCGGCGACGAGATCCTGGTCGAGAAGGGCACCTCGATGAAGGTCCTCAACGACGGCGTCGCCGGCTACTACACCGACCCCGTGAAGGCGACCCTGCCGACCTCGGGCGAGAAGGGCAACTTCTCCCTCGCGGCCCACCGGGACGGCCACGGCGCGAAGTTCCATGGCATCCACAAGATCCAGGAGGGCGATCCGATCGTCTTCGAGACGAAGGACACGTGGTACGTCTACAAGACCTACGCGATCCTCCCCGAGACCTCGAAGTACAACGTCGACGTCCTCGGCAAGATCCCGGAGGAGTCCGGCAAGAAGAAGGCCGGCCACTACATCACGCTGACGACCTGCACGCCGGTCTACACGAGCAAGTACCGCTACATCGTCTGGGGCGAACTCGTCCGCACGGAGAAGGTGGACGAGAACCGCACACCGCCGGCGGAACTGGGCTGACGTTCCGCGGGGCGACCCGCGACGGCAGGAGCCCCGGTCCTCATCCGATGAGGACCGGGGCTCCTGCCGTGTGCCGTGCGGGATCCCGGACGGCCGGCCGTCCTAGCCGCCGGGGCCGCCGAAGAGGCCGCCGCCGCCGTTGTTGCCGCCCTGGTCGACGGTGACCAGGTCGACCTTCGAGCCCTTGTCGACCGGGTTGCCCTGACCCGGGTTGGAGGCGATCACGCGGGAGTTGGGGTCCTGCGCGGGGCCGACGTTGCCGACCGCGAGCCCGGCCTCCTGGAGCATCCGCTGGGCGTCCCGGAGCGTCTGGCCGTTGACGTTCGGCACGGCGACCTTCTCGTTCTGCTTCGCCTTGCCGACGATGATCGTCACCTGGGAGTTCTTGTCCACCTGGGTGTTCGCCGACGGGGTGGTGCGCAGGACCTTGCCGGCCTGGTTGGGGTCGTCGACCTCTTCCTCGGTGCAGTTGCCGACGAGGTCGTTCGCCGTCATCTGCGCCTTGGCGGCGTCACAGCTCTGGTTGGTGACGTCCGGGACGGTCGACTTGGCCTGCTCCTTGGCCACGGTGAGGGTGATGGTGGTGCCCTTCTCCACCTCGGCGCCGAGCCCCGGATCCTGCTTGAGGACGGTGCCGGGTTCCTGGGCGTCCACCTTCTCCTTGACCTCGACGACGAACTCGTACTTCTCGCCCTCGAGTTCGGCCCTGGCGTCGTCGACCTTGTCACCCACGACGCTCGGGACGGCCACCTTCGGTGCCCCGGTGGAGACCACCAGGTTCACGGTGGACTCCTTGTCGATCTCGGTGCCGGCCGTGGGGTTCTGCGAACAGATCTTGCCCTTGGCCTGCTTCTCGCAGGGCTTCTCCTCGAAGCTGAGCTTCAGGTCGGCGTTGTCGGCGAGCAGCTGGGCGCTCTCCTTCGTCTCACCGACGAAGCTGGGGGCCGCGACGCGGTCGTTGCCCACGCCGCCGCCACCGCTGATGGCCCAGCGGCCGAGCAGGATCGCGCCGATGAGGACCAGGACGCCCGCCACGACCAGCAATATCGTCGAGGTGTTGTTCTTCTTCGGCTGGCGGCGTCGGCCCTGGCGGTCGTCGTAGCCGTAGCCGCCGTCGTCCGGGTTCATCGGGGGCAGCATCGAGGTCGCCGCCCCGGGGCCGGCGTCCTGGCGCAGTGCCGTCGTCGGCTGGTCGTCCGGGTAGCCGCCGTAGCCGACCGCACCGAGCGCCGCGGTCGCCGCGACGGGCTGCCCGTCGAGGCAGGCTTCGATGTCGGCACGCATCTCGTCGGCCGACTGGTACCGGTAGTCGGGGTCCTTGACCAGTGCCTTCAGGACGATCGCGTCCATCTCGGGCGTGATCTCGGGGTCGAAGACGCTCGGCGGCTGCGGCTCCTCCCGTACGTGCTGGTAGGCGACCGCGACCGGGGAGTCGCCCACGAAGGGCGGGCGGACGGTCAGCAGTTCGTAGAGCAGACAGCCGGTGGAGTACAGGTCGGAGCGGGCGTCGACCTGCTCGCCCTTGGCCTGCTCCGGCGAGAGGTACTGCGCGGTGCCGATGACGGCCGCGGTCTGCGTCATCGTCATGCCGGAGTCGCCCATCGCGCGGGCGATGCCGAAGTCCATGACCTTGACCTGGCCGTTGCGCGTCAGCATGACGTTGGCGGGTTTGATGTCGCGGTGGACGATCCCGGCCCGGTGGGAGTACTCCAGCGCCTGGAGGATGCCGATGGTCATCTCCAGCGTCCGCTCCGGCAGCAGCTTGCGGCCGCTGTGCAGGAGCTCGCGGAGCGTGGAGCCGTCGACGTACTCCATGACGATGTACGGGATGGACACCCCGTCGATGTAGTCCTCGCCCGTGTCGTAGACCGCGACGATCGCGGGATGGTTGAGCGAGGCGGCCGACTGGGCCTCCCGGCGGAACCGGGCCTGGAAGGACGGGTCGCGTGCGAGGTCCGCGCGCAGCGTCTTCACCGCCACCTGGCGCCCGAGCCTGGTGTCATGCGCGTGGTAAACCTCCGCCATGCCACCACGGCCGAGCACCGGGCCCAGCTCGTACCGGCCGCCTAGGCGACGCGGCTCTTCCATAGCTACCTACCAGCCCTCTCCGTCGGTCCCGACCGGCACGTCCGTGCGGCCGGAGGCTGCGTTCCGGGCCTACCGTACCCGGCTCTTTTTGTGTGACCTGGCCAAGTGCGTCAGCCGATACAGGACCGGTACCGCAACGTGCGCCGATGTGAAGCGGACGTGACCGGGGTCACTGCTTGCCCTTGATGACCGCCTCCATCACGCTCTTGGCGATCGGGGCCGCGAGACCACCGCCGGAGATGTCACCGCGCACCGCGTCCTCGTCCTCGATGACGACCGCGACGGCCACGGGAGAGCTGCCGTCGCTGTTCTTGGCGTAGGAGATGAACCAGGCGTAGGGGTTCTTGCTGTTGTTCTCGCCGTGCTGGGCCGTACCCGTCTTGCCGCCGACGGTGACGCCGTCGATCTGCGCGTTGCGGCCGGTGCCGTCGTTGACGACGGTCTCCATCATCGACTGGAGGATCTGGGCGTTCTTCGCCGACATCGGCTCGCTCAGCTTCTCCGGGTCCGTCTTCTCGACGGTGTCCAGGCTGGGGGCCTGCAGTTCGTCGACCATGTACGGCTTCATCAGGGTGCCGTTGTTGGCGACGGCGGCGGAGACCATGGCCATCTGCAGCGGGGTCGCCGCGGTGTTGAACTGGCCGATGGAGGAGAGCGCGACCTGCGAGGGCTCCATGTTCTCGGAGAACACGGAGGCGCTGGTGCGGACCGGGGTGAACTGCTCCTCGGTGAAACCGAACTTCTTGGCCGTCTCCAGCATCTTGTCGTTGCCGATGTCGGTGCCGGCCTTGCCGAAGACGGTGTTGCAGGACACCCGCAGCGCCTCGCGCAGGGTGGCGTCCTTGCAGGGCAGGTCGCCGTCGTTCTTCAGCTCGGTCGTGGTGCCCTTCATGATGTACGGCAGCGGGGTGTCGGTCTTCTGGTCCGCGTCCTCGACCAGTCCGTGCTCCAGTGCGGCGGCCGCGGTGACGACCTTGAAGGTCGAGCCGGGCGGGTAGACCTCGCGCAGCGCCCGGTTGAGCATCGGGTCGTCCGGGTTGTTCTTCTTCTGCAGCTTCTCCCACGCCTTGGAGTCCGTCTTGAGGCTGTTGCCGGCGATCGTGGACGGGTCGTAGGACGGGAAGGAGGCCAGGGCGAGGATCTTGCCGGTGGACGGCTCCAGAGCGACGACGGAGCCCTTGCCGCCCTGCTTCCTCAGGCCCTCGTAGGCGGCCTTCTGGGCGGCGCCGTTGAGGGTGGTGACCACGTTGCCGCCCTCCTTCTTCTTGCCCGTCAGCATGTCGAGCGTGTTGCGGAAGAAGAGACGGTCGTCGTTGCCGGTGAGGATGCCGTCCTCGATGGCCTCCAGCTGGTTGGCGCCGAAGGCCTGCGAGACGTAACCGGTGACCGGCGCCCACATGGCGCCGTTCTTGTAGGTGCGCTTGTAGGCGAAGTCGCCGTCGGTGGCCTTGTGCCCGGTGATGGGCTCCCCGTCGACGATGATGTCGCCGCGCGGCGAGGCGTACCGCTCGATCGCCACACGGCGGTTCTTCTCGTCGGTCCTCAGCTTGTCGGCCTGGGCGTACTGGATCCAGTTGTTGCGGACGAGCAGGGCGAGCATGAGCAGGCCGCAGAAGATCGCGACCCGGCGCAGGGGCTTGTTCACGGGCGGACCACCTGGGTCATCTCGGCGTCGGGGTTGGCGGCGGGGGCGGGCGCCGGCCGGCGGGCGGTGTCGCTGATCCTGAGCAGGATGCCGATCAGCGCCCAGTTGGCGATGACGGACGAACCGCCGTACGCCAGGAAGGGCATCGTCATGCCGGTCAGCGGGATGAGGCCCATGACGCCGCCGGCGACGACGAAGACCTGGAGCGCGAAGGCGCCGGACAGGCCGATGGCGAGCAGCTTGCCGAACGGGTCACGGGCGGCGAGGGCGGTCCGCACGCCACGCTCCACGATCAGCGCGTAGAGCAGGATCAGCGCCATGACGCCGGCCAGGCCGATCTCCTCGCCGAAGGTGGCGAGGATGAAGTCGGAGTTGGCGGCGAAGCCGATGAGATCGGAGTTGCCCTGGCCCCAGCCGGTGCCGAGGGTGCCGCCCGAACCGAAGGCCCACAGGGCCTGCATGGCCTGCTCGGAGTGGACGATGCCGTCCTGGACCCCGGCGCGGCTGAGCTCGAACTCGCGCATCGGGTCGAGCCAGGCCTGCACACGCGTCTGGATGTGCGGCTCGAAGCTCGCCACGCCGACGGCGCCGACCGCGGACATCAGCAGGCCGAACACGATCCAGCTGGTCCGCTCGGTGGCCACGTACAGCATGATCACGAACATGCCGAAGAACAGCAGCGAGGTGCCCAGGTCGGTCTCGAAGACGAGGATCAGGATGGAGATGATCCAGACGACGATGATCGGGCCGAGGTCACGGCCGCGGGGCAGGTAGAGCCCCATGAAGCGGCGGCTGGCGAGGGCCAGGGCGTCGCGTTTGACCATGAGGTAGCCCGCGAAGAAGACCGCGAGGACGATCTTGGCGAACTCGCCCGGCTGGAGGGTGCCGAGACCGGGAATCTTGATCCAGATCCTGGCGCCGAAGACGTTGTGGCCGAGTCCCGGAACCAGCGGCAGGAGCAGCAGCACCAGTGCGCCGGCCATCGAGATGTAGGTGTAGCGCTGCAGGACGCGGTGGTCCTTGAGGAAGAACAGCACGGCCACGAACAGGGCGACGCCGAGCGCGGAGTACATCAGCTGGCGCGGTGCCGCCTCGACGAACGTCCGGCTCGCCTGGAGGCGCTCCGAGTGGTCCAGGCGCCAGATGGCGACCAGGCCGATGCCGTTCAGCAGGGTCGCGATCGGCAGCAGCAGCGGGTCCGCGTACGGGGCGAACTTCCTGACGGCGAGGTGGCCGACGCCCGCCATGAGGCCGAGGCCGAGGCCGTAGCTCAGCAGCCCGGCCGGCACCTCGTCGCTGAGGGCGAGCCCCACGTTGGCGTAGGCGAAGACCGGGATGACGACGGCGAAGATCAGCAGGGCCAGCTCGGTGTTGCGGCGGCTGGGTGCGCCGATCGCGCCGATCGTGGACGTGTGCTGCGTCGACGGGTTCGTAGTACTGCTCATCGTGTGACAGGGCCTCTCACGGCTTGCCTACTGCTTACCGCACAGCGAGACGACCTTCTGCTCTTCCTCCGAGAGGCTGGGGCCGGGGCTGGAAGTGGGTGCGGTCGTGGACGGGGGCGTGGACTGCTCCGGGGCCTTCGCCGATCCCGAGGAGGTCGGCGACGGCGAAGCCTTGGACGTGAAGGAGACGGGCGTGGTTCCCGTGGTGCCTCCGGCCTCGCCCTCGCCGGTCTTCGCGCTCTTCTCGCTCTCGGCGGCGCGCCGCTCGGCCTGCTTCTGGCACGCGGAGGCCTGGACCGACAGTTCCTCGATCTTCTTCCGCGCGCCGTACAGGTCGCCTTCGGCGATGGTCGCCTCGACCAGCTTGCGCTGGTAGGGCGGCAGGTACTTGAGTTCGATCTCGGGGTGGTCCTTCTCGACCTTCGAGAGCGAGACCCAGGCCAGGTCCTGGCTGATGCCCCGGTAGAGCGCGACGTGCTCGCCCTTGGTGCCCACGTAGTACTGCGTCTGGGTCCAGCGCCAGCCGCCGTACAGGGCGCCGCCGAGGACGGCGAGCGTGAGCAGGCCGTACACGGACCTCTTGAGCCACCGGCGGTTCTTGGCGGGCTTGACGAAGTCGCCGTCGTCGTAGCCGAAGCCGTCGGTGGGGATGAAGCCGGTGACGTCGCCGCTGCCGGGCGGGCCGAACTCGCCGCCGCCCTGGGAACGCCGGCGGCCGAGTCCGGAGGCGCGCCCGGCGGGCGTCTGCATGATGCCGTTGTCGTGGAGCTGGTTCTGGTTCTCCGCGACGGCGCCGACGACGACCGGGGTGTCGGACAGCTGTCCGGCGAGGGTGTCGCCGGTGTCGAGGTCCAGGACGTCGGCGACGATCACGGTGATGTTGTCGGGGCCGCCGCCGCGCAGCGCCAGCTCGATCAGGTTCTGGACGGTGTCCTCGGGGCCCTGGTAGCCGGCCAGGGTGTCCTCGAGGGTCTGGTGGGAGACCACGCCGGACAGGCCGTCGGAGCAGATCAGGTACCGGTCGCCGGCCCGCACCTCGCGGATGGACAGGTCGGGTTCGACGTGTTCGCCGCTGCCGAGGGCCCGCATCAGCAGGGACCGCTGCGGGTGGGTGGTGGCCTCCTCCTCAGTGATGCGGCCCTCGTCGACCAGACGCTGCACCCAGGTGTGGTCCTGGGTGATCTGGGTGAGGACGCCGTCGCGCAGGAGGTAGGCGCGGGAGTCGCCGACGTGCACCATGCCGAGGCGCTGGCCGGTCCACAGCAGGGCGGTCAGGGTGGTGCCCATGCCCTCGAGCTGGGGGTCCTCCTCGACCATCATGCGCAGCTGGTCGTTGGCCCGCTGGACGGCCGTGCCGAGGGAGGTGAGCAGGTCGGAGCCGGGGACGTCGTCGTCGAGCGCGACGATGGTGGAGATCGCCTCGGAGGAGGCGACCTCGCCGGCCGCTGCGCCGCCCATGCCGTCGGCGATGGCGAGCAGGCGGGGACCGGCGTAACCGGAGTCCTCGTTGCCCTCCCGGATCATGCCTTTGTGCGATCCGGCGGCGAAGCGCAGGGACAGACTCATGCGCACCTCGCCCGTCGGCTCCGGGTACAGCCGGTCGTGTCGAGCCACACTGCCCACCCTCCGGTCGGGAGCGCGCCGGGCCCCTGGGTGGGGGCCCCCACTGCGTGCTCGCTCCGCTCGCGCTCATTCATTGGTGTAGCACTACTTCCGCAGCTCGATGACGGTCTTGCCGATGCGGATCGGTGCGCCCAGCGAGATCGGCGTCGGGGTCGTCAGCCGGGTCCGGTCCAGGTAGGTGCCGTTGGTGGAGCCCAGGTCCTCGACGATCCACTGGCCGTCGCGGTCCGGGTAGATCCTGGCATGGCGGCTGGAGGCGTAGTCGTCGTCCAGCACGATCGTGCTGTCGTGCGCCCGGCCCAGGCTGATGGTCTGGCCCTGGAGGGCGACGGTGGTACCGGTGAGGGTGCCCTCGGTCACGACCAGTTTGGTGGGGGTGTTGCGGCCGCGGCGTCCGCCGCCGGACTGCTGGCGCTGCTGCGGCGGTGCCTGGCGGGAGGCCTGCGGGGCCCGGCCGGCGTCCCGCCGTGATCCGCGCTGGGTGACGCGGGTCCCGAACAGGTCGCTCCGGATGACCTGCACGGCCACGATCACGAACAGCCACAGTACGGCCAGGAACCCCAGCCGCATGACCGTGAGGGTCAGCTCTGACATTGCCCCCGCTTCACCCTTCGGCTTGCCTATAGATAACGGTGGTGCTGCCCACGACGATCCGCGAGCCGTCGCGGAGCGTAGCGCGGGTGGTGTGCTGTCCGTCCACCACGATGCCGTTGGTGGATCCCAGATCCTGGATCGTCGAGGGCGTTCCGGTCCGGATCTCGCAGTGCCGGCGGGAGACGCCGGGGTCGTCGATCCGCACGTCGGCCTCGGTGGAGCGGCCCATCACGAGGGTGGCGCGGGAGATCTGGTGGCGGGTGCCGTTGATCTCGATCCAGTAGCGGGTGCGTCCGCCGGACGCGGGTGCGGCGGGGGGCCGCTGGCCGCCCGCGGGCTGCGGGTAGCCGTAACCGCCGGGCCTGCCGCCCGGGGGCGGCGCGGCCGGCATGGGCGGGGCGCCCCCGGGCGTGGCCGGCGGGTAGCCGTAGCCACCGGGACGGCCGGCCGGCGGGGCGCCGGGGCCCGCGGCCGCGGGGCCGCCCGCTCCGGGGGCCTGGCTGGCGGAGGAGGCGAGCGTACGGCTGCGCACCCGGTACAGACCGGTGTCGAGGTCGTCAGCCTTCTCCAGGTGGACCTTGATGGGGCCCATGAAGGTGTAGCGCTGCTGCTTGGCGTAGTCGCGCACCATGCCGGCGAGCTCGTCGCCGAGCTGGCCGGAGTAGGGGCTGAGGCGCTCGAAGTCCGGGGTGCTCAGCTCGACGATGAAGTCGTTGGGCACGACGGTGCGGTCGCGGTTCCAGATGGTGGCGTTGTTGTCGCACTCCCGCTGGAGCGCTCCCGCGATCTCCACGGGCTGCACCTCGGACTTGAACACCTTGGCGAAGGTGCCGTTGACCAGACCTTCGAGACGCTGCTCGAACTTCTTCAGGACTCCCATGGGGCACCTCCTCCGTCGCTGCCGTCCTGTGTACTGCCCCGTGCACTCTTTCGTGCACCGCTTACCTGGTACTGCTTACTGATCGTATCCACGCGTCGCCCGATCGGCTGGTTCCCCCCGTCCGCACGGCCGACGGGTGTCGACGCCTGACGAAGTTCCCTCCGGGGCTCCCTTTCGAACTCCTCCGGCCGTGCGCGTGCGCGTAGTTCTGCCATGGATCGTAGAGGGGGCCGTTGACCAGTGTCCCGCACCTGACTGTGGACTCCGTCCGGCTGTTGGGGAGACGAGGGCTACCGGTACGAGGTTGATACGTGAAGCAGGCGTCGTCGTTGCACGGCGCGCGCCCGTGCGGGGCGCGCGGGACGGCCCGTGCGGAGCGGTCGCGGGAGGTCCTGGCCGGTCGGGCCGGGGGCAGGGAAAGGGATGTGAATCCACCCCGATCAGCGTGCTAATGTTCTGGGTGTCGGAAGGCGCACGGCCCGCAAGGGCAAGGCTCGAAGACACACCCAATGCGCGGGTGGCGGAATAGGCAGACGCGCTGGATTCAGGTTCCAGTGCCCGCAAGGGCGTGGGGGTTCAACTCCCCCCTCGCGCACAACGAGGTTCCTGTGAAACGGGTCCCTCCCGGTGACGGAAGTCGCCGGGTAGGGGCCCGTTTCTCGTGGTCGTGATCGTTGTGAGGCATCCCACACCGCCTGGCCAGGCGCTACGTGGGCTCCGTGCGTGAGGTATCTCACGGCCCTTCCGCCGGGTGACAGTGCCCGGAGGCGTCGGGCGCGGCCCTGGCGCGGAGTCCGCCCCGCGGCCCCGCCGCGTCCCTGCCCGGGCGCCGCGGCACGGGCAGGGACGCGGGTCGCACCGCCGTCCGGGCCGACGCGGAGTGCGGGACCGGGCGGGGCCTACTCGCGAGGGGCGACCGACCACAGGGCGGGCCGGCGCAGGGTGACGCGGCCGTGCGCCGCGCACCGAGCGGCCGGCGCTGCCGGTCCTCGTCCTCAGCCAGTACGTGCGGCGCCGGTACGCCTCCGACCCGCTGGACTCGGGCGACGGCACGGGCGTCGGCTACCTGCGGAAGGACCGGTCGCACCGCGGGTGCGGAGGTGCTCGCGCTCATGGCCGAGGGCAGGCCGAACGGCTCGATCGCACGGGAGCCGGTGGTGTCGGAGGCGGCCGTCGGCAAGCACATCGGCAGCATCTTCACCGAGCTGAACCTGCCGCCGGCGGGCGGGACGCACCGGCGGGTGCCGACGGTGCCGGCGTTCCTGCGGACCTAGCTCGCCCGAGGCTTCACGGATGGGGGAAAACCGACGGGACGGTCTGCCGGCCGCCCGGTCCCTGTTGTCGGCCGTCCGCCAGGTATGACCGGTACCAGGGTGCCGCGCGGGCGAAGGTGGTCGCGAAGTCCTCGCCGGGCGGGTGGTCCACGCCCTTCCAGAAGCCGTCGTCCGCGAACCAGTGGTCCACGGTGAGCATGTCGAGGTGGTGCAGTGCGCGGGGCGATCCGGCCGCACGCGCGCGGGCGGTGGCCACGTCCACCGAGGCACCGTCGCCGACCCGCTCCACCTGGTCGCGGACGGCCGCGAGCAGCTCGGAGACGGGCACGGGGTCCGGGTGGCCGACGTAACGGACCCCGGGCCCGAGGTGCGGGGACAGCGCCGCGGCGACGACCGCCCGGCCCAGGGTGCCGACGTCGATCATCGACTGGACGGCCGTGCAGCCGGTGATCGACGCGGACAGCGTCCGCAGCAGGGCCACCAGTCCGGGGATCACCCAGTGGTCGCCCTCGCCGTGCACCAGGTGCGGGCGCAGTACCAGGCCGCCCGCGTCGAGGACGTGCCGTTCCGCCGCCGCGCGGGTGCGGCTGGTGGCGGAGACGGGCGCGATCGGGGCCTCGCCGGGCCGTGCGCCGTGGAAGGGGCCCCGGCCGTGGACGGCCGTGGTGCTCACGTACACGATCCTGCGCACGCCGGCTCGTACGGCCTCTTCCACCAACGCCTTCGTGCCGAGGTCGTTGACGGCCGCGGCGGACTCCGGGTCGCCTCCCACCCGGGAGGCGCAGTGGACGAGGACGTCGACGCCGGCGCATCCGCCGTGCAGGGTGCGGGGATCGGCGAGGTCGCCGAACACGGTCCCGGCGGCCCTGCCTCCATCCCGCGTACGGCGGGACAGCAGCGTCACGCGGACACCGGGGCGCTCGCGGGCCGCCGCGGCGACCCGGCTGCCGATGAAGCCCGTCGCACCGGTGATCAGGACGTCCGTGGTCACGTCGGTGACCGTACCGGGGCGGTGGGCGCACAGGTGAGGGTGGCGTCGAAGACGGGCTGGTCGTCCTGGCGTCCCGAGACCCGTACCGTCACCTCGCCCTCGCCCTTGTCGAGCACCTCGGTGTCGATCAGGCACGGGCTGTCCAGTTCGGCGTAGCGGCGGAAGGAGACGGAGAGTCCGGAGGGCAGGAAGGGCAGCCGGCCGGAGGCCGCGGCGGCCGCCTGGCGGGCGGCCTCGAACAGGACCATGCCGGGGACGTGGTCGTTGGGGCGGGCGAAGAGCACCGGGTGCCGCGTGTCGACGCGCAGCAGCCAGGTGCCGGGCCGGTCGGACGGGGCGAGGACGACGTCGTCCTCGCGGTGGCGGCCCACTCGCCGGGGTGCGACCGGCGCGGGCAGCGGTATTCGGGTGCCCTCCGGGGCAGCGGGCCGGGACGCGCGCAAACGGCGGTAGGCGGCCGGGGAGACGCAGCCCGTGCTGCCGGTGCCGCGGGCGACGAGCCGCCCCGCGCGGCGGAACTCCATCGTGGTGCGCATGCCGTTCAGGCCGCGGCCCCGGCGGCGCACCTCGGAACAGACGACGTCGACGGTGACCGGTTCGGCGGCGTCGGCGAGCAGCAGGGCGGCGGGGTCGGTGGAGACCTCCAGATCGTGCATGACGAAGCGGGTGTCCGCGGGGGCGCCGAACTCGGCGTGTGCCAGCGCCATCGAGGTCTGGCGCAACGTTTCACCGACGATCATCGGATCCTGGTGGCGGTCGTCGACGGGACCGAAGAAGCTGTGACGGGCGGGCCAGTGCGCGGTGACGCGGAAGCGGTCGTCCGCGAGCCGGACCCAGGAGGCCGGGAAGACGTCCTCGGCGCGGGGCCGGTGGGCGAGTTCCGGTGTGACGAGAGTGCGGGCGGGTGCCGGACCGGCGCCGGTTGCGGGTGAGGCCCGCTGTCCGGTCTGATCCTCCCTGGGTGCGCTCGAGGAATCCGGCTGCGGCATGGGAAACCCCCGGGATCGGCAGTCTGGCTCCGGTCGATTCGCACTAAGATACGGACGGGACGGTTTTTTTCCAAGGGTGATCCACATCGCCGGATTCGAGCCCGTGCGCCCCGCACCGTGCGACCGACCGCACGGTGGTTCCCCGCGCCGGCCCAGCGGCGGCTGCACGGTGCGACCACGAGATCCACGAGGATCCACGCAGATCAGGAGGCACCCGATGGCCCGACAGGAGCGCGCCATCCGCACCCGGCGGACCATTCTGGAGGCGGCGGCCGCCGTCTTCGACGAGCGCGGGTACACCTCGGCGACGATCGGGGAGATCCTGGAGCGGGCCGGGGTCACCAAGGGCGCGCTGTACTTCCACTTCGGCTCCAAGGAGGAGCTGGCGCTCGGTGTGTTCGAGGAGCAGCTGGCGATCTCCCTGCCGCCCCAGTCGAGCAAGCTGCAGGAGCTCGTCGACTCCGGCCTGGTGCTGGCCACGCGGCTGCGGACCGAGCCGCTGGTGCGGGCGAGTGTCGGACTGGCCCTGGACCAGGGCGCACTGGGGCTGGACCGCACTCCGGCGTTCGGCATGTGGATCGACCAGACCACCCGGACCCTGGCCGAGGCGAAGACGTGCGGCGAACTGCTGCCGCACGTCGACCCGACGGAGACGGCGGAACTGCTCGTCGCCAGCTTCTCGGGCGTGCAGCTGCTGTCGCAGGTGCGCTGCCAGCGGCAGGACCTGGAACAACGGGCCGTGGTGCTGTTCCAGCACATACTGCCCGGCATCGCCGTCCCCGCGGTGCTGACCCGGCTGGACATCTCGGAGGACCGCGCCGCACGGCTGCTCGCCGAGGGACACTCGCTGCGGGCGGCGGGGGACGTGGCCGAGGCGGGGTAGGCGCGGGCGGACGGGGCGGCAGGCCCGCGGGCGGCGCGGGTAGCCCCCGTGAGGCCGCCCGTGGGGGTCCTGGACGGTCGATCAGCCATGGGGGCGGTTCCGGACGGGCCGAATCAGCCGTGGACGGTCCTGGACGGGCCCGTGGACGCCGGCGGCGGAGGCGGATGTCCACAGGGCGGCGGGGCCCGGTTGTCCACAGGCCGGAGTTGTCCACAGGGTCTGACGCTTTTCGGCCACCGGTTGTACGGTCGGCACGATCGATGTGGACGCGTGTGGACGGCACGCATGTGTACGGGGGAGGCGGTTGCCGTGACCGAGCTGGTGTCCGGGGCGGACGGGGCCGACGACGTGGCCGGGCGCGCGGATCCAGCGGATCCGGGGCGGCGCCTGCCGCGGGTCCTCGGGTTCGCCGAGTGGCCGGCCGCGGGCTCGCCCAAGCGGGAGGGCAAGGCCCTGCGCGCCCAGGTCCCGCGCGGCGCGCACGCCACCCTCGACCCGGACGCCTCACGCCCCGGCGCGGTGAGCGCCGTCGAGGAGTCCAGCCGCGGCAGGCTGCCCGAGCTCACCCCGCTCCGGGTGGGCAGGATGGCGGCGACACCGTTCGCGTTCCTGCGCGGATCGGCCGGCCTCATGGCGTACGACCTGGCCCGCACCCCCGTGACCGGGATCGGCGCCCAGATCTGCGGGGACGCCCACGCGGCCAACTTCGGTCTCTACGGGGACGCGCGCGGCCGCCTGGTCATCGACCTGAACGACTTCGACGAGACCGTGTACGGCCCCTGGGAATGGGACCTCAAGCGGCTCGCCACCTCACTGGTGCTCGCCGGGCGGGAGGCCGGCGCGGACGAGGACACCTGCCGCGCGGCCGCCCACGACACGGCGGGCGCCTACCGGCGCACCATGCGGCTGCTGTCCAGGCTTCCGGCGCTGGACGCCTGGAACGCCATCGCGGACGAGGAACTCGTCTCCCACGCCGACGCCCACGACCTGCTCGGCACCCTGGAGCGGGTCTCCGAGAAGGCCCGCGCCAACACCAGCGGCCGGTTCGCGGCCAAGTCCACCGAGGCAGGCGCGGACGGCGGGCGCCGCTTCGTCGACGCGCCGCCGGTACTGCGCCGGATACCGGACGCCGAGGCCGCCGAGGTGGCCGCCTCCCTGGAGGAGTACCTCGGTACGCTCCCGCCGGACCGCCACCCGCTGCTCGCCCGGCACGCCGTGCACGACGTGGCGTTCCGCGTCGTCGGCACCGGCAGCGTGGGAACCCGCTCCTACGTCGTGCTGCTCCTCGACCACCGGGGCGAGCCGCTGGTCCTCCAGGTGAAGGAGGCCCGCCCCTCGGCGCTCGTCCCGCACCTGCCGACGGCCGGCTTCGAGGTGCCCGGGGCCGGGCACGAGGGCCGGCGCGTGGTCGACGGCCAGAAGCGGATGCAGGTGATCAGCGACAGCCTGCTCGGCTGGACGACGGTCGACGGCCGGCCCTACCAGGTGCGCCAGTTCCGCAACCGCAAGGGCAGTGTCGACCCGGCCGCCCTGGCCGCCGACCAGGTCGACGACTACGCCCGGATGACGGGCGCCCTGCTGGCCCGCGCCCACTCCCACAGCGCCGACCCCCGGCTGATCGCCGGGTACTGCGGCAAGAACGACGAGCTGGACGAGGCGGTGGCCGCATTCGCCGTCGCCTACGCCGACCTCACGGAGGCGGACCACACCGAACTGGTCACGGCGGTGAGGTCGGGGCGGATCGCAGCGGAGGCGGGGGTGTGAGCGGTGCCGGGCCCGGGCAGGGGCATGCGCCGCCGGAGCGGGGCGTGTCACCCCTGGCCGGTGGCCTACGCTGTCCGGGTGACGACCTCGGAAGGTGAGCAGGCCGGCGGCGCCGGCGCGGAGCGGACGCCCGGCGGCGAGGGCGCGGCGCGGCCCGAGGACCGGCTGGAACAGGCCGTCCGGGCGGCCGAGCAGGCGCTGATCGAGTTCGAGATCGCGGTGGAGACCTTCCGCGTCGAGGTCGAGAACTTCTCCCGGCTGCACGAACAGAAGCTCGGCCCCGTCTACGCCCGCCTCGAGGAGCTGGACGCCCGGATCCTGGAGGCGAAGGCGGCCCGCAGCGACGATCCCGAGGACCGGCGCCGGGCCGACGAGGCACGCGCCCGGCTCCTGCCGATCCCCGGCGTCGAAGAGCTGATGAACGGCTGGATGGATGGGGACGGCCTGTTCCCCGAGGCCACCGCCATGCTCACCGACCAGCCGGTGCGGCCCCCGCAGCGGGTGAGGCCCAGCGAGGAGGCCCGCAAGCTCTACCGGGAGCTCGCCCGCAAGGCACACCCGGACCTGGCGCAGGAAGACACCGAGCGCGCCCGCCGCGAGGAGTTCATCACCCGCGTCAACGCCGCCTACGCCCGTGGCAGCGAGGCCGAACTGCGCGAACTCGCCGAGGAGTGGGCCAGGGGACCGGAGCTGAAGCGCCTGCCGAGCGCCGGTGAGGAGCTCTACGCCCGCCTCGAATGGCTCTCCCGGCGCAAGGAACTGCTCACCCTGGTCGCCAAGGAGCTCGAGGAGAGCGCCATCGGCTCGATGCTGCGTCTCGCGCCCGAGGACCCCGACCAGCTGCTCGAGGACATCGCCGGCCAGTTGCGCGCCCAGGTGGCCGAACGCGAGGCCGAGCTGGCGGCCCTGCTGGCCTGAACCCGGCCCCGCCCGGTCGGGTAGCGTCGTGGGCATGAGTTTTGGAGCTGGTGTGCCCACGGTCCAGGTCACGGACCTCAAGGACGGCGACTTCCTGCTGGACGTCCGGGAGGACGACGAGTGGAAGGCCGGTCACGCCGAAGGGGCGCTGCACATCCCCATCAGCGAGTTCGTGGCCCGCTACGGCGAGCTGACCGAGGCCGCCCCCCAGGACGGCCGGGTCCATGTGATCTGCCGCTCCGGCGGACGGTCGGCGCAGGTCACGATGTACCTGGCCCAGCAGGGCATCGACGCCGTCAACGTGCACGGCGGCATGCAGGTGTGGGAGTCCGCTGGCCGCCCCGTCGTCACCGACGACGGAGAGCCGGGGCACGTCCTGTAGCGGGAGCCTTCCTACCGGTCGAAGTCCAGCTCCACCCGCTCCGTCACCGGACGGGACTGGCAGGCCAGGACATAGCCGGCCTCCGTCTCCTCCGACTCCAGGGCGTAGTTGCGGTCCATCCGCACCTCGCCCGAGACGAGGAAGGCGCGGCAGGTGCCGCACACCCCGCCCTTGCAGGCGTAGGGCGCGTCGGGCCGGTTGCGCAGCACCGTGTCCAGCAGGGACTCCCCTGCCTGGACGGGCCAGGTGCCGCCGCGGCCGTCGAGCCGGGCGGTGACCGTGCTGTGCGCGGGGGCGGGCGTGGTGGTGACGGACGCCGTACCGGCGTCGACGTGGAAGATCTCCTGGTGGATGCGGGATCGGACGACGCCCAGGCCGCGCAGCGCCCGCTCGGCGCCTTCGACCAGCCCGTACGGCCCGCACAGGAACCAGCCGTCCACCTGCTCGACGGGCAGCAGCGCCGGCAGCAGCCCGGTCAGCCGCTCCTGGTCCAGCCGGCCGGACGGCAGTCCCGCCTGCTGCTCCTCCCGGGAGAGCACCGTCACCAGGTGGAACCGCTCGGGGTAGCGGTCCTTCAGATCGGCGACCTCCTCCAGGAACATCGTGGAGGCGGCCGTCCGGTCACTGCGGATCAGGCAGAACCTGGCCTCCGGTTCGCGGGCGAGGAGGGTCGAGGCGATCGACAGCACCGGCGTGATGCCGCTGCCGCCCACGACGGCCGCGTACCGGCCGGGCGCGGGAGGGAGCGTGAAGCGGCCGGCCGGGGTCATCACCTCGAGTTCGTCGCCGAGGTCGATCTCCTTGAGCGCGTACGTCGAGAAGGCGCCCCCCTCGACCAGTCGCACGCCGACCCGCAAGGTGCTCGGAGCCTCGCCGTCGGGGGCGGGGGAGCAGATGGAGTACGTGCGGCGTATCTCCTCGCCGTCGGTGGTGCGCCTGAGGGCCAGGTGCTGGCCGGGCGCGTACCGGTACTCCTCGCGCACCTCCGGGGGGACGGCGAGGGTGAGGGCGACGGAGTCGTCGGTGAGCCGGTCGACCGCGGCCACCCGGAGCCGGTGGAAGCGGGCCATCACAACTCCTTGAAGTGGTCGAACGGTTCACGGCAGGCCAGGCAGCGGCGCAGGGCCTTGCACGCGGTGGACGAGAAACGGCTGAGCAGTTCGGTCTCGGCGGACCCGCAGTGCGGGCAGTGGACGGGGCCGAGGCCGTCCGCCGGTGGTCCGGACCGGGTGCGGGTCGCTCCGAGCTCCACCGGGACCGGCCCGGCGGAGGCCGCCCCGGTACGCGGCGGGGCGATGCCGAACTCCCGCAGCTTGCGCCGTCCTTCGTCGGTGATGTCGTCGGTCGACCAGGCCGGCGCGAGCACCGTGCGCACCGTGACCTCGCGCACCCCGTGTCCGCGCAGGACGCGCTCGATGTCCATGCTCATCGCCTCGACGGCCGGGCAGCCGGTGTACGTCGGGGTCAGCTCGACCTCGACGGAGTCCGGACCGTGCGCGTGCACCGCGCGCACGACGCCCAGTTCGCGCAGGGTCAGTACCGGCAGTTCGGGGTCGGGTACCGAACCGGCGAGTTCCAGGAGTTCCGCCTCCAGCGGGGTGGCGGTCACCATGCCGCCCCCGGGTGGCTGCGGTGCAGGTGCTGCATCTCGGCGAGCATCCGGCCGAACGGCTCGGTGTGCAGGCCCTGCCGGCCCGCGCCGGCCGCCCACGCTCCCGTGCGCGGTCCGTCGGGCACCGTGAGCGTGGCGCGGCGCAGCACCTGGCCGGTCCACTCCAGCCAGGCCGCCTCCAGGCGGGCCGGGTCGACGTCGACGCCCTCGACCGGCTGGAACATCTCGCCGGTGTAGCGCCACAGTGCGTCCACCGCCCGCTGCATCCGCGCGTGGCTCTCGTCCGTGCCGTCGCCGAGGCGCAGCGTCCACTGCTCGGCGTGGTCGCGGTGGTAGGCGGTCTCCTTGACGGCCTTCGCGGCCAGCGGGGCGAACGGGCCGTCGCCGGAGGCGAGCTCTCCGTAGAGGAGGTACTGGTGGGCGGAGAAGAACAGCTGGCGGGCGATGGTGTGGGCGAAGTCGCCGTTCGGCTGTTCCACGAGCTGGAGGTTGCGGAAGGCGCGCTCCTCGCGCAGGAACGCCAGCTCGTCCTCGTCGCCCGCCATCGACAGCAGCACGCGGGCCTGGCCGAGCAGGTCCAGCGCGATGTTGGCGAGGGCGACCTCCTCCTCCAGGACGGGGGCGTGTCCTGCCCACTCGCCCAGGCGGTGGGAGAGCACCAGCGCGTCGTCGCCGAGGGCGAGCGCGGCGGCCGTGACCGCGGCGGTGCCGGGGGCGGGTGTCGTCGTCACAGGTGCTGCACCCCCTCGGGGATCTCGTAGAACGTCGGGTGCCGGTAGGGCTTGTCGGCGGCCGGCTCGAAGAAGGGGTCCTTCTCGTCGGGAGAGGAGGCGGTGATCGCGGACGACGGGACGACCCAGAGGGAGACGCCCTCGCCGCGCCGGGTGTACAGGTCGCGGGCGTTGCGCAGGGCGAGTTCGGCGTCCGGCGCGTGCAGGCTGCCGGCGTGGGTGTGGGACAGTCCCCGGCGCGAGCGCACGAAGACCTCCCACAGGGGCCAGTCGGTGTGGGTCATGCTCGCGAAGCTCCTGTCTCGCCGTTCGAGTGCTTGGCCGCGTGGGCCGCCGCCGCGTCCCTGACCCAGGCGCCCTCCTCGTGGGCTCGCCTGCGCCGGGTCAGCCGCTCTTCGTTGCACGGGCCGTTGCCCTTGAGGACGTCCCGGAACTCCGCCCAGTCGATGGCGCCGAAGTCGTGGTGCCCGCGCTCCTCGTTCCACTTCAGGTCCGGGTCGGGCAGGGTGAGGCCGAGGGAGGCGGCCTGGGGGACGCAGATGTCGACGAAGCGCTGGCGCAGTTCGTCGTTGGAGTGCCGCTTGATCTTCCAGGCCATCGACTGCGCGGAGTGCTGGGACTCGTCGTCGGGCGGGCCGAACATCATCAGTGACGGCCACCACCAGCGGTCCACCGCGTCCTGGGCCATCGCGTGCTGCTGGTGGGTGCCCTTGCTCAGGGCCAGCAGCAGCTCGTAGCCCTGGCGCTGGTGGAAGGACTCCTCCTTGCAGATGCGGACCATCGCCCGCGCGTACGGTCCGTAGGAGCAGCGGCACAGGGGGACCTGGTTGGTGATCGCCGCGCCGTCCACTAGCCAGCCGATGGCGCCGACGTCCGCCCAGGTCAGCGTCGGGTAGTTGAAGATCGAGGAGTACTTCTGGCGGCCGGAGTGCAGTTTGTCGAGCAGCTCCTCGCGGCTGGTGCCGAGCGTCTCGGCGGCGCTGTAGAGGTACAGGCCGTGTCCCGCTTCGTCCTGCACCTTGGCCATCAGGATCGCCTTGCGGCGCAGGGAAGGGGCACGCGTGATCCAGTTGGCCTCGGGCTGCATGCCGATGATCTCGGAGTGCGCGTGCTGCGCGATCTGCCGGACCAGCGTCGCCCGGTAGGCGTCGGGCATCCAGTCGCGCGGCTCGATCCGCTCGTCGGCGGCGACGGCCGCGTCGAAGGCGCGCTCGTGTCCGGCGGTGTCGTCCGCGCCGGCCGTCACGCCGTACGCCCGGCTGCCCGCCGTATCGCGGGCGGCTGCTGTCGCCATGAGGTCCCCCTCGACCTGGATGCTTCCCGGAGCACGCTCCCGACCGATCGTTCGGTTCGTGCGATTCCATGGTGGGACGGGCGCCGCGAGGTGTCAACCGCTGTGGATAACCTGCGGGTGCCGCCTGTGGACAACGGTGCCCGGGCGCCCGTGTGGCGGTGGCCGCGTGACGGGGGGAGCAGGGGGACTGTGCCCGGGCGTCCCGCGCTGAGTACCGTTCCGTGCGACGCGGCGCAGCGACGGCGCGGGCGGGCGGGCGGCAGGGGACGGACCTCGTGGCCGGGGCGGAAGCAGTGACGGACCGGGAACGGTGGATCGGGGCGGAATGAACGCGTACGACAAGGGCTGGGACGCCCGGCGCGGGCCTGCGGGGGAGGGCACCGGGCGGGACCCACGCCCCGCCCTGCCCGCTCCCGCGACGGACCGGTCCGCCCCCGGCACCCCTCCGTCCGCCCCCGGCACCCCTCCCTCGGCAGCCGGCGCCTCCGCGTCCGCCCCCGACGACGAGGCGGACGGACCACCCACGCCGCACTCCCCCTCCACGAGCGGCCCCGCCCCCGAGACCATGACCGCGCCGCCCGCCGAACCCCGTACCGGCGTGGCCGCCCTCTCCCTGCGCCACCAGATCGGCGCCGCACTGGCGCTCGCGGTCGTCGCCGTCGGCGTCTGTGTGCATCTCGGCATGACGTTCCTGCACGTCGCGCCGGCGAACACGGTCAGCAAGCAGCACCGCGAGACGATCGAGAACTGGGTCTACCCGGAGTTCGAGCAGAACTGGAAGCTGTTCGCGCCCAACCCGCTGCAGCAGAACGTCGCCGTCCAGGTGCGCGCCGAGATCCGCACCGCGGACGGGGCGTCACGGACCACCGGCTGGTACGACCTGTCCGCGCGGGACGGCCGGGCCATCGACGGCAATCCGCTCCCCAGCCACACCCAGCAGAACGAGCTGCGCCGCGCGTGGGACTTCTTCGTCTCGACGCACGACGACGACGACCGGCCGGTGGGCCTGCGCGGGGCGCTGTCCGAGGCGTACCTGCGCCGGATCACCGCGATGCGCCTCGACCGCGCGGACGCCGCCGGCGCGGACGGTGCCGTCGAGCGCGTCCAGGTCCGCTCGCGCACCACGAACATCCCGCCGCCGGGGTGGAGCGGGGAGACGATCTCCGCCACGCCCGTCCACCGCACCCTGCCCTGGTGGACCCTGCCCGAGGACGAGACCCGGGGAGGCATCGGGTGAACCGCTTCTCGCTGGCCCTCTCCCGGGCGATCGCCCGCGTCACCGACTCCGCGCTGGGCCCGTACCAGACCGCCGTGATCCGGATCGGCTTCAGCCTGACCTGGCTGCTGTTCCTGCTGCGCGAGTTCCCCCATCGCCAGGAGCTGTACGGGCCCGACAGCCCGTGGAGCTGGGAGCTGGCCGAGCAGCTGGTCGCGACGAACGACGCCTTCACCGTGCTGCTGTGGTCCGACAGCCGGGTGTGGTTCGAGGCCGTCTACGCGCTGGCCGTCCTGTTCAGCCTCCTGCTGCTGCTGGGCTGGCGCACCCGCACCCTGTCGGTGCTGTTCATGGTGGGCGTGCTGTCACTGCAGAACCGCAGCGTCTTCATGGGCGACGGCGGCGACAACGTCCTGCACCTGATGGCGATCTACCTCGTGTTCACCCGCTGCGGCCGGGTCTGGTCGCTGGACGCGCGGCGCGCCCGCCGCGCGGCGCAGGCACGCGCGCGAGGGGACCGCCCGCGTGACCGGGTCGGTCCCGCCCTGTGGGGCGTGCTGGGCTCGGTGCTGCTCCTCGCGACACTCGTGGGCCGGACGGACGGCGACCGGTTCGTACCGGTGCTGCTGTGGACCGTGTGGCTCGCGCAGGCGCTGTGGTGGCTGGTCGGGCGTCGTGCCCGGACGGACCAGCCGCGGATCCTGCTGGACGTCGTCGCGAACATCGTGCACAACGGCGCGCTGCTGGTCATCATGGCGGAGGCGTGTCTGATCTACGCCACGGCCGGCTGGTACAAGGTCCAGGGCTCCCGCTGGCAGGACGGCACGGCCGTCTACTACCCGCTCCACCTGGAGTACTTCTCCCCCTGGCCGGCCCTGGGGGACCTGCTGTCGGCCAGCGGCACCATGGTGATGCTGGTGACCTACGCGACGGTCGCCGTGCAGGTCGCCTTCCCGTTCACCCTGTTCAACCGGCGGGTCAAGAACGCCTTGCTGAGCTTCATGATCCTCGAGCACGCCGTGATCGCCGTCGTGCTCGGGCTGCCCTTCTTCTCCCTGGCGATGATCGCGGCCGACGCGGTCTTCCTGCCGACGTCCTTCCTGCGGCGTCTGGGCGGTCTGACGGGACGCGCGTGCGGGAGACTGCGCCGGCGCCGGGGCGGGACGTCCCTCCCCGGGCCGCGGTCCCCCGCCGACGCCCCGGTCGACGCGCCCGCCGGTCGGTCGCCGGCGGCTCCGGCGCCCGGCGGCGCGCCGGCCCCGCGGACGTAGGCTGCACGCCATGACCGACCCCGCCCGCACCACGGGACCCGAGGACCCGGCCGGCCTCGTGTCCGCCTGGCACCGCCTCGCCGGCGACGCCGTCCTGCTCGACGGCTTCCACGCCCTGAAGCACGCCGTGCGCTTCGGGGCCGAGGTGCGCATGGCGCTCACCGCGGACCGGGCCGGGACGCTCGCGCTCGCCGGTGAACTGGCCGGGGACGTACGGGAGGCGCTGGCGGCGCTGCTGACCGAGGTGCCCCAGGGGACGTACGCCTCGCTGGTGCCCCGTCCGCATCCCACCGCCGTCGCCGCCCTGGCCGCACGCCCCTCCCGCGCGGGCAACCTGGAGAAGCTGGCGCACACCCCGCGCACCGCGCCCGTGGTGGTCCTCGACAACCCGCGCAACCTCGGCAACGCGGGCGCGGTGATCCGGCTGGCCGCCGGTTTCGGGGCGACCGGCGTCGTCACCACCGGCACGCTCGACCCCTGGCACCCCACCGTCGTGCGCGGCGGGGCGGGACTGCACTTCGCCACCGCCGTGGAACGGCTGACCGTGGACGAGCTGCCGCCGGGGCCGGTCTTCGCGCTGGACCCCGAGGGTGAGGACATCCGCGCGCTGAGACTGCCGGACGACGCGCTGCTCGCCTTCGGCTCCGAACGCAGCGGACTGTCGGCGGAGCTGCGCGCGCGGGCCGACCACCTGGTGGCGCTGCCGATGCGCCCCCAGGTCTCCAGCTACAACCTCGCGACCAGTGTGGCCATGACGCTGTACCACTGGAGCACCACCGGGGGCGCACCCCACGTCTCCTAGGCCTCCCGGCGCACCTCGACCACCCGGAACCGGTTGGCGACGAACGCGCCGTCGCACAGGGCGGCGTTGGCCGCCGGGTTGCCGCCGGAGCCGTGGAAGTCGGAGAAGGCGGCCGTCTGGTTGACGTACACCCCGCCGGTGAGGTTCAGGGAGAGCTGGGCGGCCTCCTCCAGGCAGACCTCCCGCACCGTCTCCTCGACCTCCGGGGAGGTCGTGTAGGCGCCGACCGTCATGGCGCCCTTCTCCCGGATGGTGCGCCGCAGCAGCTCGGCCGCGTCGTCGGCCGAGTCGACGGCGACGGCGAAGGAGACCGGGCCGAAGCACTCGCTCATGTAGGCGGCCTCGGCGTCCGGCTTGGAGCCGTCCAGCTTCACGATCACCGGCGTGCGCACCACCGCGCCCGGGAACTCCGGGTGGGTGATCTCACGGGAGGCGAGGACGACCTCGCCGAGCCCGGACGCGGCCTCCAGGCGGGCCTTGACGTCCGGGTTGACGAGCGCGCCCAGCAGTGCGTTGGCCCGCGCGTCGTCGCCGAGCAGGCCGTCGACGGCCTGCGCCAGGTCGGCGGTGACCTCGTCGAACGACTTGGGGCCCTGGTCGGTGGTGATGCCCTCGCGCGGGACGAGCAGGTTCTGCGGGGTGGTGCACATCTGGCCGCTGTACAGGGACAGCGAGAACGCCAGGTTGGACAGCATCCCCCGGTAGTCGGCGGTCGACTCCACGATCACCGTGTTGACGCCGGCCTTCTCGGTGTACACCTGCGCCTGGCGCGCGTTGTTCTCCAGCCAGTCGCCGAACTCCGTGGAGCCGGTGTAGTCGATGATCCGGATCTCCGGGCGGGTGGCGAGGGTCTTGGCGATGCCCTCGCCGGGCCGCTCGGCGGCCAGCGCCACCAGGTTCGCGTCGAAACCGGCCTCGGCGAGCACCTGGCGGGCGACCTGGACGGTCAGCGCGAGCGGCAGCACCGCGCGGGGGTGCGGCTTGACCAGGACCGCGTTGCCGGTGGCCAGGGAGGCGAACAGGCCCGGGTAGCCGTTCCACGTCGGGAAGGTGTTGCAGCCGATGACCAGGCCGATGCCGCGCGGGACCGGGACGAAGTGCTTGGTGAGCGCGAGCGGGTCGCGCTTGCCCTGCGGCTTGGTCCACTCCGCGGTGTCCGGGGTGCGGATCTGCTCCACGTACGCGTAGGCGACCGCCTCCATGCCGCGGTCCTGCGCGTGCGGGCCGCCGGCCTGGAACGCCATCATGAACGCCTGGCCGGAGGTGTGCATGACCGCCTGGGCGAACTCCATCGTCCGGTCGGCGATCCGCTTGAGGATCTCCAGGCACACCACCGCGCGGGTCTCCGCTCCCGCGTCGCGCCAGGCGCGCATCCCGGCCCTCATGGCGGGCAGCAGTTCGTCGAGGTCGGCGTGCGGGTAGCTCACGCCCAGTTCGACGCCGTAGGGGGAGGTCTCGCCGTCCACCCAGCCGTCCGTGCCCGGCTGGCCGAGGTCGAGGCGGGTGCCGAGCAGGGCGTCGAAGGCGGCCTTGCCCGCCGCCATGTCCAGGCTGCCGTCCTCCCCGTAGGCCTTGGGGTGCTCGGGGTGCGGGGACCAGTACGCGCGCGTGCGGATCGCTTCCAGCGCCTGGTCCAGGGTGGGACGGTGGCGGGCGATCAGCTCGTGCGCCGTGAGTTCGGCGGCCATGCGGGACCAACTCCTCGTCTCAGGAACTCTTCGTCGAGCTCATGGACCTGTGCGGAAACGTAGTCAGGAACGGGCGGTCAGAGTTAGAGTAACCGAACGATCGGTCGGGACAAGGGGGTCCGCCGCATCCGTGGAGAACCCCGTGCGGGAGGATCGCGCACATGACAGCACTCGACCTCAGCAGTCCCGTGGCCGTGGTCGGCACCGGCACCATGGGCCAGGGAATCGCCCAGGTCGCGCTGGTCGCGGGCCATCCCGTCCGGCTGTACGACGCCGACCCGGGGCAGGCGCGTCAGGCGGCCGACGCGATCGGCGCCCGGCTGGACCGGCTGGTGGAGAAGGACCGCCTCACCACCGCCGAGCGGGACGCCGCGCGGTCCCGGCTCCGGCCCGTCGACGAGCTCGCCGGGCTCGCCGGCTGCTCCCTGGTCGTCGAGGCCGTCGTCGAGCGCCTCGACGTCAAGCAGGAGCTGTTCCGGGCGCTGGAGGACGTCGTCTTTGACGACTGTCTCCTCGCCACCAACACCTCCTCCCTGTCGGTCACGGCGATCGGCGGTGCCCTGCGGGTGCCCGGGCGCCTCGTGGGCCTGCACTTCTTCAACCCCGCGCCGCTGCTGCCGCTGGTCGAGGTCGTCTCCGGGTTCGCCACCGACGTCACCAGCGCCACCCGCGCCTACGAGACGGCCCGCGCCTGGGGCAAGACACCTGTCGCCTCCGCCGACACCCCCGGCTTCATCGTCAACCGGATCGCCCGGCCCTTCTACGCCGAGGCCTTCGCGGTGTACGAGGCCCAGGGCGCCGACCCGGCGACCATCGACGCGGTGCTGCGCGAGTCCGGCGGTTTCCGGATGGGTGCCTTCGAGCTGACCGACCTCATCGGCCAGGACGTCAACGAGTCCGTCACCCACTCGGTGTGGCGGTCCTTCTTCCAGGACGTGCGCTTCACACCGTCCCTGGCCCAGCGCCGGCTGGTCGAGTCCGGCCGCCTCGGCCGCAAGACCGGCCGGGGCTGGTACGACCACGCCGACGGCGCCGAGCGCCCCGCGCCGCACGCCGCCGAGCCCGCGGAACCGCCCGCGTACGTGATCGCCGAGGGTGACCTGGGGCCCGCCGCGGAGCTGCTCGCCCTGATCCGCGAGGCCGGCATCGAGGTGCGCGAGCGGGACGAGGACAGCGGCACCCGTCTGGTCCTGCCCGGCGGCGGACAGCTGGTGCTCGCCGACGGCCAGGCCTCTGTGGAGTTCCTCGACGTGGTCTACTTCGACCTCGCCCTCGACTACCGCACCGCCTCGCGCGTCGCCCTGTCCCACTGCCGGGACACCTCCGCGCGGACCGTCGCCGAGGCCACCGGCCTGTTCCAGGCGCTCGGCAAGAAGGTCAGCGTCATCGGGGACGTCCCCGGGATGATCGTCGCGCGGACGGTGGCCCGGATCATCGACCTCGCGGTGGACGCCGTCGCCAAGGGCGTGGCCACCGAGGAGGACGTCGACACCGCGATGCGGCTGGGCGTCAACTACCCCCTGGGTCCCTTCGAGTGGAGCCGCCGCCTCGGCCGGGGCTGGGCCGGCGACCTGCTGGAGGAGATGCACGACATCGACCCGTCCGGCCGCTACGCGCCGTCCCTCGCGCTCTACCAGTACGCGTGCGCCACCCCCGACAAGCGGGAGGACACCGCATGACCACCGCCAGGCGCGACACGTACACCCCGGAGACGCTGCTGTCCGTGGCCGTGCGGGTGTTCAACGAGCGCGGCTACGACGGCACGTCCATGGAGCACCTCTCCAGGGCGGCCGGCATCTCCAAGTCGTCGATCTACCACCACGTGGCCGGCAAGGAGGAACTGCTGCGCCGCGCGGTGAGCCGGGCCCTGGACGGGCTCTTCGCGATCCTCGACGAGGAGCGGGCGAGCACGGGCCGCGCCGCCGAGCGGCTGGAGTACGTCGTACGGCGCATGGTCGAGGTGCTGATCGCCGAGCTGCCGTACGTGACGCTGCTGCTGCGGGTGCGCGGCAACACGGACACCGAGCGGTGGGCGCTGGAGCGGAGGCGCGAGTTCGACCACCGGGTGGCCGCGCTGCTGAAGGCGGCGGCGGCCGACGGGGACGTGCGCGAGGACATAGAGGTGCGCCTGGTGACCCGGCTGGTCTTCGGGATGATCAACTCCATCGTGGAGTGGTACCGGCCGGACGGGCGCGGCATGAACGAGCGCGAGGTGGCCGACGCGGTGGCACAGCTCGCCTTCGGAGGGCTGCGCAAGGCGGTCTGAGGCGTGCTGAGGCCCGCTCCGGCGGGCCTCACCCCTGCGGTTCGAGGTCCTCCTCCTCGAACACCAGCAGCGTGCGCGTGCTCAGCACCTCCGGGATCGCCTGCAGCCGGGTCAGCACCACCTCGCGCAGCGCCCTGTTGTCGGGCGTGTGCACCAGCAGCAGCACGTCGAAGTCCCCGCCGACCAGCGCGATGTGCGAGGCGCCGGGAAGCTGTCTGAGCTGCTCGCGGACCGTGCGCCAGGTGTTCTGGACGATCTTCAGGGTGATGTACGCGGACGTCCCGTGACCGGCCCGTTCGTGGTCGACGCGGGCCCCGAAGCCCCGGATCACGCCGTCCTCGACGAGCCGGTTGATCCGCGCGTACGCGTTCGCGCGGGAGACGTGCACCCGTTCGGCCACCGAGCGTATGGAGGCGCGGCCGTCCGCCTGGAGCATGCGCAGGATGTCCTGGTCGATCGCGTCCAGGGGTCGTGCGGGAGGCAGCGGCCCGGCCCCCTCCTGACCCTCGGCCATTTGTTCAGATGCCACCCGCCCCCACCTCTCCGCCGTGGACGTCCTGCATCCATCCCAAGCTGTGGAGAACCGTTTGTCCACAGCCTGGTGCCACCCGTAGCCAAAATGTGCCGGCGACCGAACAATCGGTTGGTGAGGCGCGTCACAGACGCCGCGCCTCCGTCTTCCCACGAGGAGGTGCCGTCATGACGGTCATGGAGCAGCGGGGGGCCTACCGGCCGACCCCGCCGCCCGCCTGGCAGCCCCGTACCGACCCCGCGCCGCTGCTGCCCGACGCGGAGCCGTACCGCGTGCTCGGCACCGAGGCGGCCGCCGGGGCCGACCCGGAGCTGCTGCGCCGGCTGTACGCGGAGCTGGTGAAGGGTCGCCGGTACAACGCGCAGGCCACCGCCCTCACCAAGCAGGGCCGTCTCGCGGTCTACCCCTCCAGCACCGGCCAGGAGGCCTGTGAGGTCGCCGCCGCCCTGGTGCTGGAGGAGCGCGACTGGCTCTTCCCCAGCTACCGCGACACCCTCGCGGTCGTGGCGCGCGGTGTGGACCCGGTGGAGGCCCTCACCCTGCTGCGCGGCGACTGGCACACCGGCTACGACCCCCGTGAACACCGGGTCGCCCCGCTGAGCACCCCGCTCGCCACCCAGCTGCCGCACGCCGTCGGCCTGGCGCACGCCGCCCGCCTCAAGGGCGACGACGTGGTCGCGCTCGCCATGGTCGGCGACGGCGGCACCAGCGAGGGCGACTTCCACGAGGCGCTGAACTTCGCCGCCGTCTGGCAGGCGCCGGTGGTCTTCCTCGTGCAGAACAACGGCTTCGCCATCTCGGTACCGCTCGCCAAGCAGACCGCGGCTCCGTCGCTGGCCCACAAGGCCGTCGGCTACGGCATGCCCGGCCGCCTGGTCGACGGCAACGACGCCGCCGCCGTCCACGAGGTCCTGGCCGACGCCGTGCGCCGCGCCCGCGCGGGGGGCGGCCCGACCCTGGTCGAGGCGATCACGTACCGCGTGGAGGCCCACACCAACGCCGACGACGCGACCCGCTACCGGGGCGACGCCGAGGTGGAGACCTGGAAGCAGCACGACCCGATCGCCCTTCTGGAGCGGGAGCTGACCGGGCGCGGACTGCTCGACGAGGCGGGCGCCGAGAGCGCCCGCCAGGACGCCGAGACCATGGCCGCCGACCTGCGGGCCCGCATGAACCAGGACGCGGAGCTCGACCCCATGGACCTCTTCGCGCACGTCTACGCCGAGCCCACCCCCCAGCTGCTGGAGCAGCGGGAGCAGCTGCGGGCCGAGCTGGCGGCCGAGGCCGCACCGGAAGGGACACCGTGATGACCACCGTCGCCGTCAAACCGGCCACCATGGCGCAGGCCCTCACGCGAGCGATGCGCGACGCCATGGCCGCCGACCCGTCCGTGCACGTCATGGGCGAGGACGTCGGCACCCTCGGCGGTGTCTTCCGGATCACCGACGGACTCGCCAAGGAGTTCGGCGAGGACCGCTGCACGGACACACCGCTGGCCGAGGCGGGCATCCTCGGCACGGCGGTGGGCATGGCCATGTACGGGCTGCGCCCGGTGGTGGAGATGCAGTTCGACGCGTTCGCCTACCCGGCGTTCGAGCAGCTCCTCTCCCACGTGGCGAAGACGCGCAACCGCACGCGGGGCAAGATGCCCCTGCCGATCACCATCCGCGTCCCCTACGGCGGCGGCATCGGCGGCGTCGAGCACCACAGCGACTCCTCCGAGGCGTACTACATGGCGACTCCGGGGCTCCATGTCGTCACGCCCGCGACCGTCGCGGACGCCTACGGCCTGCTGCGGGCGTCCATCGCCTCCGACGACCCGGTCGTCTTCCTGGAGCCCAAACGGCTCTACTGGTCGAAGGACGCCTGGAACCCCGAGGAGCCGACGGCCGTCGACCCGATAGGCCGTGCGGTGGTGCGGCGCTCCGGCCGGAGCGCCACGCTCATCACCTACGGGCCGTCCGTACCCGTCTGCATGGAGGCGGCCGAGGCGGCCCGGGCCGAGGGCTGGGACCTCGAAGTCGTCGACCTGCGCTCCCTGGTGCCGTTCGACGACGAGACGGTGTGCGCCTCGGTACGGCGGACGGGACGCGCGGTGGTCGTCCACGAGTCGGGCGGCTTCGGCGGCCCGGGCGGGGAGATCGCGGCCCGGGTCTCGGAGCGCTGCTTCCACCACCTGGAGGCGCCGGTGCTGCGGGTGGCCGGGTTCGACCTGCCGTATCCGCCGCCGATGCTGGAGCGCCACCACCTGCCTGGTGTGGACCGCATCCTGGACGCCGTGGGGCGCCTGCAGTGGGAGGCCGAGAGCTGATGGCACAGGTGCTGGAGTTCAAACTGCCCGACCTCGGTGAGGGGCTCACCGAGGCGGAGATCGTGCGCTGGCTGGTCGAGGTCGGCGACGTCGTCGCCGTGGACCAGCCGGTCGTGGAGGTCGAGACGGCCAAGGCGATGGTGGAGGTGCCCTGCCCCTACGGCGGGGTGGTCACCGCCCGCTTCGGCGCCGAGGGCACGGAACTGCCCGTCGGCGCTCCGCTGCTGACCGTGGCGGTGGGGGAGACGGCCGAGGGCCGCACGGGCGGCGGCACGGACACCGTGGCCTCCGTGGACGCCGCGCACTCCGCGGAGCCGGCGGGCCGGGTTCCGTCCGGCGAGGGCTCCGGCAACGTCCTGGTCGGCTACGGCACCTCCGAGGCACCGGCCCGCCGCCGCCGGGTGCGCCGCCCCGAGCCGACGACGCCGTCCGCACCCGCGGCCCGCGCCGTGAACGGGACGGTCACGACCCCCAGGTCCGCGGACGCCCCGGGCGCCCCCGCGGCCGTCGCCGGCGGTCCCGTCCCCGTGATCTCCCCCCTGGTGCGCAGGCTGGCCCGGCAGAACGGCCTGGACCTGCGGGAGATGACCGGATCCGGGCCCGACGGGCTGATCCTGCGGGCCGACGTGGAGTACGCGCTGCGTGCCGCCGCCACCCAGGGCCGTGCGGAGGCGACGGCCGGCGCACCGGGGACGCGGGCCACCCCGGCGAGCGCGCCGGCCACCGCCCCTCCCGCCGCCCACCGCGTCCCCCTCAGGGGCGTCCGCGGTGCCGTCGCGGACAAGCTCTCCCGCAGCCGCACCGAGATTCCGGACGCGACCTGCTGGGTGGACGCCGACGCCACCGAACTGATGCGCACGCGCGCCGCGATGAACGCCTCCGGCGGTCCGAAGATCTCCGTCCTCGCCCTGCTGGCCCGGATCTGCACCGCCGCGCTCGCCCGCTTCCCCGAGCTCAACGCCTCGGTGGACACCGGAGCCAGGGAGATCGTCCGGCACGCCGGTGTGCACCTCGGCTTCGCAGCCCAGACCGACCGCGGACTCGTCGTCCCCGTCGTCCGTGACGCGCACACACGCGACACCGAGTCGCTCACGGCCGAGTTCGCCCGCCTCACCGAGGCGGCCCGGGCCGGGACCCTGACGCCCGCGGAACTCACCGGAGGGACCTTCACGCTGAACAACTACGGCGTGTTCGGCGTCGACGGCTCCACACCGATCATCAACCACCCCGAGGCCGCCATGCTCGGCGTCGGCCGCATCGTCCCCAAGCCGTGGGTGCACGAGGGCGAGCTGGCCGTGCGGCAGGTCGTGCAGCTCTCGTTCACCTTCGACCACCGGGTCTGCGACGGCGGTACGGCGGGCGGCTTCCTGCGCTACGTGGCGGACTGTGTGGAACAACCGGCGGTGCTGCTGCGGACGCTGTGAGTCCGCTCCCCTCCCTCCCGGCTCCGCGCCCCTGTCCACGTGCCCCCGCGTTCTCCGTGATCGCGGGGGCACGCATACTCGGGGGGTGACCGAGTACCAGCCACCCGGTGATCCGCCCCGCGGTCCCTCAGGTGAACCCTCGGGCAGCGCCTCCGTGGGAACCGGCGCCGTCTACGACGCCGTCGTCCTGGCCGGCGGCGCCGCCCGCAGGCTCGGGGGCGCCGACAAACCCGGCGTGCGCGTCGGCGGGCGGGCGCTGCTCGACCGGGTCCTCGCGGCCTGCGCCGACGCCCGCACCACCGTGGTGGTCGCCGCTCCCCGCCGCACCGCGCGCCCCGTGACCTGGGCCCGCGAGGAGCCCCCGGGCGGCGGCCCCCTCGCCGCGCTCGACGCCGGGCTCCGGCACACCACGGCCGACCTCGTCGTGCTGCTCTCCGCCGACCTGCCGTTCCTCGACCACCGCACCGTCGCGGGGCTGTTGACGTCCCTCGGCCGCGGCACGGCCGACGGCGTGCTGCTGAGCGACTCCGGCGGCCGCGACCAGCCGCTCGTCGCCGCCTACCGGACCGCGTCCCTGCGCCGCGAACTGACCGCGCTGACCGGCCGGCACGGCACCCTGACCGGACTCCCCCTGCGCCGGCTGACCGGCGCCCTCGACCTCGCCCGTATCTCCGGCCCGGTGGCGTCCTTCGACTGCGACACCTGGGACGACATCGCCCTTGCCAGGGCACGCATCAGGGAGCATGGACACGTGTTGGACGAATGGATCTCCGCAGTCAAGGACGAACTGGGCATCGACCTGGACGTCGACACCGGCGCGCTGCTCGACCTCGCCCGGGACGCCGCCCACGGTGTGGCCAGGCCCGCCGCACCCCTGACCACCTTCCTCGTCGGTTACGCGGCCGCACGGGCGGGCGGCGACCGCGAGGCGGTCGCCGAGGCGACCCGCAAGGCCGTGGCGCTCGCGCTGCGCTGGGCGGACGAGGATGCCTCCACCGCCGACGCCCCCTCCGTCCCGGCCGACCCCCCTGCCGCCGACGCCTCCTCCGCCGGCACGCGGTCCGCCGGCACCACACCCGACGCTGCTCCCGACGCCCGCCCGGACGCGGGATGACCCCCCACGGCATCCGGGCCGGCGAGGACGCCGACGATCTCGACGTCGAGGAGGCGCTCGCCCTCGTGAACGACCGCTCCCACCGCTCCGACCGCCCCGCCGGTGAACACGGCGGCGGCACGCACCACCCGCACCCTCGCGCCACCGCCTGGTCCGACGCCCGGGCCGTCGCCGAGCGCGCCCCGCGCCACGGCTCCCGGGGCCGTACCGGTCTGCCGGCCCCGGTCGCCGTGCCCCTCGCCTCTGCCCTCGGCCTCACTCTGGCCACCCCCCTCACCGCCCTCACCGACCTGCCCTCCTTCGACACCTCGGCGATGGACGGCTGGGCGGTCTCCGGCCCCGGCCCCTGGGACGTACGGGAGGAGGGTGTGCTCGCCGGGCACGCCGAGCACGTGCCGCTCACCGACGGCGAGGCCGTCCGGATCGCCACCGGTGCCCGGGTCCCTCCGGACACCACCGCCGTGCTCCGCAGCGAGCGCGGCCGCACCGACGGCACGGGCCGGCTGCACGCCACCGTCGCCGACCGGCCACCGCACACCGTCTCCCACGGCCAGGACATCCGTCCCCGCGGCCAGGAGTGCCGCAGCGGCGACCAACTGCTGCCCGCGGGCACGCTGGTGACCCCGCCCGTCCTGGGCATGGCCGCCGCCGCCGGATACGACACGCTCATGGCGGTCCCCCGACCCCGTGCCGCCGTGTTCGTCCTCGGTGACGAACTGCTCGGTGAGGGACTGCCGCACGGCGGACTCATCCGGGACGCCCTCGGCCCGCTGCTGCCGCCCTGGCTGCGCGCTCTCGGCGCGGAGGTCATCGACGTGCGCCGGGTCGGCGACGATGAGCAGGCGCTGCACGACGCGATCACCCACTGCGACGCCGAGGTCGTGGTGACCACCGGCGGCACCGCCGCCGGTCCGGTCGACCATGTGCACCCCACGCTGCGCCGCATCGGTGCCGAACTCCTCGTGGACGGCGTGCGGGTGCGCCCCGGCCACCCGATGCTCCTGGCCCGCGTCAGGGACGGCCAGTTCCTCGTCGGTCTGCCCGGCAACCCGCTGGCCGCCGTCTCCGGCCTGCTCACCCTCGCCGAGCCGCTGCTGCGGACCCTCGCGGCACGCCCCGCCCCGGAGCCGTACACGCTGCCGCTGCGGGACGGCGTGCAGGGGCATCCGTACGACACCCGGCTGGTCCCCGTCGCCCTGCGCGGGGACCGGGCGGTGCCGCTGCTCTACAACGGTCCCGCCATGCTGCGCGGGGTCGCGGCGGCCGACGCGCTCGCCGTCGTACCCCCGGGCAGTGCCGGTCCCGGGACGGAGGCGGAACTGCTCGACCTGCCCTGGGCGTCCGGGGGAATCGGGGTGTGTTTCACGTGAAACTTCCGGGCCAGGACGCCATCGCGCGCCAGGCGGACGAACATTTGGTGACGCATCGGGTGAAACTCCCGAGGAAGCTGGTGGAGCACCCGATCCGCCAGGTCGCCAAACGGCTGTCGATGGCCCTGGTGGTGCTCGTGGTGACGGCGTTCATCGTGTACGCCGACCGCAGCGGCTACAACGACAACGCAGACGGGTCCATCGACCTTCTCGACGCGTTCTACTACGCGACCGTCACCCTCTCCACCACCGGGTACGGCGACATCACACCGGTATCCGACGCCGCCCGGCTCACCAACATCTTCGTCATCACGCCGCTGCGCGTGCTGTTCCTGATCATCCTGGTCGGCACCACTCTCGAGGCCCTCACCGAACGCACCCGGGAGGAGTGGCGACTGAACCGCTGGAGGTCCACCTTGCGCGATCACACCGTTGTCGTCGGGTTCGGGACCAAGGGACGGTCCGCGATCAAGACGGTCTGCGCGACGGGGCTCCGCAAGGAGCAGGTCGTGGTGGTCGATCCCAGTGCGAAGGCGATCGAGGCGGCCACGGCGGACGGTTTCGCGGGCGTCATAGGGGACGCCACACGCAGTGAGGTGCTGAAGCGGGCCGAGGTGTACCGCGCACGGCAGATCATCATCGCGACGCAACGCGACGACACGGCGGTCCTGGTGACGCTGACGGCGCGGCAGCTCAACCGGAACGCGAAGATCGTCGCCGCGGTACGCGAGGAGGAGAACGCCCCGCTGCTCAAGCAGTCGGGTGCCGACGCGGTCATCACCAGCGCCAGCGCGGCCGGGCGGCTGCTCGGACTCTCGGTGCTCAGTCCCTCGGCCGGCATGGTCATGGAGGACCTGATCCAGCAGGGGACCGGTCTCGACATGGTCGAACGGCCGGTCATAAAGGCTGAGGTGGGCAAGACCGTCCGGGAGACGAACGACCTCGTGGTGAGCGTCGTCCGCGGGCACCGGGTGCTGGGCTACGACGACCCGGACGTCGGGACTCTGGAACTGACCGACCGGCTGATCACGATCGTGCGGGCCACGCCGGGCACCAAGGTGACCCCCGACACCCGTCCGCTCCCCTGGACCTGAGGTCCGCCCTCCCGGTCGGGCGGGCCCCGGTCCCGTCACTTGCGGTTGTAGAGCCGCATCGTGACCGGGCCGAAGACCGCCACGAACAGCCCGGCCCAGCCCAGCGTCCAGGCGATCTCGTCGGCCGGCCAGTCGCCGGCCATCAGTCCGCGCACCGAGGACGCCAGATGGGTGATGGGGCTGTTGTTGACGAACGCCTGGAGCCAGCCCGGCATGGTGCGCGGGTCGACGAAGACGTTGGACAGGAAGGTGAGCGGGAAGATCACCATCATGCTGACGCTCATCACCGACTTCTCGGTGCGCAGCAACAGCCCGAACATGGTCCAGATCCACGAGAAGGCGAACGAGAAGACCAGCAGCAGGGCGATCCCGGCGACCACGCCGACGAACCCGCCGTCCGCCCGGTAACCGAGCAGCAGCCCCATGGCGAGCATCACGACGGAGGCGATGGTGTAGCGCAGCGCGTCGCCGAGCAGGTAGCCGACCATGGCCGACGGCCGCCAGATGGGCAGCGAACGGAACCGGTCGAAAACGCCCTTCTCGATGTCGATGTTCACCGAGACCCCGGTGTACATCGTGATCATCACGACCGACATCACCAGGATGCCCGGCAGCACGAACTGGATGTAGTCGCTGGGAGAGCCCGCCAGCGCACCGCCGAAGAGGTACGTGAACATCAGCAGGTTCATGATCGGGAAGGCGGTGACGTCGAAGAGCTGTTCCGGGACGTGCTTGATCTTCAGGACGGCACGCCAGCCGAAGGTCAGGGACGTGGACAGCGAGCTGGGGCGCGGCGGGCGGTCCCTGGTGACCAGCAGGGCGGCCAGCGAATCGGTGCTGACCGGCGCGAGGTTCTTGCTCTCGGTGCTGGTGAGCGTGCTCATGCCGCCACCTCGTCCTTCGTGTCGGTGCCGGTGCCGGCAGGACCGGCTTCGTGCCCGGTCAGTGCCATGAAGACCTCGTCGAGGCTGGGTTGTCCGAGCGAGAAGTTGTCGACGGTGATCCCGGCCCGGGTCAGCTCGCCGAGCGCCCGTGCCGCCTGCTCGGCGGCGGAGTCGCTCGTCGCCGCGCCGAGGCGGGCGGTGAGGGCCACCGGGTCGGGTTCCTGCTGTACCTCCGCGGCCAGCACCTCCCGCAGCAACCGCTCGGCCTCGGGCCGCCGGTCCGCGTCCCGCAGCCGCAGGTGGACCGAGCCGGCGCCGACGGACGCCTTCAGCTCGCCCTTGGTGCCTTCGGCGATCACCCGGCCCCGGTCGATGACGGCGATCCGGGACGCCAGCTGGTCGGCCTCGTCCAGGTACTGCGTGGTGAGCAGCACGGTCGTGCCCTGGGCGACGACCGCGCGCACGATGTCCCACACCTGGTTGCGGCTGCGCGGGTCGAGTCCGGTGGTGGGCTCGTCGAGGAACAGCAGGTCGGGGGTGTTGAGGATGGACGCCGCGATGTCGATGCGGCGCCGCATGCCGCCCGAGTAGTGCTTGACCTGCTTCCCGGCCGCTTCCGTGAGGCCGAACGCCTCCAGCAGCTGGGCGGCGCGGGTGCGGGCGGTGGCCTTGTGGTGGCCGAGCAGCCGGGCCAGCAGCACCAGGTTCTCGATGCCGGTGAGGTCCTCGTCCACGGACGCGTACTGCCCGGTGAGGCTGACCCGGCCGCGCACCTCGTCCGCCTCGTGGACGACGTCGTGACCGAAGACCCGGGCCTCGCCGCCGTCGGGGCGCAGCAGGGTGGCGAGCATCTTCACGGTGGTGGTCTTGCCGGCGCCGTTCGGTCCGAGGACGCCGTACACCGTGCCGGCCGGCACGGTCAGATCGACCCCGTCGACGGCCCGCGTCTCACCGAAGGTTTTGACCAGGCCCACGGTCTCGATCGCCGGGCCGGACGTGTGCGTGCTCATGCTGGGGGTCCTTCCGCGTGCTCGGGCTACGCAGGGAGAGACTCCTACCGTCGCGCAAACTCATCGGTCACGCACACGGGTTCCGCGGGCGGCGCCCGTGGCGCGGACGCACCCGGGGGTACCGTCCCCCCATGCATGCGATCACGATTCCCGAACCCGGTGGGCCCGAGGCGCTGGTGTGGGAGGAGGTTCCCGATCCGGTGGCCGGCGAGGGCGAGGTCCTGGTCGAGGTGGTGGCCGGGGCCGTCAACCGGGCCGACATCCTGCAGCGGCAGGGCTTCTACAACCCCCCTCCCGGCGCGTCCCCCTACCCCGGTCTGGAATGTTCCGGACGGATCGCCGCGCTCGGCCCCGGGGTGAGCGGCTGGGCCGTCGGTGACGAGGTCTGCGCGCTGCTCGCGGGCGGCGGCTACGCCGAGAAGGTCGCCGTGCCGGCCGGGCAGCTGCTGCCCGTGCCCGAGGGGGTCACCGTCGATCAGGCGGCGGCACTCCCGGAGGTCGTCTGCACGGTCTGGTCCAACGTCTTCATGGTCGCGCACCTGCGCCCCGGCGAGACCTTCCTGGTGCACGGCGGCTCCAGCGGCATCGGCACGATGGCGATCCAGCTGGCCAAGGCCGTCGGGGCGAAGGTCGCGGTCACGGCCGGTACCGCGCAGAAGCTGGAGCGCTGTGCGGAACTCGGCGCCGACATCCTGATCAACTACCGGGAGCAGGACTTCGTCGCCGAGCTGAGGCAGGCCACCGACGGAGCGGGCGCGGACGTCATCCTCGACAACATGGGCGCCAAGTACCTGGACCGCAACGTCCAGGCCCTCGCGGTCAACGGCCGGCTCGCGATCATCGGCATGCAGGGCGGGGCCAAGGGGGAGCTGAACATCGGCGCCCTCCTCACCAAGCGCGCCGCGATCAGCGCGACCTCGCTGCGGGCCCGGCCGGCCGCGGAGAAGGCGGCGATCGTGGCGGCCGTACGGGAACACGTCTGGCCGCTCGTCGCCTCGGGCCGCATCCGTCCCGTCGTCGACCGCGAGATCCCGATGCCGGAGGCGGCCGCCGCCCACCGCGTCGTGGAGGACAGCGGCCACATCGGCAAGGTCCTGCTGGTCACGACGGACTGACCCCGTGGCGACCGGACCGGCCCCCGGTCGTCGGGGCTGGTCCGGGCCCCCGTCCGGCGCCGCTCGCCGACCGCGTCCCGTCCGAGGCCGGTTCCTGTCCGGTGCGGCACATCGACCCCGTTGCGTCGGGGGCCGGTTCCCGTCCGCGGACGGGACGGCACGGGGCCGTACGGGCGGCGCTCAGGTCTGGCGCATGCGCAGGGCGACGAAGGCGAGTCCCAGGCCGAGGCCGATGAGGACCAGTCCGCTGCCGAGCGGCAGGATGCGCAGGACGGGCTCGGTGCTCGCGGCCGCGTCCGGTGCCGTTGGCGACGGAGTGGAGGGCACCGGGACCGCTGCCGGGGACGTGGGTGCCTGGCGCGGGCCGTCACCGGGGTCGGCCGTCCGGGGCCCCGCCTCCCTGCCCTCCGGACGGGAGCCCGGGCCGACGTCATGCCGGCCCGTGCCGTCACGGCCGTCCCCGTCGTCCGCCCCGCGCCTCTCCCGCTCCCCGGACTCCCCGTCCCTGAACTCCCCGTCCCTGGACTCTCCGTCCCTGGGGTCCTCGGCGGGTTCGTGCCGTCCGGGCCGTTCCCGGCCCTCGTCCGGCCGCCCGGACGGCGGCGACGCGGACGACGAGGACGACGCGGACGGGACGGAGGGCCGGGGAGCGGACGAGGGGGAACGGGACACCGGCCCCGCGTCGACCCCCGCGGCCCGGTACGCCGGGGACGCCGCCGGCGCGGCGTGGGCGGGCCCCGCGGAGGTGCCGTACGGCACCAGCGCAGCCCCCGCTCCCAGAACGACCGTCGCCGCCACTGCACGCAGCCATGGAGTCACGACCGTGACCTCCCGCGCCGGCCGGTGCTCGGTCACACCGTCGGCAAGATGGGCCGGATGGACGCCCATCAGCTTCGCATCACGCCATGATCCCGGCATTTCGCATGCGTCCGTCGGGGGGACCCGGGGGTCCACCGCTGCTTCCGGGGGCGCCGCCGGGGCTGGTCACCCGGGTGCGCGACAATGACGGCATGGAGATGCCGAGGAACGAACGGTCGCCGGAGAATCCGCAGATCCTGGTCGTCGGCCAGGACGGCATGGCGCTCAGCGGCGGCAGCGGAGACGAGGACTCCCGCGAGACCCCGGTGACGGAACAGGTGGAACAGCCGGCGAAGGTCATGCGGATCGGCAGCATGATCAAGCAGCTGCTGGAGGAGGTGCGAGCGGCTCCCCTGGACGAGGCCAGCCGGGCCCGGCTCAAGGAGATCCACTCGAGCTCGGTGAAGGAACTGGAGGACGGTCTGGCTCCGGAGCTGGTCGAGGAGCTGGAGCGGATCTCGCTGCCCTTCACGGACGACGCGACGCCCACCGACGCCGAACTGCGGATCGCCCAGGCCCAGCTGGTGGGCTGGCTGGAGGGCCTCTTCCACGGCATCCAGACCACGCTCTTCGCCCAGCAGATGGCGGCGCGCGCCCAGCTGGAGCAGATGCGCCGCGCGCTCCCGCCCGGCGTCGGCGACGGCCCGGAGGAGCAGCCGCACCTGGGCGGCCGCTCGGGCGGCCCGTACCTGTAAGCGTCCCCGACGACCCTGCCCGCACGACCCGAAGGGGCCCGGCATCCTCCGATGCCGGGCCCCTTCGCCGTGTGTGTTCCGCGTTCCGGAGGGTTGCGAAGGGTCAGGAGGGCGGGTTGCCCGTCGAGACCTTGAGGGTGATCTCCGGCATGTCCTCGGGGTCGACGTCCGTACCGGCCGGCGGGAACTGCTCGCGGACCGAACCCTCGCCGTAGGTGTTCTCGTCCACCTCGAGGATCTTGAAGTCGCCCCAGCCGGCGGCCTGCAGGCACTCCCGCACCGAGCCGATGTACTTGAACTTGAAGTTGGGCAGCCGGATCTTGTCGGGGTCGTTGTACGACTCCTGCGGCTCCTCGCACTCCTCCGTGTCGATCTTCTTCGAGGTGTCGGGCCCGCGGTAGCCCTCCGCCTTGGTCGCCGACGCCGACGCCGAGGCGCTGCTGCCCCCGCCGCCCTCCGGGTCCTTGTCGCCGCCGTTCATCAGCAGAGCCGTGACCAGACCGCCGACGGCCAGCACGGAGACGGCGATCGAGCCGATGATCACCGGCTTGTTCCGGCCGCCACCGCCGCCGGAGCCCGAGGACTGCGGGGTGATGTTGTACGGCGGCGGGGTCGACGCGCCCTGCTGCGGCGAGTACGCCGCCGGGTTGGGCGTCTGGTAGCCGCCGTGCTGCGGATAGCCGTACGCCGGGGACGGCGCGGTCGGGGCCGGCGTGCCGTAAGGGTTCGGCTGCGGGGCCGGCCGGTAGGGCGTCTGCACGTTGCCCGCGGGGGCCCCGGTCGCCTGGTCGACCGGCGGGAACACCGCGGAGCCGACGCCCGAGCCGCTCTGCGCCTGCGCGCCCGGCACGATGCTCGGCGGGGCCGCATGGACGGACTGCGCCACCCGCAGGCACTCCCCGCGCATCGCCTCCGCGCTGGGGAAACGCTCGTTGGGGTTCTTCTTCAGCGCGCGGGCGATCAGCGCGTCCACGGCCGGCGGCAGCGAGCGGTTGATCGAGGACGCGGTCGGTGGTTCCTCCTGTACGTGCGCGTACGCGATGGCCAGCGGCGAGTCCGCCTCGAACGGCAGCCGCCCGGTGACGAGCTGGAACAGCATGATGCCGACCGAGTACAGGTCCGAGCGCGCGTCGACGCCCCGCCCGAGCGCCTGCTCCGGGGAGAGGTACTGCGGGGTGCCGACGACCATGCCGGTCTGCGTCATCGACGTGACACCCGACTGCATGGCGCGGGCGATGCCGAAGTCCATCACCTTGACCACGCCGCGCTTGGTCATCATCACGTTGCCCGGCTTGATGTCCCGGTGGACCAGCCCCATCTCGTGGCTGATCTCCAGCGCCGCGAGCACGTCCGCGGTGATCTTCAGCGCCTTGTCGGCGGGCATCGCGCCCTGCTGCCGGACGTCCTCGTCGAGCACGGAGCCCAGCGGGCGGCCCTCGACGTACTCCATGACGATGAACGGCGTCGTCATGCCGTCCACGTCGTCCTCGCCGGTGTCGAAGACCGAGACGATGTTGGTGTGCGTGAGCTTCGCCACGGACTGGGCCTCGCGGCGGAAGCGCTCACGGAACGCCTGCTCCCGGCCGAGTTCCGTGTGCAACGTCTTGATCGCGACCTGGCGGTCGAGCACGCTGTCGTAGGCGAGGTGCACCGACGCCATGCCGCCCTGGCCGAGCAGGTCCCGCAGTTGGTAACGGCCGCCGGCGAGCGCCCGCCCCGCGTACTGGCCCTGTGCGCCGTCCTGGCTCATGTTCCGAGTCCCCCGTAGCCTCTCCGGCGCCGCCGTCGGTGACTGTTCTCGTCGTAGATCGAAAGTGCTATTCCCGGCCAAGTCTGCCCCAGGCCACTGACACGTCAAGCGTGGTGCCCGATCCGTGACCGTACGCGAAAGAAGCGTCGCGGAAGCGTTACAGGGGCCGTACCACCGGTACACGCAATTTGCACGACAGTACGGAGTGCGGGTTTCATGGCCGGTCCGTCTCGTGCCGGCCCCGGCAGCCCGTCTCGCACCGGAGCCTCGTGCGAAGGCTGTAGCGTGGGCCGACGGAGACCGTGAAACAACACCGCGCGCACCGCGGGCAGAAACGACGGCGAGGACTGATGGCACAGCAGCAGCGCGCTCAGGGCCCGTCCGACCCCGAGGCGACTGGCGGCGGCATGTCGGACGCGCCGGACAACTGGGGCAACGGCGGGCTCGTGGGCGACGGCCGGTACCGGCTGACCCACAGGCTCGGCCGGGGCGGTATGGCCGAGGTGTTCGCCGCCGAGGACGTACGTCTCGGCCGCACGGTCGCCGTCAAGCTGCTGCGCTCCGACCTGGCCGAGGACCCCATTGCCAAGGTCCGCTTCACGCGCGAGGCGCAGTCGGTGGCCGGTCTCAACCACCACGCGATCGTCGCCGTGTACGACTCCGGCGAGGACGTCATCGGCGGCCAGGCGGTCCCGTACATCGTGATGGAGATCGTCGAGGGCCGCACCATCCGCGACCTGCTGATGAACGCGGAGGCCCCCGGCCCCGAGCAGGCGCTGATCATCGTCTCCGGTGTCCTGGAGGCGCTCGCCTACTCGCACCAGCACGGCATCGTGCACCGCGACATCAAGCCGGCCAACGTCATCATCACCCACAACGGCGCCGTGAAGGTGATGGACTTCGGCATCGCCCGCGCGCTGCACGGCGCGTCGACGACCATGACGCAGACCGGCATGGTCATGGGCACCCCGCAGTACCTCTCCCCGGAGCAGGCGCTCGGCAAGGCCGTCGACCACCGCTCCGACCTGTACGCCACCGGCTGCCTGATGTACGAACTGCTGGCGCTGCGTCCCCCGTTCACCGGGGAGACGCCGCTGTCGGTGGTCTACCAGCACGTCCAGGACATCCCCACGCCCCCCTCGGAAGCCTCGGACGCCTGCCCGCCGGAGCTGGACGGGCTGGTCATGCGCTCCCTCGCCAAGGATCCCGACGACCGTTTCCAGACGGCCGAGGAGATGCGCGGCCTGGTCCAGTACGGGCTCCAGATGCTCTACGACCAGGGCGGTCACACGGGCACCTGGAACACCGGCCCGGTGAACCTGCACGAAGGCCCGCGCACCCCTGCGGCCGGGCTCGCGGGCACGGCCGTGCTGCCGCACCAGGACGCCGGCACCACGGCGATCCCGCAGCCGATCCTGCCCGCCGGGTACGGCGGGGACGACGGCGGCTTCGAGGGCAACGGCAACGGGGGCAGCGGGCGCGGCAAGCTGTGGATCCTCGCGGTGCTCGCCGTGATCGCGGTCGCGGCGGGCGTCGCGCTGGCGCTCAACAACGCCGGCGGGTCCGGTGGCGGCGGCACGACCGAGAAGTCGCCGTCCGTGTCGCAGAGCACCGAGGACGACCCGGCCAGCGAGTCCCCGAGCGACGAGGAGACCGAGGAGACGACCGACCCCGGCACCGACCCGGGTACGGGCTCGGGCGGCAACGGGGACTGGACGCCGTCGTACACGCCGTCGTACACGCCGTCGTACACGGAGACGGAGGAGCCGACCGACCCGCCGTCGGCCACACAGCCGACCCAGACGGGCGGTACCGAGGACGGCGGTACCGAGAACGGTGGCACCGGTCCCGGCGGTACGGAGACCGGCGGTACGGAGACCGGCGGCACGGAGGACGGCGGCAGCGAGAACGCGGGCGCGGGAGCCGGCGGAGCCGACGGCGGCGGAGCGGTCGTGGGCGGAGTGCCTGGCGGAGCGGGCTGACCCGCCGTGGGCTCCTGACGGCGCTTGCCTCTCGGCGGCGCCTCGCCCACGTTCCGGCACCGCGTGACTCCCGGCGCGGCACGCCGTGCCGTCAGCGAAGTCGGCTCTTCCCGTGCCCGGGGTGGCCGGGATAACGTGCCGTTGCTCCGGCCTCCTGCAAGGCTGTGACCAGCGCGCTCTCACCGCCTTCCGGATTTACTTGGATATCCAAGCAAAATCGCAGGTCAGATGGTGTTTCACAGAAATGTGGCGCACTGGGTAACGTGCCTGTTGCAGGGCGCTCGCCGGGGCACCTGTCACGCCTGTTCCCGGCCGAGTGGCACCCACCCCGTGCCCGGTGGTCGAGTAACAGGTGAGCCGCACTGGCCTACCGGCAACCCCGGGGGCCGGACCGACGGAGGAGCACACGTGACCGTGGAGAGCACTGCCGCGCGCACACCGCGACGCAGCGCCGGAAGCAAGGCCGGCACCACCGGCACCAAGCGCACCACCAGTACCACCAAGAAGGCCACCGGCGCCGGGAAGAGCGCCGAGCCCGCCCTCGTCCAGTTGCTGACGCCCGAGGGCAAGCGCGTCAAGAACGCCGAGTTCGACAAGTACGTCGCCGACATCACCGTCGACGACCTGCGCGGTCTGTACCGCGACATGGTGCTCACCCGCCGCTTCGACGCCGAGGCCACCTCCCTGCAGCGCCAGGGCGAGCTGGGCCTGTGGGCGTCGCTGCTCGGGCAGGAGGCGGCGCAGATCGGCTCCGGCCGGGCGCTGCGCGACGACGACTACGTCTTCCCCACCTACCGTGAGCACGGCGTCGCGTGGTGCCGCGGGGTGGACCCGACCAACCTGCTCGGCATGTTCCGCGGGGTGAACAACGGCGGCTGGGACCCGGGCGGCAACAACTTCCACCTGTACACGATCGTCATCGGCTCCCAGACGCTGCACGCCACGGGTTACGCGATGGGCATCACCAAGGACGGCGCGGACAGCGCCGTCATCGCGTACTTCGGCGACGGCGCCTCCAGCCAGGGCGACGTGGCCGAGGCCTTCACCTTCTCCGCGGTCTACAACGCACCCGTGGTGTTCTTCTGCCAGAACAACCAGTGGGCGATCTCCGAGCCGACCGAGAAGCAGTCCCGGGTGCCGCTGTACCAGCGCGCGCAGGGCTTCGGCTTCCCGGGCGTCCGGGTGGACGGCAACGACGTGCTGGCGAACCTGGCCGTCACCAAGTGGGCGCTGGAGCGGGCCCGCGCCGGTGAGGGGCCGACGCTGGTCGAGGCGTTCACGTACCGCATGGGCGCGCACACGACCTCCGACGACCCCAGCCGCTACCGGGGCGACGAGGAGCGTCTGGCCTGGGAGGCGAAGGACCCGATCCTGCGCCTGCGCCGCCACCTGGAGTCCTCACACCGGGTGGACGAGGGGTTCTTCGCGGAACTGGAGACCGAGAGCGAGGCGTTGGGCAGGCGGGTGCGCGAAGCGGTTCGTGCCATGCCGGACCCGGACCACTTCGCCATCTTCGAGAACGTGTACGCGGACGGGCACGCGCTGGTGGACGAGGAGCGGGCACAGTTCGCCGCCTACCAGGCGTCGTTCGCGGACGAAGACGGGGGTAAGTGACATGGCGGAGACCGTGACATCCAAGAACATGGCCCTGGCCAAGGCGGTCAACGAGTCGCTGCGGCACGCCCTGGAGACGGACCCGAAGGTCCTCGTCATGGGCGAGGACGTCGGCAAGCTCGGCGGCGTGTTCCGGGTGACGGACGGCCTGCAGAAGGACTTCGGCGAGAGCCGCGTCATCGACACCCCGCTCGCCGAGTCGGGCATCGTCGGTACGGCGATCGGCCTGGCGCTGCGCGGTTACCGCCCGGTGGTGGAGATCCAGTTCGACGGTTTCGTCTTCCCGGCGTACGACCAGATCGTCACCCAGCTCGCGAAGATGCACGCCCGCGCGCTGGGCAAGGTCAAGATGCCGGTCGTCGTGCGCATCCCCTACGGCGGCGGCATCGGCGCGGTGGAGCACCACTCCGAGTCCCCGGAGTCGCTGTTCGCGCACGTCGCCGGCCTGAAGATCGTGTCGCCGTCGAACGCGTCGGACGCGTACTGGATGATGCAGCAGGCCATCCACAGCGACGACCCGGTGATCTTCTTCGAGCCGAAGCGGCGCTACTGGGACAAGGGCGAGGTCGACACCGAGGCGATCCCGGGCCCGCTGCACAAGGCGAGGACCGTCCGCGAGGGCACGGACCTCACCCTGGTCGCGTACGGCCCGATGGTGAAGCTGTGCCAGGAGGTCGCCGACGCGGCCGCCGAGGAGGGCCGCTCCCTGGAGGTGCTGGACCTGCGCTCGGTCTCCCCGCTGGACTTCGACTCGATCCAGGCGTCGGTGCAGAAGACGCGCCGCCTGGTCGTGGTGCACGAGGCGCCGGTGTTCTTCGGTTCGGGTGCGGAGATCGCGGCGCGGATCACGGAGCGCTGCTTCTACCACCTGGAAGCCCCGGTCCTGCGGGTGGGCGGCTACCACGCCCCGTACCCGCCGGCCCGCCTGGAGGAGTCCTACCTCCCGGACCTGGACCGGGTGCTCGACGCCGTCGACCGCTCGCTGGCGTACTGAGGAGAGGGTCGTGACGACGATGACGAACGCGTCCGTACGCGAGTTCAAGATGCCGGACGTGGGCGAGGGCCTCACCGAGGCCGAGATCCTCAAGTGGTACGTCCAGCCGGGTGACACGGTCACCGACGGCCAGGTGGTCTGCGAGGTCGAGACGGCGAAGGCGGCCGTCGAACTGCCCATCCCCTACGACGGTGTGGTCCGCGCACTGCACTTCCCCGAGGGCACCACGGTGGACGTGGGCACGTCCATCATCGCGGTGGACGTCGCGGGCGGCGCGGCCCCGGCGGAGGAGGCGCCCGCCGCCCCTGCCGCGTCCGCCGCCCCCGCCGCGCCCGCCGGCGAACCCGACGAGAAGCCGGCCGCCCGCCAGCCCGTCCTGGTCGGCTACGGCGTGGCGACGTCCTCCACCCGTCGGCGCCCGCGCAAGCAGACGCCGGACGACGCCGCCGCCCAGCAGGCGGCGGTGGTGGTCCAGACGGAACTGAACGGCCACAGCGCCGCCGCCGTCGCCCTCCAGGACCGCCCGCTGGCGAAGCCGCCGGTGCGCAAGCTGGCGAAGGACCTGGGCGTCGACCTGGCCACGGTCACTCCGACCGGCCCGGACGGCATCATCACCCGCGAGGACGTCCACGCGGCGGTGGCGTCCGCGACGCGGGAACCGGCCGCCCCGGCGGCCGAGCCCGCACCCGCCCCGGCCGCCCCGGCCGCCCCGGTGTCGTACGACACCGCCCGGGAGACCCGCATCCCCGTCAAGGGGGTGCGCAAGGCGACGGCGGCGGCCATGGTCGGTTCGGCGTTCACGGCGCCGCACGTCACGGAGTTCGTGACGGTCGACGTCACCCGCACCATGAAGCTGGTCGAGGAGCTCAAGCAGGACAAGGAGTTCGCCGGTCTGCGGGTGAACCCCCTCCTGCTGATCGCCAAGGCCCTGCTGGTCGCCATCAGGCGGAACCCGGACGTCAACGCCTCCTGGGACGAGGCGGCCCAGGAGATCGTGGTCAAGCACTACGTCAACCTGGGCATCGCGGCGGCCACCCCGCGCGGTCTGATCGTCCCGAACATCAAGGACGCCCACGCCAAGACCCTGCCCCAACTGGCCGAATCCCTGGGTGAACTGGTGTCCACGGCCAGGGAGGGCAAGACCTCGCCGTCCGCGATGCAGGCGGGCACGGTCACGATCACCAACGTCGGCGTCTTCGGCGTCGACACGGGCACGCCGATCCTCAACCAGGGCGAGTCCGCGATCCTCGCGGTCGGCGCGATCAAGCTCCAGCCGTGGGTCCACAAGGGCAAGGTGAAGCCCCGTCAGGTGACCACCCTGGCGCTCTCCTTCGACCACCGTCTGGTCGACGGCGAACTGGGATCCAAGGTCCTGGCCGACGTGGCCGCGATCCTGGAGAACCCGAAGCGGCTGATCACTTGGGCGTGACGGCCACATACCGGTAGATTCAGCACGGGAGGGGCGCCGCAAGTTGGAGTTGCGACGCCCCTCCTGCCGTGCCGGTCCGCTCAGGTCCGGTGCAGCACGTACACCGGGGCCCCGTCCGCGGCCCCGCCCCGGGAGCGGATGCAGGCGTGCTTGCGCAGCATGCGGAGACACTCGTTGACACGGCGCACGGACAGCCCCGTACGGGCGGCGATCGACTCCAGCGGCTCCCGCAGTTCACCCCGTTCGACGAGCACCGGGGCGATCACCACGGCCACCGCCCACACGTCCTCGGTCACGGACAGCCGCTCCCGCCAGTCGGCCAGCACCGACTCGGTGGTGGGCAGCGTGGTGAGGTGCCCTCCGGCCGGGCGACGTTCCAGGGCGAGGGTGTCGAACCGGTCGGCGATCCTTTCCAGAGCCCGCACCATGGCCTGTTGCACGGCGAGGGTGGCCTGCTGCGTCGCCAGCATCTCCCTCTGAAGGGACAACGTCTCCTGCTGCGCGGACAGCGTCTCCTTCTGCAAAGTGATCGATGCGCGCTGGCCGTGGGCGAGCTCGGCGTCAACCTGAAGGTTGTGGGCCTCCAGCCGGACGATGGCCTCGGCGACCTGCTCCGGCATGGCGTAGGCGATGGGGGTGCCTGCTCCAGCGGGCTGCACCTCGGCCTCGTCGAGGGAGTAGGAACCCTCGCGCTGCACCGTCTCGATGACTTCGGCGACCCATTGCTTGAAGGGGGCGCAAGCCGGTTTGGTGCAGGCGTTGACGAGGAGGATGAGACCTTGGAGGGAGATGACGTGCAAGTCTCGGCGCCACCCCCTACCTGCGGGAACGCTGAGACCGTAACCTCCAGTTACGGTCTCGAGCATTTCTCGGTGTTCGTCGGGAACGTGGTCGGCGAGAGCCTTCCGGGAGTTGGTGTGGCCGAGTTCCTTGCAGACGTCCACCGCCGGGAACCAGTGGGTCCCGTCCGGCATCGTCAGCCTGCGTACCCGGGCTCCGGTCGCCGCGTAGACGAAGTCGCTGACATCGATCGCCTCGTGCTGCTCGGCAGAGTGCTGCCGCTTGCTGGGTTCGTTCATGTGAACCACCTCCGCTGCGGAACGTAGAGCGGGGCGGGACGCATATGCCAGCCCGTTCGGTGATGTTCACGAGTGCGAGCGAAGTCGGTAGAAACCGCTGCACAGGTCGACGGAGAGGTGTAGGGCCGACAGCTGTGTGAGACATGCGAAAGGGCCCGCCTGTGCCGGCGGGCCCTCGCGTGTCCGCGTACGTCAGATCTTGCCGAAGCCGTAGCCCAGGAGCTTCTTGGCGTCCTTCTCGCGCTGGGCGGCGGAGGAGGAGGCGAGGACCGTGCCGATGACCGTCTTGCCACCCCGGGTCGCGGCGAAGACCAGGCAGTACTTGGAGGTCGAGCCGGAGCCGGTCTTCACGCCGATCGTGCCCGAGTAGCTGCTGAGCAGCGTGTTCGTGTTGGTCCACGGCGCCATCGTGCGGGTGCCGCCCGACTTCGTCCTCGTCTTCGCCGTGTACTTCTTCGTCTTCACGATCGAACGGAACGTCGAGTTCTTCATCGCGCTGCTCGCGATCTTCGTCAGATCACGCGGCGTGGAGTAGTTCTTGCCGTTGCCGATGCCGTCGAACGAGTCGAAGTGGGTGTTCTTCAGGCCCAGCTTCTTCGCGTCCGCGTTCATCTTGCCGATGAACGACTTCACGCGGGCGGAACGCGTCGAGCCGGTACCGAACTTGTCGGCCAGCGCGTACGCCGCGTCGCAGCCGGACGGCAGCATCAGCCCGTACAGCAGCTGGCGCACGGTGACCTTGTCGCCGACGATCAGCCGCGCGGACGAGGCGTTCTTCGACACGATGTAGTCGCTGTACGCCTTCTGGATGGTGACCTTGGCGTCGAGGTTCAGGTTCTTCTGCGCGAGCACGACCTTCGCGGTCATGATCTTCGTCGTCGAACCGGTCGAACGGCGTGTGTCCGCGCCCTTCGCGTACAGCGACTTGCCGTTCGCGTTGTTCATCACGAAGCCGCCCTTGGCGACGATCGTGGGCACGGGAGCGGCCTGCACGGGCGCGGCCTGCGCCGGCGCCGCGGAGAGGGCGCCTGCCGAGACCAGGGCGCCGGTGGTCACGGCGACGCCGACGGCTCTGCGGAGGCGGACGGCCTGGATGGCGATCTTCAAGTGAGGTACCCCGATTGAGTTGAATGCCCCAGTGGTGCGGCGAAGTTGTGGGTGCGGCCGACAGTGGGTCCGCACATGTCCGACTCCTTCCGGGGGCGGATGGTTGTGCTCTCGGCGGGCCCGACTTTCGGGGGCGGGGTACGGTCCGCATCGTGGACGTATGCTTCCACGCGCACGTGTTGTATCTATCCTGTCGGCATGACCAGCCTGGCCCCCGTGAAGCAACCCCCCGCCGCCGAACGCGTGTACAGCCACGTCAAACAGGGCGTCCTGGAGCGCCGTTACGAGGGCGGCACGCTGCTCACCGAGGGCGAGCTGGCCGAGGCCGTGGGGGTCTCGCGCACCCCGGTGCGCGAGGCGCTGCTGCGGCTGGAGGCCGAAGGGCTGATCAAGCTCTACCCGAAGAAGGGCGCCCTGGTGCTGCCGGTCTCCGCCCAGGAGATCGCCGACGTGGTGGAGACCCGGCTGCTCGTCGAGGAGCACGCCGCCAGGAAGGCCGTGCCCGCCCCGCCCGCTCTCATCGAGCGTCTGGAGCAGCTGCTGGCCCGGCAGAAGGAGCAGGCCGCCGCGGGTGACTTCGCCGCCGCCTCCGTGACCGACCGGTGCTTCCACGCGGAGATCGTCCGCAGCGGCGGCAACGAGATCCTCTCCCGTCTCTACGACCAGCTCCGCGACCGCCAGCTGCGCATGGGCGTGGCCGTGATGCACTCCCACCCCGACCGCATCGCCAAGACCCTCGCCGAACACGAGGAGATCCTTCAGGCGCTGCGCTCGGGCGACGCGGAGGCGGCCGTGGGCGTGGTCCACCGGCACGTCGGCTGGTTCTCCCACCTGGCCAGGGGAGAGGTGCGATGAGCGCCCCGCGCTCGGGTGCCGCCGCCCGCCTGCCCGGCGACCCTCCCCCGCAGGGGGCGCCCCCAGGCGGCCGGCGTGCCCTCGCCGTCTGGGGGATCGGCGTCTGCGTCTACTTCGTCGCCGTCATCTTCCGCACGTCCCTGGGGGTGGCCGGACTCGACGCCGCCGACCGGTTCGGTGTCAACGCCTCCGCCCTCTCCACCTTTTCCATCCTCCAACTACTGGTCTACGCGGGCATGCAGATACCCGTCGGGCTGCTGGTGGACCGGCTCGGCACGAAGAAGGTGCTGGGCATCGGCGTCGTGCTGTTCACGGCCGGGCAGCTCGGCTTCGCCCTCTCACCGTCGTACGGCATGGCGCTCGCCTCGCGCGCGCTGCTCGGCTGCGGCGACGCGATGACGTTCATCAGCGTGCTGCGGCTGGGCGCCCGGTGGTTCCCGGCCCGGCGCGGGCCGGTGATCGGACAGATGGCCGGACTGGCCGGCATGGCGGGCAACCTGGTCTCCACGCTCGTCCTCTCCCGGCTGCTGCACGACATCGGCTGGACGGCGGCGTTCGCGGGCAGCGCGCTCGCGGGGGTGGTGGTGTTCGTGCTGCTGGTGCTGTTCCTCAAGGACCACCCCGAGGGCCACGAACCGGAGCCCGTGCCGCACCGGGGCGCCGCCTACGTGCGCCGTCAGATCACCGCGTCCTGGCGGGAGCCGGGAACCCGGCTCGGGATGTGGGTGCACTTCACGACCCAGTTCCCGGCGATGGTGTTCCTGCTGCTGTGGGGCATGCCGTTCCTGGTGGAGGCGCAGGGGCTGTCCCGGGGTGTGGCCGGTGAGCTGCTGACGCTCGTGGTGCTGTCCAACATGGTCGTCGGGCTCGTCTTCGGCCAGGTCGTCGCCCGGCACCACGGTGCGCGGCTGCCGCTGGCGCTGGGGACGATCGGCGCGACCGCGCTGCTGTGGGCCGCGACCCTCGCCCATCCGGGGGACACGGCGCCGATGTGGCTGCTGGTCGTGCTGTGCACGGTGCTGGGGGCCTGCGGGCCGGCCTCGATGCTCGGGTTCGACTTCGCCCGCCCGGCGAACCCGCCGGAGCGGCAGGGGACGGCGTCCGGGATCACCAACATGGGGGGCTTCGTCGCCTCCATGACCACGCTGTTCGCCGTCGGGGTGCTGCTGGACGCGACCGGGGACGACTACGTCGTCGCCTTCTCGTCGGTGTTCGTGCTGCAGGCGCTGGGGGTCTCGCAGATCCTGCGGCTGCGGCGGCGGGCGGCGCGCAGGGAGTCGGAGCGGCTGGTCGCCAGCCGGGTCTCCTCCGTCCACGTGCCGGTGTAGGCGCCCCGGGCCGAGCGGGCCGGCGCCCCCACCGGACCGTTCCCCGGCCCAGGCGCCGGCCCCGGGCGGAAGCGCCGAGCACCCCGGGGCGCCACGGCCCCGGCGCCTACGGGGTGACCGCGAAGTGCCGCAGGATCGCCGCCGCCAGGTCCAGGTCGCCCTCCGTCTTCACCCGGTCCGCCGCCCCGTCCGCCGTCACCCGGCCGCAGGCCAGGCGCACATAGGTCTCCCAGTCGAGGGTGAGGGTGGCCGCGGGGCCGAGGGCGGGCGCCGTCTCGAGGGTGCCGCGGCCCTGGATGTCGACGCGGATCGTGCGCAGGAACTCCAGCGGACCGTTCACGTCGACGACCACGGCCGAGCTGCGTGGTGCCTGCGCCTTCTCGGCTACCACGCGCGGCAGTTCGGCGAGCAGCACGTCACGGGCGACGTGCGCGCCGGGCGAGTCGAGGTTGCCGGGCCGGCCGAGGGCCGTGCGCAGGTCCTGCTCGTGCGCCCACACGTCGAAGGCGTGCCGGCGCATGGACTCCTCCAGCGTCAGCTCCGTGCCCAGCGGGCCGCGCACCTTGGTGCCCGGCTCACGGCTCTCGTTGCGCAGCTGCCGGTTGCGGCGGATGATCATGAGCTCCAGCTCGGAGGTCATCTCCGGCGCCGTGTGGTGGCGGCGCACGTCGACCTGCATCTCCATGTACCGCTGGTGGTCGTTGGTGACGTGGAACAGGTCGCGCGGCAGGGTGTGGATGGGGCGGGGGTCCCCGTACATCTCGGAGTCGAGGCCGATGACGTGCGAGACGACATCGCGGACCGACCAGCCCGGGCACGGCGTCCGCCGGTTCCAGTCGGCCTCCGGGAGCGGCTGCACCAGCTCGGATATCGCCTCGATGGAGTGGGACCAGGCGTCGGCGTAGGGCTGGAGGGTGGGATGCAGACTCACGGAACGGGACCCCTCGGCGGTCGGTACACGGGCAGGTTGTGGCGGCTGTGCCAGTGGGCGGTGGCTGCACTCGGCGGGTGTCTCGGAACTCCCCCAGGTTCTCGGCTTCGCTCGAACCCGGGGGGCCCCCAAGTTACGCTGCGGAGAGGCACCCCGGCAGTGCTTTCGTGTGACGATCGTAGGCCCGTGTGCGCGGGTCGAATGCCAGGACGGTGGTAGTGTGCGCGCTTCGTTGCTCCAAGTTGACGTGAACGAGGGCGAATCGGTCGAATCGCGTCGGCGTCGCGTCGCCGGGATGGTACGGGATCAGGCCGCGGCCGATCTCGTGGTGCTCCCGGAGCTGTGGACCACGGGCGCCTTCGCGTACGAGGCGTTCGACGGCGAGGCGGAACCGCTCCGGGGGCCGACCTTCGAAGCGATGGCCAAGGCCGCGAGCGACGCCGGCGTGTGGCTGCACGCGGGCTCGATCCCCGAGCGCGCGCCGGACGGCCCCCTCTACAACACCTCGCTCGTCTTCTCCCCCTCCGGCGACCTGGCCGCCACCTACCGCAAGATCCACCGCTTCGGCTTCGACCAGGGCGAGGCCGTCCTGATGGGGGCGGGCGACGCACTCGTGACGGTCCGGCTGCCGGACACCGTGCTCGGCGTGGCGACCTGCTACGACCTCCGTTTCCCCGAACTCTTCCGGGGTCTGGTCGACGCCGGCGCCGAGACCCTCGTCGTCCCGGCGGGCTGGCCCGAGCGCCGCCGGTCGCACTGGACGCTCCTGGCCAGGGCGCGGGCGGTGGAGAACCAGGCGTACGTCCTCGCGTGCGGAACGGCCGGGACGCACGCCGGGATGCAGCAGGCGGGGCACTCGGTCGTGGTCGATCCGTGGGGCGAGGTCCTCGCGGAGGCGGGCCCCGGTGAGGAGGTCCTGACGGTCGACTTCGATCCGGCGACGGTGGCGGGCACCCGCGAACGCTTCCCGGCCCTCAAGGACCGCGTCCTGGGCCTGGACCGCCCCCGCCGCTGACCGCGCGGCGTCGCTAGTCCTCCCGTTCCTTCTCCGCCAGGTGGATCACACACACCGCCACCGCGATCAGCAGCGCCGGGTCGGCGTCCTCCCGTACGACGTCGACGCCGTAGGTGTCGCGGAGGGTGAGCCACCGGCGTGAGATCACGGCGAGCAGTTCGCCGTCGTACTCGACGGCGAACTCCCGGTCGAGGACACGGCCGCTGACGTCGAGTTCGGTGCTGCCGTCCGCCAGAACCACCCGGTAGTGGTTGCGCAGCAGCGACAGCCGTTTGCGCCGGACGGTCGCGAGCGGTTCGTCACCGCGCTCGATCACCATCGTGTCCCGCAGGGCGAACATCTTGCGGCGGATGTCGATGAGCACCCGCCCCTCGGTGTCCTTCAGCTCGAAGGTGTCCCGCAGCCGCATGGCCTTGCCGTCGACGAGGAAGACCTTGCTCCCCCGCTCGTCCTCGATCCAGTAGTCGTCCCCGACGCCCAGGATCCGGTCCCGCACGAGAAATCTCATGCCTCCAGCCCTTCCCCGCGCCCGCCGCCGAAACGCCGCCGGTGGGCCGACGGGCTGACTCCCCCCACCCCCCGCGCCGGGGCCCGGCGCGGCGGAGGGCACGGGAGACGTGTTCTCCCGTGCCCTCGCAGTGGATCCCGCCGAAGGGGCGCGGTCAGACGCCGTAACCGTCGCTGTAGCCGTCCCGCGTGCGGGGGCGGGCGGGGTCGTCGACGACCGGCGTGGCGGGCGGTACGACGACCCGCCGGCGCCGGGCGATGCTGCTGAAGGTCGCGACGCCGATCAGACCGACGATCATGAAGATGATGCCGACCAGGTCAAGGTTGACACCCTGCATGTCCCAGTCGGTCGCGAACGTGAGGATTGCTCCCACGGCGATGAGGATGATGCATCCGCCGAGGCCCATGAGTGTCGCCTCCCTGTCCGGTGTCTCCGGTGTGCACCGGGTACCCGGACGGGCGGCTCCCATGCGCCCTGCGCCGGCAGGGGGTTGACTAACCCTCGAGGAACGCGACGAGCGAGTTCGCGAGCAGGTACGGGTCCTTGGCGCCGCACAGTTCACGGGCGCTGTGCATCGACAGGATGGCCACGCCGATGTCGACGGTCCGGATACCGTGCCGGGCCGCGGTGATCGGGCCGATCGTGGTGCCGCACGGCATCGCGTTGTTGGAGACGAAGGTCTGGAAGGGGACGCCCGCCTTCTCGCAGGCCGCCGCGAACACCGCCCGGCCCGAACCGTCCGTGGCGTACCGGTTGTTGACGTTGACCTTGAGGATGGGGCCGCCGTCGACGCGCGGGTGGTGCGTCGGGTCGTGCCGCTCCGCGTAGTTGGGGTGGACGGCGTGGCCGGTGTCGGAGGACAGGCAGACGGTCGCCGCGAAGGCGCGCGCCCGGTCCTCGTAACTGCCGCCGCGGGCGAACACCGAGCGCTCCAGGACGCCGCCGAGCAGCGGGCCGTCCGCGCCGGTGTCGGACTGGGAGCCGTTCTCCTCGTGGTCGAACGCGGCCAGGACGGGGATGTGGGTGAGGGCCGGGCCCTGACCCGCCACCGCCGCCAGCGCGGCCGTACCGGCGTGCACGGAGAGCAGGTTGTCCATGCGCGGGCCCGCCACCAGCTCGCGGTCGCGGCCCAGGTAGGCGGGCGGTTCGACGGGGTGGACCATCAGGTCCCAGCCCGTGACCTCGCCGGAGGGGAGACCGGCGGCCTCCTCCAGGAAGGCGATGAGGTCCCCGTCGCGGACGTCGTCGCCCATGCCCCAGACCGGCTGCATGTGCCGCTGCTTGTCGAGCTTGAGGCCGTCGGCGTTGACCGAGCGGTCCAGGTGGATGGCCAGCTGGGGGACGCGCAGCAGCGGACGGTCGACGTCGACGAGACGGGTGGAGCCGTCCCGCAGGGAGAGCCGGCCGGCCATGCCCAGGTCGCGGTCGAGCCAGGAGTTGAGCAGCGGGCCGCCGTAGATCTCCACGGCCACCTGGCGCCAGCCGTGCGCCCCGCTGTCGGGGCGCGGCTTCACCCGCAGGGTGGGGGAGTCGGTGTGGGCGCCGACGATGCGGAAGGGGGTGTGCGTGGGGGCACCCTCGGGGACGTACCAGGCGATGATCGCGCCGCCGCGCAGCACGTACTTGCCGCCGGCCGTCCCGTCCCAGGCGTCCGTCTCCGCGACCTGCCGGAAGCCCGCCTTCTCCAGCCGTTCGGCCGCGTTCGCCACGGCGTGGTACGGCGTGGGGCTCGCCGCCAGGAAGGACATGAGGTCGTCGGTGTGACCGCGATCGAAGCGGGGGGGTTCGCTCATGGGTTCACCATAACGAGGGCGAGGGCCCGCCCCCCTGTGCGGGAGCGGGCCCTCGGACCGTCCGGGACGGGTCTGTACGGGGTCGTCCTAGAACGCCGCCTCGTCCAGTTCCATCAGGTCCAGCTCGACGCCCTCGGCGATCTTGCGGGCCAGGGTGACGCCCGGGAGGACGTTGGCCGCGAAGAACTTCGCCGCGGCGATCTTGCCGGTGTAGAAGGCCTTGTCCTTGGCGGAGGCCGTGGGGAGCTTCTCGGCGGCGACCGCGGCGCCCCGCAGGAGCAGGTAGCCGACGACGACGTCGCCGGAGGCCATCAGCAGGCGGGTGGTGTTGAGGCCCACCTTGTAGATGTTCTTGACGTCCTGCTCGGTGGCCGCGAGGTCGGTGAGCATCAGGCCGACGACGGCCTCCAGCTCGACGGCCGCCTTGGCCAGGTGCTCGCGGGCGCCCGCCAGCTCCTCGCCGCCCTCACCGACCGCCAGGAACTTCTTGATCTCCTCGGCGAGCGAGTTCAGGGCGGCGCCCTGGTTGCGGACGATCTTCCGGAAGAAGAAGTCCTGGCCCTGGATGGCGGTGGTGCCCTCGTACAGGGTGTCGATCTTGGAGTCCCGGATGTACTGCTCGATCGGGTACTCCTGCAGGAAGCCGGAGCCGCCGAAGGTCTGCAGCGACTGGGCGAGCTGCTCGTAGCCCTTCTCCGAGCCGTAGCCCTTGACGATGGGCAGGAGCAGGTCGTTGAGGGCGTTCTCGGCGGAGACGTCCTCGCCGGCGGCCTCCTTGACCGCGATGGTGTCCTGGACGGACGCGGTGTAGAGGACGAGGGCGCGCATGCCCTCCGCGTACGCCTTCTGCGTCATCAGCGAGCGGCGCACGTCCGGGTGGTGCGTGATGGTGACCTTGGGCGCGGTCTTGTCCATGAAGTTGGCCAGGTCGGGGCCCTGGACGCGCTCCTTGGCGTACTCCAGCGCGTTCAGGTAGCCCGTCGAGAGCGTGGAGATCGCCTTCGTGCCGACCATCATGCGGGCGAACTCGATGATGCGGAACATCTGGCGGATGCCGTCGTGCCTGTCGCCGATCAGCCAGCCCTTGGCGGGCTGCCGGTCGCCGAAGGTCATCTCGCAGGTGTTGGAGGCCTTCAGGCCCATCTTGTGCTCGACGTTGGTGGCGTACACGCCGTTGCGCTCGCCCAGCTCGCCGGTCTCGAAGTCGAAGAGGTACTTCGGGACGAGGAAGAGGGACAGGCCCTTGGTGCCGGGGCCGGCGCCCTCGGGGCGGGCCAGCACGTAGTGGAGGATGTTCTCCGACATGTCGTGCTCACCGGAGGTGATGAACCGCTTCACGCCCTCGATGTGCCAGGAGCCGTCCTCCTGCTGCACGGCCTTGGTGCGGCCGGCGCCCACGTCCGAACCGGCGTCCGGCTCGGTGAGGACCATGGTGGAGCCCCACTGCTTCTCGACGGCGATCTGGGCGATCTTCTTCTGGACGTCGTTGCCCTCGTTGTAGAGGATCCCGGCGAAGGCGGGCCCGGAAGAGTACATCCATACGGCGGGGTTCGCGCCGAGCACCAGCTCGCCGTAGGCCCAGACCAGCGACGGCGGGGCGGTGGTGCCGCCGACGCCCTCGGGCAGGCCCAGGCGCCAGTACTCGGAGTCCATGAAGGCCTGGTAGCTCTTCTTGAAGGACGCGGGGACCGGCGCGGTCCCGGTCTCCGGGTCGAAGACCGGCGGGTTGCGGTCGGCGTCGGTGAAGGACTCCGCCAGCTCGTTCTCCGCGAGCCGGGTCAGCTCGTCGAGGATGCTCTTCGCCGTCTCGACGTCCATCTCCTCGAACGGGCCCGTGCCGTACAGCTTGTCGCGCCCGAGTACTTCGAAGAGGTTGAACTCGATGTCGCGGAGATTGGACTTGTAGTGCCCCATGGCGACTGCTCCGTAAGAGAGAGATCGGCGAGGCACTGTCTCCTCGCACTAGTACACGTACCAACAGGTGGCTCCGATGATGCTACCCGTCGGTAATAAGAAGCAACCCCGATCCGGACATCTGTGACTCAGCCCTCCCGCGGGGTCGTTAGTCTGTGCGGCATGTACGGCTACGACCAGAGCGCGGGGACACAGCAGGGTTACGTCCCGCCGCAGCAGCAGATGCCGGGCGGGTACGGGCAGCAGGCGCCGTTGTACCCCGAGCCGTCCGCGCCCTCGCTCGCCGACGCCGTGCGTGCGTTCACCACGGGCCAGATGGCGGCCGAGGACTTCCAGCAGGTCTTCGCCACCTCCAAGGTCTACTGTCCGCGCGGTGACAACCCCGGCTTCCTGGCCCTGCACAACACGCAGCAGCCGGTGATCCCGATGTTCACCTCGCTGAAGGAGCTGCGGCGCTACGCGGGCAAGGAGTCCAAGTACTTCGTGATCACCGGCGCCGAGGTGATCGACCTGCTGCCGACCGGCTACGGCTTCGTGCTCGACATGGAGGGCGAGCACCGGATGGTGTTCGACGCGAAGGCCGTGGAGCAGATGGTCGAGTTCGCCATGCGCCGGATGTATGGCTGAAGCCCGCTGACCTTGTCACTCCAGAGTGGAGCCCGGAGGGAATTCCCTCCGGGCTTTCTCTGTTGCGGGTGGCAAGAAGTTCAACGCTCAACTAAACTGGGCGTACCCGAGGAGGTACCGACATGCCTGCAGTGACCGTCGAGAACCCGTTGACGCTGCCCCGTGTGACCGCGCCCGCCGACGCCGTGGCACGTCCCGTGCTCACCGTCACGACCGCTCCGGGCGGTTTCGAGGGCGAGGGCTTCCCGGTGCGCCGGGCGTTCGCCGGGATCAACTACCGCCATCTCGACCCGTTCATCATGATGGACCAGATGGGCGAGGTGGAGTATCAGCCCGGGGAGCCGAAGGGGACCCCATGGCATCCCCACCGCGGCTTCGAGACCGTCACCTACATCATCGACGGCATCTTCGACCACCAGGACAGCCAGGGCGGCGGCGGCACCATCACCAACGGCGACACCCAGTGGATGACGGCCGGCAGCGGTCTGCTCCACATCGAGGCGCCTCCGGAGCAGCTCGTCATGTCCGGCGGGCTCTTCCACGGGCTCCAGCTGTGGGTGAACCTCCCCGCCAAGGACAAGATGATGGCGCCCCGCTACCAGGACATCCGCAGCGGCAGCGTCCAGCTGCTCACCTCCCCCGACGGTGGTGCCCTGCTGCGGGTCATCGCCGGCGACCTCGACGGTCACGAGGGCCCGGGCATCACGCACACGCCGATCACGATGGTCCACGCGACGCTGGCACCCGGCGCCGAGGTCACCCTGCCCTGGCGGGAGGACTTCAACGGCCTGGCGTACGTCATGGCCGGGCGCGGGTCGGTCGGCGCCGAGCGGCGTCCGGTCCACCTCGGGCAGACCGCCGTCTTCGGCGCCGGCGGCTCGCTGACCGTCCGCGCGGACGGGAGGCAGGACGCGCACACCCCCGACCTGGAGGTCGTCCTCCTCGGCGGGCGGCCCATCCGTGAGCCGATGGCGCACTACGGGCCGTTCGTGATGAACACCAAGGCCGAGCTCATGCAGGCCTTCGAGGACTTCCAGAAGGGCAGGCTCGGCACGGTCCCCGCCGTGCACGGCATGTCGGAGGGTGGACTGTAGGGCTCGCCGGAGCCACCTGCGGACGAGCCCGGCCCGGGCAAGGGAGCGGCCGGGCTCGTCCGTGCGTGATGCCGCCTCAGCGGGTCGGCAGAGCGGACATCTCCCACTCGACCAAAGGCTTGAGCAGGGTGAGCGCCGCGCCGCGCGAGGGTGCGAGAGGACTCGGAACCTTGTCGGGTGCCACGACACCGCTCTCGACGATGCCCCGGACAACCGTGCCGACCTCGTCGGTGTCGCCTTCGGCCAGGGCGGCCGCAAGACGCAGGGCGTCCGTCCGGGGCCCCGTGGCCCAGCGCTCCGCCAGGTGCCGGATACGTGCACCGGAGGCGCCCTGCCGGGTCGCCGCCGCGAGGGCGGCGAGGGAGAACTGCACGGCTTCGTCCTCGGTGTCCCAGCGGCCGAGCAGGTACGGTGCCGCGGCTTCGGCCGCGTGGCGGGCCGAAAGCTCGTCCGCCGTCTCCTCCAGCGGAAGTCCCAGTGCGACCCTGCGGTCAGCTCCGGAAGCGGCCAGGCGCTGCCCGATGGTGGCCGCTTCGAACAGGAAGGTGGTGAAGTACGCCCGGTGGGCGGGGCGGACGTGCTCGTGGGCCGCGAGGCCGGCCAGCAAGGGAAGCTCGTCGGCAGTGTGCGGGTAGCAGGTGCCCTGGTGCATGACCGAGTCGGCCAGCTCGAAGACGACTTCGCGGTCGTCCGAGAACGCGTCGGCCTCGCCGGTGAGCCACCAGGCGGTTCCGTCCGGCAGGCGGCCCTGCCGTGCTTCCTGATCGCGGGCCACTTGACGGACGCACTCGAGCACGGGCGGGAACGGGCGGTCAGCGGCGGTGCACGCGAGCGGCGCGAACGGCGCTGGTTCCACCGGAGGCGGAGGGAAGCCCGCGATCGCCTCGCGCCGGGCACGGTGGGCCTGTTCCTGGCCGAGTTCATGGACCAGACCTCGGTGGTCGAATCGGGACAGCATGGTGTCCCGATTGGCCTGGGAGCCGCCGTTCCAGAACCCGCCGTGCGCTCTGCCGAGGGCCTCGACCGCTGCCTTCTCGCAGGCGTGCTGGTGGAACTCCGAGGCCGGGTCCGGAGCCTCCTCGTCCACGAGGCTGTCGACACTCCACCACCCCTCCAGCTCCGGTCGGGAGAATTCGGGCTTGCCGAACAGGTGGCTCCCGGGATCCAGGTGCGGAAGGTAGACCGGGCGTACGGTCACCCACCGGTGTCCGCGGAGAGCCAGTGCCGAAGCCAGTGCACGAGCGTTCGCTTCGCTCGGAGCGGCGAGGGAGTGGCGGACCACCGTCCGGGAAGCCGGCCAGGAGTCCGGCTCGTCGCTTTCGCTGTGTGACGCATGGTGCTTCGGCATGCGGCGAAGCATAGACAGCCGGACGGACAGTGGGCTGCCCGCGTCGTGTGCCGCCCCACGTCAGCCACCCGGTCCGGTGACGTCCTGGGAGCGGGTGAGGAGGTCGCCCGGGGCGGGCAAGGCTCACCGGTACGCATTGCACCACTTTTGGGAGAAGGGCGTGGAAAAGTTCCACCGCGCCTGCCTCGTCATGGCAGAGAAGCGCTCCCGGCCCGGCCGGTAGGCTTGGGGGAGTTTCACGTGAAACAACGACCCCGATCCGCGAAGGCTGGATGAACGACGATGCATCGGTACAGGTCCCACACCTGCGGCGAGCTCCGCGCCTCTGACGTCGGAACCGACGTCCGGCTGAGTGGCTGGCTGCACAATCGGCGCGACCTGGGCGGCATTCTCTTCATCGATCTGCGCGATCACTACGGCATCACCCAGCTGGTGGCGCGGCCGGGCACCGAGGCGTACGAGGCGCTGGACAAGCTGTCCAAGGAGACCGTGGTCCGCGTCGACGGCAAGGTCGTCTCGCGCGGCGCGGACAACGTCAACGCCGAGCTGCCGACCGGTGAGGTCGAGGTCGAGGTCGGCGCGGTGGAGGTGCTGGGCGCGGCCGCTCCACTGCCCTTCACCATCAACGCCGAGGACGGTGTCAACGAGGAGCGGCGTCTGGAGTACCGCTTCCTGGACCTGCGCCGGGAGCGCATGCACCGCAACATCCTGCTGCGCACGTCGGTGATCTCGGCGATCCGCCACAAGATGACGGCGCTGGGCTTCAACGAGATGGCGACGCCGATCCTGAGCGCCACCTCTCCCGAGGGCGCCCGCGACTTCGTCGTCCCCTCCCGCCTGAACCCCGGCAAGTTCTACGCGCTGCCGCAGGCGCCGCAGCAGTTCAAGCAGCTGCTGATGGTCTCCGGCTTCGACCGCTACTTCCAGATCGCGCCCTGCTTCCGCGACGAGGACGCCCGCGCGGACCGCTCGCCGGGCGAGTTCTACCAGCTCGACGTGGAGATGAGCTTCGTCGAGCAGGAGGACGTCTTCCAGCCGATCGAGAAGCTGATGACCGAGCTGTTCGAGGAGTTCGGGGGCGGCCGTCACGTGACCTCGCCGTTCCCGCGCATCCCGTTCCGCGAGGCGATGCTGAAGTACGGCTCCGACAAGCCGGACCTGCGCGCCCAGCTGGAGCTCGTCGACATCACCGACGTGTTCGAGGGCTCGGAGTTCAAGGCGTTCGCCGGCAAGCACGTCCGTGCGCTGGCCGTGCCGGACGTCTCCGCCCAGCCCCGCAAGTTCTTCGACCAGCTCGGTGACTACGCGGTCTCCCAGGGCGCCAAGGGCCTCGCCTGGGTGCGCGTCGGCGAGGACGGCTCGCTGACCGGCCCGATCGCGAAGTTCCTGACGGAGGCGAACGTCGCGGAGCTGACCAAGCGCCTCTCGCTGGCCCCCGGTCACGCGGTGTTCTTCGGCGCGGGCGAGTTCGACGAGGTCTCGAAGATCATGGGCGCGGTGCGGGTCGAGGCCGCCAAGCGCGCCGGTCACTTCGAGGAGAACGTCTTCCGCTTCTGCTGGATCGTCGACTTCCCGATGTACGAGAAGGACGAGGACACCGGCGCGATCGACTTCTCCCACAATCCCTTCTCGATGCCGCAGGGCGGCCTGGAGGCCCTGGAGACCCAGGACCCGCTGGACATCCTGGGCTGGCAGTACGACATCGTCTGCAACGGTGTCGAGCTGTCCTCCGGCGCGATCCGGAACCACGAGCCGGAGATCATGCTCAAGGCGTTCGAGATCGCGGGCTACGACCGCGAGACGGTCGAGGAGAAGTTCGCCGGCATGCTCCGCGCGTTCCGCTTCGGCGCGCCGCCGCACGGCGGCATCGCCCCCGGTGTGGACCGCATCGTCATGCTCCTCGCCGACGAGCCCAACATCCGCGAGACGATCGCCTTCCCGCTCAACGGCAACGCCCAGGACCTGATGATGGGCGCCCCGACGGAACTGGACGAGGCCCGCCTGACGGAGCTCAGCCTCTCGGTGCGCAAGCCGCAGCCGAAGTAACCCGCGGGTCATGTCAACGGGCCCGGAACCGACTCGGTTCCGGGCCCGTTGACGTGTGCGGGGGTGCGGCACGCCCGGTCACTGCTCGGTGAACAGGTCCTCCGCGCGCTCCACGGTGCCCGAGCGGTCGAGCCAGTCGTTGAGGCGGTCGAGGTCGGTGCAGGTGGTGATGCGCTGACGGACGTCGTCGGAGAGGGGGAGGCCGCGTACCTCCAGGACACGCAGAATCCCCTTGGCCTCGCCCTTGGCCTCGCCCTTGGCCTCCCCTTCGGCCTTTCCTTCGAGGTACTTCTCCTCGAAGAGCGTGCCGTGTCCCGGGAAGTGGGTGACGACGTTCTTCATCAGCTTCCTCCAGTTCTTCCTGGCCGGAGTGGACTCAAGACCGACCTCCACCACCTCGAACCAGTACTTCGTGATGTCCGGCTCGAAGGACACAAGTCCGCGCGCGACCGTCTCCAGTATGGCGGCCGCCCTCGGGCTTTGGCTGTGAACGATGGCCGACAGCGCCGCGAGGGCCGGCTGCTGGGTCACCAATGCCGCGTCGGTGACCTCCGGGACCGTCTGCGGGCCCAGGACGAACGGACGGGTGACTTGGCTCGTCCAGGGGCCCACGGTGCTTTCGAAGGGCCCCATCGCCCAGGCCGCCGTGGAACGGTCGCGGCAGACCACGACCAGCAACACGGGCAGGTCGTACTTGGCGCGCAAGAACGCGACGTAGTACGCCCAGTTCTTCGCCTTGTCAGGGTCCTTCTTCGTCTGGGCCTCCACGGCCAGGACGAAGTGCTCACCCATGTCGGGCTCGAACATGAGGACCGTGTCCGCTCGCCGCTCCACCGGGCGGATCTCTGTGACGTCGGGGGAGAGCTCGTGGAAGTCCGTCTTCACGGGCGGCGGTAGGCCCAGTGCCTCGAAGACGGGGATGAGGGCCTCCGGGTGCTCCTGGAAGAGTCGGTGGGAGGCCTCGTGTGTTGCGGTGACCATGGGCGCGAGCCTGCCGCACCCATGATCTATGCGCGGGGCATATGAGAGACGATCACCCGATCGAGTCAGCGGGCCACGAACTGGGTGAGGATGGCCTGGACCTCGTAGATGTCCACGCCCTTGGTGAAGGTCTTCTGGATGGGCATCTGGGAGCCCGACAGCCAGATCTTGAGCTCGGCGTCGAGGTCGAAGGTGCCGGCGGTCTCGACCGCGAAGTGGGTGATGCTGCGGTAGGGGATGGAGTGGTACTCCACCTTCTTGCCGGTGATGCCCTGCTTGTCGACCAGGATCAGCCGGCGGTCGGTGAACAGGATGGTGTCGCGGATCAGCAGGAACGCGGCGTGCACCTGCTCGCCGTGGCCCAGGAGGCGGGCGTAGTCCTGCTGGGCCTGGGCCGGGTCGACGGTGTGCGCGTTGCCGAAGAGTGCCATGGAACGGGTCCCCCCACGGGAGTGATGACGGCGGTCGGGTGTCGGCCGCCTTCATGTGATCATCGCAAAGGGGCCGGGATCGGGAGAAGAGGTGCTCTGCTCCCGGGCCCCGTTGTGGCGATCGCGTTACGCGCTCGGCTCCTCCCCGGGACGTGGGGGGAGGACCCCGCCCTCGGTGACCGTCGGACCGGTGGGCGGGATGAGGACATGCGCGGACGCGGCAACCTTTCGCCGCTCGGCGGCCACTGACAGGGCGTAACCCCGCTCCTCCCCCGTAAGGAAGCCCCGTGGCTGCTCGTTCCCACCGCCGGTCCCTCCGCTCCCGCCGTGCCGCCGTCCTCTGCGCTGCTGTCGTGGCCGCGGGCACCGGCGCCGGTGTCTTCGTGATGAACGCCAATGCCGGGACCGTCGACCTGTACCACCAGACGCTCGCCGCGAAGGACGGCTGGGCGTCCTCCGGTACGGGCACCACCGGTGGCACGAAGGCCGATGCCGCCCACACCTTCACCGTCTCCACCCGTGCGCAGCTCGTGAAGGCACTGGGCTCGGCGTCCGACACCACGCCCCGCATCATCAAGGTCAACGGCATGATCGACGCCAACACCGATGACAGCGGCAGGAAGCTGACCTGCGCCGACTACGCCTCCGGCACCGGTTACTCGCTGTCCGCCTACCTCAAGGCCTACGACCCGGCCACCTACGGCCGCTCCAAGCTGCCCTCCGGCACCCAGGAGAAGGCACGTGCCGCCGCCCAGGCCAAGCAGGGCAAGAACCTCGTCTTCAAGGTCCCCGCCAACACGACGATCGTGGGCGTCCCCGGTACGGACGCGGGCCTCACCGGGGCCATGCTCCAGATCCAGAACGTGGACAACGTCATCGTCCGCAACCTGACCTTCGCCGCCACCGAGGACTGCTTCCCGCAGTGGGATCCGACCGACGGCAGCAGCGGCAACTGGAACTCCAACTACGACTCGGTGTCCCTGCGCGGCGCGACCCACGTGTGGGCGGACCACAACACCTTCACCGACGCGCCGCACTTCGACAGTGCCAACCCGAAGTACTTCGGCCGCGAGTACCAGATCCACGACGGCGCCCTCGACATCACCAAGGGATCTGACCTGGTGACCGTCTCGTACAACCAGTTCACCAACCACGACAAGACGATGCTGATCGGCGGCAGCGACACCGACAGCGTCGGCAAGCTGCGCGTCTCCCTCCACCACAACGTGTGGAAGGGCATCATGCAGCGCGCCCCGCTGGCCCGCATCGGCCAGATCCACATCTACAACAACTTCTACGACGTCACGCCCCTCAACGGGTACACGCCGCAGTACAGCATCAACTCCCGTGCCAAGGCCCAGGTCATCGCGGAGAACAACTACTGGAAGCTGCCGTCCGGTGCGAAGGCCGCCAAGCTCCTCAGCGGTGACGGCACCGGCTCGGTCAAGGGCTCCGGCAACCTCGTCAACGGCACGGTGACCGACCTCGTCGCCGCCTACAACGCCGCCTCGTCCAAGGACCTGAAGACCACGGTCAACTGGACCCCCACCCTCACGGCGGGTCTGGAGGCCTCGGCGGCCAACCTGCCGACGTCGCTGGCGACGACGACGGGGGCGGGCGTGCTCAAGTAGCACCCGAGACGCGCGAGGGCCGGGAGACCACGAGCCCCCGGCCCTCGCGCACCCATGTCGCGCGGTCCGCCGCGCCATGGACCGTGAGGGGCCCGGACGCGTCCCCGGGCCCCTCACGGCGTCCGCCGGGCGGGCCGAGGACGCGCATTCCCGGCAGGCAGCGCGGGGAGGCCCCTTGGGCAGCCGTGACTACTCGTCTTCGAAGATCTCCGCGGCCGTCGGGGCCGTGACGGCACGCCGGTGCCAGTGGCGCAGGATCTCGGGGTCGCCGCAGCCGGTGATGCGTTCCCGGACCGCGTCGGTGACGTCGATGCCGCGCACTTCCAGGATGTCCAGGACGTCCTCGGCGGCGCGTCGTGCCGCGCCCTCGGCCCGGCCCTCGTCGCGGATTTCCTCGGAGAGGTACGACTTGTAAAAGGAGAGGTCCACGGCCACCAGTTTCCTCCACAGATCTGCGGCCGGGCGCTTGGCCAGGCCTTGTGCGATGAGTTCGATGATCGGGTCGGCGATGTCCTGCGGTGTGTCCCGCAGCACGGTCGTCATTGATTTGAGTATGGCCCCGGCGTCCGGGTGCGTGGCGTGGGTGATCGCCGACAGTGTGGCAAGGGCCAGGTCCTTGCGGACCTCGGCCGGGTTGGTGATCACCGGCATGTTGTGCGGTCCCGCGACCAGCGGCCGCAGGGTCAGCAGGGGCCACTGGCGCGGGCCGAAGCTGACCTCGCGCGCGGCCCATTCCGCGGTGGCACGGTCCTGGCAGACGACCAGCAGCAGCGGCTGGAGCAGGCCGGGAGCGCAGCGCGGAGGCCCGGAAACGTGATGTCTCCGGGCCTCTGGACGTGCGTCGTACGTGCTATGCGTTCGGCTTCTCCTCGAGGCGGGGGAAGAGGACCGCGCCCTTGGTGACCGTCGAGCCGGCGGGCAGCAGGCCCCAGGTGCCGGCCTGCTGGACGTTCTGGTCGGCGAGGGCGCCCAGGCCGGCCTCCGCGCCGAGGGAGTCCCAGAGCTTCTGGGAGGTCTCCGGCATGACCGGGTTGAGGAGGACCGCCACCGCGCGGAGCGACTCCGCGGCCGTGTAGAGGATGGTCGCCAGGCGGGCCCTGCCCTCGGGCGAGTCGTCCTTGGCGACCTTCCAGGGCTCCTGCTCGGTGATGTAGCCGTTGACCTGCTTCACGAAGTCGAAGACCGCCAGGATGCCGCCCTGGAAGTCCACCTCCTCGCCGATGCGGCGGTCCGCCTCCGCGACCGCCTTGGCCAGGCCCTCGTGGATCGCCCGCTCGGCCTCACCGTCGGCGGCCGACGCCGGCAGCTCGCCGCCGAAGTACTTGCCGACCATCGCGGCGACGCGGGAGGCGAGGTTGCCGTAGTCGTTGGCCAGCTCGCTGGTGTAGCGGGCGGAGAAGTCCTCCCAGGAGAAGCTGCCGTCCTGGCCGAAGGCGATCGCCCGCAGGAAGTACCAGCGGTACGCGTCCACACCGAAGTGCGAGGTCAGGTCCTGCGGCTTGATGCCGGTCAGGTTCGACTTGCTCATCTTCTCGCCGCCGACCATCAGCCAGCCGTTCGCGGCGATCTTGCCCGGCAGGGGGAGGCCCTGCGCCATCAGCATGGCCGGCCAGATGACCGCGTGGAAGCGGAGGATGTCCTTGCCGACGAGGTGGACGTCGGCGGGGAAGGTCGCCTCGAACTTCTCCGGGTTCTCGTTGTAGCCGACCGCCGTGGCGTAGTTCAGCAGGGCGTCGACCCACACGTAGATGACGTGCTTGTCGTCCCACGGGACCGGCACGCCCCAGTCGAACGTCGAGCGGGAGATGGAGAGGTCCTGGAGGCCCTGGCGGACGAAGTTCACGACCTCGTTGCGCGCGGACTCGGGCTGGATGAAACCGGGGTTCGCCTCGTAGTGGGCGAGCAGCTTCTCGCCGTACTCGCTCAGCTTGAAGAAGTAGTTCTCCTCGCTGAGGATCTCCACCGGCTTCTTGTGGATCGGGCACAGCTTCTGGCCCGCGTGGTCGCCCTCGCCGTCGAGCAGCTCGCCGGGGAGCTTGTACTCCTCGCAGCCCACGCAGTACGGGCCCTCGTAGCCGCCCTTGTAGATCTCGCCCTTGTCGTACAGGTCCTGCACGAACTCCTGGACGCGGTCGGTGTGCCGCTTCTGCGTGGTGCGGATGAAGTCGTCGTTCGCGATGTCGAGGTGCTCCCACAGGGGCTTCCACGACTCCGTGACGAGCTTGTCGGCCCAGGCCTGCGGGGTGACCCCGTTCGCCTCGGCCGTGCGCATGATCTTCTGACCGTGCTCGTCCGTGCCGGTGAGGAACCACACCTTCTCGCCGCGCTGGCGGTGCCAGCGGGTGAGCACGTCGCCTGCGACGGTCGTGTAGGCGTGGCCCAGGTGAGGAGCGTCGTTGACGTAGTAGATGGGGGTCGAGACGTAGTACGCCTTCGCCCCCTGCTTCTCTGATCCAGTGGCCGCCATGGGCGAAATCCTACTGGCCCGGTGGGGGTCGGCTCACACGCGTTTCGGGGGGCGGACGGAGGGCTTCCGGTGCTTCCGGTGCCCTGTCCCGTCCACCCCCCGGGGTGTCGCGGTGCGGCTGCGGTGTGCGGCTGCGGTGTGCGGCCCGGCGATCCCTACGGGCGCCAGGACGCCAGGACGGCCTCGTACAGCTCCTTGTCGGTGAGCTCCCGCGGGGTCTCGCCGGCCATGAAGTGCGCGGTGTTCGGCGTCTTGAGCTTGCGGAGGTAGTCGAACGCCTTGTTCTCCGGGTCACCGAACGCCACGAACGAGAAGAAGACACCGGGGTGGGACTTCGCGGCCTCGGTGAGGGCCTGGGTGGCCGGGGTCTTCGCGTCCGGGGCACCGTCCGTCTGGAAGACCACCAGGGCGGGTGTGCCGGGGCCGGCGTCCGACGCGTCGTACTGGGCGAGGACCTCGGCGACGGCCGCGTGATAGCTGGTGCGGCCCATGCGGCCCAGCGACGCATGCAGGGTGTCGATCTTGTCCTCGTAGTCGGTGAGGGTGAGGTCGCCGGTGCCGTCGAGCTCGGTGGAGAAGAAGACGACCTTGAGGGTGGCCTCGGTGGCCTCGGTGGCCTCGGTGGCCTCGGGGTCGAGGTGGGCGGCGAGGGCGAGGGTCTGCTCGGCCAGCGCCTGCGCGGAACCGTCCTTGTAGTACGGACGCATGGACGCGGAGCGGTCGAGGACGAGGTACACCTTGGCGCGCGTGCCGGTGAGGTCGTGCTGGGCGAGGGTCGCCCTGGCGGCGTCGTAGGCGGTGGTGAGGGCTGCGGGGACGGAGGGTTCGGATCCGGCCTCGGCGGTGGCCTCCGGCTTGGGGTTCGGCTCGGATCCGGCCTCGGCTTCGCCTTCGGCCGGGGTTTCGTTCCCACCCGCACCGCCCGTGCGGCTTTCGTCGTCGGGTGCGGGTGGCCCCTGAGGGGCGGTCTCGCCGTCGGCGGCCGCGGGGGAGTCCTCGGTGGCGGGAGCGGGCTCGGCGGCTTCCTCGTTCTCCGGCCCGGTTTCGGCCTCGGGCTCGGCCTCGGCCTCGGGCTTCGCCTTGGCCTCGGGCTTCGCCTTGGCCTCGGGCTCCTCCGCCTTCGGCTTGGGCTGGGCTTCGGGCTTGGCGTCCGCCTGCTGGTTCGCCTTGGGCTCGGCTTCGGGCTTCGTCTCGGCCTTGGGCTCCTCTGCCTCCGGCTCGGGCTTGGGCTCGTCTACCTCCGCCCCCGCTTTCGAGTCCGGCTGGGGCACGGGCTCGGCGTCCGCCTGCCGCTTCGCCACCGGCTCGGGCTCGGCTTCAGGCTCCGGCTCGGGCTCGGGCTTTGCCTCGGCCTCCGGCTCCGGCTCCGGCTCGGGCTCGGGCTTTGCCTCGGCTTCAGGCTCCGGCTCCGGCTTCGCCGCGGCCGCGGCCTCGGGCTGGGGCTGGGGCTCGGGCTCGGCTTCGGGCTTCGTCTCGGCCTTGGGCTCTTCTGCCACCGGCTTGGGCTCGGCGTCCGCCTGCGGGTTCGCCTCGGGCTCGGGCTTGGGCTCGTCTGCCTCCGCCTTCGGCTCCGGCTTCGTCTCGGGCTTGGCCTCCGTCACCGGCTCCGGGGCCCGGGCGGGGGGTGGGTTGTCGTCGGAGGGGGTGGTGGGGTGGGGGACCGTGATGTTGTCGAACGCGGCGCTCACGAGGTCGTGTTCGTCGCGTTGTTCCGGGACCGAGGGTGTGGCGGGGGTCGGTTCCGGGGACGGGGAGGGAATCGTCGGGGCCGGCTCGGGCGATGTCGGAGCGGCCGTTTCCGTCGGCTCGGCGGCCTGCGCCGTACCCTCCGCTTCGGCGGACTTCGCTTTGCGTGACCGTCCGAACGCGTTCCGCAGGAGAGTGAGAATGCCCATGTGCGCAACCCTTCGCGTGAGTTGATGCCCGTCAATCCCTGGCCAGGACGGACACGTAAGGTTAGCGGCCCGCAAGGGCGATCTTGGGCAGGGTTGGGTTTGCGGAAGCGTGTATGTCAAGGGCGCGATCCGGCCTGCGGGCGGCGGCTCGGTGTACCCCGGCCCAACTTCCCTCATGCCTCCGCAGGTTCACCCGTCGTTCACCCGGGCGCCCGGCCACCGCACATATGTGCTCCTACGGTCTCGCTGACACCACGGGCACCCAAGGAGAAAAAACGTGCGAAAGCTGCTGCCGTTGATCGGAACCCCGTCCGGTTCGCACCCCGGCGGCCGGTCCGCCCTGACTTGTCGTTTCCGGTGTGGTGACGCCTGCTTCCACGAGGTGCCCAACACCAGCTCCAACGAGTACGTCGGCGACGTCATCGCCGGCGCCCTCAGCCGCCGCTCCGTGATGCGCGCCGCCGCCGTGGTGACCGTCGCCGCGGCCGGTGCCGGTGCGGTCGGTGTCGCCGCCGCTCCCGAGGCGCAGGCGGCCCCGGTCGCCAAGGGCCGCCCCCAGCCCAAGCCGAAGGGCGCCCGCGGTCTGCGGTTCACGCCCGTCGCGCCCAACACGAACGACGCCGTGACCGTGCCGGAGGGCTACCGGCAGAACGTCGTCATCCGCTGGGGCGAGCCCATCCTGCGTGGTGCGCCCGCCTTCGACCCGGAGCGGCAGACCGCCGAGGCGCAGGCCGGGCAGTTCGGCTACAACTGCGACTTCCTGTCGCTGCTGCCACTCAAGGGGGAGCGCGGCCGGCAGCTGCTCGTCGCCAACCACGAGTACACCGACGAGATCCTGATGTTCCGGGACTACGACGCCGACAACCCCACCCGCGAGCAGGTGGAGATCGCCTGGGCCGCGCACGGCCTGGCCGTGGTCGCGGTGGAGGAGGAGCGCGGCAGCGGCCGGCTGACGGCCGTCGGCCGGCACCAGCTCAACCGGCGGCTCACCGCCACCTCCGAGTTCCGGCTGACCGGGCCGGCCGCCGGGTCGGACCTGGTGAAGACGTCCGCCGACCCGACCGGGCGGAAGGTCCTCGGCACCCTCAACAACTGCGCCGGCGGCACCACCCCGTGGGGCACGACGCTGCACGGCGAGGAGAACTTCAACCAGTACTTCGCCCACGGCAGCAGTGCGGCCGACAAGCGGTACGGGATCGGCACCGGTGCCACCGAGCGCAAGTGGGAGCGGTTCGACAAGCGGTTCGACCTGGCCCAGGAGCCGAACGAGGCGCACCGCTTCGGATACGTCGTCGAGCTCGACCCGTACGACCCCGACTCCGTGCCGCGCAAGCACACCGCGCTCGGCCGGTTCAAGCACGAGGCGGCGACGGTGCGGCTGACGCACGACGGCCGTCCGGTCGTCTACAGCGGGGACGACGAGCGGTTCGACTACTTCTACAAGTTCGTCGGCAGCAAGCGGATGCGGCACGGCAACAGCCGCTCCGCCCGCGAGCACAACCTGTCGCTGCTCGACGAGGGGACCCTGTACGTCGCCCGGCTGACCGGTGACTCGCCCGACATCGAGATCGACGGCACGGGCAAGCTGCCCCGGGACGGCGAGTTCGACGGCAGTGGCGAGTGGATCCCGCTGGCCACCGCGACCGCCCGCGGTGCCGTCTCGCACGTCAAGGGCATGACCGCCGAGGAGGTCTTCGTCTTCACGCGGCTGGCCGGTGACAAGGTGGGCGCCACCAAGATGGACCGGCCCGAGGACATCGAGCCCAACCCGGTCACCGGCAAGGTGTACGTCGCCCTGACCAACAACTCCCGGCGCGGCGTCGACACCCACCCCGAGGCGGACGAGGCCAATCCGCGCAACGCCAACAAGCACGGGCACGTCCTGGAGCTGACCGAGCGCTGGAACCGGCCGGAGAGCACCAGGTTCGCCTGGTCGCTGTTCCTGGTCGCCGGTGACCCGGAGGACCCGGCGACGTACTTCGCCGGCTTCCCCAAGGACTCCGTCAGCCCGATCTCCTGCCCGGACAACATCGCCTTCGACGACCACGGCAACCTGTGGATCTCCACCGACGGAAGCGCCCTCGGCTCCCACGACGGCCTCTTCGGCGTCGCCACGCGCGGTGACCGGCGCGGTGAGCTGAAGCAGTTCCTGACCGTGCCGAAGGGCGCGGAGACCTGCGGTCCGGTCATCCAGGACCGGCGGGTGCTGGTCGCCGTGCAGCACCCGGGCGAGGTGGACGGGGCGACGGTCGACCAGCCCGCCAGCACCTGGCCGGACGGGCCCGGCACCTACGTCCGTCCGTCGGTGGTCGCGGTGTACCGCGCGGACGGGAGGGACATCGGCGTCTGACGCGGGACGTCAAAGGGAGGGGCCGGGGGACGTGGGGCCGGTGGCACCAGGTCCTCCAGCCACTCCCGGTACGCCGGTGCCTGGCGGGCCACCTCCCGGTAGGCGTCGGCCAGGTCGGGATAGACGCCCTCCAGTTCCGTGTCCGTCCGTGCCGCCAGCAGCAGCCGCACGCCGAGGGGATCCCCGTGCAGCCGGCGCACGGCGGTCTCGGGGCGGGAGGGCGACGTCGGCTGGCAGACGGTGACCGCCTCGCCGGTGGCGACCAGCGACGCGGCGGTGTGATAGTCGCCGTGCAGCACCCGCGGACTGATCCCGGCGGCGCGCAGGACACGGCGCAGGGCGTCCCACTCGCCGTCGACCGTCGGGTCGATCATCCAGCGGTCACCGGCCAGCTCGGACAGGTGGACGACCGGCCGCGCGGCGGCCGGATGGTCGGCCGGGAGCGAGACGCACTGCGGTTCCCGCTCGATGAGGACCCGCGTGCGCAGGCCCTCCGGGACGCGCAGCGGGCAGCCCTCGACCTCGTGCACGAAGGCGACGTCGAGCTGGCCGTCGGCGACCATGCGCAGCAGGGCGTTGGCCGAGACGTCCATGTGCAGGGTGGGCTCCTGCCCGTGCCGGCGCAGTCGGCGGAGCCAGCCGGCGAGGGCGCGGCTCGCGGTGGAACCGATGCGCAGCTGCCGGCCGCCGACGGCGGCGGCACGGGCCTCGGTGACCAGGGAACGCAGCTCGGCGACGAGCGGGCGGGCACGGCTGAGCACCAGCCGTCCCAGCGGTGTGGGACGGCAGCCGGTGTGCGCGCGTACGAACAGGGCGCCGCCCAGCTCCTGTTCGATGCGCCGCAACTGCGTGCTCAACGAAGGCTGCGAGACGCCGAGTTGACGTGCGGCACGGTGCAGACTGCCGGTGTCGGCGATCGCGCACAGCGCCCTGAGGTGCCTGACCTCGAGCTCCATGCCCTGGGAGGGTAAAGCGGAAGTTCAGCTTTCACCAGACTCACAAATCCCGTCCGTTCAGGCGGAGTCGGGCGGGCGGGACGGCTTGGCCGGAGAGCGGCGATAGCACGGTCCTATCGCCGGTTGCCATCATCCCAGCCGCCGCAGGGGCGCGGACACTCACCGATGACACGTGACTCACCCCCACCGAAGGAGTCATCGATGCGTACGCGTACGCGCATGTCCCTGTCCGTCCTCACCGCCGCCGGCCTGAGTGTCACGGCCCTCGGTATCGGTGCGGCCCCGGCGGCCGCCGCTCCCGCTCCCCTCGACGCGGCGCCCTCGTTCGCCGCGTACGACGGCTCCTCGGAGGAGGCCGCGGCCAACCGCGCGTTCTTCGAGGCGGTGCTGAAGTCGGCGGCGCGGAAGCGGGCCGCGAACCCGTCGGGCACGGCGGCCGTCACCGTCGTCTACAACGCCTCCCGGGCGCCGTCGTTCGCCACGCAGATAGCCCGCAGCACGCAGATCTGGAACAGCTCCGTCTCCAACGTGAGACTCCAGGCCGGCACGTCGGGTGCCGACTTCTCGTACCGCGAGGGGAACGACTCGCGCGGCTCGTACGCGTCGACGGACGGGCACGGACGGGGGTACATCTTCCTCGACCACCGGCAGAACCAGGTCTACGACTCGACGCGGGTGACCGCGCACGAGACGGGGCACGTGCTGGGGCTGCCGGATCACTACTCGGGGCCGTGCAGTGAGCTGATGTCCGGGGGCGGGCCGGGGCCGTCGTGCACCAACGCGTACCCCAACTCCGCGGAGCGGTCGCGGGTGAACCAGTTGTGGGCGAACGGGTTCGCCGCGGCGCTGGACGAGGCGGAGAAGGCGTTGCAGAAGTCCGCGCGGTGACTTGGTGACCCGGTCACCCCGGTGGCCGGTAGTCCCGGAGTCCGGTGGCCGCACGGTGTGGTGGCGGCCGGGGGGTGTGGCGCAGCCCGGCGTTTGCGGGGTGCCGCCGCACCCACCCTCCCCCGTCGCCCCAGCGGCACGACTGCCCGCGGTTCGCGGGCCGACTGTCCGCGGTTGGCGGGTGGGGTGCCCGCGCGGGTCAGGGTTGGTGCAGGGTCAGGTTGACGAGCAGGGCGCGATGGTCGGTGTCGGGGAGGTCGAGGAAGCGGGCCCGGGTCGCGGTGAAGTGCCGCGAGACCAGGACGTGGTCGATCTGTGCGCCGAACGCCGGTGTCGTGCGGGTCGGCCACGTCGGGGTGCGGTCGGCGCCGTCGAGGCGGGCCGCGTCGCGCAGACCGGTGTCGAGGATGTCGCGGAAGGCCGCGTGGTCCTGGGTGGCGTTGAAGTCCCCGGCGAACACGGCCGGGATGTCCGCCCCGGTGGCGGCCGCGTCGCGCAGCCGGCCCAGCTCCCGCTGCCACAGGCGGACCTCTTCGGGCAGCGGCGGCATGGGATGGGCCAGCTGGAGCCGTACGGTGTGGCCGTCGACGTCGGCGAGCGCGCCGGGCATGCCCATGGTGCCCCGGACGCCGCCGGTGGGCCGGAGCGGGTGGCGGCTGAGGATGACCGAGCCCTCGGATCCGCCGCCCTCCACGGCCTGCCGGTGCGGGTGGGTGGCCGCCAGCTCCCGCTTCAGGGCCGCGTCGCAGGCGTACTCGCACTCCTGGACGAACACGATGTCCGGTTCCTCGCGGCGCACGGTGTCGATCAGCGCGTCCGTGGCCTGCCCGAACTCCACGTTGGAGGTCAGCACCCGCAGCTCGGCGACGGGCGGCCCGACGGGGTCGCCGGTCTTCCCGTACGGCTCGATGTACCAGGCCAGCAGGCCGAGCAGGACGACGCCCCACACGGCGCCGGTCCACCAGCGGGCGAGGAGGGTGAACAGCAGACCGGCGGCGGTGGGCACGAGCAGCCAGGGCAGGAAGGCGAGCAGCTGGGGCACCGGCGTGACGCCGTCGGTGTCGGCGGCGCGGCAGCCGACGACCGTGCTCACCCCGGCGAACAGCAGCACCGCGCACCAGGTGCCGAACCGTCGCCCTCCCCCGGGCCGCCGCCCCGCCGTGTCGTCGGTGACGGTCGGGTCGGCAGTCGCAGTGTCCAAGGTTCCGGTCCTCCGCTCGCGGGTGCGATGTCCGAATCCTCCCTCATGGACGAGGGAGCGTGGCGGGCGGCTGCCGGAAACGGCCGTCCGGAGCGGTCGCCGGTGACCGGGTGCCGCGCGGGCGCCCGCGGCGGCCGGTCCCCCAGGAGAGCAGCGCCACCGTCAGGCCCAGCGCGAGCAGCAGCCAGGAGGCGGTGCGCAGGGTGGCGGTGAGGGCGTCGTAGATGGCGGCCGCGGCCGGACGGTGGTGGCGGTCGGGCAGGTCGGCCAGGGTGAGCCGGCGGCCGGCGGCGACCGCGACGGCCAGCAGGGCACCGCCCAGGGCCGTGCCCAGGCCGGTGGCGGTGAGCGCGCGGCGGCGGCGGGCGGCGGCGGCGATCCCGGTGACGGCGAGGACGACCGTGGCGAGCGGCAGCCAGAACGCGGCGGCGTCCAGCACGTCGTACCCCTTCCGGAGTCCGGCCACCTCCTCGGCCGGCACCACCGGGACCCGGGTGTGCTCGACGGGGATGCGGTGGGCGTAGGGCATGCGGTCCGCGGCGAGCCGCTGCTTCACCTGCGCGGTGACGGGGGCGAGGTCCACGGTGACCGGGCCTCGGGGTGCGGTGTCGTCGCGCAGGGCGTGCAGGACCGCGTCGTGGACGGCTCTGTTCCCCGCCTCCCAGGCGGTGCGGAACGCTTCGGTGCGGGTGAAGGAGTGGACGGCGTCGCGGACGAACGGCGCGAGGGCGGCGCCGGCGTCCGGGTCCGCCGGGGCGGGGGCCAGTGTGCGGGCGACCTCGTCGCCGACGGCGTCGGCGACCGCGTCCCGTACGGCCGGGTCGGTGGCCAGGGGGGCCATGGTGTCGACGTAGCGGCCGGTGTCGGCGAGGCCGAGGGCCGCCCAGGCGGCGAGGGTGGCGCAGGGGGCGAGGAGACAGGCGAGGGTGAGGAGGGTGGCGGAGAGGGCGTCGCGGAGGGGCATCCTTTCAGGCAACGGGGTGAGGGCCCGGTGCGCGAGTGGTGGGGCGCGTACGGGTGCCGGGGCGGCCCGCACCGGCCGCCGCGGCACGTCCGGGCCCCGGGGGCGCGGCGGCCCGCCGGGGGCGGACAGGTCAGCGCAGGCGGTGACCCTGGGCGTCCTCCTGGGTGTAGAAGCGGTAGAACATGATGGCGAAGACGCCCGCCGTGACCACCAGGCCCAGGGCCGTGGCGCGCAGGACGCTGCCGCCGGACTGGCTGAAGAGGAAACCGACCGCTGTGCCGCAGAAGGCGGCCCAGGCCGCCGCGTGGAGTTCCCGCCGGAGTTTCGGGGCCAGGGTGAGCAGTGCCATGAGGACCACGGCGAAGACGACCCCGGTGAGGATTCCGAACAGGAGGTTCCAGCCGGTGATGGGGCCGCCGTAACGCCGGTTGGCGGCCGCCCAGTAGCCGTACACGAGTCCGAGGACGACGGGCAGCGCGACCACTGCCGCCCGGTGGACCTTTCCGCTGAAGAGGTCCGTCGTGCCGCCCCGCTCGATCGCCTTCCGGGTCCGGGGTGCCGCGTGCGCCATGTGAGCACTCCTCTCTTCGCCCCCGCTTACCAGGGCACACCCGCGGGGAACCGTCGGCAAGTCGGCCGTGCGGGGCGGGCGGCCGGCTCGGGGACCGGATGCGGGCCGTGCGTGCCCGTGTTTCGCTGGGGCGGTGCGTCCGGGCAGCGGGGGACACGGCCTGCACGACCGGCACCCGCGGGCCGGCCGTCGCGAGGTCGTGCACCGGCACGAGATGCTCCAGGTCGGGGGCCGCAGTGTCGCCTGGGTGCTGCCGTTGTTCCTCCTCGTCACCATCGCGGTGGCCGACTACAACACCACCGGCGAGTTCCGGATCCTCTCCTGGATCGTGCTGGTGCCGGGTATCGCCGCCGCGCTCTGCGGGGTGTGGGGCACGGCCCTGTTCGCCGTGCTGGCGATGCTGGTGTACAGCGTCGTGGACAGTGCCTGGCCGCACCAGTTCCAGGCGGGGCTGCCGGACTTCATCCTCGTCGCCGCGGGAGGTGTCCTCGCCACACTGGCCTGCGTGGTGCGGGTGCGCGGCGAGCGCCGCGCGCTGCACATGCGGGACGTCACCGACACCATCCGCGGTACCGTGCTGCGCCCGCTGCCGAAGGGATGGGGCGGCCTGGAGCACGCCGGGATCTACCTCACCGCGGACGCCGACGCCCGCGTGGGCGGCGACTTCTACGACATCCAGCCGGGCCCGTACGGCACCCGCGTGTTCGTCGGTGACGTGCAGGGCAAGGGGCTGGGCGCGGTGGAGACGGCGTCGGTGCTGCTCGGCAGTTTCCGCGAGGGCGGCTATCACGACGAGGAGCTGGCGTCCGTCGCCGACCGGCTGGAGACGCGGATGATCCGCCACCGGGAGTACACCACGGCGCTCGGCCGGAACGACGGCGACCGGTTCGCCACCGCCGTGCTGCTCGGTTTCCCGGCCGACCGCGTCGACGTCGTGGACGTGATCGTGTTCGGGCACGAGCCGCCGCTGGCCATCGGCCCCGCGGGCGTGCGGATGCTGCCGGTCACGGGAGGGCTGCCGCTCGGCTACCGCGACCTCGCACCCGGGGCGCCCCGAACCCGCCGGGTGCCGCTGGCCCCGGACGAGACGCTGCTGGTGGTGACGGACGGGGTGACCGAGGCCCGGGACGCGGACGGCCGCTTCTACCGGCTCGCCGAGCAGGTCACCGGAGCGGTGTCGGCGGACCCGCGGATCGCCGCACCGGCCCGGCTGGCCGCCTTCGTACGGGACGGCACCCTGCGGCACTGCGGGGGGCATCTGGCCGACGACACCACCGCGTTCGCGGTGCGGCGGACCCGCGCGACGGCGCGCGAAGGGCACGAAGGGGGACGTTCACCGCAGTGACCCCACCCTGTGCAGCCGCAGCCGTTACCGTGCTGCGTAGGTGATCGACAAGGGGGAGGGGCCCATGCCCGGAACCGTGCTGTTGCTGGCGGCCGCGCCGCTGGGCCGCGGGCGGCTGGTCGACGCGGCGTCCGTGCTCCCGGTCCTCGCCGCGGTGCCGCCCGCCGTGCTGTCCGGCACGGACACGGCGAACGTCGTCGAACTCGCCGACCCGCTGGAGCCGCAGGCCGTACTGACCCGGCTGCGCGCGGCGGCCGCGGCGCCGGGGCCGCTGACCGTGTACGTCACCGGCCAGGTCCAGCTCGACCGCCGGCAGCGGCAGCCGCACCTGGCGCTCGCCCGGACGACCCCCTCCACCGTGCGGTACACGGCGCTGCCCTGGCAGTGGTTCCGGGAGGAACTGCGGCTGCGTCCGGCGGGCGCGACCACCCTGTTCCTCGATCTGCACACCGACGCGGAGAGCTGGCGGTCGCTGTGCGCGCCGGGGCCGCCGGGTGCGTTCCCGCTGGACTGCGGGCGGGACAGCGCCGTGTACGGCCGCGTCGCACCGCCGCCGTCACGGCGCGCGGTCGCGGCACCGGACTACATGAAGGCGGTCGCGACGATCCTGCGCAGCGGGCGGCGGCCACCGGAGGAGGAGCTGCACCAGCAGGCGCTGACGCGGATCGCGCCGGAGAGCGCGGGCAGGGATCTGCCGCTGGCGCGGCCCGGGCCGCTGCCGGGCGATCCGCACGCCGCCGTCACCGCCGCCGTCCGGTCCGGGCGGCACGCGGACGCCGACGCGCTCGCCGCGCGGCTGGAGCGGGCGGCCGGCCTCGCCCACGGGCCGGGGTCCGAGGAGGCGATGCACTGGAGCGAGGTCCGGGCGGATCTGGCGATGCTGGCCGGGGACGCGGCCCGCAGCTGCCGCGGCTGGCTGTCGGTGGCCACCGCGCGGCTGGCCGCCGGTCAGCCGGCCGACGCGCCCGCCGTCGAGGCGGCCGTGGACCGGGCGCACCACCAGTGGGGACGGATCGGTGATCCGGTCCGCGCCCGTGAGCTGGGCGCGGTGCTGGCGGAGCTGCGCGGGCGGGTCCCCGGCCGGCGGGAGGGCGCGCTGGACCATGTGCGGCGGCAGCTGCGGCAGTTGCAGACGCAGGACTGAGTGACACGCGGGCCGCGCGGCCGGTTCCGGGAACCGCCGGGCGGGGTGTGCCCGGGGCACGGGTCCGGCCGGCCGAGTCCGACGGCACTCGGCAGCGGGTCGGGGAGCGGCTTGCTGCGGCCGGTCTCGTTGTCGGCTGCCGGTGTGGTTCCGTTCCGGTGTGCTTCTTGTGACGCGAGGCGCGGCGGTGCTACGGATCGCCCCGGCCGGTCGAGCCGGACCGCGTCCCCTACCGCACCGCGGCTTCGACGGGGGGCGTGGTCCGCAGGCCGGGTCCGGGGTCGGCGGCTCTGGCCGGGCCCGCGTTCGCCGCGAGGACCAACGCCGCGACCGCGGCGACGGCCGCGGCGAGGCCTCGGGCGTAACGCTCGGTGGAGCGTGTGCGTTCCAGCACGGCGACCTCGCAACAGCGACGGGTTAAGCACGTTTAATCCGCGGTTTAACCTAGGGGCTGCCGGACACGAACGGCAAGGGGCGCTGGGGGAGTTGGCATGGGGGATCGGGACGAGCCGGGGATCATCGGACGCCGGGTGCAGCGGCTGCGCGTCGCGCGCGGACTGACCCAGAGACAGCTGGCCGAGCCGGTGTACACGCCCGCGTACGTCTCCACGCTGGAGGCCGGCCGGGTGCGTCCCTCCGACGAGGCGCTGCGGCACCTCGCCGACCGTCTCAGAGTCGAGTTCGACGAACTGGCGACCGGACGTCCGGCCCGGCTGGTGACCGAACTGCGGCTGCGGCTGACCGAGGCGCAGCGCACGCTGGCCGCCGGTGAGGCGGAGGCCGCGGTGGAGCAGTACACCGGGCTGCTCGCCGAGGCGGAGACGCACGGTCTGGCCGAGGAGCAGGCCGCCGCCTTGCTCGGGCTCGGGGAGTGCTGCCTGGAGACCGGTGAACTGGAGCAGGGACGCGGGTACTTCGAGCGGGCCGAGGCGCGGCTGGCCGACGCGCCGCTGACCGCGCGGGTGCCGGCCCTGCGCGGACGGGCCGTCGCCCACTACCTGGCGGGGGAACTGCGGTACGCGGTCCACCTGCTGGAGTCCACGCTCGACGAGCTGAACCGGGGCGGTCTGCACGACCCGGACGCGCTGCTGCTGCTCTACTCCGGTGCGATCGGGCCGTACATGGACATGGGCGCGCACGCGCGTGCCGCGCAGGCGGCGGAGTTCGCGCTGGCCCTCGCTCCGCGGTCCGGTGACCCGGCGCTGGTGGCGCGCATGCACCGCTCCGTCGCCCGCACCCTGCTCGCCGAGGGCCGCCTGGCCGAGGCGGACGCCTCGCTGGCCAGGGCGGCGGAGCTGTACCGGGGGCTGCGGCTGCGCACCGAGCTGGCCCTCTGCCAGTGGATGCGGGGGTACGTGTACGCGCAGAACGGCGATCTGGGGCGCGCGGAGGAGGAGATGCGGGAGGCGCTGCGGATGCTGTCCTCGACCCGTGCGGCCCTCTACAGCAGTCAGCTCACGGTCGAGCTGGCGGACGTGCTGCACCGCAGTGGCCGCTCCCGGGAGGCGGCGGAGCTGCTGCGGGACGTGCTCGGCGGGCTGTCCCCCGAGCGGGGCGCGGTGCACGCGGCGGCCGCGCACCGGCTGCTCGGCATCATCGCCGAGGACGCCGGGCGGGCCGAGGAGGCCGAGGAGCACTACGTGCGCGCGCTGAGCCTGCTGGAGCGCGCGGGCGCCGCCGGCGACCTGGCCGACCTGTGCCGCCTCCTCGGCGACCTCCTGCGCCGCGGCGGCCGCGTCGAGGCGGCGCTGGACGCCTACCGCACCGGCCTGGGCCACCGCACGGTCCCCGGCACCACCACCCTGGGCCCGGCCCCGGCCCAGCCCCACCTCTGACCCACCGCACCGGACAGCACCGGCCCCCTGGGCCCCGGCCTGCGCCGCAGCGAGCCCTGAGGACCGCCGGCGGTGCCGCTCCGTGCGGCCTGCTCGGCCGTGGGTCTCCCGCGCCCGGAGCGGCGTTTCGGGGGCGGGCGCGGGGGTAGTCGGGCGGCGCTTTCGGACATGACGGGAGGCGGTGGGTGTGTGGCCCGGGGACGACCCTGGGGGTGACCCGGACGGCCCGGGCGCCGGGTCAGGGGTGTACGAGCAGGTCGCCGAGGCGATCACGGCCGGCCTGCGCGAGGCCGGGCCCGCCGACGTGCCGGGCCGGCTCTGCGGGGTGGCCGTCGACCTGCTGCCGGTGGACGGCGCGAGTGTGTCGCTGCGCGGTGACGCCATGCCCGTACAGCTCGCCGCTTCCAGCCCGTACGCCGCGCGTCTCGCCCAGTTGCAGGCCACGCTGGGTGACGGGCCCTGCCGTCACGTCCTGGAGACCGGCCGTCCCGTGCTCGTCCGCGACCTCGCCACCGCCGACGGCGCCCACCACTGGCCCGTTTTCGCCCAGCAGGCCCTCGGCGCCGGGCTGCGGGCCGTGTATGTGCTCCCGCTCGGCAGCGACGACGTCTGCGTCGGCACCCTGGACCTCTACCGCGACGCCCCCGGCGCACTCACCGCCCGCCAACTGCGCGCGGCGAGCCTGGTCGCCGGGGTGATGACCGCGGCGCTGATGGACCTGCCGTACGGCCTCCCGGAGGGCGACGAACCCTGGCTGAGCGGACTGGCCACCGATCACGACCGGGTCCACCAGGCCGTCGGCATGATCATGGCCCAGCTGGGCATCGGCGCCGACGAGGCACTGGCCCGGCTGCGCGGCGACGCCTTCGCCCACGGCCGTACCGCCCTGGAGGTCGCCCTGGACGTGGTCTCCCACCGCCGCCGCTTCGACAGCCGCTGAGCACCGTCGCCCGGACAGGCGTCGTCGAGGGGAGCCGTCGGGTGCGGACGCCAACTACGCTGCGGGACCATGGACATAGCCATTCTCTTCCTCACCTGCCTCGTGATCGCCGGCGTCATGACGGTCCAGACCGGCCTCTCCCGCGCCGAGCGCCGCGCGGCCCGCATCGAGCGCAAACTCGACCTGGTGCTCGGTCACCTGGGCCTGGAGGAGGAGATTCCGAGGAAGGACGAGATCATCGGCCTCGTCCGCGAGGGCAAGCAGGTCCAGGCGATCAAGCTGTACCGCGAGAGCACGGGCGCGGACCTGGTCGAGGCCAAGCAGGCGGTGGACCGCATGGTCTGACCGCAACGGGCGGACCCCCGCGGGTCAGACCCGCAGCCGCACCTGGCGTCCGACCTCCGCCAGGCGGTCCGCGCCGAGCTGGGTCATCGCCTGGGTGACCTCCGGGAGGACCGTTCCGAAACCGGCGTTGGTGAGGGTGATGGTGTCCGCGCCGACGCGGACCGCCGCGAGGTTCAGGGTGAACGCGGTGCGTGTCCCGCCGGGCGCCTCCCCGGTCATGCGCAGGCGCACGGCCGCCCGTGCGTCGCCCGCCTCGGGGAGCGGGAGCGGGGCCACCTCGACGAGCTGGGTACCGGCCCCGGGTGTCGTCGCCTCGAAGCGTGCGCACTTCTCGGGCAGGGTGCCCAGCCAGTCCAGGGCCCGGCCCACGTCGGCCGGCCGGTACGCGGCGATCTGGTAGCGCAGCTGGGTGTCGTGGGAGGTGTCGTCGAGGGTGGCCGTGACGCGCGGGCCGGCCGGAGTGCCGAAGAGCTCCTCCGTGTAGAGGACGTCGAGGAGGCGGCGGCATTCGGGGTCGTCCGTGGTGCCCTTCAGCAGTCCGTCCCGCCAGGTCGCCGCGCCCTGGCCCGTCGTCCACGGCTCCCCCAGGTCCGCGTCCGTGATCAGCGCCTCCCGCAGCTGCGCCTCGCTCAGCGTGGGCGGGGACGGCGCGGGCCGCTCGCCCGCGGAGGCGGAGGGGGACGCGGACGTCGACGGGTCGGGGGGCTGGGAGACGGCCTCGGGCAGTGCGCGCGGCGCGTTCCGGTCGTCGGCGACGCAGCCCGCCGCGGTGAGCAGAACCGTCACCGACAGCGCGGAGGCGAGGAGGACGCGGGCGGTGGCCGGGGCATGGGTCATCGGGGTGCCTCCTGGGGGACCGGGCCGTCCACGAGCGGCCGTGCCCCTACGCCACCACCGGGCCGACGGCGTCACCAGCGCGGCGGGCCGTCCGGGTGAGCGGCCCCCGCGGGGAGCCGGTGAGCGGCCCCACGGGGAGGACGGGGACGCGTCAGTCACCGGTCGGCCGGGGGAAGGGGAAGCGGCCCGGCGTCCAGCCCGTGCCGGGCACCGGCGCGGCGGACCGCGCACCGCACCGCGCCCGGAGACCCCGCGTAGGGTCACGGGGCAGGCCCGCCCTCGGAAGGAGCCCCGCCGTGACCGACGGTCCGCCCGTCCCGGTGATCATCGACTGCGACACCGGTGTCGACGACGCCCTGGCCCTGCTGTTCGCCGTACGCCACCCGGGGATCGACCTGCGCGCCGTCACCTGCGTGGCCGGGAACACCGACGTGGACGGCGTCGTGCGCAACACGCTGACCGTGCTGGAGCGGGCGGGCGCGCCGGACGTCCCGGTCGCGCGGGGTGCCGAGCGGCCGCTGATCGAGGAGCCGCGCTCCGCCCGCCACGTCCACGGCCACGACGGGATGGGCGACCTCGGTCTGCCCGCTGCGCGCCGAGCGCCGGCCGAGGTGGACGCGGTGACCCTGCTGCGCCGCGAGATCCTCGCCTCGCCCCGCCCGGTCACCCTCGTGCCCACCGCCCCGCTCACCAACATCGCGCTGCTGCTGCGCACGCATCCCGAGGTCACCCGCAACATCGGGCGGATCGTGTTCATGGGCGGCGCGGCGGGCGCGGGGAACGCCACCCCGGTCGCCGAGTTCAACGTGTGGCACGACCCGGAGGCCGCCGCGATCCTCCTCACCGCGGGTGTGCCGATCACCATGTACGGCCTGGACGTGTTCACCCGGGTCGTCGTCCCGGGCGCTGAGGTGCGCAGGCTGCGTGCGAGTGCCGAGCCGGGCGCCCGGCTGGCCGGCGACCTGCTCGCCCACCGTCCGGCCCGTCCGGGCAGCAGGCCCGACGACCCCGCCGAGGACGCGGGCGGTCTCGGTGACGCGGGCGCGCTGTGCGCGGTCGCCGACCCGGAGGGCCTGACCACCCACCGCCTCCCCGTCGAGGTCTGTCTCGCCCCCGGCCCGGCGCGCGGTCAGACGGTGGTCGACCGCCGCCCCTGCGCCGGCGAGTCCGAACTCCACGAGGGCGTGCGCGAGCAGGCCCTGGTGGACGTCGGCCTGGACGTGGACGTGGAGCGCTATGTGCGGCTGTACCTGACGGCGATCGAACGTCCGGCTGAGTGATCGGGCACCAGTTCGATTCTGTGGGCCGGGTGAGGGGTGCCGTTCGCCGCACCCGCTGGGAATGGCTCCCCGCTCCCGCTCCGTTCGCTTTTACGGTGTTCTGGACAGATTCTCCGCCGGTACCCGAACGCACCCAGAGGAGACCGCGTGACCGATCGCCCGAACCCCTCCGACGCCCGGCCGCCGCACCCCGCACCCGACGCCACGCCCGACCTCTCCTCCCGGAACCCCGACTGGTGGCGGCAGGCCGTCGTCTACCAGGTCTACCCCCGCAGCTTCGCCGACGCCGACGGCGACGGACTCGGTGACCTGCGCGGCATCACCCGCCGTCTCACCCACCTCGCCGCCCTCGGCGTCGACGCCCTGTGGCTGAGCCCCTTCTACCCCTCCGAACTCGCCGACGGCGGCTACGACGTCGCCGACCCGCGCGACGTCGACCCGCGCCTGGGCACCCTCGACGACTTCGACGCGCTGGTGCGCGAGGCCCACCGGCTCGGCCTGAAGGTGATCGTCGACATCGTCCCCAACCACACCTCCCACCAGCACGTCTGGTTCCAGGAGGCACTGCGCGCCGGCCCCGGCTCGCCCGCCCGCGACCGCTACGTCTTCCGGGACGGCCGGGGCGAACGGGGCGAACTCCCGCCCAGCGACTGGCAGTCCGTGTTCGGCGGCAGCGCCTGGCAGCGGGTGCCGGACGGACAGTGGTACCTGCACCTGTTCGCCGCCGAGCAGCCCGACCTCAACTGGGCGCACCAGGACGTCCGCGACGACCACCGCGCCACCCTGCGGTTCTGGAGCGACCGGGGCGTGGACGGCTTCCGGGTCGACGTGGCGCACGCCCTCGTCAAGGACCTGAGCGAGCCGCTGCGCGACCTCGGCGCCCACGCGGCGGGCGGTGAGGCCGCCCTCGCCGACTTCGCGCCGGGCACCCACCCGTTCTACGACCGCGACGAGGTGCACGAGATCTACCGCGACTGGCGCAAGATCCTCGACGCCTACACGCCGCCCCGGACGGCCGTCGCCGAGGCGTGGATCCCCGGGGAGCGGCGCGCCCTGTACGCCCGGCCGGACGAGCTGGGCCAGGCCTTCAACTTCGAGTACCTCGAGACCCCGTGGGACGCGGACGCCCTCCGCCGGGTCATCACCGACTCCCTCGCGACCGCCCACGCGGCCGGCGCCTCGGCGACCTGGGTGCTCTCCAACCACGACGTGATCCGGCACGCCTCCCGTCTGGTGCTCCCGCCGGGCACCGACGACAACGCCTGGCTGCTGTCCGGCGGCCGCGCCCCCGCCGTCGACCCCGAAGCCGGGCTGCGCCGGGCCCGCGCGGCCACCCTGCTGATGCTGGCGCTGCCCGGCTCGGCCTACGTCTACCAGGGCGAGGAACTCGGCCTGCCCGAGGTCGCCGACCTGCCCACCGAGGTCCTCCAGGACCCCATCTGGGAACAGACCGGTCACGTCCGCAAGGGCCGCGACGGATGCCGGGTGCCGCTGCCGTGGACCACGGACGGTCCGTCGTACGGCTTCGGGGCGGCCGGCGCGTGGCTGCCGCAGCCGCCGTCCTTCGGGGCGTACGCCGTCGAGGCGCAGGACGGGGTGGAGGGCTCCACCCTGGAGCTCTACCGCACGGCGTTGCGGCTGCGCCGCAAGCTGCTGGACGGCGAGACGCTGACCTGGGCGGAGGACACCCCGGCCGGGGTGCTGCGGTTCGACCGCGGCGACGGCTGGCGCTGCGTGACGAACCTGTCCGCCGCCCCCGTCTCCCTCCCGGCGGGTGAGGTCCTGCTGACCAGCGCCCCGCTGGAGGACGGCCGCCTCGGCCCCGACACCACGGCCTGGCTCGCCCGCTGAAACCGTGCCGCCCCGGGTGCCCGCCGCGCCGGGGCGGCCGCGGTGGTCACCCGTACGGCCCTGCGGCGCGGGCGGGCCGGCGGGGGGCCGTCATGTCAGACGTGCCCCGGGCCACCGCTGCCGAAGGCCCCGCTGGACCCGGGCAGCCAGCGCTTGCGCTTCTGGTCCTTGCCGGTCCTGGACCCGGCGTGGTGGATCTCGTAGGGCATGAGCCGGGACCCGCCCTTCTCCACCCGCGGCATCTCGTCCGGTTCCCGCATCTCCCGCATCTCGCGGACCGCGCCGCCCTCCGGCAGCTTCGGCTGTTGCTCGGGGGTGGGGCGGGGGGACTCCTGGTCCATCACCCGCATTCCGATCCGTACGGCCCAGATCAGTGCGCCGGCCACGATCAGCCCGCCGATGAGGAACGCGGTCACGTTCCACACGCTCGGATCGGCCGCCAGAAGTTCATACGTTGCGGTGCTCATGCTTTGAGTATGGGGGAGGAAATGCGATAAAGCGCACGGAATGTCCGAATCGTTGGCCAAGGGTCACCGGAGCCCCCGGGCCGCCGGCCGGGCGCGGTCCTCGTTCGGCTCGTCCCGGCGGGCGGCGGGCTCCGCCCGGTGGCAGATTTCGGCCAGAGGGAAGGCCGGGACGGGCCGTCGCGTCCCCACGTGTGCAGCTCGGGGCCCGGCCCCGGCCTTCCCGCGTCCGGCGACCCGTGCCCGACGCCCCTCCGGCATCCGACGACCCGCGCCCGACGACCGGTGTTCGACGACCGGTGTTCGACGACCGGTGTTCGAAGGCCCCTCCGGCGTCCGGCGTCCGACGACCGGCGGCCCTTACCCCAGCCGCACCGGCAGCGAGGTCAGGCCGCGCAGCAGGGTGCTGGTGCGCCAGGTGAGCGATCCGGGATCGGCGGCGAGGGCGAGGGAGGGGTGGCGCTCCAGCAGCAGACGCAGGGCGACGGCGGCCTCCGCGCGGGCGAGCGGGGCGCCGAGGCAGTGGTGCGCGCCGTGCCCGAAGGCCAGGTGGCCCCGGGGCCGGCGGGTGAGGTCGAAGCGGTCGGGGTCCGGGAAGGCCAGCGGGTCGCGGCAGGCCGCTGCGAGGGAGACGAGGACCGCGTCACCGGCGGCCACCGGGGTGCCCGCCAGGTCCAGCGGCTCCGCGGCGAAGCGGAACGCGCCGGAGTGGGCCGGTGCCGCGAAGCGCAGTGACTCCTCGATCGCGGCAGCGGTCAGGGCGGGGTCGGCGCGCAGCAGGGCGAGCTGGTCCGGGTGGGTCAGGAGGCTGTGCACCGTCGCGGAGATCAGGTTGACGGTCGTCTCGTGGCCGGCGACGAGGAGCAGGAAGGCCATGCCGAGGAGTTCCCCGGCGGCGAGTCCGGTCTCCGCGTCGTCCGGCGGTCCGGCGGCCGCTGCCAGGTCCGCGAGCAGGGAACCGTCCGGCGTGCGGGTCTTCCCGGCGATCAGTTCGGTGAGGTAGGAGGTCAGCGCGGCGGCCGAGGCGGCGGCGGCCTCCTGCCCGGTGGGCATGACGAGTTCGTGGGACCACCTGTGGAAGGCCGCGCGGTCGGCCCCGGGCACGCCGAGGAGGTCGCAGATCACCGTGACCGGAAGCGGCAGCGCGAAGGCGCTGACCAGGTCGGCGGTGCCCGTCCGCGGTAGCCGGTCCAGCAGCCCGCCCGCCACGGTCTCGATCCGCGGGCGCAGTGCGGTGACCCGGGCCGGGGTGAAGCGGTCCGCCACCAGCCGCCGCAGCCGGGTGTGGTGCGGAGGGTCGCTCTGCAGCATGTTCCGGCCGACGGCGTGCCCGCCGTCGGTCTCCCAGGTGGCGGAGTGCCGGATGTCGTTGCGCAGCCGGGGATCGGTCAGCGCGGCCCGTACCGCCTCTCGTGTGACGACCAGCCAGGCGTCACCGCTGCCCGGCACGTGGACGCGGTGCACCGGGCCCTTGTCCCGCAGGGCCGCGAGGACCGGGAACGGGTCGGCCGCCAGGTCGTGGCCCCCGGGGGCCAGTTCCTCCAGCGTGGGCGCTCGCACGTCGCCGTCCCCTCTCCGTCGAAATGGGGAGTGGTCCCCGTTTGTGGCCACGACGATAGCATCCGGGTCGGGGAGCGCTCCCCGCTTCGTCCGGAGGAAGAGAAGAACACGATGACCGTCGGTGAAGGACCCACCGGCCCCGAGGGCCGGGACCACGCGTCCGGGGGCCCTGCGCCCAGGCAGCGGCGGGACGCGCGGCGCAACCGGGACCGCCTGGTGGAGGCCGCGCACGCCGTCTTCTCCGAGCAGGGGCTCGACGCCCCGCTGGACGTGATCGCCCGCCGGGCCGGAGTCGGCAACGCGACGCTCTACCGGCACTTCCCCACCCGCGCGGCCCTCGTCGACGCCGTCTTCCACGACCAGCTGGCCGGCACCATGGCCGCCGGTGAGCACGCCCGCACCGTGCCCGACGCCTGGGAGGGGCTGACCGGCTACCTCCGCACCGTCTTCGCCACGCTCGCCGCCGACCGCGGCACCAACGACCTCATGACCACCCGCCTGGCGGACGTCGAGGTCCTCCAGGCCGTGCACGCCCACAACCGCCGGACCGTGGAGCTTCTGCTGGACCGGGCGCGTGAGCAGGGCGCCGTGCGCGCCGACGTCACCACCGAGGACCTGCTGTTCGCCCTGGCCGCCCTCGGTCGCGCCGTCCCGCCCCTGGTCACGGCCACCGCCCCCGACGCCTGGCACCGCCCCCTCGCGCTGCTCCTCGACGGCCTCCGCGCCACCGCCGGACCGGGCCCGCTCCCCGGTACCGCCCTCACCGGGGCCGAGCTGGGGGACGTGCTCGGGGAGATGGGCCCGCACCGCACCCGGACGGCCCAGGGCGCCGCAGGGAAGCGCACGGGGTAGTGACGGGCGGGGTGAGCGCCTCTGGAGGCGGCGTCCGCCGCGGTGGGGCCGGGCCGGCACATCTGCTTTGGCCGCGACAGTTTTTCCGCCGGGCCGACTAGAGTTCTTCCACGGGGAACCCGTCCCCGTGGCGGACCGTGCCCACCTGTGGTCCGCGGAAAGGCGCGCATGCCCCCGGAGAGCCAGCCGTACGCCGACGGCCGGCAGCCGGAACAGGACCGGCTCCCCGTCGCCGACCGGCTCGACGACGACCACTTCCCGGCCTACACCATGGGCAGGGCCGCGGAACTGGTCGGTGCGACACCCGCCTTCCTCCGCGCGCTGGGCGAGGCGGGGCTGATCACCCCGGCGCGCTCCGGCGGTGGTCACCGGCGCTACTCGCGCCACCAGTTGCGGCTGGCGGCCCGCGCCCGCGAGCTGATCGGCCAGGGCGCACCGCTCGACGCCGCGGCCCGCATCATCAGCCTCGAGGAACGGCTGGAGCGGGCCGAACGGGCCAACGAGGAGCTGCGCCGGCGGGAAGCGGGCGCGGCCCGGGGGCTCGGATGAAAATCTCCTCCGGCCGGAACAGAATTTCCCCCCTCGCTGCGGAAAATCTCTTTCCCTAAACACGCCATCGGGGTTTTATTCCAGTGATTTTCCTCGCTTGCCGTGAGCCCTTCCCGTGCTAGGCTGACGCCAGTTGCAGTTGTGGTTGCCAGTTTGCTACCGGGTCTCCGGGCAGGTGATCATCGCGACGATGTAGGGATTCGTAAAGTGCGAGTTCCGGCACTGTCTCAGGAGATTTGATATGGCCACCGGTACGGTGAAGTGGTTCAACTCGGAAAAGGGCTTCGGCTTCATCGAGCAGGACGGCGGCGGCGCTGACGTGTTCGCCCACTACTCGAACATCGCCACCTCGGGCTTCCGTGAGCTCCAGGAAGGCCAGAAGGTGACCTTCGACGTCACGCAGGGCCAGAAGGGCCCGCAGGCGGAGAACATCGTCCCCGCCTGACCTGTACGCAGGGATTCAAGAGCAGGGGTCCGCACTTCGGTGCGGGCCCCTGCTCTTTGTTTTCGCCCGATCGGCGCGATTCATTTACCTGCTATTCCGTATCCGCTCACCTGCCCGCGACGCCGTCGGCCGCCCGAAAGGAAGCATTCCCTGTGGCCCCCTCCCCCCGGCGCCGCGCGTTGCTGCTGGCCGCCGCCCTCGCCCCGGTGGCCGGATGCGCCACCGACGACGCACCCGCGCGCGCCGGCGACCGGGGCCCTGCGGCCTCCCCCGGCCGGTCCGCGCCCGCGCCGGTGACCCCGCGGGGCCTCGCCGATCTGGAACGCGAGTACGGCGCACGCCTCGGGGTGTACGCGCTGGCGACCGGTACCGGAGCCACGGTCGTCCACCGCGCCGACGAACGCTTCGCGTTCTGCTCCACCTTCAAGACGCTCGCCGCCGGGGCCGTCCTGGACCGCCGCCGGATCGCCCGTCTGGACGAGCGCATCCCCTACACCCGGGACGACCTGGTCGCGTACTCACCCGTCACCGAGCGGCACACCGGAGCGGGCATGACCGTCCGCGGCCTCTGCGACGCCGCCGTCCGGTACAGCGACAACACGGCCGCCAACCTGCTGCTGCGGGACCTCGGCGGGCCGCGCGCCCTCACCGCCCACCTGCGCGGACTCGGTGACTCCGTCAGCCGCCTGGATCATGTCGAACCCGAGCTGAACACCAATCCGCCGGGGGACCCGCGCGACACCACCACCCCCCGCGCCGTCGCCGCCGACTATCGCGCCCTCGTGCTCGGCGACGCCCTGCCGGCCGCCGAGCGGGCCCTGCTGACGGACTGGCTGGTCCGCAACACCACCGGTGACCAGCGCATCCGGGCCGGCGTCCCCCGGGGCTGGAGGACCGGCGACAAGACCGGCACCGGCGAGTGGGGCCGGGCCCACGACGTGGCCGTCCTGTGGCCGGACCGGGGCGCCCCGCTGGTGCTGCTGGCCGTCCTCACCGACCGCCCGGACCGCGACGCCGACCCCAGTGATCCGCTGATCGCCGAGGCCACCCGCCGCGTCCTCGCCGCCCTCGGCTGATCCCCAGGGCGGCGGCAGGGGCCGTCAGCCCTGCTTCGGCGCGGCCTGCTGGACCACCTCGAAGGACCACAGGGTGGCGTCCGTGGCCGCGGGGCGCGGCTTGTCACCGTGCTCGCCGCCGTGCGCGGCCTGGCCGCGGCCCGCCATCCAGCGCTGGAAGTCCTCCTCGGTCCGCCAGCGGGTGTAGACGAGGTAGGTGTCGGTGCCCTCGACCGGGCGCAGCAGCTCGAACCACTCGAACCCGTCCGAGTTCTCCACCGCCCCCGCCCGCGCGGCGAACCGCCGCTCCAGCGTCTCGCGCTGCTCTTCCGGGACCGTGAGTACGTTGATCTTGACGATGCTCATGTCCCGATTGTCCCGCAGCGGCGGCGCCGGGCACGCGCCGGGCCGGCCCTGGCCGCCGAGCGGCAGGCAGGCAGGCAGGCCGGCCGGTGGGGCGGAGTGTGCGGTCCGTGTGTTCTTCCTGCGTACGTTCCCGGCGCGCCGCGCGAGGAGGTCGTGACCACGCCCGCCGCACCGCCTCCCACCGGACACACTGCTGACCGACGTCCAGGGCGTGGCCGCGCACCGGCCCCGACGCCCTGCCGAGGTGCCGCGTCGGCTGCCCGGCCACGCGGCCGCCCACGCTGCCCGCCCGCCCGGAAGGCGCCCCACGTGAACCCCCGTACCGCCCCTGCCCCCACCTCCGTACGCCGTCGCGTCACGCTCCTCACCGCCGCGCTGTCGGCCCTCTCGCTGACCGGCTGCGGCGTCGTCGGCGCGACCGGCGCCGACGACGCGGGACCGGACGCCGCGAGCGACGACATCACCGTGGGCCTGCTGCTGCCCGACACGGACACGGCACGCTTCGAGAAGTTCGACCACCCGCTGATCGAGCAGCGGGTCTCCTCGCTCACCGACAAGCGGGGCGAGGTCGTCCACGCGAACGCCGGGGGCAGCAGCACCCGGCAGAGCGAGCAGTTCCGGCAGATGATCGCCGACCGCGTCGACGTGATCCTGGTGAACGCGGTGGACTCCGAGGCGATCGCGGCGGACGTGCGCAGGGCGAAGGCGGCGGACATCCCCGTCATCGCCTACGACCGTCTCGCCGAGGGCCCCGTCGACGCGTACGTCTCGCACGACAACGAACTCGTCGGCCAGGTGCAGGGCCGTGCCCTGGCGAACGCGCTCGGTGACGACGCCGAGAAGAGCAAGGTCGTGATGATGAACGGCGCGCCCGACGACCCGAACACGGCGCTGTTCAAGGAGGGCGCGCTCGGCGAGCTGAACGGCAGGGTCGACATCGCCCGGTCCTACGACACGGAGAAGTGGCTGCCCGAGGTCGCCGCGGAGAACATGCGCACGGCGATCGAGGAGGTCGGCGCCGGCAACGTCGCCGCCGTCTACGCGGCGAACGACGGCATGGCCGGGGCCGTCATCGAGACCCTCCAGGACGCCGGTGTGACCGATCTGCCGCCGGTGACCGGGCAGGACGCGGACCTCGCGGCCGTGCGGCGGATCGTGGCGGGGACCCAGTACATGACGGTGTACAAGCCCTTCCTCCAGGAGGCGACCGGGGCCGCGGAGATGGCGGTGGCCAAGGTGCAGGACCGCTCGATCCAGTTCGACGCGCTGGCCCGGGACCGCGTCGACAGCGCCACCCGGAAGGACATCCCGGCCATGCTGGTCCCGGTGACCGCCCTCACCAGGGAGAACATCGAGGACACCGTGGTGGCCGACGGCGTCTACACGGTGCGGGACATCTGCACCGAGCCGTATGCGGCGGCCTGCGCGGAGATCGGCCTCGTCCCGTGACCACGCGGCACCAGGGCCCCGGGGCCGGTGGCCGTGACCCGTCGTCCCTCAGGGCCGTCCCGCCCGACCGGAGTTAGGATCCGGGGCATGGCCCTGAGCGCGAGCGACGTGGAGCTGTTCACGGCCTCCAGGCCGCGTCTGGAGGCCATCGCCTACCGGCTGCTCGGTTCCGCGAGCGAGGCCGAGGACGCCGTGCAGGAGACGTTCCTGCGGTGGCAGGGCGCCGACGCCGCCGGCGTCCGGGTGCCCGAGGCGTGGCTGACGAAGGTCCTCACCAACCTGTGCCTCAACCAGCTCACCTCCGCCCGGGCGCGGCGCGAGACGTACGTCGGACAGTGGCTGCCCGAGCCGCTCGTCGCCGGTGACCCCATGCTCGGCCCCGCCGACACCGCCGAACAGCGGGAGTCGGTGTCGTACGCGGTGCTGGTGCTGATGGAGCGGCTCGCCCCGAACGAGCGGGCGGTGTACGTGCTGCGGGAGGCGTTCGACTACCCGCACCGGGAGATCGCGGAGATCCTCGACCTCACCGAGGCCGCCAGCCAGCAGGTGCTGCACCGCGCCAGGAAGCACCTCGCGCGGGGCAGGGCCCGTGCCGAGGTCGACGAGGCCGCCGCCCGCAGGGTCGTCGAGGAGTTCCTGGCCGCCGCCACCAGCGGCCGGACCGAGCCGCTGGTGCGGCTGCTCACCGAGGACGCCGTCGCGGTCGGCGACGGCGGCGGGAAGGTTCCCGCCCGCACCAAGGCGTTCGAGGGCGCGCTCGCGGTCGCCACGTTCATGCGGGGTCTGTTCACGCCGGGCAAGGGCAAGCGCGCCCTGGTCGGCGGCTCCCCCGGCATCCACGTCACGACCGTCAACGGCGGCCCCGCCCTGGTGGCGGTCGTCGAGGGCCGGGTCGTCGGTGTCATGTGCCTGGAGATCACCACCGAGGGCATCGCCGCCATCCGCAGCCAGGCCAACCCCGACAAGCTCGCCCGCCTGACGGAGCGCTGGGCGGCCGAGGACCACGGGGAGCCCCTGTTCCACGCCTTCTGAACGGGATATGACGCAGGTCACATCCCGTTCCTGTCAGGAAACGGCGGGCCGCCCGGTTCAAGGGGCGAACCCGCTGACGACAGGAGCAGGCCATGCAGCACCGCATCATCGTCCTCGGAGCCGGCTACACCGGAGCTTCCGCCGCCGGACGCCTCGCCAGGCGGCTGCGCCGCGAGGACACCGCCATCACCCTCGTCAACGCCGACCCCGACTTCGTCGAACGCGTCCGCAACCACGAGCTCGCGGCCGGCCGGCGGCTCCGGCGGCGGCCGCTCGCCGACATGCTCGCCGGCACCGGTGTGGAGCTGAGGATCGCCCGGGTCACCGCGGTCGACGTCGACCGGAGGGCCGTCACCGTCCGGGACGCGGACGGCGAGAGCGAGCTGGCGTACGACACCCTGGTGTACGCACTCGGCAGCGGCTGGAACGACCAGGGCGTCCCCGGTGCCGCCGAGCACGCCCACGAGATCGCCGGCCACGCCGGGGCGCTCCGGGTGCGCGAACGCCTCGCCTCGCTCGACGCCGGACAACGGGTGGTCGTGGTCGGCGGCGGTCTCACCGGCCTGGAGGCCGCGACCGAGATCGCCGAGGCCCGACCGGACCTCGACGTCGCCCTCGCCGCCCGCGGCGGACTCGGCGACTGGCTCTCGCCCAGGGGCCGCGGGCACCTGCGCACGGTCTTCGGGCGGCTCGGCATCACCGCGCACGAGCACACCGACGTCACCGCGGTCCACGCCGACCGCGTCACCACCGCCGCCGGCGCCTCGATCCCGTCCGCGCTCACCGTGTGGACCACCGGCTTCGCCGTCCACCCGATCGCCCGGGCCACCGGCCTGGAGACCACGGACACGGGCCAGATCGTCGTCGACGCCACCATGCGGTCCCTCTCGCACCCCGAGGTGTACGCCGTCGGTGACGCGGCCCTGGCCATGGGCCTCGGCGACAAGCCGCTGCGGATGTCCTGCGCCTCGGGCACCCCCACCGCATGGCAGGCCGCCGACGCCATCGCGGCACGCCTGACCGGGGGGAAGCTCCCCCAGGTGTCGATCCGCTACTTCAACCAGTGCGTCTCGCTGGGCCGCAAGGAGGGCCTCATCCAGTACGTCACCGCCGACGACCGCTCCGTGAACGCGGCCCTGACCGGACGGCTCGCCGCCCTCTACAAGGAGCTGGTCTGCAAGGGTGCCGCCTGGGCCGTGGCCCACCCGACGCTCGGACTGCCGACCCGGCGCCGCGCCGTACGCGCCGCGGCCACCACGGCCCCCGTGACACCGGCCACCGCGACGCACCCGGCGACCGAGACGGCGGCCTGACCCCGCGCCCCGGGCACAGGGGCCAGGACCACCGGGCGACCACCAGGCCCCCGGGTCAGCCGGTGAGGTCGAAGGCGGCGGCGCGCGGTGCGAACACCGTGCCGCCGTCCTCGGCCGTCGCCAGCGCCGAGACGTACCAGGTCCCCCTCTCCAGCCCGGCCGCCTCCTCCCGCGTCACCTCCAGCGTGTAGGTGCAGCGGGAGGTCGTGTCCGTGGTGGCGCGGCAGGTGGCGCGGTCCACGTGCCGCATCTCCGCCTCGGTCGGGTCGAGATGCGAACGCGCGGGCCACGCGAGGACCTTGACGTCCCGGACGCCCGAGTCGTCGCTCACGTCCGCGGTGAAGGTGATCGAGCCCGGTGCGGCGGCGGTCGGGGCGACGTGGCGGACCGAGGCGTTCCTCACGGCCGGCTCCGTGGCGGGCCGGGCCACGGCGAATCCGCCGGCGGCCACCCCGCCCACGACGACCGCACCGATGAGCGACGACACGACGATGTGCTTGTGCATGACGGATCCCCCTGGGACGAGTGTGTGGTGGAAGCGGGAAGGCGGTCGCGGTGACGGGTCGTCCCGCCGCCCTTCCGATGTGACCGAGCCTAGGAGCGGGCCGCCCCCCGGTCCTCGGGCCACGGGACGAGAACCGCCTGGAACCGGAGGTGGAGAACCCCGCTCCTCCATCCACCCGGCCCCCGTCTGCAACCCAGGTAAGAGGGCGGAATCCCCCTCCAGCCGGAGTCGTGCCGTCCCGGTGCCGCCCTAGCCTGAATCCGTCATGAAGCGAATCGACGACCGGCTGCTCCCGGTCCTGCTGCTGTGCGCCCAGGCCGTGGTGTGGCCGGGGGCGGCACTGGTGGGTGGGGACGTCCCGTCCACGTCCGCCCTCCTCGTGGCGGGCCTGGTCGCCGGGCCCGTCACCGCGCTCCTCGCCCTGCGCCGCGCCCGCCCGGTCACCACCCTGGTGGTGACCGCCGCCGCGTGCGCGCTCGGTGCGGGGCCACTGCCCGCCGGGGCGATGGCGGTGCTCGGCACCGCGGGCGTGGCGCTCGCCCTGTTCACGGTGGCGACCGAACGCGACACGTTCACCTCCGTGCTGTGCGTGGTGGCCCTCGCGCTGTGGCAGCTCCTGTACGGGCTCACCCTGCACGGGATCAGCGAACGCGACGGACTCGACCTGGTCCTCACCGCCCTGCTCTACGCCACCGTGTGCGGAGCCGGCCTGCTCGTCCGGCGCGCCCGCCGCACCCGGCGGGCGTCCGAACGGCTGCTGCGGCGGGCCGAGTCCGAGCGCCACCGGCTCCCCGCGGTCGAACGGCGCCGGATGGAGCGGGAGTTGCACGACGTCAGCGCCCACCACCTGACGGCCGTGGTGGTCACCGCGGGTGCCGCCCTGGGCCTGCGCGAACGCCGCCCCGAACTCAGCCAGGAGGCACTGCGGTTCGCGGTCGACACCGGTCACGAGGTGACCCGGGCGCTCGGCGCGGTACGGGCCCCGGCCCCCTCCGGCGAGGACCAGCCGTCACCGGAGGAACGGCTGCTCGACCTGGTCGCCGGGTTCCGGCGCCTCGACCAGCGGGTGGACGCCGAGATCGACCCGCTGCCGGACGGGGCCGTCGCGGACGCGGCGTACGGCATCGTGCGCGAGGCGCTGACCAACGTGGCGCGGTACGCCCCCGGAGCCCCCACGCGCGTGCTGTGCCGGTACGGCGACGACCGCACGGACGTCGTGGTCACCAGCGGGGCGCCGCAGCCCGGCACGCCGGCGTACGGCGCGGGCCTCGGCGGGGGACGCGGGCAGGGCTTCCTGCGCTCCCGGGCACGGGAAGCGGGCGGCACCCTGACCACCGGCCCCACCCGGGAGGGCGGTTGGGAGGTGCGCGCGGCCCTGCCCGGGCGGACCGCCGCCCTCACGGAACGGCCCGGGACGCGCGGCTACCGCCTGGCACAGGTGACGGCGGCCGCCGGACTCGTCCTGCAGCCCCTGCTGCCCACGCTGGTCATCCGGGCGGAGAGCCTGCAGACCGGGTCGCACGTGTCGGCCGGTGTGCTCTTCGCGCTGCTCGCCGCCGCGCAGGCCATCACGCTGCTGTGGCTGCGCCGCGCGCCGCTCACCGCCCACGGCGTGCTGTTCGCCCTGGCCGCGCTCTGGCCGGTGGCGATGGCCGCGGGCGGCTACGCCGGCCCCGTCGTCCTCCCGCCGGCGCTGAGCATGCTCGCCACCTGTGCCGCGCTCGCCGCGGACGCGTCCGGGGGCCGCCCGCGTCCCCTCCTGCCGGCCGCCGCCGCGGTGGTGCACGCGGCGGCCCTGACCGCCGCCGTCCTGGACCGGGGCACGACGGCCCCCGGGTGGGCGGTCGCGGTGTCCGCCACGGCCGCGGCGTCCCTGGCGGCCGGCGCGGCCCACGGGTGCGGCCTGCTGCGCGGCCGCCGCGAGCGGGCCGCCCGGGGTGACCGGGACGCAACGCTCGCCGCCTGGACCGAGGAGGCGGTGCGGGACGCCTGGGCCGAACGCCGCCGCATCGCCGGCGGGCTGGAGACCACCGTGCTGGCGCGCACCGCCGACATGGTCACGGAGGCCGAGGCGGGACGTCTTGACACCACCGCCGAACGCGCCCGTGAGGCCCTGGCCGCGATGCGCGCCCTGCTCGACACCGTCCGCGAGGGCGAGGGGGAGCGCGCACTGCGCCCCCAGCCGACCCTCCAGGCGCTGGACCTGCTCGCCCGCCAGTGCCGGGCCACCGGCCGCGAGGTCGGGATACGCCTGACCGACCGCGTACCGCGGCACCTGCCGACCGCCGTCGACCTGGCCGCCTACCACGCCGCCGAGACGCTCCTCGCCGCCGGCGGCGACGACCGTCCGGCGCTGCTCGAACTCGACATGTCGGAGGGTACGTTGACGATCACGGCCACCGGTGTCGCACCCGCCGCCCACCCGGCCGTGCGGGAGCGGCTGGCGCCCCGTCTCGCGGCGCTCGACGGCACCCTGGACGCCGGGCCCGCGGACACGGTCCGCCTCCGGCTGCCGCTGGCCACGGGCGGCGGGGAGGAGAGGGAACGATGAGTCTCAGGGTGCTGGTCGCCGACGACCAAGGCATCGTACGGGCGGGGTTCGCCGCCGTGATCGACGCGGAGGAGGACATGACGGTCGTCGGCGAGGCCGCCGACGGAGCCGAAGCGGTGCGCCTCACCGAGGAGTTGGCGCCCGACGTGGTCGTCATGGACGTACGGATGCCGGAACTCGACGGCATCGCCGCCACCAGGATCATCACCGGCCGCCCGGACGCGCCCCGGGTGCTGGTGCTGACCACCTTCGACCTCGACGCGTACGTCTTCGAGGCACTGCGGGCCGGGGCCTCCGGGTTCCTCCTCAAGGACGTGTACGCCTCCGAACTGCTCCAGGGCATCCGGGTGGTGGCCGCGGGCGAGAGCGTCCTCGCGCCGTCCGCGACCCGCCGCCTGATCGGGCACTACGCCTCCGGGGCGGCCGGCGGGATTCCGGGGGAGCGGAGCCCCGGCGCCCTGGACGGCCTCACCGACCGCGAGCGGGGCGTGCTCGCCCTGGTCGCCTCCGGACTCACCAACGCGGAGATCGCCGCACAGCTGGGCATCACCGTGGGCACCGTCAAATCCCATGTCAACGCCGTCCTGCGCAAGCTCGGGCTGCGCGACCGGGTCCAGGCCACGATCCTCGCCTACGACCTCGGTCTCGCCCGCCCGAACCCGCCCGGCACCCACCTCTGAACGCGCCCGTGCCGGACCCGGACCGACCCCGGTCCTGCGGCCCCGCACCACCTGACCCGCACACCCGGGAGGACCACAGCCATGACCGCAGCACCCGAGGAGACCACCGCCATGCCCAGCACACCCGAGGAGCCGGCCGCCGTGTCCGCATCCGATCGGTCCTTCGGCGGCCGCCTGCGCCACGTACTCGGTGACATCGCCGCCCTCGTCTACCTCGCGTTCATCGCCGCCCTGGTCATATGGGTGTACGTGGACAGCGCCGGCGGGAACGAGGACGCGTCCTTCGCCGGTGTCATCCCGCTGCTGGCCACCGCCCCGGCCAGCGTCCTCGTGCTCCTCGCCCCGGAATTCCCCGGGATGTTCGTCGTCGCCGTCACCGTCGGCGCGCTGGTCGACGCGGCGGTCATCGGCTGGTGCTCCCGGCGGCTGCGCCAGGGCGGCCGTGCGGCCCGGTAGGGCCGCCGGCCGGGGCGCCGCTCGGAGGGTGGTCCCGTCGCGGCGGCTACCGCCGTGCGGGACGCATGTCCCCGTCGTACACGGTGAGGTGATCCGGGACGACCACGCGGGTCGCGGGGGAGGCCTTGCGGGCCTGCGCGAGGAACGCCTCCAGGTCCATCGCCGGGTCCCGTACGGGCTCACCGCCCAGCGGCACCTCGAAGTTGTCCCAGTGGACGGGGACGGCCACGCGGGGGTGGTCCAGGGCGCGCAGCAGCCGGGGCAGGTAGCGGTGGGTGGCCGTGCCGGCGGGTACGGCGATCATGGCGAGGTCGGGACGCAGGCCCCGCACCGCCCGCTCGGAGAAGTCACTGGCCCCCATGAGGAACGCCGACGGCCCGTCCGTCCCGGCGGTCACCTGGAAGGCGAGGGTGTCGCCCTCGGGCAGGTCGGCGATGGTGGCCGGGGCCGTCGCGGGCGGGGCGTTCAGGGTGCCGGGGGCGAAGTAGGAACAGTTCTTGTTGCGGCTGTGCAGGCTCGGCACCACCTCCACGACGATCCCGCCGAAGTCGAGCACCTCGCCGCCCTTCACCACGGAGATCCGCCCCGCGTCCACCCCCAGCGCGACCAGCAGGTGGTACGTGGTCTCGGTGCCGACCACCCGGGCGCCCGTGGTCCTGGCGATGTGAGGCACGTCGGCGAGGTGGTCCCAGTGGGAGTGGCTGACCAGGACGAGTTCGGGGCGCCCGATGTGCGGGTCGACCGCCTCCGGCCGGCTCAGCAGCGGCGTCCGGGGGTCGAAGCCGTCGCCGAACAGGCCGGTGGGGAAGCGGGTGAGGTACGGATCGAAGAGCACGGTCCGCTCGCCGACGTCGATGCGCCAGCCGGCGGTGCCCAGCCAGCGCAGCGCCACCGCGCCGGCGGCCGGTTCCCGGCTCCGGCCGGGGGCGTCGCCGGCGGCCGTGGCGGTGGGGAGGGCGCCCGGGACCAGCGGGACGGCCGCGCCGAGCGCGGCGCCCCGCAGGACCGCACGACGGCCGAATCGGCGGCGGGAGGGAGTGCCGGATACGTCTGGGGCAGGTGATCGCTGGGTCATGGCGGCAGCAGATCAGCAGCCGAACGGCCTTGTCCAAGACGGGAATCGGGCCCGTGCGATACGCGAACGCGTATAGCGCCCGGTCACCGGCCGTCCCCGCTCCCGCGCAGCGCCCCGACCGCGATCGCGGCCGCCCGGCCGATCGCCGCGTCCACCGTGGCGCGGGAGGCGGCGAGGTCGTGGGTGCGGGCGAAGACGGCGACGGCGTAGGACGCTCCGTCGGGATAGCGCACCACACCCGCCTCCATGTGCAGCCCCGGCAGGGTCCCGGTCTTGGCCGCGACCGTCACCTCGTCCGGGAAGCCCGACACCAGCCGGTGCCGGAAGACCTGCCGCCCCATCAGGTCCCGTACGAAGGCGCAGGCCCGCGCGGGGCCGGCCGCGTCGCTCCACACGAGCCGCAGCAGCCGGGTGATCTCGCGGGGTGTGCTCGCCGTGGTGTGGCGGGGGTCCAGTACGGCCAGCCGGCGCTTGCGGTCCTCCGGCAGCGCCGGGTAGCGGACGGCGAACTCACGCTCGTCGCGTGCCCCGGTCTCCGCGAGCATCGACTCCAGCAGGTGGCGCGGGCCGCCCACGATCCGGGTGCGCTCCAGGCCGAGTTCCGCCGCGAGGAGCCGTACGGTGTCCAGACCCACGCGCTCCAGCAGCAGGTCGGCGGCCGTGTTGTCGCTGACGGACATCGCGAAGTGGGCCAGGTCGCGCAGCGACAGCTCGACGTCGTCCACGCAGCCGGCGGTCCCCCAGCCGCCGAGCCGGTCGGCCGCGGTGACCCGCACCCGCTCCCGCGGATCGAGCTGCCCGGCGGCCACCTGCCGGGCGAACTCCAGCACCAGCAGCACCTTGAAGATCGAGGCGATCACGACCGGATCGTCGGCCCCCACCGCGACCTCACCGTCGCCGTCCGCCCCCGCGCGCACGGGCACGGCGTGCAGCTGACCCCCGGCCCGCGCGCCCGCGAAGACCCCCCGGACCCGTTCCCCGGCCTCCGACACCCCTGCGACCACCGCTCATCCTCCCCGCGTCGACGGCCCCGATCATCCCTCACCGGCTCCCGTACGATCCCCGCTGTGAATCTCTTGCGTCACCTGCGTCTCTTCGTCACCGTGGCCGAGGAGTTGCACTTCAGCCGGGCCGCCGAACGGCTGGGCATGGCGCAGCCGCCGCTCAGCCAGGCGATCCGCCGGCTGGAGCGGGAGCTCGGCGCGGAGCTGTTCGACCGCTCGCCGCCCGGGGTCCGGCTGAGCGCCGCCGGGGCGGCACTCCTGGAGGAGGCCCGGGACCTCCTCGCCCGGGAGGAGCGGCTGCGGGTGCTGGCCCGCAGGGCCGCCGGCGGGGGTCTTGGCACGCTCCGCGCGGGCGTGCCGCCGGACACCTCGGCCGCCGTGCTGTCCGCGCTGCTGGCCGTCTGCGCCGAGGACGCCCCGGGGCTGGCCGTGGACCTTCAGGAGGTCACCACGCAGGAGCAGGTCCGGCTGCTGGTCTCCGGCGGGCTGGACGTCGGACTCGTGCACCACCCCGTCGACGCCACCGAACTGCGGCTCGGCCCCGAGGTCTCCCGTGACCTGGGTGTGGTCCTGCCCCGGACCTCCCCCCTGGCCCGGCTCACCGAACCGGGGCTCGCCGACCTGTCGGGCCACGACCTGGTGCTCTTCCCCCGGGCGAACGCGCCCGGCTGGTACGACCGGGTCCTCGAGGTGTGCCGCGCCGCGGGCTTCGTGCCCGGCCGGCTCCGCCACGCGTCCAACCCCGAGTTCCTGCTGGCCCTCGTCGCCGCCGGCCACGCGGTCGCCTTCGACCAGGGACGGCTGGCCCGCAAGGAACCCCGGGTCGCCTGGCGCCCGTTGGCGGGACGCCCGCTCGCGCTGCGCGTCAGCGGCGCCTGGCCCGCCGCCCGCACCCCGCACCCGGCCGCCCGCCGCTTCGCGGACCTCGCGGCCGGTGTCCTCTCCCGTGACCACACATCGGCCGCACCCGGCACCACCGCCGCACGTCCCCCGGACGACATCCCGCGCCCCTGGTCGGTGGTCTACGGCCCCTGACGCACGGTGGGCGCAAGAACCCGCGGGAGCACGGGAGTCGCTCCGTCACACTTTTGAGACCTCCCGGTGCGTGTGACCGTCCGGCGACGGTGGGTAATCCTCGCTACCTTGGATCCGTGACCGTCCAGGGGGGACATGTGAACGAGAACGGGTACACCAGCCTGCCGGGATGGCGGGGCGGCGACGCCAACGCCGCGTATCTCGACAAGAACCTCAGGCACCTGCCGGTGGAGACGAACCTCGACGACTCCGTCAGCTGGCGGCAGCTGCTCCAGTTGTTCGTCTACGCCCTCCTCGCCTCGTTCCTGGCGTTCCTGCCGGTGTTCTTCTTCGCGCTGCTGTTCCTCCTCGGGGGCAGCGGCGAGGGGTTCGCCGCCATGACCGCGCTGGCGTACATCGCGTCGGGTCTCGCATTCTGGGTGACCCTGCTCGGGATGCGCCTGGTCGAACCGATCGCCGAGTGGCGGGTCCTGCTGGCGGACCGGAGCGGATCGCTCGACTCGGCGTACATCTCCATCGCGGGCACGCTCGCCCGCCGCTACGTCCCCGTCGACCGCGCGGAACGGATCATCGCGACCGGGCTGGGCCGCGAACAGGTCCGCAACCGCCTGGTGCTCTCCGAGGGCAGGTGCCAGGTCTACGTCTCCGTCTTCTCGTACGGCACCAGCCTGTACCTGGGGTGGCAGATGTGGCGTTCGCGCCGCGGGTACGCCCTGATCGGCGGGTTCGTCTCGGACCTGATGGCGTCGATCATGGGCCGCCTCGGCCCCGAGCGGATCATGATGCGGACCGAGGGGGTGCGGGCGATGCGCGAGGCGGTGCACGCGGCGTGCCGGGAGGGACTGGCGACGGCGGTGGACCAGGTCGTGGTGCCCGCCACCTACGCCTTCCCCCAGGGTTTGCCGCCGGTTCAGGCCGACCCCGCGCGGTCGGCCCCGGCGCCGGCCGCACCGCCGGTCCCGGAGACGTCACCCGACGCCACGGGGTCCTGGGGCCCGCCGCAGGCCGGGCCGCGGACGGACGGCGCCCCGCCCCGGAACTGAGGCGGGAGCGGGAGGGGAGAGCCGATGACCGGAGCGGGAGCGGAGGGCGTGCTGCTGCGCGCCGCCCCCGGCGGGGAGACCTGGGCGTACGCCGCCTTCTCGCTGAGTCCTGCCGCCCTCCCCGGCGGCCTGCACCCCGAGTTCTCCGAGGCCCGGCGCGCGGCCGACCGGGTCGCCGCCGAGCGGACCTGGCTCGCGGCCCTGTGGACGGACCGCACCACCGCCCGCTGGGACCTGCGGTTCATCGGCGATCCGGCGAGCGGCCGGATCGGGGCCTTCCTCGTCGCCCAGGTGTACGGCGCCCACCGGGCGGCGGCGCTGGAAGCCCTGCGGGAGGCGCTCCCCGTCCTTCAGCGGTTCCCGGCGCACGTGACGGCGACCCGGGTCGGGGACACCGACCGGGTGGCCCGCCTGCTCGCCCCGTTCGTGCCGCGGTGGGGCGCGATCGCCGAGATCCGCAAACGCCTCACCTGCCGGACCCTGACCCGCCCGTGGGGAGCGGAACGCGTCGCGACCGCGGTGTCCCGGTTCGACGCCGCCACCCCGTCCTGGACGCCGGTCTGGACCCAGCTGGCCGCGGAACCGCGGCGGACGGTGGTCAGCGTGTGCCTGGAACCGTGCTCCGCCCCGGCCGGGCTCGTCGAGGGCCTGACGATGAGGGCGCAGGCGTTCGCGACGCTCGCGGCACCGGGCACACCCGATCCCCTGTACGGGCTCCCGGTCCCGGGCGACCCCTTCGCCCGGGAGGCGCACCGTCTGTACGACACCGCCGCACGGCGGTACACCGGGCGGCTGCACCGGGTGCGGGTGTCGGTCGCCGCCGAGGGGGAGGGCCCCGTCCCGGAGGTGCTGGCCGGCCTGATCGGCCACACCCTCGCGCCGGAGAGCTCCGGTGCGGTCGTCGTGCGTCCGCTGGGCCAGGAGGACCACCGGGTGGCCTGCGGCAACCTGCTGGGCGTCAACCGGGACTGGCAGCCGGGCGCCTCCTGGCAGGAGGTTCCCGCGTTCCTGCGGCCGCCCGCCGCGGGGCAGCTGTGGCTGAGCGATCCGGGCACGGTGACGGCCCTCGCCGATCTGGTGGACGCCGACGAGGCCGCCGCCGCCTTCCGCCTGCCCCACGAGGAGCCCGGCGAGCCCGAACTGTTCGCCCTGGAGCACCGGACCGCGCATCCTTCCCGCGTCCCCACCGGCAGCACCGACGCCGGCTGGACCGACTTCGGTCCCGGCGACTGACCGCCCCCGAAGGCGGGCCACGCGACGACCCGACGACGAACAGGAGCCACCGCACATGCCCGAAACCCCCGCCTCCCAGGCGCCGCAGAACGCCCTGACCTTCACCTTCCCGGGAACGCGGGCGCCCGCCGACACCCTGAACCGGGACCTGGCGGAGTGGATCAACGACACGGAGCAGCTGGGCGGCAGGGCGAGCCTGCGCACCGCGCCGCCCGCCCCCGGCGAGCAAGGGGACGTCGCCGTCGCCGTGGACATCGTCAACGCCTCGGCGGCGGTGATCGCCGCGGCCACCAACGCGTTCTTCCTCTGGCTCCAGCAACGGCGGACCACCCACGGGCGGATCGAGTTCGAGGCGGTGCGGCCCGACGGCACCCGGATCAGCGCCACGGTCGACGACGAGGCCCAACTGACGGCCGTAATGGACCAGTTGTCGCAGTTCGCGGTGCCCCCACCGCCCGGAGAAGGTGAATGACCTGGGCCGTGTGGCCTCCCGCCCCCACCACCGCGTACGCGCTGCTCGTCGGCACCGGCCGGCACGTCCGGCCCAGTTCCCTGCCCCCCATGCCCCAGGCGGTGACCACGGCCCGGGCCCTCGGCGCCGCCCTCAGCGGCGACCGGGGGGTGTTCGACGCGCGGCGGACCACGGTGGTCCCCGACCCCGCCGACGCCCGCCAGGTCCTCGACCCGCTGCGCCGGATGGTCCGGGCGCCGGACGCCGACCTGCTGCTCTTCTCCTACTGCGGTCACGGTCTGCTCGGCCGGGGCGACCGTCTCTGTCTGGCGCTCACCCCCTCCGGCCAGGACGGCGGTGGGGGCGACCCGAGCCCGTCCCTGCCGTTCGCCGAAGTCGCCGGTCTGCTGCGGGAGTCACCGGCGCGACACAAGGTCGCCCTCCTCGACTGCTGCTTCTCCGGCCGCGCCCTCGGCCCGGACGGCCACGGCATCCACCTGCTCACCGCGTGCGGCCGCACCCAGAAGGCCCTCTTCCCGCCCGGGGGAGCACTGACGGGCTTCGGCGGTGAACTCCTCAGGGTCCTCGACGAGGGCATACCCGACGGCCCCCGCGACCTGTCCCTCACCGCCCTCTACGACCGGCTGGCGGTGGTCCTGCCGACCACCCCCGCACCGCGGACGGGCATCGTCCCCACCGGATACCCCGCTCCCCACCAGCAGACCGTCGACGGCTCGGGCCACCTCGCGCTGGCGGTCAACCCCGCCCACGGCACCCACCGGACACCGGCGGGACTGCGCGCCCGCGGCGCCTTCGCCCAGCGGCTCAAGAAGCTCACCGAGCCGTCCCCCGACACCCCGGTACCCGACCCGGCGAGGCTCCCCCAACTCCTCGCGGTCCTGGCCGACCTGTCCCGGGACGCCACGGAAGTCCTGGGCCCCCTCGACGACTTCGCCATCGGCGCCCGCCGCAACCACGCCGTCATGACCGGTGCCGCCGGCTCTCCCGGGCAGGCCGCGGCGCTCCTCTCCGCCCTGGCCGACACCCTCCGCGCCACCTCCCCCACCCACCCGGCCCTCCCCGCCACGGAACGCGCCCTGGCCCACTGGAACGGGCGGTTCTGACGGCCCGACACGGGGGAACGCTTCGGCACCGGTGCGCGTCTCCCCTCTCCGGAGCACGGGGGGCGGTGCCACGTCCCGTTCCACTGCGCCCGCCCGCTTCCAGGGCCTCGCCCGGGTCCGTCCGGTCGCTGCCCGCGCCGGCGGGGCGCACGGGACGCCCGTGGAGGGGGACGCGCACCGCACGCGCCGGGAGCGCCCCGATGGAGGCGGCCCCCGCGAGCGGCGGCGCGCCGGTCGCGCACGCCCCCCGCGGAGGCGCTACTTGCTGACGGCGAAGCGCATCAGGGCGTGCTCGTCGCCCTGCTTGACCTTGCCCGTCTCGTTGATCACCTCGAGCTTCCAGGAGCCGCCCACCCGCACGGCCTTCGCCACGGCACAGCCGTTGTCCTGGCTGAGCAGGCTGGGCCAGATGTCGGCGACCTGCTGGGTGCTCCCGCCGGTGGCGTCGTAGACCTTGAAGCTGATGTTGCGGGCCTTCTGGAAGGAGCTGCCCTTCTTGTAGGCGGCGGCGACGAACACGACCGACGTGATGGCGGAGGGCAGCCGGGCGAACTCGACGGTCACCGTCTCGTCGTCCCCGTCGCCGTGGCCGGTCTGGTTGTCGCCGCTGTGGAGCAGCGAGCCGTTGCCCATGGGGTCGAGCGAGTCGAGGCCGGCGAGGCGGACCGGGTCCCCGCCCTGCATGGCGACGGCTATCAGGTCGAGGTCGGTGCCGGTCTTGCGGCGCAGCTTGCCGAGCACTCCGCCGCTGCTGCCGGCGGTGGGGTCCCAGGAGACCCCGATGGACAGGTGGGTGACCCCGTCCAGGTCCGCGGGTCCGTCTTCCTTGGTGAGCGTGATCATGCGTGAGTCATCCTCCGTCTGCGGAACTGAAGCCCCGAGTCTGCCTGGTGCCGTGAAGATCCGATATGGCGGGTCTGTCACGGCTGTGGCGGCCGGGCGGGATCGGGTGTCCCGGCCCGGGTGCCCGCCCGGCCGGGGCGGTCGGATCAGACGTTGACGCCGAAGTCGGCGGCGATGCCGGCCAGCCCCGAGGCGTATCCCTGTCCGACGGCCCGGAACTTCCACTCGGTGCCGCTCCGGTACAGCTCGCCGAAGACCATGGCGGTCTCCGTCGAGGCGTCCTCGGACAGGTCGTAGCGGGCGATCTCCACGTTGTTCGCCTGGTTGACGACCCGGATGAAGGCGTTGCGGACCTGGCCGAAGCTCTGGCCGCGGTTCTCCGCGTCGTGGATGGAGACCGGGAAGACGATCCGGTCGACGGTGCCGGGCACGGCGGCGAGGTTCACCTTGACCGCCTCGTCGTCGCCCTCGCCCTCGCCGGTGAGGTTGTCGCCGGTGTGCTCGACCGAGCCGTCGGGGCTGGTGAGGTTGTTGTAGAAGACGAAGTGCCCGTCCGAGAGCACCTTGCCGGACGCGTCGAGGAGCAGGGCCGAGGCGTCGAGGTCGTAGTCGGTGCCGGTCGTGGTGCGTACGTCCCAGCCCAGGCCGACCAGCACGGCGGTCAGGCCCGGCGCCTCCTTGCTGAGTGAGACGTTGCCGCCCTTGGCCAGGGAGATTCCCATTGCGTACTCCTTCTCGGCAGGTGTGGTCACGGTCCGTGCGGTGGACGGGACCAGGTGTATCGAGGACATGGAAGACGTCCTGAGGGGGTGGTCAGTTCCGGGACCTGCCCCACAGCCGCTCCGGCGTTCCCTTTCGCCGCCGCGTCCGTCGGGCGCGGGTCCGTACACCCTATCTTCTACACGCATGTAGAGGATAAGGGGGTGGCGGCGGAAGGGCTGGGTGAGAGAGGGCGGCGGAACGCGCGGCGCGTCCCGTCCGTCTTGCTTCCGAACGGCTGTTCCTTGCAGGACGGGCACGGTCCCGATCAGAAGATGGGACGATATCCGCCCCGACGCGAGCACCCTCTAACAAAGCTGACAGAAGTTGAGACACATACCGCCGCAGAACGTTCAGCGCAGACGCATACCCGGGACGGCCGAGGCCGGCGGGACGGCCGAGGCCGCCGAGGCCCCGATAGGGCGCCGCCCACGGACCGTCCTGTGGACCGTGGCCGCCGTCGTGACCCTCGGCTTCCTCGTCGCGCTGGAACTGGCCGCACGCCGCTACGGCACACCGGGGCCGATCACCCTCCAGGCGCGCGAAGTGATCCACGCCCCCAAGTCGGGGGGCCTGCTCTACGCCTCCATGGCGCTGATGACGGTGGTGCTCACCTGGCGGCAACGGTTCGTCGTGGTGGGTGCGGCCGTCGCCGTCGACCTCGCCTTCCTCGCGGTGCGGTGGGCCGCCGACATCGACACGGCGGGCGGCCACCCCTTCGGCAACGGCGCCCTGTGGGCGACCCTGGGCGTCGCGGTCGTCGCCGTCACCCGCCGCACCGGCCCGGAACGCACCCTGCTGCTGAAGGGCGTCGGCCTGGCCCTGCTGCTGATGGCCGGCCGCAAGACGGGCGACACCTGGCTGCTCATCACCTCCAAGACCCGCCCGATGGTGCTCGACCAGTACCTGGCCGCCGCCGACCACGCGCTGGGCAACCCGTCCTGGCTGGTGGGCCGGGTCGTGGAGGCCACCGGTGCCGTCGGCTTCAACTTCCTCGACTTCGTCTACGGCAATCTCGCGGTCGCCGCGGTCATCGCCGCGCTGTACCAACTGCGCCACGTGGCGGCCGAGCGCCGCTTCCCGCGCCACCACCTGGTGCGCACGTTCCTGGTGATCGGCCTCGTCGGACCGGCCTTCTACATGATCTTCCCGGTGGTCGGCCCGCTCTTCGCCTACGGCACGGGCACCGAGCACTGGTCCGCCATCAGCCTGTGGGCCCCGGACATGCCGGCCACCGCACCCTGGGCCGTGGGGGAGCTGTGGCCGGGGACACCGCCACCGGCCGACGCCCCCCGGCCCATGCCGTTCGACGAGATCACCCCGCGCAACTGCATGCCGAGCCTGCACACGGCGTGGGCCGTCGCCATCTACCTCCACTCCCGCTCGGGTCCGCGCCTCCTGCGGTACGCGGGGACGTTCTGGCTGATCGCCACCCTCTGCGCGACCCTGGGCTTCGGCTACCACTACGGCGTGGACCTGCTCGCCGGCGTCGTCTTCACCCTCACCATCGAGGCGGCCCTGCGCGCGTACGACCGCGGCTGGGACCGCGCCGGACTGCGGCTCGCCGCCTACGGCACGGCGGTCTTCGCCGCGCTGCTGCTGGCGTACCGCTGGCTGCCCGTGGAGATGGCCCGGCTCCCGTGGCTGGCGGGTCCGCTGCTCCTCGCGGCGACGGCCTCCGTCGTGTACGGCTACGTACGCGTCACCGGGGCGTGGTCACGGGAGACCGCGCCGGCACCGCTCCCTTGCTCGGAGCCGGAGCCGGCCCGGGCCGTGCTGCCGGCGCCCGCGGGTCCCGTGCGGCCGGCGCCCGCCGACCCCGTGCCGGACGACCGCGCCCAGGACGCGGTCGACAGCGTGTGACCGGCCGGGAACGGGACGGCCGGACGCCCGGTGCGCCGGACATCGGCGCACCGGGGATCAGCGCACCGGGAAACCGAAGGTGTACCCCTGCTCCTTGAGCCGGGGGAGGACGCGGCGCAGCGCGTCGACGGTCTGGGAGCGGTCGCCGCCCGCGTCGTGGAAGAGGAGCGTCGGCCCGTTCGGGAGTTCCCGCTCGACCGTGGCGACGATGGCGTCCGCGCCGGGCCGCTCGAAGTCCTTGGTGTCCACGTTCCAGCCCAGCGGGCGCATGCCCCGGGAGGCGGCCAGCTCGCGGCTGTAGGGGGTGAAGGCGCCGCCGGGCGCCCGGTAGTACAGCGGGCGCACTCCCCCGGACGCCTCGGTGATCGCGCGTTCGGCGTCGAGGATCTGCTGCGACTGGTAGGCCTCGGACTTCCTGTCCATGGCGGTGTCGTGCGAGACGGAGTGGTTGCACAGCCGGTGCCCGTCCGCGACCACGTCCTTCACCAGGTCCGGGTGGGCCTCGGCCTGGGTGCCCGTCACACAGAAGGTGGCCTTGACCCCGTGCTCGCGCAGCAGGTCGAGCACCTGAGGGGTCCACCGGGGGTCGGGGCCGTCGTCGATGGTGACGTTGACGCCGCGCGGCCCCGCGTCGGAGGCGTGCACGATGGTCTCCGAGACCCGCCCGACCGCGCTCCCCGGCGCCGCGGACGCGCCCGCCCGCGGCGCCGGGCCGCCCGTGACGTCGGCCTGCGCGGTCCACACCGAGGCGCCGACGGCCAGCGCCGTCACCCCGAGTGCCGCACCGGCCACCTTGCCGTACCAGCCCCGCCCACCACCGTGCCGTGCCATGCCCGCCCCGCTTCCGCACCGTCGCCCGCCCCCGGTTCCCCCGGGAACCACCTGGAGGGACGGGGGACGGACGGCCGCGGATGCGTCCGTTACCGATCACGGACGAATTCGCGGGATTTCACGGACAACGGCACCACGGACGCCGGGAGCGGGCCGTGACGGCGCGCCCGCACCGCCGGGCGGGTTCAGGCGGCCGGATTGCGCCGGACCAGGGAGAGGTTCAGGGCGGTGGCGAACAGGCACCAGGCGGCGTAGGGGGCCAGCGCGGCGGCGGCGGTGCGGTCCGCGCCGGCCACGCGGCGGACGAGGTGCGCGTTGCTGAGGTCGAGCGCCAGGGTGCCGGCCAGCCCGGCCCGCGCACTGCGCCGGCCGAAGAAGGCGTGGTTCCAGCCCGCGTTGAGCACCAGGTTCACCGCCAGGGCCGTGGCCAGCCGCGCCCGCTGCCGGCCGCGCGTCCTGCTCAGCCCGCGCCCCGCGCTCCAGGCGACGGTCGCGTACAACGGCGTCCACACCGCACCGAACGTCCAGCCCGGCGGTTGCCAGGCCGGCTTGTCCAGGGACCGGTACCAGGAGCTGTCGGCGTCGACCGCCCGGGCGCCGGCCACCGCCGCGGCCGCCACGGCGACGGCGGAGCCGGCCGTCCACGCGGCCCGGCCGGACGGTCGCGCATCCTCACTGATGAGCCTCATGCCGTCCGGGTACCCGTCGGAGCTCCTGACAGCTCACCGGCCGACGCCGGACACCGCACCAGCCCCAGGAGACTCATGAGAACGGACACAGTGGGTACGCGAACGCCATCGAAGACGACAATCCGTGATCAGAAGGACGTCGAGCAATGACGGAGACACTTTCATGGTCATCCCGCTCATGCCGCAGGCCGGGGACGACACCCGGCCGGAACCGCTGCGCTTCACCACCGCCTGGGACCTGACGGGTGTCCCCATCGCGGACGCGCGGGACGCCGTGAGCGCCCTGCTGGCGCGCGCCGGCCACCGCGCGGACCAGGAGTCGGCGCTGAGCGCACACCTGGTGGTCAGCGAGCTGGTCACCAACGCGGTCCGCCACGCCCCCGGCCCCGGCTCGCTCCTGCTCGCCCTCGCCCCCGGCGTGGACCGCCTCGACATCGCCGTCCGTGACAGTTCCCCGCACCCGCCCGTGGTGCGGCCGCGCGACCCGCACCGCATCGGCGGCCACGGCCTGCTGCTGGTCACCCGCCTCTGCGAGTACCTGCACACCAGCCGGCTGAGGATCGGCAAGCAGGTCATGGCCCGCATGCTCCTGACCTGAGGGCCGGGACGGCACGCCTCCGTCCCGCCCGGCCGTCGGACCGGTGGACGCGCCGAGGGCCCGGCCACCGTGGTGGCCGGGCCCTTCACGGGTGTGGTGCGGCGTCGGGACGCCTCACCACCGGTACCAGCGGCCGCGACCACCGCCGGCGGACGTGGAGCGCATGACGAAGCCGAGCAGCCAGATCACCAGCACGGCGATGGCGATCCACCAGAGGATCTTCACGGCGAAACCGGCACCGAAGAGGATCAGGGCCAGAAGCAGAACGAGCAACAGGGGAACCATAGTTATCAACCTCCTGGACCACCGAATGCCCTCGGTCGGCACTCTCACTCCTCGATACCGCCTTGTTTGTGAAGGAGGAGTGCGGGCACTCGCTCGGCACCACGACAGCGGCAAGAACGCTACGAGGAGGCGTGTTCCATGAGTGCCGGCGAGAAGGCCAAGGCGAAGACCGAGCAGGCGCAGGGCAAGGCCGAGGAGACCCTGGGCCGCGCCGTCGGGAACGACCGCATGGCAGCCGAGGGGCAGGCCAAGAAGAGCAAGGGCGACGCCCGCGAGTCCAAGGAGAAGGCGAAGGACGCCTTCAAGCACTGACGCCACCAGGCTGTGAAGCAGGGGGCTGCCCCGGGGTGCGACCCGGGGCAGCCCCCTGTCCTCATTCCACCGGTTCCACCTGCCGGGCGCGGTCATCAGGGCCGACCGCACGAAGACGCGGATCGCCTCTCCGGCCGTGCCCCGGGTGCATGCCTACGACTCCAGGTAGCGCAGCACCGCGAGGATGCGCCGGTTGTAGCCGGTGGTGCGCGGCAGGTCCAGTTTGTCGAAGACGGCGTTGAGGTTCTTCTCCACCGAGCTGAGCGAGAGGTGCAGCTTTGTCGCGATGGCCGTGTTGGTGTGACCCATGGCCAGCGTCTCCAGCACGCTGCGCTCCCGCGGGGTGAGCCGGGCCAGCGGATCCCCGTGCGTCGTGCGGATGAGCAACTGCCGTACGACCTCGGGGTCGATGGCGGCCCCGCCCGCGTGGATCCGCTCCAGCGCGTCCAGGAACTCCTCGACCTGGGCCACCCGGTCCTTGAGCAGGTAGCCGACCCGCTCGGCGGTGGAGGCCAGCAGCTGGGCGGCGTAGGTGCGCTCGATGTGCTGCGAGAGCACCAGCACGCCGACGTCCGCGAAGCGCTCGCGGATCTCCACGGCGGCCCGCAGGCCCTCGTCGGTGTGGGTCGGCGGCATCCGGATGTCGGCGACGACGACGTCCGGCCGGTGCTCCTCGACCTCCTTGAGGAGCGTCACCGCGTCGCCCAGCGCCGCCACCACCTCGTGGCCCTCGTCGGCGAGCAGCCGGACCAGGCCCTCGCGCAGCAGGGTCGAGTCCTCGGCGAGGATCAGGCGCATGGCAGCTCCGCGGAGATGGTGGTGGGTCCCCCGAGAGGGCTGTCGATGTGCAGCGCGCCGTCGAGGGCGGCCACCCGGCCGCGCAGCCCGGCCAGCCCGCTGCCGGCCGGGTCCGCGCCGCCCCGGCCGTTGTCCTCGACCCGTACGGTGAGCCGCGCCCCGGTGAGCGCCACCCGCACCTCGATGGCGGTGGCGGCGGAGTGCTTGGCGGCGTTGGTGACGGCCTCGGAGACCACGAAGTAGGCCGCCGTCTCCACCGGCTGGGGCAGCGGCGCGCCGGCTTCGAAGTGGATGCGCAGCGGGATGCCGCACCGTTCGGCCACCCCGCCCAGCGCTTCCTTCAGGCCGAGGGTGTCGAGCGCCGAGGGGTAGGCGCGCCAGGCCACTTCGCGCAGTTCGTCGAGGACCCCCTGGGACTCCACGTGCGCCTGGAGCAGCAGCGCGTCGGCCCGCTCGGGGTCGCGGCTGCGGCGGGCCCGGCCGAGCAGCATGGCCAGTGCGACCAGGCGCTGCTGGACGCCGTCGTGCAGATCGCGTTCGATGCGCCGGCGTTCGGCGTCGACCGCCCGCACCACCGCGGCCCGGCTGGCGGCGAGTTCGTCGATCCGCTGCTGGAGCAGTTCCCGCTCGGAGGGGCCGAAGCAGTCGCGGGCGGTGCGGGTGTCCAGGGCGGCCAGCGAGTACAGGCCCTGCACGTCGAGGAAGAGCAGGACGCCGCCCAGCACCGCCTGGGTCAGCAGCTCGCTCCAGCCGAGACCGCCCCGCACCACCCCGCTGATCAGCAGCCCGGCCAGTACGGCACCGAAGCCGAGCAGTCCGATCACGACGGCGCACAGCAGCCCCGTGGAGCAGCGGACGGCGAGGTAACGCAGGATCCTCTGGTCGCAGGTCGTGTAGTGCTCGGGGAACCGGTCGCCGAAGAACACCGAGCGGCGGATCCGTTCGAGCGCCGTGAGGCGGCGCGCTCCGGCCATCAGCACGCGCAGGGCGTCGGGGCGGGTGCGCGGCCACAGCAGGAAGGGGCCGAGGAGGACCCCGGCGGCGAGGAAGTGGAGGGCTTCGAGCAGGGCGGTGGCGCAGCCGAGCAGCACACCCAGGCCGCGGCGCGGCAGCGCCGGGGACGGCGAGACCGCGCCCCGGTCGTCCCGGGACGCCGCGGTGCCGGGGGCTTGCGCGGGACCGCGGGAGACGGCGCCGGTCACGTGCTCCTGCACAGCGGCCGAGCCTAGAGCGGCCGCACGGCCCCGGGCAAGGTCACCGGGGGCCGTGGGCGGGGGCACGGGGCGCGCGTCGGCGGGGGAGCGGGGACCGGGGCGCATCAGGCGCGGCGGTGCCGGGCCGTGCCACGGCGGCCCTTCACCCGTACGGCCACGAAGGCGGCGAAGGCGACGGCGACCAGGACCAGGACGGCCTTGCTCAGGGCGCCGACGTAGGTCTCCACCTCGCTCCACCGCTCGCCGAGCCAGTAACCGGCGAGCACCAGGACGCTGTTCCAGATCAGGCTGCCGAGCGTGGTGAGCGCGACGAACACGCCCGTCGGCATCCGCTCGATACCGGCGGGCACCGAGATCAGGCTGCGGAAGAGCGGCACCATCCTGCCGAGGAAGACCGCCTTGGTGCCGTGCCTGGCGAACCACTCCTCGGTGCGCCGCAGGTCGGAGGTCTTCACCAGGGGCAGCCTCGCCCACAGCGCGTACATCCGCTCCCGGCCGATGAGCGCGCCGATCCAGTAGAGGGCGAGCGCACCGGCCACCGAGCCCAGTGTCGTCCAGAACAGTGCCGAGGCGAGGCTCAGCACCCCCTGGCCGGCGGCGAAGCCGGTGAGGGGGAGGATGATCTCGCTGGGCAGCGGCGGGAAGAGGTTCTCCAGGGCGACGAACAGGCCGGCCCCGGGGCCGCCCAGCGCGTCCACGAGGTCGGCGGCCCACCCCGCGATGCCGTCCGCGGGCTCCTGGGGCAGCGCCACGGTCATGTGATGCACAGTCGGTCTCCAAGGTGGGGGCGGTGCAGCGGGGCGGCTGCACCCGTCGGCCTCCAACCTAGGAACCGGGGACGGGCGGCGGTACGTGGGTTGCCACCCGGTCCGACGCGGTTCCCCGCACCGGGACCCTGCGGAAAACCGCAGGGTCCCGGTGGCGCGCGCGGTCCCGGTGCGGAACCGCCGGACCGCTCGCGCCCGGTGCGGAACCGCCGGACCGCTCGTGCCTACGACCGTCCCGAGCCCGTCGCGTCGGCGGCCCGGCGGACGAAGCGCCGTTGCCACGGCACCTCGACCGCGCGGGAGTGGTAGTTCCGCCGCACCCACCTGACCGCTTCCCTGGGGGTCATGCCCTCGAAGACGCAGAGCGCGGAGAGTGCCGTGCCGGTCCGTCCGACGCCGCCCCCGCAGCAGACCTCCACGCGTTCGTCCGCGGCACGGTCGTACGCGGTGCGCAGGGTGCGCAGGGCGTCCTCGGGGTCGGTGGGGAGCCAGAAGTCCCGCCAGGGGATCCAGAGGGACTCCCAGGGCGGCGCGGGCGGCCGGTGGTCCGTCAGGTGGACGGCCAGGGTCGGGGTCTGGCCCTCCGGCAGGTCGTATCTCAGTCCGCGTCCGCGGATCCTCCGCCCCGAGGGCAGCGTGATCACTTGGCGGGTGGCGGTGTGCCACGGTTCGGTCATGACGCATCCCGTTCCGGTCGGCTCGGCTCGAATGACGTGCCGGCCGCCGCTTCCCTTCCCCGACGGGGGCGGCACGTCTGTCGGGCGGGAAGGTTAGCGCGCCGCCCTCACCCTCCGCCGGTCCGCGGGAGCGGGCCGTGCGGCGCGGGCCGGGTCGCCCGGCCCACGCTCATGAAGGTGAAGCCCGCTTCGGACAGGGTGGCCGGATCGAGCAGGTTGCGGCCGTCGAAGAGCAGCGGGCGGCGCATGCGGCGGGCCGCGGCCGGCCAGTCGGCGGCCTTCAGTTCCGGCCAGTCGGTCACCACGATCGCCGCGTCCGCACCCGTCACCGCCTCCAGCGGTGAGGCGTGCCGCGTCACCGAGGTCCACGGCTCGACCGGGCCGGGGCGGCCCATCGGGTCCCAGCCGGTCACCTCGGCCCCCTCGGCGAGCAGCCGCGAGGCGATCACCGCGCTGGGGGCCTCGCGCATGTCGTCGGTGCCCGGTTTGAAGGTCAGGCCGAGCAGCGCGACCCGGCGGCCCCTGAGCCCGCCGAGTTCCTCCTTCAGGCGCCGCACCGCCCGCCTCGGCTGCAGTTCGTTGACCTCGATGACCGCGTTGAGGAGCTGGAAGGGGTATCCGGAGTTGCTGGCCATGGCCCGCAGCGCGCGGGTGTCCTTCGGGAAGCAGGAGCCGCCGTAGCCGAGGCCGGCGTCGAGGAAGTGCCCGCCGAGCCGGTGGTCCATGCCGACGGCCCGGGAGACCCGCTGGATGTCCGCCCCGGTCGCCTCGCACACCGTGGCGATCTCGTTGATGAAGGTGATCTTCGTGGCGAGCAGGGCGTTGGAGGCGAGCTTGACCATCTCGGCGGAGGCCACGTCCATGATCTCGACCGGCGCGTCGACGCCGTCGTACAGGTCCCGTACCCAGTGGGCCGTGGCCTCGTCCGAGGCGCCGACGACCACCCGGTCGGGGCGCAGGAAGTCCTCGACGGCCCGGCCCTCGGCGGTGAACTCGGGGTTGGAGGCGTATCCCACGTGGCCGAGCCCGGCCTTGTCGAGCGCGGCCCGCACCCGGGTGCCGGTGCCCACCGGCACCGTGCTCTTCACGACCACCGCGACGAGGCGCGAGGCGTCCTCGAGCGCGTCGACGACCGACCAGACCCGGGACAGGTCCGCGTCGCCCGACGCCGTGGGCGGGGTGTCGACGCAGACGTACACGGCCTCGGCGTCCCGCAGGGCCTCCCGGGCGTCGAGCGTGAACGACAGCCGTTCCTTGTTCTGGGCGATCAGATCACCGAGCCCGGGCTCGAAGAGGGGCACCTCCCCGGAGCGCAGCAGCCGGATCCGCTCCGGCTGGATGTCGCGCACCACGACCCGATGGCCGAGCCGGGCGAAGCACGCACCGGTCACCAGGCCGATGTAGCCCGCGCCGAAGACGGCGATGTTGCGTGGGTTGTCGCTCATGTGCGGAAGTCGTCCTCCGTCATGACGCCCTCAGTTCCGGCGTCCCTGGTTGCGTGGATGGTTGCGGGCCGTGCGTTCGTTGCCGAACTTGTACGAGCCGGTCCAGCGCGCCATCACCTCCTGCTCGTCGCCGGCCTCCACCTCCTCGGTGAAGCGGACGGCGCGCTGGCCGCGCAGGGTGGTGGCCTGGCGGCCCCGGTGGGTGATGACGACGGTGCCGTCGGCACGCGTCTCGTAGCTGAATCCGTACGGTGCGGGCATGGCCGGCTCCACCTCGTGTCTGTCGTGTCGTGCGGATGCGGTGTCGGTGCACGCACGCCGTGGGGCGAGGGCCGGTGGACGACCGGCGGCCGGCGCGCGGCGGTACGCGCGGACTCTAACCGGTGTGCCGGGCCGCCCCGCCCAGAACGGCCGGTGCCGGTGAGTGGTGCACCGGGAGGGGCAGCGGGACCGTTCCCTCCTCCTCGGCGAGGCGGGCGCGGGCGAAGAGGCGCACCAGCGGGTGCAGCCGGTAGCCGTGTCCGCCGCGCCACGGGACCGCCTCGCACCAGTGGGCCTCGGCCAGTTCCGCGAGCAGTTCCTCCGCCCGGTCGGGTGCGGTTCCCAGTGCCCCCGCCGCGGCGTGCGGCAGCAGCGGGTGCGGGCCGAGGGCCGAGTGGAAGCGCAGGGCGCGCCGGCTCCGCGCGTCCAGCCTGCGGTAGCCGGACCACAGGCGGTCCGCCAGGGAGAGGTCGGCCAGGGTGAGTTCGGCCAGGGTGCGCCGGGGATCGGCCAGCCGGTCCGCGAGCCGGGCCAGCGGCCAGTGCGGCCGGGCCGCGGCCCGGCCGCCGGCGATGCGCAGGGCGAGGGGGAGCCCGGCACAGGACTGGAGGACGCCGGCCGTGGCACCCGGCTCCGCCGACGCACGGGAGTGTCCCGCGAGCTTCTCGAAGAGGGTGCGCGCCTCGGCCGCGGGCAGCGGCCCGAGCGGGGTGCGCTCCGGCCCGTCGAGGGCGTACAGGCCCGAACGGCTGGTGACCAGGGTCGCGCAGCCGCCGGTCGCGGGCAGCAGCGGACGGACCTGCCGCTCGTCGTCCGCGTCGTCGAGGACGAGGAGCAGCCGGCGGCCCGCGGTCCGGGTCCGGTAGGCGCGGACCCTCTCGTCGAGCGTGCCGGGTGTCCGTCCGGCCGGCACGCCGAGCAGGCGCAGCAGCGCGCCGAGGGCGTCCGCCGGGTGCAGCGGGTCGGGGCCCGAGCCGCGCAGATCGAGGTGGATCTGCCCGTCCGGGTAGTGGCCGGCGACGCGGTGCGCGGTCACGAGGGCGAGTGCCGTCTTGCCGACGCCCGGCATCCCGGTCACCGTGTGGACGGCGGGGCCCGTGCGCTCCCGGGTGAGTGCCTCGGCCAGTCGCTCCACGTCGTGCTCGCGACCGGTGAAGTCGGCCGGTGCGGGCGGGAGTTCGGCGGGCGGGGACGCGAGTACGGCGGGCGGTCCGGCCCGGTCCGCGCCGGTGGCCGGCGTGGCCCGTACGGTGGTGCGCGGCAGCAGTGACGGGTGCCCGGTGAGCATCGCCTGGTGCAGCCGCTGGAGTTCGGCGCAGGGTTCCAGGCCCAGCTCCTCGGCGAGCGTGGCGCGTGCGGCCCGGTAGGCGGCGAGCGCGTCGGCCTGCCGCCCGGAGCGGTACAGGGCGGTCATCAGCCGGCCGCGCAGCCCTTCGCGCAGCGGGTGGGCCGCGACCAGCGCGATGAGTTCGGGAACGACCTCGGCGTGCCGCCCCAGTTCGAGGTCGGCGCTCAGCCGCTGCTCCAGGGTGGTGAGCCGTTCCTCCTCGAGCCGGTCGCGTTCCAGGTCGGCGAGCGGGTCGCAGACCCCGCCGAGGGCCGTGCCGCGCCAGACGCCGAGCGCCTGGCGCAGCACCCGGGCGGCGGTGCCGGGAGTGCCGCCGGCGAGCGCCCCGGCGCCGCGCGCCGCGTACTGCCGGAAGTCCGCGAGGTCGATCCCGACGCCGTGGTCCGGCAGCCGGAGCAGGTATCCGGGGCGCCGGCGCTCCACCGTGACGGCGGGGCCGAGCAGCCGGCGCACCCGGGAGGCGTAGGTGTGGATCTGGGCCGGGCAGGTCACGGGTGGCGACTCGCCCCACAGCAGTGCGGTGAGTTCCGAGTCGGGTACGACCCGGCCCCGGGCGAGCAGCAGGGCGGCCAGTACGGTGCGGGGTTTGGCCCCGCCCAGGTCGACCGGTTCCCCGTCGCGGTGGGCCTCGATCGGACCCAGCAGGTTCAGGGTCAGGCTGTCCTGAGCGGCCACGGTGTTCACGGGCCCCAGATGTTGACCGGCTTGGCCGTGGCGGGCGGGCCCTGCGGGGCGCCGACCGTGGCCACGTGCGGGTCGGACGCCGGACCCCCGGTGGTGCCGGTGACGGTGACGGCCGCGGCGAACGCGGCGGTGAGGGCGACGGTGGACGTGGCGATCAAGCGGAACGAGAGTCTCATCGGTACCACCCCTGTGGACAAAACGGTCGTCTGGCTCCGGCCGGGTGCGCACGCGGACGTGTCCGGCCGGATCCGTCCGGGTCGATTCGCGCCATGGTCGCGGTGCCCCTTCCGGTGGGATCACTGTGATCGCCGGCGCCGGTTGTGGACAGGGGTTACCCGTGTCAGGGAGCTGCAGTGGCAGGACCCTGACAAAGCGACGGGCGGCGGGCCGGACGTACCGGGGACCGCGCCGCTCAGCGCTCGCTCTGCTCGCTGAGCAACTCGACCAGGAGGGGCAGGGGCACGGAGGAGTGCCTGGTGAACCGGGGGCCGCCGGCCGCACAGCGACCGAGGACCGTGTCACAGCACCGCTCCGCCTCGGCCAGGGTGGGCCGTTCGACGAAGAGCACCGCTTCCACGGACGGACCGTACGGCTGCGCGTAGATGTGCTCCACGCCGTCGCCCGGGCGGACGGCCGCCCACAGCAGGTCGCGGGCCTCCGGGAGTGAGGGCGAGTGGACGCCGTCGACGATGTCGAGCCGGACATTCACTAGATACACGACTGTTGCCCCACAAAGATTTTCCTGGTGCATCGTGAAACGACACAGATTTCCGGCCATCGCATAGAGTGTGGCTCCACAGCGGCACTCCGGCCTGAAAACGACGGAGACGTCGGCGGTCGCCCGGGCCGCCACCCTTGGGGGAGGGAAGCATGCTTGGGGAACTGGGTCTCGGTCCTGACGAGGAAGCCGTGTACCGGACCATGCTCGAGGAGGGGGCGGGCGGTGTGGCCGGCCTCTGCGAGGCGCTGGGATGGAGTCAGGAGCGCGCCCGCGCGGCGCTCGACCGCCTCGCCGCCCTCTCGCTGGTGCGGCCGTCGCCGGACGGCGGACCCGGCCGGGCCGTCGATCCCGAGGTCGGCCTGACGTCGCTGCTCATCGACCAGGAGGCCGAAGTCCTGGAGCGCCAGCGGCAGATCACGGCGAGCCGCCTCGCGGTGACCCGGATGGTCGCCGACATCCGCGCCTCCAACAGCGGGGCCGCCGAGGTGCACAAGCTCCGGAGCATGGACCAGATCCAGTCGAGGATCGAGCACCTCGCCGACACCTGCACCACCGAGATCGCGGCGTTCGTGCCCGGCGGCGGGCAGAGCGAACGGCACCTGGAGGCCGCCCGCCCGCTGGACCTGGCCGCCGCCGACCGGGGCGTGCGGCTGCGGTACGTCTTCCTGGACAGTGCCCGCAACTGCCCCGCCACCCGGGCGTACGCGCAGTGGCTCACCGGACGCGGCGGCCAGGTGCGCACCGTGCCGCGGCTGCCGCCGCGGATGCTGATCTACGACGGTGCCACCGCGATCCTGCCGATGGACCCGGCCGCCGCCGATCTGGGCGCCCTGGTGCTCCACGGCACCGGTGCGGTCACCGCCCTGATGACCCTCTTCGACCAGATCTGGCAGCAGGCGTGCCCGCTGGGCGAGGCCCTCGCGACGCGGGCCGACGACGACCGGCCGTCGCCGCCGGAGCAGGCCGTGCTCGGACTGCTCGCGGAGGGGATGACGGACGACGCGATGGCCCGCCAGCTGGGGGTGTCGGTGCGTACCGTCCGGCGCATCACCGCCGACCTGATGCAGCGTCTGGGCGCGCGCAGCCGGTTCGAGGCGGGCGTGCTGGCACACAGCAAGGGCTGGGTGCAGCGCTGACGTCCCGTCCTGCATGCCCGGTCACCGTCCCGTTCTCCTCGTGCGGCCGCGTGCCCATGGTGTCAGCGGTTCCTACTTTTCCTCTGCACCGGCCAACTGCAGGGTCTCCCGGTCGGCCCCGGCCTGCCCGCGGAACCATTCGATCGTCTCGATCAGACCGCGCTCGGTGCCGAACTCGGGTGCCCATCCGAGCTGTTCGCGTGCCCGCGTGATGTCGGGCCGCCGGACGGAGGGGTCGTCGACCGGTCTGGGCACATGGGCGATGCCGGAGGTGGACGCGGTCAGTTCGCGGATCCACTCGGCCAGCCTGAGCACCGGGATCTCCTCCTGGTTGCCGAGGTTGACCGGTCCCGCGATCCGCGCGTCGGTCATCCGCACCAGGCCGTCGACGAGGTCGGACACGTAGCAGAGCGAGCGTGTCTGCGAGCCGTCGCCGGCCACGGTGATCGGCTGCCCGGCCAGCGCCTGCCGGATGAAGGTGGGGACGGCACGGCCGTCGTGGGCGCGCATCCGGGGACCGTAGGTGTTGAAGATCCGCACGATGCCGGTGTCGACACCGAGGCTCCTGCGGTACGCCATGGTGAGGGCCTCCGCGTACCGCTTGGCCTCGTCGTACACCGAGCGCGGGCCGACCGGGTTGACGTTGCCCCAGTAGCTCTCCGGCTGGGGGTGCACCAGCGGGTCGCCGTACGTCTCCGACGTGGAGGCGAGCACGAACCTGGCGCCCTCGGCGCGGGCGAGGTCCAGCAGGTGCCGGGTGCCCTCGGACCCCACGCGCAGCGTCTGCAGCGGGAGTTCGAGGTAGTCGATGGGTGAGGCGGGCGACGCCAGGTTGAGTACGGCGTCGACCCTCCCCGCGATCTTCGGCGCCCCCTCGACGATGTCGGCCTCGATCAGCCGGAACCCGCTCTCGCCGGCGAGATGGGCGACGTTGCGGGCGCTCCCGGTGACGAAGTTGTCGACGCACACGACCCGCCAGCCGTCGTCGAGCAGCCGCTCGCACAGATGCGAGCCGACGAACCCCGCGCCACCGGCCACCACCGCTGTCCTGGTCATTCGGATCCCTCCCTGAATCCCTGCGGAATATCCGTGTGCAGGGCTGCCCGTGATACTCGCGGGGGAATTCGGTGAAGCCCCCGGGCGTCTCGGTATTTGACCGCACGGGGAATTCTGGCGCAACGCTGGGTTCTTCACGGACGACGGCGGTGTGAGTTCCTCATGCCGGGGGTGAAGAACTCATGCCGGACGCCGGATGGTTTCTTCATGTGAAATCGGTGAGGCAAGCACTACCGAATGTGCGGGGCCGCGTCACAGAATCGGTGCACCGACAGCGGCAGAAAAGGATCCGGGTCACCGGACCGTTGGATGGAGATCCGGCCGCACGCCACACGAGGAGCAGCCCGCATGACGCAGAACGCGATCACCGCAGCGAACGTCGAAGAGCTCATCGCCAAGAACATCACTCAGCGGTTCGACAACGACCACGAGGTCCTCAAGCTCTCCCAGCACTTCCGCCGCGAGGGTTACGTCAAGCTGCCCGGCCTGGTCTCCGAGGAGGTCTTCGAGGCGGTCGCCGCCGAGACCCACCAGCTGATCGACACGCACCAGAAGCGCATCGACATCCGCCTCAAGGAGACCGGCGACTCGCCGCGCTTCATGTCCACCGTCGGCCAGAAGGCGATCGCCACCGACGGCTCGCTGATCCCGGCCGTCTACGAGTCGCCGGCGCTCAAGGGCTTCCTCTCCCGCCTCGCCAAGGAGGAGGTCATGGACTGCCCGTGGGACGAGGAGAAGTACATCATCACCCGCCAGCACCAGAAGGGCGACACCCACGGCTGGCACTGGGGCGACTTCAGCTTCACGGTCATCTGGCTGATCGAGGCTCCCTCCCTGGAGTACGGCGGCATGCTCCAGTGCATTCCGCACACCGACTGGAACAAGGACGACCCGCGCGTCGAGGAGTACCTGCAGCAGCACCCGATCCGCTCGTACGGCCACGCCCGGGGCGACCTGTACTTCCTGCGCTCGGACACCACGCTGCACCGCACGGTCCCGCTGAACGCCGACAGGACCCGCATCATCCTCAACACCTGCTGGGCGAGCCGCAACGACAACCAGAAGGCGACCACCCACGAGACGATGAACGCGATGTTCGACTGATTCGCCGAGGACGGGAGGAAGAGCGGGGAGCGGAGGATGACCAGAATGCCTGCCATGCTTTCCATCACCGCGATGGTGCCCTGTTACAACGAGGAGGAATGCATCGAGCGGGCATATCTGGAAATCAGCAGGGAGATCTACAGGTACGAGGATTCAGAAATCCTCTTCGTCGACGACGGAAGCACCGACGGGACGCTCGACATCATCAAGCGGATCGCCCGCGAGGATCCACGCGTCCGGTACCTGTCCTTCGCTCGGAACTTCGGCCTCGAATCCGCCTTCACCGCGGGCTTCGCGTACGCGTCGAAGGAGTGGACCGTGCAGCTCGACGCCGACCTGCAGTCCCCGCCCGCCGAACTCCACAAGCTGGCGCAGCGGGCCGTGGAAGGCGGCTACGACGCGGTCTTCGCGGTCCGCGCCGGCCGGCAGGACCCCTGGTACCGCCGCCTGGGAACCTATGGCCACCAGGCCGTCGCCACCCGCATCCTGGGCATCGAACTGCCCGTGCGCGCCTCGGTGTTCCGCGTGGTGCGCACCGTGGTGGCCCACAAGGTCGCCGACTGCGAGGTCAGCACCCCCTACTTCCTCGCCACCCTGCCGCTGATCGGCGCCCGCTACACCACGGTGGAGACGGCGCACGCGGCCCGGGTGGCCGGGCGGGCCAAGTGGTCGCTCGGCAAGCTGTTCCGGCACGCCGCCGACCTCTTCGTCGGCTTCTCCTACCGGCCGCTCTCCCTCGTCTACCTCGCGGCGGCCGTCGCCGCGGTGGCGGCCGGGGCGCTGACGCTGCTCCAGGGCGACGTGCGGCTGCTCGCCACGGCGTCCGTGCTGCTGCACGCCTTCGGCCTGGGAGCGCTCGCGCTGCTCGCCCGCTACCTGGTGCGCATCATGCGCGGGAGCGAGGGACTCCCCCGCTACCAGATCCGGGAGGCCAACGTGCCCGTGCGGCCGCGGGACGACCTCTACGCCCACCGCCACGCACCCACCGGCCGGGCCGTGCCCGCGCCACTGCCGCAGACAGGGAACCTGCCATGACCAAGCCCCACATCCTCGTCCTCGGCGGGGGCGAGGACCAGCTCCCCGCCTACCACGAGGCCCGCCGCCTCGGTTACCGGGTCATCGGCGTCGACCAGCGGCCGGAGGCGCTGGGCGCGGCGGCCGCCGACCTCTTCCTGTGCATGACCACCCGGGCCCCCGAGGAGATCGCCGCCAGGATCAGCCACCTCGACGTCGCCGCGGTGATCTCACCGGCCAGCGACGCCGCGCAGGAGGCGGTGGCCGCACTCAGCCGCATCCTCGGCACCCCGCACCAGCCGGCCCCGGACGCGGTGCGGGCCTCCGTGGACAAGGGCTGGTTCCACAGCGTCCTGGAACGCGTCGGCCTGCCCGGCTACGGCCACCTGCGGTCCAAGGACCCCGTCGAACTGCGCCTCGCCGCGGCCACGCTGCCGCTGCCCGTCATCGTGAAGCCGAACGACTCCTCCGGCAGCAAGGGCGTCCAGGTCGTGGCCGACCCGGCGGCCCTGCCCGCGGCGCTGGCCGAGGCACGGGCGCACTCCTTCTCCGGCGAAGTGATCGTGGAGGAGATGCTGCTGGGCAAGCACCTGTCCGCCGAAGCGTTCCTGCGCGACGCGAAGCTCGCGACCATCGCGGTCACCGAGCGCGCCACCACCGGCGCACCCCACATGATCACCACGGCGCACACGGTGCCCGCCGAGCTCACGCCCGCCACCGAGATCCGGCTGCGCTCCATGATCATGGACATCTGCGTCGCGCTCGGCCACACCGACGGCCCGGTCAACTTCGACTTCGTGGTCGACCGCACCGAGGAGATCCGCTTCATCGAGATGGGCGCCCGGCTCGGCGGCAACGGCATGCCGCTGCTCGTCCAGCACGCCTACGGCATCAACACCTACGAGGCCGCCCTGCGCCTGGCGCTCGGCCAGGACTTCGACCTGGCGCCCCGCCACGACAAGAAGACGGCCCTGCAGATCCTGAGCACCGACACCGACGGCACCCTGCGCACCGTCGAAGGCGCGGACGAGGTCCGTGCGCTGCCCCAGACCGCCGAGCTGAGGCTCTTCGCGGGCCCCGGCAGCCAGGTCCGCCGCTACACCCAGGCCGGCCGCAAACTCGGCTACCTCCTGCTCGTCGCGGACAGCTACACCGAGCTCCGGGCGGCACAGGCGAAGGCCCGTGCCCTGCTGCGCTTCGACGTGGAGCCCGCCGCGCCCGCCCCGGCCCGACGCCCCGAATCCCTTACGGAGAACGTTCGTTGAACACCGTACGGCGCAATGCGCCCTTCCTGGTCCTCGCCGCGCTCGCCGCGGTCTTCGCGGGCATCGTCTGGTTCGCCATGCCCCACGACCGTGAGGTCAAGAACCTGGGCGTCCTGCTGTTCAAGCTGGTGCCCTTCGTGCTCGCCACCGAGGCGATCGCCCAGCTCGACCCGGCCTGGGCCCAGCGGATCCGCCTCCACCTGGTGGTCCCGGTCTGCTTCCTCGTCTACTTCCTCTACTTCGTGCCGAAGATCTTCTTCGTCGCCGAGAACCACCCCGAGCTCTACTACTACGTCCTCACGCTGACCCCGTTCGTCATCCTGAGCCTCGTCCTCGCCTTCCGCATCGGCGGCGGCGCCTCCGACCTGGTGCGACGGCTCTCCTACGCGATGATCCTGCTGATGCTGTCCGGCCTCGAGGACCTGGCCTTCCTCACCGTGAACGAGCACACCGACCCGGCGTGGCAGACCATCCCCGAGGTGTGGACCTGGGCCTCGCACATGACGGTCCGCCTCGGCCACCCGGCGAGCAAGTACGAGGCGTTCGCCTTCATCGCCGTGCACGTCGTGCTGGCGCTGTTCGTCCTGCTCGCCCCCAAGCGCTGGTTCGCCCCCGTCACCCGGGTCTTCCGCCGCACCCCCGTCCAGGCCCCCACCGCCGGCTGACCAGCGAAGGACCGCAGAAGATGTTCCTCCGAGAGGCGCTGTACGTCCCCGTCTCCTGCGTCCGTCAGTACGGCACCCGTGCCGCCCTGCGCCGGCGCCAGCTCACCGGGCTCAACCGGATGCTGGCGCACGCCAGGGCCGAGGTGCCGTACTACCGCGACGACCCCGCCTACCGGACCGGCCCGCTGCGCTCCCTCGACGAGGCCGCGAAGCTCCCGGTCCTGAGCAAGGAGGTGCTGCGCAGCCGCCCCCTGGAGGAACTCCTCGCCGACGGAGCCGATCCGGCCCGGCTGCCCACCTTCCGCACCAGCGGCTCCACCGGCCGCCGGGTGACGGTCGTGCACGACCACCACAGCCACGACTACCACATGGCCGCCTGCGTCCGCCGGTTCCTGGCGACCGGGCGCTACCTGCCCACCGACCGCCTCTCCCACATCAGGCCCTTCGCACCGCCCTCGCGGCGCTTCGAGCGGTTCGGGCTCTTCCGCCGCCACGTCCTGCTCACCGACCGCCCGATGGACGACATCAAGGCCGAACTCCTCGCCGCGCGCCCCCAGGTGCTCATCGGCTACCCGGTCCACCTGCGCGCCCTGCTGCGCGCCCTGACCACGGCCGAACTGGCGCTGCTGCGCCGCACCCTGCGCCTGGTCATGACCGAGTCCGAACTCCTCGTCGACGCCCACCGGGCGCTTTTCGAGGAGGAGTTCGGGGCCCCGGTGCACGACGAGTACTCGGCCTTCGAAGTACTCAACATCGCCTACGAGTGCAGACACGGGCGGGCCCACCTCGCCGAGGACCGGCTCCTCGTGGAGATCCTCGACGCGGACGGCCGGCCGCTGCCGGACGGCGCCGAGGGCCGGGTGGTGGTGACCGCGTTCATGGAACGCGCGATGCCCCTGATCCGGTACGACCTCGGCGACGTCGGCCGGATCGAGCCCCGGCCGTGCCCGTGCGGGCGGCGCTTTCGCACACTGCGGCTCACGGTGGGCCGGGTCAACGACTCGGTGCTGCTGCCGACCGGACGCCAGCTCTACCCGGACACCTTCCTGCACCTGGCGGCGACCTTCCCGGGAATCGCCGAGTGCGCCGTGCACCAGGACCGCACCGGAGCGGTGCGCCTCGACGTGGTCCCCTCCGGACCCCTGGACCGGGACGGGTGGGCGACGGTGGCCGAGGCGGTGCGGGAGCACCTGCACACCGTGGCCGGCTGCGCCTTCCCGCTGGAGGTCGTCCAGGTGGACCGGGTGGAGATCACCGCGGGCGGCAAGGGCCGCTTCGTCACCTCCGAGATGGCGGCGGCGCAGCCCGAACCGGCAGGGCCGGCGTGAGAACGGCGCCGGCCACCGGGGCGGCGACGTCCTGGCGCCCCGGCCCCCGCCGCCTCGCCTCGCTCCTCGCCGGGCGCACCGCCTTCCGGCTCACCCTGCTCGGCGCCAACACCGCGCTCCTCGCGGCCTGGGGCCAGGGACCGTACGAGCGGTACGCGGCGGCCATGGGCACGGCCCAGGTGCTCACCACCATCACCTCGCTCGGCATCGAGAAGTCCGCGCTCAAACTGGTGCCCCGGGCCCGCCGCACCGGACCCCAGCTGATCACCGTCTTCCTGGGCTGCGCGAGCCTGCTCACCACCGCCGTCGTGCTCTGGCTGGCCGGCACGGCGCTGCTGAACCCCCCGCGGGACGGCGCGGTGGCGCTGCTGGCCGGCCTGTACATGGCGCTGCTCGGCCTGAACACCGTCCTGGTCGGGCTGTGCCGGGCGCTCGGCCGTGACCGCGCCGACATCGCCAACTTCACGGCCCTGTCGCTCGTCGTGGTGACCGGAACCGGCGGGGTGACCCTGCTCGGCTGGGGCCCTGAGGGCTTCACCGGCTGGATCCTCGGCGGCACCGCGCTGCTCAACCTGGTCCACGTCCCGGCCCTGCTGCGCTCCGCCGCCCGCCCCGTACGCCGGGGCACGGCCGTGCCGGCGGTGTCCACCTCGGCACTCATGGCCTGCGGCGACGTGGCCGCGGCCGGCACCGTCAGCGTCCTCTTCGCCCTGCTCGGCGCCTCCCGGCACCACGAACAGACCGGCCACCTCTACCTGATGGTCCTCGCCTCCTCGGTGCTGCTCAACGGATTCGGCTACGTCCTGCGGCTGTTCCAGCCGCACGTGTCGCTGACCCTGCGGACGCTGGACGCCGCGACGCTCGACCGCCGGGTGGTGCGCCGGCTGCTCCCGCTGGCGGTGGCGGGCACCGCGTGGACCGGCGCCGCCCTGCTGCTCGCCCGCTTCACCCAGGACTCCGGCCTCCTGCCGCCCCCCGTCGTGGTGCTGCTCCTGTACGTCCTGTGCATCCCCCTCGTCTTCGCGATGGGGAGCCTCAACTACCTGCTCGAGAACGCCGGCGCGCACACCCTGCGCGCCACCGCCGCCGGTGCCGCCGCGGGCCTGGCCTGCGCGGTGCTGGCCGGGATGTTCCTGGTGCCCCTGCTCGGCGCGATCGGCGCGGTCGGCGCGCTCGCCGCGGGCGAGGCGGCCCACGCGCTCGCCGCCTGGCTGCTGCTCGGACCCCCCTCCCGCACCCGGCGTCCGCCGGCACCGGCCACGCCGACGGCACCCGTCGCGCCTGCCACGCCGAGGACGCCTGCCGCGCCGACGGCACCCGCGGCCCCCGGCGCACCGGCCGGATCCGTCGCGCCTGCCACGCCGAGGACGCCTGCCGCGCCTGCCGCGCCGACGGCACCCGCGGCCCCCGGCGCACCGGCCGGATCCGTCGCGCCTGCCACGCCGGCCGCGCAGGCCGGACCCGCGGTCCCCGCCACGCCGACAGCACCCGCCGCGCCGGCCGAACGCGTCGCACCCGCCCCGGCCCCCGACAACCTGGGAGTCCCCCGATGAACGACGACCGCACCCGCCGCACCGGACCTCCCGCCTGGCGCGGCATCGTCTACCCGCTGCTGATCTCGGCCGTCGCCCTGGGCGCCCTCCTCGCCGTGCTCGGACTCGGCATCGGGGCCCCCGATCCGGTCGCGACGGAGACGGCGCGCGGCGGCGCCCCGCCTGCCGCCGCCGCGCACGCCGGTGAGACCGTCCTCAGGGTGGTGGCCGCCATCGCCGCGGTCGCCGCGGTCGCGGTCGGCGGCGGTCTCCTCGCCCGCCGCCTCGGCCAGCCGCCGGTCATCGGCGAGATCGCCACCGGCCTGCTGCTCGGCCCGTCGTTGCTGGCCGGACTGTGGCCCGCCGCGACCGAGCTGTTCTACCCCGAGTCGGCGGAGCCCGTGCTCGGCCTGCTCGCCCAGGCCGGTCTGATCCTGTTCATGTTCGCGGTCGGCTCCGAGTTCGACGCCTCCCAACTGCGCCGCAGCGGCCGGGTGGTGGGCGCCGTCAGCCAGGGCAGCATGCTCGTCCCGTTCGCCCTGGGGGTGGTCTCCTCGGGCCTGGTGTACCGGGAGTTCGCCGCCGACGGGATCGGGTTCGTCCCCTTCGCGATCTTCCTCGGTACGGCGATGAGCATCACCGCCTTCCCGGTGCTCGCCCGGATCGTGCAGGAGTCGGGCCTGGCCCGGCACCCGCTCGGCACCATGGCCATGACCTGCGCGGCCGCCTGCGACGTGATCGCCTGGTGCGCCCTGGCCACGGCCCTGGCGGTGGCCGGAGCCGGCAGCGTCTGGGGCGCGGGCGGCACCGTGCTCCTCGCGGCGGCGTTCGCGGTGGCCGTGCTGGTGCTCGGCCGGCCGCTGGCGCGGGCCGCCGACCGCTGGGCGGACCGGGTGGGAGTGCCGTCCACGGCCCGCCTGATCGCCCTGCTGCTGCTCGCCTTCTCCCTCGCCCGGGTCACCGACCTGATGGGCGTCCACTCGATCTTCGGGGCGTTCCTCGCCGGGCTGCTCGTGCCGCACCGCTCCGGCAGTGAGCTGACCGCCGTGCAGCTGCGCCTGGACACGCTCAACCGGCGGCTGCTGCTGCCGCTGTTCTTCGTCTCCGTCGGCATGACGGTCGACCTCACCCGGGTGACGGCGAACGGCGCGCTGCTCGTCGCCGGGGCCGTCGCCATCGTCACGGCCGTGGCCGGAAAGCTCGTCGGGACCGGCCTCACCGCCCGTTCCTGCGGCCTGTCCTGGCGGATGTCGCTCGGCCTCGGCGTGCTGCTCAACGCGCGGGGCGTCACCGAGGTCGTCGTGCTGCGCGCGGGGCTCGACGCCGGACTGATCAACCAGAACGCCTTCACCGTCCTGGTCGTCATGGCCCTGCTGACCACGGTGATGACCGGCCCCGCGCTCCATCTCCTCAAGGTGACCCGGCGGCAGCCGGCAGCCCCCGTCGCCCCCCTCCGCTTCGCCGCCTCCCCCCAGCGGGAGCAGTTGGAAAGGAACTCCGCATGAACACCGTGACCCCCGCCTCCCCCGTCTCGCTCGTGACCGGAGGGGCTGGTTTCATCGGCTCCCACGTCACCCGCGAGCTCCTGGCCCGCGGCCACCGCGTGATCGTCCTCGACGACCTCAGCGGCGGCACCGCCGCCAACGTCCCGGACGGCGCCGAGTTCCGGCACGGCAGCGTCTGCGACCCCGAGGTCGTCGACGCCGTCTTCGCCGCCCACCGCATCGACTACGTCTTCCACCTCGCCGCCTACGCCGCCGAGGGCCTGAGCCACTTCATCAAGCGCTTCAACTACATGAACAACGTGGTCGGCAGCGTCAACCTGATCAACGCCGCGATCAACGCGGGCACCGTGAAGTGCTTCGTGTTCACGTCGTCCATCGCGGTCTACGGCGCCAACCAGCTCCCGATGAGCGAGGACCTGGTGCCGGCACCGGAGGACCCGTACGGCATCGCGAAGTTCTCCGTGGAGCAGGAACTGCGGGTCAGCCACGAGATGTTCGGCCTCCCGTACGTCATCTTCCGCCCCCACAACGTCTACGGCGAGTACCAGAACATCGGCGACCGCTACCGCAACGTCATCGGCATCTTCATGAACCAGGCGCTGCGCGGCGAGGAGTTCACGGTCTTCGGCGACGGTGAGCAGACCCGGGCCTTCAGCTACATCAAGGACGTGGCGCCGGCCATCGCCCGCTCGGTGGAGCTGCCCGGGGCGTACAACGAGATCTTCAACATCGGCGGCGACCAGGTCTACAGCGTCAACCGCATCGCCGCCGCGGTCTGCGAGGCCATGGGGGTGGAGCTGCGGGTCAACCACCTCCCGGAGCGCAACGAGGTGCGCGACGCGTACGCCACGCACGAGAAGGCGAGCAAGGTGTTCGGCACCCCCGGACCGCCCGTCGGCCTGGAGGAGGGCATCGGGCGGATGGCCGCCTGGGTCAAGGAGGTGGGCCCGCAGGAGCCGTCGGTGTTCTCGGGCATCGAGGTGGTCCGCAACCTGCCCCCGTCCTGGCGGGCGGCCCTGGAGGAGCGGCGCACCATATGAGCGCGGCGGTGCGGTCGTGAAGGGGACCCCCCTTCACGACCGCACCGCCGGGGGCCCGCGTCAGTCCTTCCCCCCGGCCAGCACCTTCACGATCTTGATCTTTCCGTTGGGTTCCGGGGTGATCTCCTCGACCCGGTGGACCACCACGTCGAAGTCGGGCACCGCGTCCTGCACCGCCCGCCGGATCCGCCCGGTCACCGAGGCGTCCGCGCCCGGCGCGAGCACCGTGCGGACGGTGACCTGGGCGGGCCGCTCCTGCACCAGCTGCATGCGGGCGACCTCGGGGAAGTCCTGCACCTTGTACGTGAGGAAGTCGGCGTAGAACTCCCGGCCGTCCCGGCCCCGGAACCGGTCCTGGCTGCGGCCCTGCACCCGCTCGACGACCGGGGTGCGGCGTCCGCAGCCGCACGTGTCCGGACCCACCGCCACCCGGTCGCCGAGCCGGTAGCGGATCAGCGGCATCGCCTCGCTGTGCAGCCGGGTCACCAGGATCTCGCCCTCCACCCGGCCGCTGCCGTCGGCGAGCACGGCGGTGCCGTCGTCCTGCTCCAGCTCGACCACCACGTCCGCGGAGCGCAGGTGCAGCGCGCCGCGGCGGCAGGTGCGGGCCACCGTGAACACCTCGACGGAGGCGTACACCTCGTGGAAGCGGGCGCCCAGATGGCCGAGCACCCGGGCCCGCGCGGTCGGAGTGAGCCGCTCACCGCCGAACAGCACGTGGTGCACCCCCCGGTGCCGCTCCCCCCGCCGCTCCAGCTCCTCCACCACGGAGGCGATCACGTTGGGGAAGCCCACCAGGAACGTGGGGCGGGCCGCGAGGAACGCCTCGACCTGCTCGTCCAGGGTCCCGCTCGTGTCGATGTGGAAGGTGCGCAGCAGACCGAACCGCTCCAGCGGGTGACGCAGGAACGGATTGACCCGGAAGTAGGCCATCCGGTCCCAGGGCCGCAGCCCCGACGCGAGCATGTCGTACAGGTACGAGGCACGCAGGTACCCCAGGTCCCGCTCCGAGTTGCGGACGGTGATCGGCACACCGGACGAGCCGCTGGTGGTGCCCGCCTTGGTGTTCCGGGTGGTGAACCCCTCGGCGAGCAACCGCTCGGGGGCGCTGTCGTGGAACTCGGTCCGGTCGAGCACCGGCAGCGCCGGCAGGTCCTCCGGCCCCCGGAACGCGGCCGCCGTGCCCGGTGCGATCAGCTCCCGGTAGCGCGGCACGTGCGCCTGGGCGTGCCGGACCAGGCGCACCAGGAGCCGCCGCTGCTCGGCGGCGAGCCGGGCGGCACCGGCCCGCTCCAGGCGGTGGGCGCGGAACAGGCTGCGCAGCACGGGGGCCAGGCGCATGACGGGGGAGACGGACGAGGTGGTGGAGGTGGTCGAGGTCATCGTGCCTCCCGGACCGGCCGCAGGACGGGGCTGCCGTGGCGCGGACAGCGCTCCGGACGGAACGCCCCGCCGCCCTCCGGCTCGGCGTGGACGAACGTGGGACGGCGACGCCTCAGCAGGGTCAGGACGGTGCTGCCGTCCAGCGGGCGGGCGTGCACCCGGGCCGTGTCGATGTGCAGCTCGCCGCAGCCGGCGGCCACCGCGCCCAGGTAGCCGAGCCACGGCTCGTACCAGAGGGAGCCCGGGGCCGGCGGGGCGCCGGCCGCCGCCGCGAGGCTGAACCGTGCCACGGTCACCACGCCGTCCGGCCACGGGCCGTCCGCCCGCCCCGGGTCACCGACCACGAGCGCGGGCCCCCCGGGCAGCGCCCGCCGCCCCGGCCGGCCGTCGGTCTCGGCGGTGGCGTCCAGCAGCACCCGCCAGGTGGTCCCGTACGCCCTCACCGGGTCCCGCAGCGCCCGCGTCACCTCGTACACGTCGACGCCCCGGACGGGGTGCCCGGCGATCCGGAGCGCCTCGCGCAGCTCGGCGACATGGTCGCGCGGCGGGCGGCCGGGGTCCCGGCGCGGCAGCAGCGCCGCGTCGAGCGGCATCAGCAGGTGCCGCCGCAGCCGCGCCTCGTCGCGGGTCAGCGGCGGCAGCGTCCCGGTGGCGGCGTACCGCTCGCGGTAGTGCGGCACCGTGCGCAGGGCACGGTGCACGGTGCGGTCGTACGGCTGGGTGATGCGCATCTCAGCACGAGGTGTTCTGGTCGTGGACGAGCAGCCACTCCTCGCCGCAGCGGGCGAAGACCAGGCTGAGCAGATGACGCAGCGCGTACGGCCGGCCCTCCGCGTCCAGGTCCCGGTAGTCGACCGCGAGGACCACGACGGCGGTGTCCGCCAGCTCGAGGGTGCGGACGGTCTCCGTCGTCATGCTCCAGTCGGGGTCCTGGAACCAGCCCTTGTGGAAGGACCGGATCTCGTCGGTCCCGGTGACCGTCTTGCCGTTGGGCAGGATGAGCGTGGCGTCGGCGTGCACGGTGCGCACGTAGCCGTCCAGGTCGCGGTCGCGGATCGCGGTGAGATGACGGTCCAGCGCGGTGGTGAAGTCCATGGTGCTCTTTCTCGTTCGTCGGTTTTCCGGACGTCCCGCGGGCGCGGGGTACGGAGCGGAGAAGCGGTGGTGCGGGAACAGCGGTGGCGCGGGGGAAGCGGTGGTGCGGGAGGAAGCCGTGCTGCGGTGGCGCGGGTCAGAACGGGGCCGCCACGGCGTACCGGGCGACGGCCGCCGCGCCGAACGACTCCTTGAGCCGGGCCATGCCGGGGCCGAGTTCGAGCGCGGGCACCCGGAGGGCGATCATCCGGTCGATCTCCCGCAGGTACAGGTCGAAGTAGAGGTCCCGGGCGCCGTCCGAGCCGGTCACCGTCGTCGCCCAGCCGCCCGGTGTCCGAAGGACCAGGTCGAAGGAGACGGGCAGGCCGCCCCGTCCGTCCAGGTGGACGAAGTAGGAGGCGCCCGGATGCGCGTTGAGCCGTTCGAAGTACACCGGGAGCAGGGGCACGACCCCGGCCGGACGCCCGGTGTGCTTCATCCGGGTCAGCTGGTCGAGCCGCCCCGCCCGTACCGGGTCGATCGCCGGGACACCGGCCTGGACCGTCAGCCCGGCGTCGTCGTCGATCCGTTGCCGCAGCGCCGTCAGACGGCGGCGTCTGGCGCGCGGCAGCCCGGCGAGGTAGGCGTCCGTCGACCCCCAGCGGTTGTGCAGGACCATGCCGGGCGCGGTGGGGCGGGTGAGCCGCAGCGGGCCGCCGAGCACCCCCAGCTCCCGGGCCTCGGCGTCCAGGTGCAGCACACCCAGGCAGCGCGCCCCGAGCCGGCGGCGCAGGGCCCGCTCGAAGGCCCGGGTCGCGGCGCGCCGGCCCCCGGCGTCGAGCCCGGGGGCGTACAGCCGTCCCGCGCTGAAGCTGTTCGGCAGGTGGACCTGGAACCAGCCCGGCGTCAGGGCCCGCCCGGCGGGCCGGTACCGCGGCAGCACCGGCCGCACCCCGAGCCGCCCGCAGAACGCGGCCACCGGTTCACCCGCGTCCCGCACCAGAGCGCCGTACACGGGCCGCGGGCTGCCCAGCGCGGCGGCCTCGAGCAGTGCCCCGTCCCACAGCGCGGGCCCTCCGAGGGAGCGGACGAAGGCGTCCCAGCCGTCGGGCACGGGCCCGCCGCCGGGCGTGAAGATCTCAACCCGCACGGACCACGACCTCCTGTCGCACGGACGCGGACCGCGACGGAACGGCATGCCCCGCGGACGCGAACAGGCGCGCCCTCAGCGGCCGTTCACCCCTCTCGCGGTAGGCGGTCAGCGCGTCGGCGACGGCCTCGGCGGTGAGCGCGTCGACGAGTGTGTCGAGCCGCGGCCCGCGCTCCGTGCCGAACAGCGCCCGGTAGATCTCCCGGAACTCCCCGACGGTGCGGTCCGCCCGGGGCGCGCCCGGACCGGTGTGCGCCCGCAACTGCTCGATGAGCACGTCGACGGCGCGGCCCGGCGTCGCGGCCGGACCCGCCTCGCCCCCGTAGCGGCCGGCTCCGTGCGTGGCCAGCCAGGCGCCCGCGTGCGCGACCCGCTCGGCCAGCAGCCCCCGGTCGCAGCCGCGGTGCCGCCGCGTCAGGTGGGCCAGCGCCCGCTCCGGGGCGCCGCCGTGGGCGTACAGCGCCCCGACGACGGAACGCATCCGGGGCAGGGCGGCGCGGTGCGCCGGATCCTCGTCGCTCAGCAGCTCCCACAGCGCCCGGGCCCGCCCGTCACCGGGCACCGCCCGCAGGAACCGGTCGAACGCGTCGTACGCGCCGAAGAACACGTCCGCCCCGAACCCGATCCGCAGGTCCGACAGGCAGTTGCGGTGCGCGTACAGCCACAGCACCATCGGCGCCGGATGCACCGCGAGCAGGTCACGCACGTACGGCCCGTCACCGCTCGATCCGGAGATCTTGCCCGTGCCGCGCTCGCCGCGCACCAGGCCGTAGGGGACGATCACCGGCTGCGCCACGCCCAGGTACCCGTCGTAGACCGGCCGGGTGCGGTCCATGGTGCTGCCCGCGCTGCAGTGGTCCTGGCCGGCCGGCTCGCAGTCGATGCCCTCGTGCGCGACCCGCAGCGTCCAGTCCAGGGCCCAGGACGGTTTGACCCGCTCCGGTCCGGTCAGGGTGACCCGGGCGTCGCAGCACCGGCAGTGGTAGTGCGCCGACGCCGCGCCCAGCCGGTGGATCTCGGTGGTGCCGCGCCCGCACTGCACGCAGTACACCGCGAACAGGTCCCGGCCGTCCGCCCTGCCGAGCAGTGCGGCGAGCCGCCCCGCGTCCCGCTGGTAGCGGCGCTGGATCTCCCGGTAGACACCCGCCCGGTACCGCTCGTACTGGTAGTGCGTCTCCCACGCGCCGCCCGGCGGCATCCGGCCGTCCACGTCGGCCCCCTCGGGCAGGATGCCCACCGCCCGCAGCTCGGCGACGTAGGCCCGGCAGATCCGGGCGGCCCGCTCCCGGTGCGCCGCGAGCGGCCGCCCGCCGTGGCCGGACAGCTCCGGGTCCCGGACCGCCTGGCTCTCCCGCACCGGGTCGTAGTCGTCGAAGCTGAGCAGGATCGCGGACCGGCGGCCCATCCGGGCCAGCGCCCGGTGCACCAGGTGGGCGCAGACGGTGTCCCGGAAGTTCCCGACGTGGAAGTAGCCGGTCGGCGACATGCTGGTCTGGATCAGGATGCGGTGGTCCGGCGGATGCCGGTCGGCGAGCCGCCGCGCGTAGTCGAGCGCCCAGTGCGGCGCGGTACGGTCCTGCGCGTGAAGGTCGCGACGGCGGCCCGCCCCCTCGGCGACCGCGTTCCGCCCCCGCACCCGTCGTGTCCTTGGCATGGCGCCAGTAGAGCCCGCCCCCCGATAAACGGCCTATACGGCACCGCCCGGCTCAGGCCAGCCAGCCGTTGTCCCGGGCGATGCGCAGCGCGTCGACCCGGTTGCGGGCGCCGAGCTTGTTCACGACCGTGGTGAGGTAGTTGCGCACCGTGCCCACGGAGAGGCTGGTGGTCGCGGCGATCTGCGCCGTGTCGGCCCCCTCCGCCACCCGGGCGAGCACCTCGACCTCCCGCTCGGTGAGCGGACTGTCGCCGATCTCCCAAGCGGCCATGGCCAGTTCGGGATCGATGACCCGACGGCCCGCGCCGACCCTGCGCACACCGTCGAGCAGCTCGTCGGGCGAGGCGTCCTTCGGCAGGAACCCGGCCACCTGCGCGTCCAGGGCCCGCCACAGCGTGCCGGGCCGCGCCATCCCCGTCAGGATCAGCGTGCGGCACCCGGGCGCCTGGTCCCGCAGCAGCGCGGCGGCGGCGATCCCGTCCATCCCCGGCATGTCGATGTCGAGGACCGCGGTGTCCGCCCCCGTACGGAGCACCGCGGGCAGCACCTCGCTCCCCCTGCCGACCTGCGCCACGACCTCCAGGTCCGGCTCCAGATCGAGCAGCGCGGCGAGCGCCACCCGGATCATGTGCATGTCCTCGGCCAGCACGATCCGCTGCACGGATTCCCCCTCCCGTCGCACGGCTCCCCCTCCGTCCCGGGGCCCCGCGCCCTGTCTACCACCGCGCCGACGGACCTGCCGGGCCCGTATAGCTCAGTGATAGCGGGCAGGGCGAAGCTCCCCCGGGAAAGCCGCGTCAGCCGTGCACGCGGCAGAACGGGGGAGACATGCCCAGGGCATCCGAGACCGCGGCGGCCGCCGTCGTGACCGATCCGCGCCGCATCGTCGTACGCGAACGGCTGCGCTTCGCCCGGGACCTGCACGACCTGCTCGGCCCGCGCCTGTCCGCGATCACCCTCCAGTGCGAGCTGGCGCACCGTCACCTCGACGGCCGCCCGGACACCGCGCGCGACCAGCTGACGCAGGCACTCTCAGGACTGCGCGACATCATCGAGGAGACCCGGCGGGTGGCCCACGGCTACCACTGCCTCTCCCTGGAGACGGAACTCGCCTCCAACCGGGAACTGCTCCAGTCGGCCGGCGTCGAGACCGAGGTCACGCTGCCGGAGACGGCGCTGCCCGCCCCGCTCCAGACGGTCCTCGCCACCACCGTCCGCGAAGCCGTCGCCAACGTCCTCAGACACAGCCGCGCCCGCCGCTGCCGCCTCACGGTCGCCACCGGGCACGGGGCGGTACGCCTCACCGTCACCAACGACGGCGCCCCCCGCACCACCCCGCCGACCGCCCCCGGCCTGGGCCTGCGCAGCCTGACGGAACGCATCACCGCGGTAGGCGGCACCCTCACCCACACCCGCGTCCCCCCGGCGCACTACCTCCTCGAGGCCCACTTCCCCCTGCCGTGAACCGCGGTGTGCCCCGCGGGAGGTACCGCCCCGGCGCGCGGGTGCGAGGCACTCCCGTCGACGGCATCGGCTCGCCCCGCACTCCCCGAGGGCACGACAGCGGGACGGGATGATGCCGGGTCAACACCAGGCGCTGCCGTCATGGCTGGCCGTGACCTCCAGGCCGTACTCGTGAGGGCTGTCCCCGAGATCGCCGGGGAACCACACGGAGAGATGGGCGGTAGTGCCCGCGACGGGCTTTTCGAAGCAGAGCGCCGAGGTGTCGATCGCGAGGCCGTCGGGTGCCGGGGATGGTGCGGGATCGGCGCCCTCGAGTCGCCAGCCGTCCTCCGCGGCGGCCTGGCGATAGAAGGCCAGCACGTCGGCACGGGAGATCGTGAGCCGGTAGTTCTGCCCGGCGTAGGCGAATCCGTCGTCCTCGTCGCATCCGGAGTACCGCTCGTCCTCGGGCTGCGTCCGGCTCGGGTGCGCGTCGAGGACGGACAGGGATGCCAGTGTGGGGGCGAGCTCTTCGTCAGCCCGGGTGCAGCCGTAGAGCCCACCCGACAGTGCCCACACACCGGTTGCCGCGATGACGGCCATGCCGCCCGCGCCGACGGCGATCACTGTGGCCGCTGCCTTCAGCTTCATGGCGCGGAGCGTAGCGCAGTGGATCCGGCCCTCTCATGGGGAACCCTCCGTGCCGGAGACCCTCCGCAGCAGCCCCTTCTCCATCGCCACCACCACGGCCCGCGTACGGTCGTTGACGTCGAGCTTGGCGAACAGGCGGAGCAGGTGGGTCTTCACGGTCGCCTCGGCGATGACGAGTCGCCGCCCGATCTCCGCGTTGGTCAGGCCGTCCGCCACCGCGTTGAGGACGTCCGCCTCGCGGGCCGTGAGCGGGGCCTGGGCGGGCTGCCGCATCCGGGCGACGAGTCTCTCGGCGACCCGGGGTGCCAGCACCGTCTCACCGCGGGCCGCCGCGTGGATCGCGTCGGCCAGCTGCTCGCGGGTGGTGTCCTTGAGGAGGTAGCCGATGGCCCCGGCCTCCACTGCGCGTTCGATCTCCGCGTCGGTGTCGTAGGTGGTGAGGATCAGCACCCGGGTGGCGGGAAAGCGCGCCACGATCTCGGTCGTCGTGGCCACGCCGTCGAGCACCGGCATCCGCAGGTCGACCAGGGCGACGTCGGGCGCGTGCCGTTCGACGAGGTCGAGGGCCGCGCGGCCGTCGCCCGCCTCGCCGACGATCTCGATGGTGTTCTCGGAGGTGAGGAGAGCCACCACTCCCGCCCGCATGACGGTGTGGTCGTCCACCACGATGATGCGGATCGCCTCACCGGTCACTCCCGCGATGCGCCGGCCGGTCACGTCTCCGCCCCGCTCTCTCCCGCCACCGGCATGGGGGCAGCCAGGGGAATCCACGCCAGTACGCGCGTTCCGTCACCCAACGAACTCGTCACCGTCAGTCTCCCGCCCAGCTCCGCCAGCCGTTTGCGCATTCCGTCCAGGCCGAAGCCCGCCGACTCCCCGAGCACGAATCCGGTCCCGTCGTCGGTGATCTCCAGTTCCACCCCGTACGCCTGCCGCGCCAGCACCACGCCGACCGTGGAGGCGCGAGCGTGCTTGCGTACGTTGGCGAGGGACTCCTGGGTGCAGCGCAGCAACGCGATGCGGGTCTGCTGGTCGCACACCACGTCCCGCAGATCGGCGTCGACGGTGAGCCCGGTGTCCTCCGCGAAGCGGTCCAGGGTCCGGCGGAGCGTCTGCGCCACCGAACCCGCGGCGGCCTGTCCCGGCTGCTGCGCCGAGCCGACCAGTTCCCGGGCCTCGGCGAGGTTCTCCCGCGCGGTGGACTCGATCGACCGCAACTGCTGGGCACTGCGCGCCGTGTCGGAGTGGAGGCCCGCCCGGGCCGCCTCCGCGAGCACGACGATCGAGGCGAATCCCTGGGCGAGCGTGTCATGGATCTCCCGCGCCATCCGCTCCCGTTCGTCCGCCGCTCCCTGACGCTGGTGCGCCTCGGACAGCTGCGCCTGCGTCTGCTCCAACTTCTCGATGAGCCGTGCCCGTTCGGTGCTCTGCGCGACCACCGAGTGCGCCCACAACCCGATGAGCACCCCCACGGCGACGACGATCAGCGTGGACACGAGCGTCTCGCTGAAGAACTCCACCGACCAGCCGTCCTGCCGCAGGACGCTCCCGATCAGGGTGCCGGCCGTGGCGAGCCCCAGGAATCCCATCGACGCCCTCGGCGTCCGCCCGAACATCCAGTAGTGCGGCAGCGTCACCATGAACAGCGCCGCGTAGTTGCCGCGCAGGTACGCGAGCCCGCCCAGCGCCACCACCAGCACCGAGAGGTACACGTACGGCCGTACGACGGGGTTGTCCGGGAAGCGGTCGAGGACCGCGTAACACAGCACCACACCGCCCAGCAGTGCGAGCGCGGCGTACTTGCTCCCGCCGGGCCGGTCGATGGCGGCGAGCCCGACGGCCATCACGGCGAACAGCAGCCAGCACACCGTGTTCCAGCGTCGCAGTGACGAGGCCCAGAAGGCGTCGGCGGTGGGCCCGGCGAGAGCGGTCATGCCGATCAACGTACGTCGGCCACCAAGCGCGGGCCCGTGTTTTCTCCGGGGTCGTCCGGCGGGGTGGCCGCCGCCCGCCGCACACCGCGCGTGGGCCACCAACTCGCCTCGCCCAGCAGCAGCATCGCCGACGGCAGCACCATGATCCGGATGACGAAGGCGTCGAGCAGCACGGCCGCCGCCAGCACGAAGCCGATCTGCTTCATCTCGATGATGTGCAGGAAGACGAAGCTCGCGAACACCGTCGTCATCACGACCGCGGCGCTGGTCACCACGCTCGCCGAGCCGCGGATCCCGTCGAGTACCGCCTGACGCGTGGGGACCCCGGCCAGGGCGGCCTCCCTGATCCGGCTCACCACGAACACCTGGTAGTCCATCGAGAGCCCGAACAGGATCACGAGGAGGAAGAGCGGGACGCGCGATCCGATCGATCCGGTGGAGTGGAAGTCCAGCAGCCCCTCGGCCCAGGTCCCCTGGAAGACCAGGACGAGCAGTCCCAGCGCCGCCGCCGCGGACAGCAGGTTCAGCACGACGCCGATCAGGCCGAGCACCACCGAGCGGAAGGCGTACACGGTCATCGCGAACGTCACCAGGAGCAGCGCGCCGAGGACCATCGGCAGTTTGCCGTTCTGGTGGGCGGGATAGTCGGCGTAGCGGGCGACGTCGCCGCTCACACCGAACTCGGCTCCGTCGACCCGGCCCGCGGTGGCGGGCAGGTAGTCGTCCCGCAGGCGGTCCAGGGAGTCGTACGCCTGATCGGAGTTGCCGAGGTGGGGCACCTTCAGTTCGAGGACGCTGGTGCGGCGGTCGGCCGACGTCCGTATCGGTGAGGCGCCGGCGAACAACCGGTCGGCTTCAGCGAGTCGGGCCGTCTCGCGCAGGGCCGAGGCGACCTCCGCGGCCTGCGAGGCGTCGGCCCGTACGACGACCTGGTGGGTGACCCGCTGCTCGGGGAAGGCGTCGTTGAGCCGGTCGTACACGCGCATCGCGGGGATGTCGCGGGAGTGCGTGTCCCGGCTCATCTCCGTGATCTTCAGTCCGGCGAGCGGCGTGACGAGCGCCAGCAGACCGAGGACCGAGACGCACAGGGTGGCCAGGGGATGCCGGGTGGCGGGCCGCAGCAGCACGGCCCACATCCGGCCGCCCGCTTCCCGCCCCTTCGGCCGGCGGACCGGCTTCCCGCTCCGTGCCCGCCGCAGTTCCCTGCGTTCCGCCTGCTTCCCGAGCGCGACGAGGAGTGCGGGCAGGGCCGTCAGCGAACTGGCCACCGAGACCAGGACGACGACGATGGTGCCGGTCGCGAGGGAGGAGAAGATCACGTCGGAGGCCAGGTACAGCGTCGCGGTGGAGGCGACGACCGCGAGCCCGGAGACCACGACCGCCCGGCCCGAGGTGGCGGCCGCCAGTTCCACCAGCGCCTCCGAGCCGAGCCGGCCGCCGGAGCGGGCCCGCTCCTCGCGCTCGCGCTTGAGGTAGAAGAGCGTGTAGTCGACGCCGACCGCGAGGCCGATCATCAGGATGACGTTGGTGCCGACCCCGGCGTCGGGGGAGAGGTGCGAGACGACCATGGACAGCCCGATCGCCGCCGCGATCGACGACAGCGCCAGCAGCAGCGGCACCCCGGCCATGGTGACCGACCCGAACACCACCAGCAGCGTGATCAGCGTGACCGGAAAGGTGATCGCCTCGGAGAGCGCCAGGTCGTCGCTGCGCTGCCGGTCGACCCCCTTGCTGATGGAAGGGCTTCCGGTCTCCTCCAGGAGCAGACCGGGATGGCTCCGCTGCACCGCCGAGGTCTGCTCCACGAGCGCGTCGACCTTGTCCTTCGCGTCCCGCTCCTCGCCCTTCAGCGACACCTCCACCATGAGGATCGCGCGGTCGTCGGAGAACAGCGGGGCGGCGACGCCCGCGACGTCGGGCAGCCGCTTCATCCGGGTGGTGAGGTCCGACGCGGCGGCTCGTGCGGCGGCAGGGTCGAGGGCGCCCGACCTGGCGGAGATCAGCACCTGCTCGGTGGATCTGCGCTCCAGGTGTCCTTCGGCGGCCAGGGCCTCGGCGCGGCCGGCCTCACCGACCCGGTAGTCCGCGGTCTTCGCGCTGTTCGTACCGACGGCGCTGCCGACTCCCAGGCACAGCGCCACGAACACCAACCAGCCGGCGATCGCCCACCAGGGGTGTCGCGCACTCCAGCGAGCCATGCTCACAGAGATTGTCTTCATGCCCGAGAGCCTTGTTGAACGGGCCGGTCACCGGACAGAGGTACTCGGTTGAACCCGTTGTCCACCACTCGGTGGACAGCGCCCCTGGGGCGAACCCCACACGCGCGGTTTCCCGACTCCCGCCGAGTCGTCGCGACCCCCCGGCTCCATGCCATCCGATGACGTGCGGGACCCCGACCCGCGGACGGCGGCCCGGACCCGGGTACGGGGTGGGGCCCGTGGGGGCCCAGGAGCCTACCGAACGGTCAGCAGTTGTCCCATCGCCGCCAGCACCGACGGCTCGACCCGGTAGTAGACCCAGGTGCCGCGTCGCTCGGAGGTGAGCAGTCCGGCTTCCTTGAGCTTCTTCAGGTGGTGCGAGACGGTCGGCTGGGAGACGCCGACGTCGGAGATGTCGCACACGCAGGCCTCGCCGCCCTCGTGCGAGGCGACGGCCGAGAACAGTCGCAGCCGTACCGGGTCGCCGAGGGCCTTGAACATGCGGGCGGTCCGCTCGGCCTCCTCGGCGGTGAAGGGGCGCTCGCTCAGCGGCGGGCAGCACGGCACCGCGGCGGTGGGGGCGTCGGACCGTTCCACAAGCGGCAGTGCCTTGACGTTCGACATACGTCTATGTTGACACACGTCGAACCAGAGCGGCCAGGGTCGGCGAACGGCAGGCCGGGCAGGGGGCTGTGGGCCGCGGGGGAGAAGAGGCTGAGGCTGTCGTAGTGGCGCGGCTGTGATTTCGATGAACGTCTATGTTGACGCTCCTCGAAACAGGTGCCATGCTGGCAACGCAAGGGATCGACAGATGTCGAAGCAAAGGGGAGTGTCGCCGCCGTGTCCGACTCCAGCGCGTCCACCACCGACCACCAGCGGCCCGTCGTCGTCATCGGCGCCGGCCCCGTCGGCCTGGCCGCGGCCGCGCACCTCGTCGAGCGCGGCATCGAGCCCCTGGTGCTGGAGGCCGGCCAGTCCGCTGCCACCGCCGTGCGCGAGTGGGCGCACGTCCGCCTGTTCTCGACCTGGGCCGAGGTCACCGACCCGGCCGCCGAGAAACTGCTCGCTGGCATGAAGTCCTACGGCCGCGCCCCCACCTTCCTCGCCCTGACCGGCTACGAGCAGGTCCGCTCCATCACGGCCGCCCTCGCCGGCGACCACGAGGCGGCCGAACGCGTCGAGCTGACCCTGCCGGAGACCGGCGTGTGCGGCGGCGCGGGCCTGCTCGACGAGCCCGACACCGCACAGGGCGGCGGAGGCGGAGGTTGCTGCGCCGCCCCCGCCACGCTGCAGATCGGCACCGGCGCACCGGCCGCCTCCGGTGGCTGCTGACACACCGACCCCGCTCCCAGGAGGTTCACCATGTCCCGCGTGCAACTCGCCCTACGGGTACCGGATCTCTCCACATCCGTCGCCTTCTACACGAAGCTCTTCGGCGTCGGGCCCGCCAAGCTCCGCGACGGTTACGCCAACTTCGCTATCACCGAGCCCCCGCTCAAGCTCGTCCTCATCGAAGGCGAGGCGGACGCGGCGACGCGCATGGACCACCTCGGTGTCGAGGTCGACAGCACGGAAGCCGTCCACGCCGCCACCACCCGGCTGAGCGCGGCGGGGCTGGCGACGGCCGAGGAGAACGACACGGCCTGCTGCTACGCCCTGCAGGACAAGGTCTGGGTCCACGGCCCCGGCCAGGAGCCCTGGGAGGTCTACGTGGTCAAAGCCGACGCCGGCACCCTGACCAAGCAGAGCACGAGCACGGGCCCCGCCGACACCGACGCCGAGGATACGGCTGACGCCCCCGGATGCTGCTGATCCGCCGATGACCCACCTGAAACACCAGCGAGCCGTGACCGGAACAGGGGACCGGTCACGGCCTCGCGCCGCCCTGCCGGCCGCGGCGATCGCCTCTGGCGGAGTGCTCGCCGGACGGCTTCGGCGTCGAGTCGACGCCCCGGTGGTCAGGCCCGGCGGGTGGGCGCCGCGGCACTGGGCGGCACGGGGATCCTGGCGGCTTCCGCCCGCCAGGCGTCGGCGAGTTCGGCGGGAAAGCGTCGGCCGCTGCGGGTGAGGACGACGCCGGGTGCGAGTTCGACCTCGTCGCCGGGGCGGAAGGGACGGTCGGTCTGCGGGGGAAGCTTCTCCCAGGGGCCGAACGCGCCGCGCCGGCCGGCGCGGCGCATCCGGGTGCCGTAGCTGCTGATGTCACGGATCAGGACGGTGCCGCTCCGGGCGGAGACGGCCACATGCATGCGGCTTACCTGCCGGGCGATCTGCGGGGACAGCAGGCTGTGCAGGGCGATGCCCGCCTGCCCCGGCAGTCGGCCGACGTGCGCCTCGGAGCCCTCGTCGAGGGTGTACCGGGCCACGCAGGTGCCGTCGATGACGGCCTTGAGCTGGGTGGTGCCCAGGCGCGGACCCTCGTCCTGGAGAGGTGTGCCGTGAAGCTCGCAGGTGGGAACACCGCGCCGCATGCGGGGCAGCAGGATCCGGTCGCCCTTGCGGATGTCGTAGAGGGAGCAGCGGGGCTCCGGGCAGCGCCAGGTCCGCATGATCACCTCGGTCAGCGGCGTCCGCGAGGGGCCGAGGAGGCCCTGCTTCTTCAGTGCGGACAGTTCCATCCTGCGGGAGATCTCCGCGGCCGAGTGCACACCCATGTCCATCGGCACGAGAGCGACGGACCCGTCGGGGCGGCCTTCCGGTTTGAGGAACTGCCAGGTGTTGCCCTGGATCCACGGGTGTTCGACGCGGTGGTCGACATACCGGTCGCCGGTGACGACCGGGGACGCGGTCATGCGGGCCAGTTCGAGGACGCGCTCATCGGCGTCGTCGACCTCCTCGACCAGCCCGTCGGCCACCCAGCGGCGCAGCCGCCGGACCTCGGCCCGATCGCCGAACTCGCGGTGCCCGCCCAGCAGGCTGGTGTCGGCGACCAGGTAGACGGAGACATCGGGGTCCCCGGTGAGCTCCATCAGGGCCCTCAGGACCAGACCGAGGCGGCGCAGGGACCGCGGGCCCTGTCGGCCGAGGGAGGTGTCGCGTACGACGTTGGAGAGCTCCACGAGGTAGTCGGCTCGCTCCGCCGACGCGGCCAGATGATGTTCCACGGACGCCTCGCTGTCCGACGGCAGGGGGTGTCACTCTAAGGCCGCCCGCCAACATCCGTCATCAGGGCGCGACTTCCCGACTCTCCGGAATCTCCGCGAAGTCCGCTGATCTTCCTTGATCTCCTCAGATGTCTACCCCTGACGCGGGCACGTCGGTACGATCACGCCGGTGACGGAAGGGTCGAGACCTTTGAACAGCACTGGGAACGATGACCAGTTGAGCCCGCTGGACCCCGACGATCCGCGAGAGGTGGCCGGTTACCGCCTGCTCGCGAGGATCGGCGAGGGCGGCATGGGATGCGTCTACCTCTCCCGCACGCGCGGCAACCAGCCGGTCGCCCTGAAGGTGATCCGTCGCGAGTACGCCCAGGACGAGGAGTTCCGCCGCCGCTTCGAGCAGGAGGCGACCTCCGCCCGCCGGGTGCAGGGCTACCACATCGTCCCCGTCGTCGACCACGACACCACCGGCTCGCAGCCCTGGCTGGCCACCACCTACGTCCCCGGCCTCGCCCTGGACCAGCTGCTCGCCAGGCACGGGATGCTTCCGCTGACCACGGTGCTGCAGCTGATCGGTTGCGCGGCGGAGGCACTGCACGCCGTGCACAAGGCCGACGTGATCCACCGCGACATGAAGCCGAGCAACATCCTCATCGGCTCCGAAGGCCCCTGGATCATCGACTTCGGCATCGCCCGGGCCGCCGACTCCACCCAGCTCACCCGTAGCGGCGGGTTCATCGGCACTCCTCAGTTCATGTCGCCGGAACACGCCAACGGCCAGGACCTCACACCGGCGACGGACATCTTCTCGCTCGGTTTGATCGCCGCCGTCGCCGCGACCGGCCGCCACCCCTACGGTGACGCCGGATCCATCACTCTGGCCACCAAGATCGCCAACAGTGAGTTCCGCCCGCCGGACCTGACGGCGTATCCCGACCCGCTGCGTGCCGTCCTGGAACGTACGCTGGCCGCCGAAGCGGCCGCCCGCCCCACGCCCTCGGAACTGGCGGAGCTGTGTCATGAGCTGAGCGGGCGGCCGCTGCGCGACTTCACCGGCTGGCTGCCCGCGCCCGTCGCGGCGGACATCGCCCGCCGGGAGCAACTCGCCCGGCAACAGGCCGGGACCGAGCCCGGAGCGGCTTCCGGGGCCGCGACCGTGCCCCCACCCTCCGCGGCGGGTGCCGCGACCGTGCCCCCACCCTCCGCGGCGGGTGCCGCGACCGTGCCGCCGGTTGCCGGGGCGTCCGGCGGATACACACCCACCCATGCTCCCCGGCCCGGTGAGCAGCCGCACCACGGCGGGGCGCAGCCGCCGACCGGATCCCCTGCCCCGTTCCCGCAGGGAGCACCACACCCCCCCGGCCCGCCGTCAGCGGCCCGCAGCCGCACCCCGTTGACGGTCGGCGCGGCCGTGCTGGCCCTGGTGGTGGTCGCGACGGCCGCCTATGTCTTCACGCGCGACGACGACACGGACGACACCCAGGCCGGCGGCGGACGGACGACCTCGTCACCGACCGGCGCCTCCCGGGCTCCCGCGAGTACCGCGCCGGGCACCGGCGGCGCGTCGCCCACCGCGAACGCGGTGCCGGACGGCTACACGGAGATCTTCAAGGACAGGCCGCTCACCCTGCGCGCCCAGCTCACCTCCAACCGCCTCTCCTACACCAACGTCGACTTGGACGCACCGAAGATCGACGCGAACGCCCTCAGCAACGGGCAGGGGAACGAGCTGCAGTACGAGGAGTTCGGCGGCACCTACGTCCTGCACTTCCTGACCACCATGGGAAAGAGCGCGGGGACCTCGCCGGAGGAGTGCGCCGAGGGCGCCGCGGCCGACGCGCTGCCCTCCGAGCTCGACAGCGACGCCCAGGGCGAACACCTGACCCCGGGTACGGTGCTGTGCACAGTCACCGACGAGGACAACCTCGCGATGCTCAGCATCAAGGACGTCGCCGCCCGCAAGGACAAGGACTCGGGCTTGAAGGCGCGCGACTACGTCACCGAGCTGACCCTCTGGAAGGCGCCCTGACCCGTCCACCGGGCAAGAAGGACACGCCCCGACCGAGCTGAACCCGAGGGCGCTGTCGCGGCCGGCCTCGGGCGCGACGGCCTCGCGCGGTGCGTGACCCCCAGGGCCGCGGTGCGTGGCCCTCAGGGCCGCGGTTCGTGAGCGCGGGCTCGTCCGCTCATGGCGCGCCGGGGAGGCCGGTGCCGCTCGTCGGCGACCGGCCGAGCCACGTGACGGCCCGGTCGCCGGTTCCTGCCGTGCCTGGGCGGCAGGCTCCCGGCAGTGCTGGCACATGCCCCGTGGGACCGACCCGGGCAGGGCACCGATGTACTGCGAAGCCGCCCGGCCGCAACGCCGCGCACAGGCGCGGGAGACCGACGAACGTGGCCCGCGGGGGCTGGCGCGGGCGGATTCCGTGCGCGCAGACGCCCGTTATGTTGATCGGAACATCTGACAGGCGGAGCTGGCATGCAGACAACAGAAGAACGGGCTGGGGAGGACGAGACCGCCGACGCGGTCGGAGCGGTGGAGGACGACGCCACCCCCGCCTGGCTCCGGTTCTGGCCGCTTCTGTTGCTGGGCGCGGCCACGGTTCCCGGAGCGGTGCTCTACCTCGGCGGCCGGTACCTGGACACGCCCATGGTGCAGGCGTGGCGGACCATCTGTCTCGCCGTGACCGTCCAGGCGCTGCCCTTCCTCCTGCTGGGGACGGTCCTGTCCGGCGCCATCAACGCCTTCGTGCCGGCACGGGTGTTCAACCGTGTGCTGCCCCGCCGGCCGGTGCTCGCCGTGCCGGTGGCCGGTGCGGCGGGCGTCGTGCTGCCGGGCTGCGAGTGCGCGTCGGTTCCGGTGGCGAACCGCCTGATCGGGCGGGGCGTCACACCCGCGGCCGCGTTCGCGTTCCTGCTGTCGGCGCCCGCGATCAACCCAGTGGTGCTGACGGCCACCGCGGTGGCCTTCCCCGGGAACCCGGCCGTGGTCGCCGCCCGGCTGCTGGCCTCGCTGGGGACGGCGTTGGTGATGGGCTGGCTGTGGCTGTGGCTGGGGCGGGCCGAGTGGCTGAAACCGGCCGTGCGGCGCGATGGGCATCAGACGGGTGGCAGCCGGTGGCGGGAGTTCCGGGCCGGCTTCCAGCACGACTTCCTGCACGCGGGCGGATTCCTGGTGGTGGGCGCGATGGCGGCGGCCACGTTCAACGTGGCGGTGCCCCGCTCCGTGCTGGACACGTTCTCCGGTTCGCCCTGGCTGTCCGTGCTGTTCCTGGCCGGGCTGGCGATCGTACTGGCGCTGTGTTCGGAGGCCGACGCGTTCGTGGCCGCGTCGCTCACCGGATTCTCACCGACCGCGCGGCTGACGTTCATGGTCGTCGGTCCGGTGGTCGACATGAAGCTGATCGCCCTGCAGGCGGGTACCTTCGGCAAGGCGTTCGCGATCCGGTTCTCCGCCGCCACCGTGGTCGTGGCGGTTCTGCTCAGCGTGCTGATCGGAGGAGTCCTGCTGTGAGACGTCCGCTCCAGGCGACCCTGCTCGTCCTCAGCGGCATCGGCCTGCTGCGCGTGTCCCTGTTCACCGACCTGTACCTGCGGTACGTCAAGGAGGGGATGCGCCCGATGCTCATCGCCTCCGGAGCCCTGCTGATCCTGCTGGGCGTGGCGGACGCGGTGTCGTACGCCCGACGGCGCGACGGCGACGGACACACGGACCACGGCGACAGCGCCCACGGGCACAGCCACTCCGGCGCACCTCGTACCGCGTGGCTGCTCTTCCTCCCGGCGTTGAGCCTGTTGTTCTACGCTCCGCCCGCTCTCGGCGCGTACACCGCCTCCCGCCAACCGCCCAAGACCGTCACGTACGAGGACGACTTCGCCCCGCTGCCCGCGACCTCACCGCTTGTGATGACCCTGTCGGACTTCACCCGCCGCGTGCAGCAGGACCGCACGCGGGCCATCGAGGGGCGCACGGTCCAGTTGACGGGATTCGTCACCTCCGGCGAGCGGGACGACCACTGGTTCCTCAACCGGATCGTCATCTCCTGCTGCGCGGCGGACGCCCAGTCCGTGAAAGTACGCATCCACCGCACCTCGGCCCCGCCGGCCGACACCTGGGTGACCGTCACGGGCACCTGGCACCCCGGTGGAACCCTGGGCACGAGCTCCGCCTCCGCCGCGCTCGACGCCCGTTCCGTGGAGAAGATCACCAAGCCGGCGAACGCGTACACCGACGCCCTCCCGCTCGACCCCACGAGATGAACCGGCGCCCTCCCGTGATCCGTGCAGGCCACCACCTGCTCGTGGTCACGCCGGGTCGTCCGCCCGCGTGGGCCATCCGGAAGAAGGAGTGGACCGTCTGTCAGACCTGCCTGGGAGGCTTCGGACATGGAGATGACAGTGCAGCTGACGATCGACTGCTCCGATCCACAGAGAATGGTGGCGTTCTGGGCCCGGGCCCTGGGCTACGTGCCCGAGCCCGCGCCGGACGGGCACGCCACGTGGCGCGCCTACTGGGAGGCGATGGGGGTGCCCGCGGAGGAGCTGCCGACCGGGGCCGGCGACGTTCCGGAGTCGATCGTCGATCCGGCGGGGCGCGGACCACGCGTGTGGTTCCAGCAGGTTCCGGAGCCCAAGACCGCCAAGAACCGGTGGCACTTCGACCTGAAGGTCGGTGGCGGCCGTGACGTCCCGCTGGACGTCCGCGCGCGGCGGGTCAGGGCCGCGGTGGACCAGCTGGTCGAGGCCGGTGCCACCGTGCTGAGGATCAAGGACGAGCCGGAGGCGGGGCTCTACGCCGCCGCCATGCAGGACCCCGAGGGCAACGAGTTCGACGTCGTCTGAGGACCTCGTAGCGGACCGCGCGCTTGCCGTAGCGCGTGGCGGCACAGGGGAGTGTCGGGTGTGGCTTCCTGGCCGTCATCGCACGGCAGATGCTGGCATCATGATGCTCATGACCTCGTACCGAAAGGCCGATGCCGCGTAGACGGCCCGGCGCGCTACGCGCTGAACAGTCTCCTCGTGTCCCTCGGAGCCTGCCCCCGGACCGGATCCACGGTCTCTCGTCCCGGACCAGCGTGGCGATAGATCGTGTAGAGAGATTCTCGGGCGACTACTACCTCTACCCCGGCGCTACCGACCGCGCGCTGCGGCGATACGAAGCGTTCCTGCACACACCGGGCCGACGACCCCTGTATCCGCAGGAGACGGGGTGTTCATGCCGTGGCTGTTCCTTCGAGGACGTCCGACACGCCCGCGATGTGCTTGAGGAAGTCCTGCGGCAGTTGCCCCCCAGGCCACTGGCCGAGCTCAGGGACCGAGTGCGTCCCCTGGACGTCAGGTATCTCGAGCGCACACTGCCGGATCAGTTCGCGGCTCATCGTCAGTGGCGCTCTGACCGCTGGTGGCGGCGCCGCCTGGCCGACGGTCCGGAAGGCCGGTGAGGAGTCGGGCTGAGCCCGCGCTGCGTCGGCAGGCTCGTGACCGCCCTGCGCCGCGAGGGAACGGAAGGGGCCCGCCGAGTCCGGCCGTGGAGCCTGCTGCGAGGCAATGCACTCGGCCGCGGTGATCTACCGACGCTCGTGTCAGGCGTAGTGGCGCCCCTTTCACATGGCTCGTCTCCTGCCGGCGGTAAAGGGACGATTCGCTCCCTGGCTCCAGGTGATCCACTCTAAACTGGGCCGAACAAGAATCACGCGCGCACGCATGCACGCGCCGAGATATACCTGACTGATCATCGGAGGTTCGGCATGCAATTTGCCGGAATAGCCATTTCCATCCTTGCGCTCGGAATCAGCATTTTCTCGCTCATCGATCGAAAGAGGCTCGACAGGAGAGACCTCACTCTCAAGCTGCACGAGACGCTCATCTCCCCCGAACTGCAAGCCGGCAGGCACATTCTCTTCAACCTCGACAGAGAGGTTTCGGAGCTCAGTCCAGATGAGTACCGGAGTGCCAATAGAGCATTGGCTACTCTCGACGTCGCTGGTTTCTACTGCGCCAAGGGGTACGTCAACGAAAAGGACTTCCTCGACCTTTGGTCGCCCTCTTTGGCCAAGCTCAAATACAAGGCGGCCCCTTTCTTGGCCCATCGGGACGCGGAGAGGTCAGCCGGACTGCCGGCTTGGCCTTATTACAGAAAGCTTGTCGACAAAGCCGAGATGAATCTGAGATCCCGCTGACGTCCGGCAATGCCCCAGACCGGCACGCGGACGAGGACCGGCAGCGTGAGGTCGCCGCCGGGCTGGACGACCTCGTGAGCAACGCCCGTGCGAAGCGCCACAGTGACGCCGTGCGCACCACACGGAGGAGCCGTCGGCGAGCCGGGTCGGTTCGCGCCGATGTCGACCGTGGGTGTCCGCTCCTACGGGCACGCCATGGGTAGGGGGCGCGACGACCGAGCCGACCCGATGCCGTGCCCCCGGCACGCGTCACCCACCGGTCTCCAGTCAGGGGGCGCCTTCGCACATGCGCAGAGCCTGAGCGGAACGGGGCAGCTTCGGGTGAAAGGGCGGCGCTCCCTTGGTTCACTTGCCGGCTGCGGGCCCGTACCACTGGAGCGCTTGGCCGGTGACGGCGGCGATGCACTCGAAGTCCCGGTCGCGGTGGAGCAGTGTCAGTCCCTGCAACTCGGCCGTGGCGGCCACCACGAGGTCGACGGCGCCGGCGCTGCGGTGCTGCCCGCGCTGAGTGAGGACCTCCTGGACCCGTCAGGCGCGATCGTAGGCGCGATCGTCGACCGGCACCCGGCCGAAGAGCAGGCGCATGTCCTCGATGCCTGGTGTGCGGTCGGCAGTGGAACGCGTGCTGTAGAAGAACTCCGGCTCGGTGATGGGGCAGGTGGCGACGAGCCCGGCGGCTGCCGCCTGGTCCCAGCCGTACTGCTCGGCGTTCACCGGCGGTAGTTCCTCTTGTCCTCGAAGAGATCGAGGTCGAAGGCGCCCTCCTCCGCCGACGCCCGCAGACGGGTGAGCGCCAGGGCCCGCCGCCGGTTCTCCGCTCCTACCAGGCGACTTGCCTTGCCATGTTGCGAACGCCCTTTCCTGGCATCGCTCCCGCAGATCGGTCCAGGCCGCATCCTCGCGTTCCGGTCCGGGAACGGTCCTGACTCCCGGCTCACGGCAGAGTGCCTGCTCACCGGCCATCCCTGTGATCAACTCCGTTTGTTCCATTGACATTTCACTCATCGGGCCTACCGTTGGGAGCGCTCCCATTGCAGCTTGCCACTGGAAGGAGTTCCCCCCACATGCGCAAACAAAGTTCGTCGACCGGGCGTTCGCGGTCGCCCCTCCGCCGGCCTCTCCAGGTGCTCGTCATGCTGTTCGCCGTAGTTGTCGGCGCACTGACCTGGTCGGCCCCCGCCCAGGCTCACGGCACCGTCGTCGGCCCCGCCACCCGCGCGTACCAGTGCTGGAAGACGTGGGGCAGCAACCACACGAACCCGGCCATGAGGACCGAAGACCCCATGTGCTGGCAGGCTTTCCAGGCCAACCCCGACACCATGTGGAACTGGATGAGTGCGCTCCGCGACGGCCTCGGTGGCCAGTTCCAGGCACGGACCCCCGACGGGACGCTCTGCAGCAACAACCTCTCGAGGAACGCCAGCCTGAACACGCCCGGGCAGTGGAAGACCACCACCGTCGGCAACAACTTCTCGGTCCACCTGTACGACCAGGCGTCCCACGGTGCCGACTACTTCAAGGTCTACGTCAGCAAGCAGGGTTTCGACCCCAAGACCCAGACCCTGGGCTGGGGCAACCTCGACTTCATCACGCAGACCGGCCGTTTCGCCCCGGCTCAGAACATCACGTTCCCCGTCCAGACCTCGGGCTACACCGGACACCACATCGTGTTCGTGATCTGGCAGGCCTCGCACCTCGACCAGGCCTACATGTGGTGCAGCGACGTGAACTTCGGCTGAGCCGGGAAGCGCCGCCCACGGCACCGGCCTCTGCCAGAAGCCGGTGACCCGCCGCCCGACCGAGCCCCGTCGGGACGGGGGACCCATGTGGTCACCCTGCCCCGACGGGGCTTCCTGCCCTCCTTGCGCTGTGACCGGGAACCCTTGCCGGACCGCTCGTTGTGCTGGATGTCAGGACGGCGTGGGGCAGGGGCGGGCAGGGCATCACCGGTGAGGGCCCGCGGGGCTGACCTGGAGGGGCCCGTCACGACCGCGTACACCGGAGCCGACATGTGGACCGGTCGATGTTGATGGGAGCACCGCCGAAGCGCCGTAAGCGACCCGCTCGATCGGCCGTCCGGTCGGTGCGCTTTCCCGACCGGTCCCCCGGGCGGATCAGCGCAGTCCGGCGAAGAGATCATTCTCGGGCAGGGCCGCGCCGGTGGCGTCCTGGACACGTACGAAGGTCTCCGTGCCCATCAACTCGCCGAACCTCTCCTTCCCCATCCTGAGGAAGAAGATGTTCTCGCCCTGACTGGCATGCGCGGCCAACGCGTCGAACTTCTGACCGCTGAACGCTGTGGTGTCCACCCACGTGGTGACCTCATCGTCAGGGAGGCCGATCTCGGCCATCGCGGCGGCCTCGGCGGGGTCCGGCTCCGGCATGTCCGGATGGAACTCGCGCATGATCTCGCCGAACCGCTGCATCCCCGAGCGGGGCATCGTGGTCCAGTACACCTTCGGTGTCAGCGCGGTCATCTCCAGCGCCGCCATCGTGATGCGGTGGGCCTGGATGTGGTCGGGGTGGCCGTAGAAGCCGTTCTCGTCGTAGGTGACGACCACATCAGGCCGGTAGTGCCGCATGAGTTCCGCGAGTCGGGCCGCGCCTTCCTCCACGGGGGTCTGCCAGAAGGATCCGGGGGCGTCGTTGCTCGGCCAGCCCGCCATCCCGGAGTCGGCATAGTCCAGCATCTCCAGATCGCTGACCTCCAGGACGTCACAGCTCGCTTTGAGTTCTTGACGACGCATCAAGGCGACCGCCGCCGGGTCGTGCCCGGGATCGCCCGGCTTGACACCCCCCGGCCCGTCACCGCAACCACCATCGGTACACGTCACGAGAACCGTGCGGATGCCTTCCGCCGCGTACCGCGCCAGGACACCTCCGGTTCCGGTGGCCTCGTCGTCGGGGTGGGCGTGTACTGCCATGAGCGTCAAGGGCCGGTCAGTCATGAAAAGTCCTCCTGCTGGTATGACCCGAGTACGCGGCGGGCGTGCCGCGACACTGGAGCCCGGATCCTGGTAGGGCGGATGACCTTGCGGCCTCAGTGCTCCCGCCGTCCGGCGCCGGCCCCTCGGTCGGTGCAACCGCGCCGGACGCACCGGCTGTTCCCCGCGCGGCCACTTCGCCTTCGAGCGTCGGCGTTCCACGCGACCGCGGAGAATCGAACTCGCGCTCTCAGCTCGGGAAGCGACGGCGCTTGGGCGGCCATCGGCTTCTGACCTGCAGTCTCGCGGAGTGCGACCTGTACCGCCGGTGCCGGGACTCACCGCTGCGGACCGTGATTGTCCGTCTGTACGGGCACGCGGCTCGGCGGCCCGCTGAGGAGATGGCGGAGTGCTTCGAAGCGTCTGTTCCGGGCCGGGGAGTGGGCGGGGCGTAGGAGCCCGGTTGCGGCTGCGCACGGTCTGTCCTGGACGTCAGACGTCCCGGATGATGACGCGGTCACCGCAGAGTCTGGTCCAGTCGTCCCTGTCCGAGGTGAGGACGAGGGCCGGGGCCGGGGAGCGCAGGGCCATCGCGGCCACCAGGGCGTCGATCGCGTACTTGTGCCCGTGCAGTCCCCCGGCCTCCTTCAGCAGCTTCACCGCCTCGAGCGAGTCCTCCGGTGTCACGGCTTCGAGCCGGAGGCGGGAGAGGTACCAGTGCAGGCGAGGCATGTCGGTCTTGCCGTGCGCCGCCTCGACGACGGTCAGCGCCGAGACGCGGACGGGCAGACCCGCTCTGCGGGTCGCCTCGATGCGGGCCGTCATTGCGCGGTCGCTGCGCAGGAGCAGCGACAGCGCCTGCGAATCGAGGACGACCGAGCGGACGGCGCCCTCCTTCACGCAGCGTGCCTTCCTTCGCTTCCGGCGTCGCCGAAGAGCTCCCGGGCCGCGGCTTCGATCTCCGCCTCGGTCAGAGGACCGTGCTCGGACTCCTGAGCGACGACGATCTCCGCCAGGCCGTCCATCTCGAGCTGATGCCGGACAGCCTCCGTGATGTAGGAGGACAGTCCGCGCTTCCCGGTCCGCTCCCGCAGCACGGCGAGCAGGTCGGCAGGCAGGGAGACGGAGACGTTCTCGGTGTTTCCCGCACGCTGGGTAGCCATGGCTGCAATGTACGACAGCAAGTAATACAGCGTCCATCGTAGGGGCGGCCTGGCCTACCGTGCGCCCTGGGGCCCACCCTCATTGGTCCGACAGCCACGGCAAGGGGTGCTTGCGTATCGGCAACCTTCTCTTTCCATCTCGGAAACTCTCCGCCACGCTTTCCGGAGGGAAACAAACGCGGCGCGAAACATGCCGGAGCAAGCTCGTGCCGCCTTGACCGACGCCGATCGGATCCGGGTCTCGACCGAGGCGTTGTCGGCCACTCCAAGGCCGACCTGGCTCTTCGTCTCGCTGACGCTCTACATCGCCGCGATTCCGATCTGTGTCGGAGGCGCCAGGGCCAGCAGGGAATGGTTGCTTTCGCGCTTGGCCTGGATGGGCGTGCTGGTGGCGGTCATCACTGTGCACGGAGGGCTTCAGGCTGTCGCGACGCGGGCCTGGCGTGACCGTACGGGGGTGGCGCTGCGGCTGGACGTGCTGCCGAGGCGGGCGATCGTTCCGATCGCGGCCGGCTTGCCCGTGCTGATGGTGGGGGCGCCGTTGGCCTTTCGCGTCACCGGCCGCCCGATCTGGCTGATCGCGGCCTCGCTGACCGGCGTCGCCGTCTCCGTTGGCTGTCACCTCGCATTCGTGCGCCTGCACCGCAATGCCGCGGGAGTGCCGGAGGACGCGAGCTGATGGAGGGCTTCGACGTGGTTGTCCATGCCCCCAACCGGTTGCGCGTCTGCGCCCTGCTGGACGCCGCAGGCGAGGCCGAGTTCGGTCTGGTGCAGCAGCAACTGGGCGTCTCCGCCTCCGTACTGAGCAAGCATGTCGGCGTGCTGATGGACGCCGGCTACGTCGAGCAGCGCAAGGCCCTCCGTGACACCCGGCAGCGTGTGTGGCTTCGGCTGACCCGGCAGGGCGAGGACGCGTATCGCGGCCACCTCGCGGCACTGCGGGCGATCGTGGGCCCGCCGGGTACGACTCTCTGATCACCGACGAGTGCCGATCGATGTGCGCGGCACTGCACCGAGCCGGTCACCCAGGTCGACGTTCGTCTGGAGACCGGACGACGGGAGGTCAACGGCGCCGCCCGGGTCGCCCTTTGTCTTCACCGTCGCTCGGCCCGAGTCGTTCTCGTCGTCCTCAGGGCACGCGGAGGGCGCGGTGCCCTGAAAATGGTCTAGACAAACAACAAGTCCCGGGTCGCTGACCTGGGGCTTCACCATGGAGCGGGTGACGAGAATCGAACTCGCGCTCTCAGCTTGGGAAGCGACGGCGCTTGCGCGGCCGCGTAGCTGCTGACCTGCACGGATTCGTATCGCGACTGTAGGCGTGAGTGCTTGGTGGCACCGCTGGTGACCGTGGTTGTCCACTCTTAGGGCACGCTGTGGGCATGGGAGCGACCAGTAGCCGGGCCGCACAGCGCTCAATGCCTGCACCGGACGGACCGCATCGTCTCTGAGGCTGGTCTGGAGGGCCCGTCGCGACTGCAACACCGGGAGCCGACATGTGGACGGCGAATGTTGGTGACGTATTCTTCTATGTACATCACCAACATTGTGCGGGAGGCGTGATATGTCCGTGACCCAGATCGACATCGACGACGACGCCCTGGAGCGAGTCATGGCGCTGGCCCACGTCCGGACCAAGAAGGAGGCGGTCAATCTCGCTCTGAACTTCTACGCCGAGCAGCAGGAGCGTGCGGCGCGCATCAGCCGTCACTTCGAGCGTGCCCGCGAGTGGGGTGCCGTCGAGGACGCCGAGCGTCTGCACAGGGCGGAGAAGCACAGCCGGTGATCTACCTGCTCGACACGTCCGGCCTGGTCCGGCTGCTCCGCGATCCGAAACTGCAAGTGGCCTGGTACGACGCGATCGATGCCGGGGCCATCGCATCCTGCTACGTGCAACGCACCGAGTTCCTGTACAACGCTCGGAACCGCCGCGAGTACGACGAGATCGCGGAAATGTTCTCCGACCTCTATCCCGATGCGGCGGTGCCGAAGAACGCAGGGCGTTGGATCAGCGCGGTGCAACACCGTATGGCTCAGGCCGGGGAGCATCGCAGTGCCTCGGCAGTAGACCTCGTCATCGCAGCCACTGCCGCCCACCATGGCCTGGCTGTCCTCCACGACGATGCCGACTACGGCACTGTCGCCCGGCACGCATCCGACCTGACCGAGCACAACATCCACGACATCGTCTGACGTGCCTTTGCCGCCTGACAGGTGGTGTTCCGGGTGGTGAGGGGCTGTCGTAAGGACGGGTGAATCCGCTGATCGGACCGGGTTCGGCAGGAGTGCGAGCCGTCCGCATCCCAGCGGGCGAACCGCTCGTAGACGGTCTGCCACGGCCCGAACCGGTCGGGAAGATCCCGCCACGGAGCCCCGGTCCGCAGCCGCCACAGCACCCCGTTGACCACCTGCCGGTGATCACGCCACGGACGGCCCCGTCCGTCCACCTGGGGCAGAAGGGGCTCTATCCGCCTCCATGCCGCATCCGTCAACTCACCTCGACCTGCCACAAGATCAATTATCAGACCGGCTATAGAGTCCTGCCCGTGGCGAATCATCTGGACGAGACCAGGACGGCCTACGAGGGTGTCGTCGAGCTGTACGCATCGCTGTTCGCAAACCGGCTGGAAACACAGCCTTTCTCCCGGGCCATGATCGGCACCTTCGCCGAACTGGTGCGCGCGACGGGCAACCTGCGGACAGCGGACGTCGGGTGCGGGCCCGGACATCTGACAGCCATGCTGCACGAACTCGGCCTGGACGCCTTCGGACTAGACCTTGCCCCGGGCATGGTCGGCCACGCCCGGCAGGCCCATCCGGCGCTGCGCTTCCAAGAGGCGCGGATGGAATCCCTGCCGATCGAGGACGCCGCGCTCGGCGGCGTGCTGGCCCACTACTCAATGATTCACACCCCTCCGGGGGAACTACCGGAGCTGCTCGCCGAACAGGTACGCGTCCTGGCACCGAACGGTCTGCTCCTGGTCTCCTTCTTCGGGACCGACGGACAAGTACCGGTCCGGTTCGACCACAAGGTGGCGCCCGCCTACAGCTGGCCGGTGGATCGCCTCGCCGAACTGCTGGGCGATGCTGGGCTCGATCCCTTCGCCCGGCTGATCCACGATCCATCCTCTGATCGGGGCTTCCTCGACACCCATCTACTGGCCCGCCGTTCGTAGCCACTGCCCAGTCCCCCCAGCCGATCGGCGCACCTCCGGATTGCCAGCTCAGCCGAATCTCGCTGATCAGACCGGAATTGTCAGACACCCCCTAGTTGACCGGCTGAAGGGATCGGAATTGCATCACCTCAAGGAGCTGAGGCCGGGGTCAGGTGGCCGGTCCGAGATCCGGATCATCTTCGCCTTACCCCGCAGGACTGGGAGACCCTGGAGCAGGATCTGTACTCGGCCGGTGTGGATCCCGCTGAGGTGGAAGCCGGTTCACCTCGACTGCTGGCGGAAGCCCGTGGTCATCAACTCGCTGAGACGCGCGAGCAGTACGGGCTGGCCCAGAGGGATGTGGCTGCCCGTATGGGTGTGAGCATCGCTCGCGTGTCCCAGATCGAGCACGGCGAGGGCGCCACTCTCGATGTCATCGCACGTTACGTCGAAGCGCTCGGTGGCAGGTTGGACCTGGTTGCCGACTTCGGTGATCACACGCTGCGGATGCCGGCAAGTGGTGGTCAGGGCAGTGCGGCGGCGTAGCCGGCCCGAAAGCTTTGTGTGCGGTGCATGCGACGCACCGTCCGGCAGCATTTTCCGGGGAACATCAGGCTGAGGGCTCTCCCCGTTCGATCTTGCATAGCTTGACGTGAAACCGCAGGTCAGCAGTGTGCACTGACGTGAGGAGCAGTGGTTGACGGGCCTCAACTGAGTATCCGTTCCCTCCGTGTGCCCCATCTTCGAGTGCATGAGGGTACGAAAAGCACCGAAGAGTCAGAGAACGCTTCTCATCCTGTGGCTCGCGGGCGATGACGGCTGACGGTCGGGGGCCGTGACGCGGCAGGGCTCCTGGTCGTTGCGGCTGGTGATCTCACTCGCCAACGCCTCGGCACCGGAGCCCTGTTGGTCCCGTATCGGGTCATGCCCGACGTCCCTCACGAGGTCGTTGAGCACGTTTCCTGGCTCATCTGCGCCCGAAGGTGCGAGCTGAACTCCCGCCGGCGCAGGCTGGGCTGCTTCCGGCAGGCTCTGCTGGTCGTGGTGCACCTGCGCAAGAACGAGACCCCGGCCCAGGTCGCCGCGGGGTTCGGCGTCTCCACCGCCACCGCCGGCCGGTACGTGAGCGAAACGGTCGACATCCTCGCCGAACGCGCCCCGAGTCTGCACGAAGCCCTGCGCGAACCGCCGCCGGAGGGGTTCGTCATCCTCGACGGCACCCTGATCCCCACCGACCGTATCGCAGCGGACGAGCCGCACCACTCGATGAGGCACCGCCGCCACGGGATGAAGGTGCAGGTCGTGGCCGCCCCGGACGGAACACCGCTGTGGTTCTCCCGGGCTCTGCCCGGCCGCACGCACGACCTGACCGCGGCCCGCGCACACAGGGTGATCCAAGCCTGCCCGTCCCGCCGGCTCCTCGTCCTGGCCGACCGCGCCTGCCAGGGCGCCGGCGCCACTGTCCGCACTCCCTACTACCGCCACCACGAACTTCCCGAGCACTACCAGCGGTACAACCGCCACCACGCCCGGCTGCGAGCGCCGGGCGAACGCGCCTTCGCCCGCCTCAAACAATGGCGGACCCTCCACAAGGCCCGGTGCACCACCAATCGCATCGGCCGCACGGTCGCCGCCATTCACGCCATCGACATCGCCTGGCGCTCAGGATGAGAAGCGTTCAGAGACGAAGAATAAACCCCAGGTCGCTGACCTGGGGTTTCTCATGGAGCGGGTGACGAGAATCGAACTCGCGCTCTCAGCTTGGGAAGCTGATGTTCTACCATTAAACTACACCCGCGAAAGATCCAGACCCCGCCGTACGAGCGGTGTCCGGACGCTCGCTCACTCTACCCCATGGCAGGCTCCCGGTGTTCAAGGCCCGGGGGCCTGATGGTGTTTCAGGGATTGGAAGCGGCTGCGGGGGGCAGTCGTCGGGGCGTACGGTGGAGCGGCGGTGTGGGTGCGGGGTGCCGCCTGGAGGGTCGTTCCTTTGATCCCGTAACGTGGCTTTTGTCGTCAGGGCAGCAAGCCAGGCGCGGTTCTTGGGGAAGGGACTCTTGGACTTGATGGAGCGCACCGTCGTCCGCTGTGCCGATGGGCACGTGTTCACCGCCACCTCGTTCCCGATGCAGCAGGCCGAGCGACTCGGCCCCGGCCGGCTCTTGCGGTGTCCGCGCTGTGCGCGGCTTCGCAGTGTCGTGCCGGTGAGCCTGCAGAGGCAGTAGGACCGGCGGAACAGGCAGAAGGCGCGGGCGCGCGGGGCGGCCGGTGGTGGGCGTTCCGCGCGCCTTGCGTATTCTCGGGGCGTGCTTCTCTCAGACAAGGACATCCGGGCCGAGATCGACGCCGGGCGGGTGCGGATCGATCCCTACGACGAATCCATGGTGCAGCCGTCCAGCATCGACGTACGCCTCGACCGCTTCTTCCGGGTGTTCGAGAATCACCGGTACCCCCACATCGACCCGTCGGTGGAGCAGTCGGACCTGACGCGGCTGGTGGAGCCGGAGGGGGACGAGCCGTTCATCCTGCATCCCGGTGAGTTCGTGCTGGCCAGCACGTACGAGGTCATCTCGCTGCCGGTCGATCTGGCGTCGCGGCTGGAGGGGAAGAGCTCCCTCGGGCGGCTCGGGCTCGTCACGCACTCCACGGCCGGGTTCATCGACCCCGGTTTCTCCGGGCACGTGACGCTGGAGCTCAGCAATCTCGCGACGCTCCCCATCAAGCTGTGGCCCGGGATGAAGATCGGGCAGCTGTGCATGTTCCGGCTCAGCTCGCCGGCCGAGCACCCGTACGGCAGTGAGCGGTACGGGTCCCGGTACCAGGGCCAGCGGGGGCCGACGGCCTCGCGGTCGTACCTCAACTTCCACCGGACCCAGGTGTGAGCGGCGTGCGGGAGAACCTCAGCTACGAGCAGTTCGGCGTCGCGGTCCGTGAACTCGCCCAGACGATCGCCGACGACGGGTACCAGCCGGACGTGGTGCTGAGCATCGCGCGCGGTGGGGTGTTCGTGGCGGGCGGGCTCGCGTACGCGCTCGACTGCAAGAACATCCACCTGGTGAACGTCGAGTTCTACACCGGGGTCGGCACCACGCTGGAGATGCCCGTCATGCTGGCGCCGGTGCCCAACGCGATCGACTTCACCGACAAGAAGGTGCTGATCGCCGACGACGTCGCCGACACCGGCAAGACGCTCAAGCTCGTCCGCGACTTCTGCCTCGACGCCGTCGCCGAGGTGCGCAGCGCGGTCATCTACGAGAAGACGCAGTCGCTGGTGAAGTGCGAGTACGTGTGGAAGCGGACCGATGAGTGGATCAACTTCCCGTGGAGCGTTCAGCCGCCGGTGGTGCGGCGGGACGGGCAGGTGCTCGACGCCTGAGGGCGGCGGCAGGACGAGAAGGGGCTCCCCGCGGTGCGGGGAGCCCCTTGTCGCTGTGGCCCGGTGGGTCAGAAGGTGCCGAGCTTCACGATCGACAGCAGGGCGATGAGCTGGATCGCCGAGGCGCCCAGGGCCTTGGGCCAGGGGAGGTCGTGGGAGCGGCTGACCATGACCGTGAGCAGGGCGCCGGCCGCGACCCAGGTCGCCCAGCCGAGGAGCTGGACGAAGGAGGCGTCGCCGCCGGCGAACATGGCGACGACCAGGCGCGGCGCGTCCGTGATGGACATGATCAGCATGGAGAGGCCGACCGTGGGCTGCCAGGCGCCGGTGCCGCCGAGCTGGCGGGCCAGGGTGTGGGTGACCACGCCGAGGATGAAGGCGCTGAGGACGAGGGCGACGGCGGTCGTCAGGACGATCGGGACCGCGTTCGACAGGGTGGCGTTGATGGCGTCCTCGCGGGCGCCGTCGAAGCCGAAGACGGCGAGCAGGCCGTAGAGGAAGGTGACGACGAGGGCGGGGCCCCACATGGCGTAGTCGCGCATCTGGAGGAACGTCTGCGCGGGGGACAGGACGATGCCCTTCAGCAGGTCCTTCCAGCGCAGGCGGGGGCCGACCGGGCCGGGGGGCGGGGCGGAGCCGGCGTGGTAGGTCTCGCCCTGGGTGTAGGGGTCGTCGTTGATCGAGAAGGCCTGGGTGTGGCCCGGGTTGTTCGCGGCGTACGGGTCGTGGGGGGCGCCGTGGGAGCCGGGAGGGTAGGCGCCGTCGCCGAAGTACTCCGGCTCGCCGTAGCCGCCCGGGCCGCCGTGCCCGTGTGCGCCGCGGCCGCCGTGTGCCTGCGGCCAGGGGCTGCCGCCCCCGCCGCCCGGTCCGTACGACGGCGGCTGTGGCGCCTGCGGGTAGCCGTACGACGGCCCCGGCGGCGTCTGCTGCCCGTGCGGGGGGTGTTGCGGTCGCGCGTTGGGAGCGCCGTTGTTGTTCCGGCCGCGTCCGATCCTGAATCCAGCCACGTCGTCGAACGTACCTGCTCCCGGGCTGTCGCGTGCCGGGCGCAGGCGTTCGGGCGGGGCATTGCGGCCGAGCTGTGACATCCCCTAAGGGGTCGTCAGCCGGGGTGTCCGTCGTGCGGAGGGGGCGGGGAGGAGCGTGTCCTCCGGGCGAGGGACAGCCGGAGAACACGGCGGGGAAGGGTGGGGCGGACACGGCGAGGGAGGGCCGGGGGTGGACACGGCGAAGGGGCCGTCCGGTCGGACGGCCCCTTCGCTTCACTCACCCGCCGCTACTTCACCGGCTCGGGTTCGGGAGCGGGCTCGCTCTCGTCCTCGCCGGCCGGGTCGACCGGGGTCTTGACGGACTCCAGCAGGAGCTGGGCGACGTCGACGACCTGGATGGACTCCTTGGCCTTGCCGTCGTTCTTCTTGCCGTTGACCGAGTCGGTCAGCATGACGAGGCAGAACGGGCAGGCGGTGGAGACGATGTCCGGGTTGAGGGCGAGGGCCTCGTCGACGCGCTCGTTGTTGATGCGCTTGCCGATCCGCTCCTCCATCCACATCCGGGCGCCGCCGGCGCCGCAGCAGAAGCCGCGCTCCTTGTGGCGGTGCATCTCCTCGTTGCGCAGGCCCGGGACCTTGCCGATGATCTCGCGCGGGGGCGTGTAGATCTTGTTGTGGCGGCCCAGGTAGCACGGGTCGTGGTAGGTGATGAGGCCCTCGACCGGGGTGACCGGGATGAGCTTGCCCTCGTCCACCAGGTGCTGCAGCAGCTGGGTGTGGTGGATGACCTCGTAGTCGCCGCCGAGCTGCGGGTACTCGTTGCCGAGGGTGTTGAGGCAGTGCGGGCAGGTGGCGACGATCTTCTTCGCCGACTTGGGCTTCTTCGACTCCTCGGTGACGTTGCCCTCGTCGTCCGTCTCCTCGCCGAAGGCCATGTTCAGCGCGGAGACGTTCTCCATGCCGAGCTCCTGGAACAGGGGCTCGTTGCCGAGGCGGCGGGCGGAGTCACCGGTGCACTTCTCGTCGCCGCCCATGATGGCGAACGTGACGCCCGCGATGTGGAGGAGCTCCGCGAAGGCCTTGGTGGTCTTCTTGGCGCGGTCCTCCAGGGCGCCGGCGCAGCCGACCCAGTACAGGTACTCGACCTCGGTGAGGTCCTCGATGTCCTTGCCGACGACCGGGACGTCGAAGTCGACCTCCTTGGTCCACTCCAGGCGCTGCTTCTTCGCCAGGCCCCAGGGGTTGCCCTTCTTCTCCAGGTTCTTGAGCATGGTGCCCGCCTCGGACGGGAACGCGGACTCGATCATGACCTGGTAGCGGCGCATGTCGACGATGTGGTCGACGTGCTCGATGTCGACGGGGCACTGTTCGACGCAGGCGCCGCAGGTGGTGCAGGACCACAGGACGTCGGGGTCGATGACGCCGTTCTCCTCGGCGGTGCCGATGAGCGGGCGCTCGGCCTCGGCGAGGGCCGCGGCGGGGACGCCGGCGAGCTGCTCCTCGGACGCCTTCTCCTCGCCCTCCATGGTCTTGCCGCCGCCGGCCAGCAGGTAGGGGGCCTTGGCGTGCGCGTGGTCGCGCAGGGACATGATCAGGAGCTTGGGGGAGAGGGGCTTGCCGGTGTTCCAGGCGGGGCACTGCGACTGGCAGCGGCCGCACTCGGTGCAGGTGGAGAAGTCGAGAAGGCCCTTCCAGGAGAACTGCTCGACCTGGGAGACGCCGAAGACGTCGTCGTCACCGGGGTCGGTGAAGTCGATGGGCTTGCCGCCGGAGGTCATCGGCTGGAGGGCGCCGAGGGCGGTGCCGCCGTCGGCCTCGCGCTTGAACCAGATGTTCGGGAAGGCGAGGAAGCGGTGCCAGGCCACACCCATGTTGAGGGTGAGGGAGACGACGATCATCCAGACGAACGAGGTCCCGATCTTGATCGTGGCGACCAGGTAGACCAGGTTCTGCAGCGTCTCGACGGACAGGCCGTCGAAGGCGAGGACCAGCGGGTACGAGGCGAAGTACGCGGCCTCGTAGCTGTCGACGTGGTGCAGGGCGCCCTCGAGGCCGCGCAGGACGTAGATGGCGAGGCCGATGGTGAGGATGACGGTCTCGACGAAGTACGCCTGGCCGGACTTGGAGCCGGTGAAGCGGGACTTGCGGCCGGGGCGGGTCGGCAGGCTCAGCAGCCGGATGACGATGAGGACGGCGATGCCGATGACGGTCATGACGCCGATGAACTCGATGTACATCTCGAACGGCAGGAAGCCGCCGATGACGGGCAGCACCCAGTCGGCCTGGAAGAGCTGGCCGAAGGCCTGGGCGAGGGTCGGCGGCAGCGTCAGGAAGCCGACGGCGACGAACCAGTGGGCGATGCCGACGATGCCCCAGCGGTTCATGCGGGTGTGGCCGAGGAACTCCTTCACCAGGGTCACACTGCGCTGGTAGGGATTGTCGGTCCGGGCGCCGGCCGGGACCGGCTGGCCCAGCTTGAAGTACCGGACGAACTGGCCGATCGCGCGTGCGAGCAGCGCAACGCCGATCACGGCCAGGACCAGCGACACGATGATCGCGGCGAGTTGCATGGGGGCTCCTCGGGCCTGCGAGGGTTTCGAGAGGGATTCCGGGTGGTCCCGGGGCTCCAGTACGGCTTCCCCGAGATTACTAAGCGGTAACTTATGCAGTCCGTTCGAGACTACCCGTATCTCCGGCCGCACTGTAGCCGGGCACGGGGTGATCTGAATCGCTGAGGGTTGCCTACCCGGGTGACCTCGGAAGGTGGCCTGGCGGGCGCCCGGGCGGGTGTCCCGGATGGCGTCCGGGATCTGATCGTGTTATTCGCGCCAAATCGGTCCATATGCCCCTAACGTATATCTGTGCTCTACGGGATCGCCGCCGCCGCCACCGCCCTGCTGCTGTCCGCCCTCTTCACGGCGGTGCTGCGGGCCCCCGCCCTGCGCCTGGGACTCCTGGACCGCAGACGCCGGCAGGCGCTGCCGCTGTCCGGGGGAGCGGCCGTCGCGCTGGTCACCGGGCTGGTCGCGGCCGTCGGTGACGCGGCCGGCCTCGCCCCGCTCGGCACCGGGGTCGGGCGCCTGCTGACCGCCGCCGCGTGGGTGGGCGTGCTCGGACTGGCCGTGGACGTGTGGCGGCTGCGGTGGTGGGTGCCGCTCGCCGGTACGGCCGTGGCGGCGGTGCTCGTCGTGCCGTACGGGGAGACCGGGGCCGCGGGCGGGGTGCTGGCCGCGGTGTGGATCGTGGCGGTCGCCGCCGCGTTCCGGGGGCTGGACCACGCCGAAGGGCTCGCCGGAGGTGTGGGGACGGTGACGGCGTTCGCCGTGGCGGCCTGCGCGGCGGCCGAGCTGATGGACGGCGTCGCGGTGCTGCTGAGCGTGCTGGCCGCCGCGCTCGCCGGGTTCCTGCTGCACAACTGGCACCCCGCGCGGGCGGGTCTCGGGGCGGGCGGCTCGCTGTTCACCGGTTTCACCATCGCCTCCGCGGCGGTGTTCGTCCGGGCGGGGCAGGAGGCCGGCGCCACCGCGGGCGTGCTGTTCGCGCTGACCGCCGTGGTGTGCGCGGACGCCGCCCTGGTGCTCCTCGGCCGGCGGCTGGCCCGGTGGCCGCTCACGCGCGGGCGGCCGGACCACGTCGGGCACCGGCTGCGCCGGCTGGGGGTCGCTCCCCGCGCGGTGGCGGTCCTGCTCGGTGTGGCCTCGCTCGGCGGGGTACTGGTCGGGGTGGGCGTGCACACCGGACGGATGTCCGGGGGTGCGGTGCTGTGGGTGGCGGCGGCCGTCGTCGTGGCCGTCGTGACGCTGGTGCGTCTTCCCGTCCCCCCTGCTTTCCGGGCCCGTCAACGCTCCTCCAGTGAATCCGCGCAGGTCACGGGGCGGTTGCGCGTAAGGAACGGATAAGAGTTGAGTCCGGTGGGCTCAGCTCTGTTGACCCTGCGGCGGGCGTCATGCATGCTTGAGTCTGTTCCACTCAAGTCAGCTGGAGGAATCACCATGGCACGTGCGGTCGGCATCGACCTGGGCACGACTAACTCCGTCGTCAGCGTTCTGGAGGGCGGCGAGCCCACCGTCATCACCAACGCCGAGGGCGCCAGGACCACGCCGTCCGTCGTCGCCTTCGCCAAGAACGGTGAGGTGCTGGTCGGCGAGGTGGCCAAGCGTCAGGCGGTCACCAACGTCGACAGGACCATCCGGTCGGTCAAGCGTCACATGGGCACCGACTGGAAGATCGAGCTCGACGGGAAGCCCTTCAACCCGCAGCAGATCAGCGCCTTCGTGCTGCAGAAGCTGAAGCGCGACGCGGAGGCGTACCTGGGCGAGAAGGTCACGGACGCGGTCATCACCGTCCCGGCGTACTTCAACGACGCCGAGCGTCAGGCGACCAAGGAGGCCGGCGAGATCGCCGGTCTGAACGTGCTGCGCATCGTCAACGAGCCCACGGCCGCCGCCCTGGCGTACGGCCTGGACAAGGACGAGCAGGTCATCCTGGTCTTCGACCTCGGTGGCGGTACGTTCGACGTGTCGCTGCTGGAGATCGGCGACGGTGTCGTCGAGGTGAAGGCCACCAACGGTGACAACAACCTCGGTGGTGACGACTGGGACCAGCGTGTCGTCGACTACCTGGTCAAGCAGTTCCAGTCCGGGCACGGCGTGGACCTGGCCAAGGACAAGATGGCGCTCCAGCGTCTGCGCGAGGCCGCCGAGAAGGCGAAGATCGAGCTGTCCTCGTCCACCGAGACCTCGATCAACCTCCCCTACATCACCGCCTCCGCCGAGGGCCCCCTGCACCTCGACGAGAAGCTGACCCGCGCCCAGTTCCAGCAGCTCACGGCCGACCTGCTCGAGCGCTGCAAGACGCCGTTCCACAACGTCGTCAAGGACGCCGGCATCCAGCTGTCCGAGATCGACCACGTCGTCCTCGTCGGCGGTTCCACCCGTATGCCCGCCGTCGCCGAGCTCGTCAAGGAGCTGACCGGCGGCAAGGAGGCCAACAAGGGTGTGAACCCGGACGAGGTCGTCTCGATCGGCGCCGCGCTCCAGGCCGGTGTACTCAAGGGCGAGGTCAAGGACGTCCTGCTGCTCGACGTCACCCCGCTGTCCCTCGGCATCGAGACCAAGGGCGGCATCATGACCAAGCTGATCGAGCGCAACACCACGATCCCGACGAAGCGCTCGGAGATCTTCACGACGGCCGAGGACAACCAGCCGTCGGTGCAGATCCAGGTCTACCAGGGCGAGCGCGAGATCGCGGCCTACAACAAGAAACTCGGCATGTTCGAGCTGACCGGTCTGCCGCCGGCGCCGCGCGGCGTCCCGCAGATCGAGGTGTCCTTCGACATCGACGCCAACGGCATCATGCACGTCACGGCGAAGGACCTCGGCACCGGCAAGGAGCAGAAGATGACCGTCACCGGTGGCTCCTCGCTGCCGAAGGACGAGGTCGACCGGATGCGCCAGGAGGCCGAGAAGTACGCGGAGGAGGACCACGCCCGCCGCGAGGCCGCCGAGTCGCGCAACCAGGGCGAGCAGCTCGTCTACCAGACGGAGAAGTTCCTCAGCGACAACGCCGACAAGGTCCCCGGTGACGTCAAGACCGAGGTCGAGTCGGCCGTCGCCGAGCTGAAGGAGAAGCTCAAGGGCGAGGACGCCGCCGAGATCCGCACCGCCACGGAGAAGGTCGCCGCCGTCTCCCAGAAGCTGGGCCAGGCGATGTACGCCGACGCCCAGGGCGCCCAGGCCGCCGGTGGCGCGTCCGCCGGTGCCGGTGAGGCGAAGGCGGACGACGACGTCGTCGATGCCGAGATCGTCGACGAGGACCGTAAGGACGGTGCGGCGTGACCGAGGAGACCCCGGGCTTCGACGAGCAGTCGCAGCAGCCCGACGTCCCCTCCGACGAAACCGAGCCGAAGGCCGCCGCCGCTCCCTCCGAGGAGGAGGCGGCCCCGGCCGGGGACGCGGGTGAGAGCGCCGCCCTGGTGGCGCAGCTGGACCAGGCCCGCTCGGCGCTCGGCGAGCGCACGGCGGACCTCCAGCGCCTCCAGGCCGAGTTCCAGAACTACCGCCGAAGGGTCGAGCGGGACCGCGTCGCGGTCAAGGAGGTCGCCGTGGCGAACCTCCTGACCGAGCTGCTGCCCGTCCTCGACGACATCGGCCGCGCCCGTGAACACGGCGAGCTGGTGGGCGGCTTCAAGTCGGTCGCCGAGTCGCTGGAGTCCACGGTGGCCAAGCTGGGCCTCCAGCAGTTCGGCAAGGAGGGCGAGCCCTTCGACCCGACGATCCACGAGGCGCTGATGCACAGCTACGCGCCGGACGTCACGGAGACGACGTGCGTGGCGATTCTCCAGCCGGGGTATCGCATCGGCGAGCGCACCATCCGCCCCGCGCGGGTGGCCGTCGCCGAGCCCCAGCCGGGCGCGCAGACCGTCAAGCCGGCCGAGGAGAGCACCGAGGCGCAGGACGGTTCGGAGAACAAGGAGAGCGGTGGCCCCGAGGAGGGCTGACGCGGAAGCTGACGCAGGGAAGGAGGGACGTCGGGGATGAGCACCAAGGACTTCATCGAGAAGGACTTCTACAAGGTCCTCGGCGTCCCCAAGGACGCCACCGAGGCCGAGATCAAGAAGGCGTACCGGAAGCTCGCCCGCGAGTTCCACCCGGACGCCAACAAGGGCAACACCAAGGCGGAGGAGCGGTTCAAGGAGATCTCCGAGGCGAACGACGTCCTCGGTGACCCCAAGAAGCGCAAGGAGTACGACGAGGCGCGCGCGCTCTTCGGCAACGGCGGGTTCCGTCCGGGGCCGGGCGCCGCGGGCGGCGGCTCCTTCAACTTCGACCTGGGTGACCTCTTCGGGGGTCAGGGTGCCGGCGGCCAGGCGGGCGGCGGCTTCGGCGGCGGCCTGGGTGACGTCTTCGGGGGCCTGTTCAACCGCGGCGGCACGGGGACCACGCGTACCCAGCCGCGCCGCGGCCAGGACATCGAGTCCGAGGTGACGCTGAGCTTCACCGAGGCGATCGAGGGTGCGACGGTCCCGCTGCGGATGTCGTCGCAGGCGGCCTGCAAGGCCTGTTCGGGAACCGGCGACAAGAACGGCACACCGCGCGTGTGCCCGACCTGTGTCGGCACCGGGCAGGTGGCGCGGGGCTCCGGCGGCGGCTTCTCGCTCACCGACCCGTGCCCCGACTGCAAGGGCCGCGGGCTGATCGCGGAGGAGCCCTGCGACATCTGCAAGGGCAGCGGCCGGGCCAAGTCCTCGCGGACGATGCAGGTGCGCATCCCGGCGGGGGTCAGCGACGGCCAGCGGATCAGGCTGCGCGGCAAGGGAGCCCCGGGCGAGCGCGGCGGACCCGCGGGCGACCTGTACGTCGTCGTGCACGTCGGCGCGCACCCGGTGTTCGGCCGCAAGGACGACAACCTCACCGTCACCGTCCCGGTGACGTATCCGGAGGCGGCTCTCGGCGGGGAGGTGCGGGTCCCCACGCTGGGCGGCCCGCCGGTCACGCTGAAGCTGCCGCCGGGCACGCCCAACGGCCGCACCATGCGGGCGCGGGGCAAGGGCGCGGTCCGCAAGGACGGCACCCGCGGGGATCTGCTGGTCACCGTCGAGGTGAGTGTTCCGGGGGACCTGTCGGGGAAGGCTCGTGAAGCGCTGGAGGCGTATCGCGAGGCGACCGCGGAGGAGGATCCGCGGGCGGAGCTGTTCCAGGCCGCGAAGGGAGCTTGATTTCAGATGGACGGCCGTCGACGCAATCCGTATGAACTGACCCAGGACACCCCGGTCTACGTCATTTCGGTGGCGGCCCAGCTCTCCGGCCTGCACCCGCAGACGCTGCGCCAGTACGACCGGCTGGGTCTGGTGTCGCCGGACCGCACGGCGGGCCGGGGCCGGCGCTACTCGGCGCGCGACATCGAACTGCTCCGTCAGGTGCAGCAGTTGTCGCAGACCGAGGGCATCAACCTGGCCGGAATCAAGCGCATCATCGAGCTGGAGAACCAGGTCGCGGCCCTCCAGGCCCGGGTGGCCGAGATGGAGGCCGCGCTCGACGGCGCGGCGGCGGCGATGCGTCAGCGGGAGGCCGCGGTGCACGCGTCCTACCGCCGCGACCTGGTGCCGTACCAGGAGGTGCAGCAGACCAGCGCGCTGGTGGTGTGGCGGCCGAAGCGGCAGCAGCCGGACTGATCGCGCAGGTCAAGTGGCCCAAGGGGTCCGGGGGGTTGGTGAACCTCCGGGCCCCTTCTCTTATGCGCGAACACGTTTGTGATTATGGTATGGCTGCGTGTCCCGATGATCCTTGCCGGGTGTCCGCAGGTCTTCCACGAGGTCAGCGCATGGTGTCGTGTCCATCTCGTTAAGTGGTTGACCTTGACTCCGGTGGGGCTGAAGCGTTGGCTTTTCAGTCACATGGGCCGCAAAGCTGTGCCCACGTCCAAAACGCACCTGAAGTGAGCCCTCGCATGCGTCGTATCGCCATATCCGTGGCCGTCACCTCGATGTCCGTCATGCTCGCCGGCTGCGGCATGCTCCAGGCGACGGACAGCAGCGACGACGCGAGCCCGGCCAGGGGGGACGACATCACCGTCGGCCTGCTGCTGCCGGAGAAGGCGAACGCCCGCTACGAGCAGTTCGACTACCCCATCTTCAAGGCGAAGGTGGAGGCCCTCACCAACAGCAAGGGCAAGGTCGAGTACGCCAACGCCGAGTCGAAGGCCGACAAGCAGGCGAGCCAGATGCAGCGGATGATCGACGACAAGGTCGACGTCATCGTGCTGGACGCGGTCGACTCCAAGGACATCGCGGGCAGCGTGGAGAAGGCCAAGGAGGCGGGCATCCCGGTCATCGCCTACGACCGGCTGGCCGAGGGCCCGATCGACGCGTACATCTCCTTCGACAACGCGCTCGTCGGCGAGGTGCAGGCCCGTTCCCTGCTGGAGTCGCTCGGCGAGGACATCAGCATCACCGACAAGATCGTGATGATGAACGGCTCGTCGACCGACCCCAACGCCAAGCAGTTCAAGGCGAGCGCGCTCTCCGAGCTCAAGGGCAAGGTGACCATCGCCAAGTCCTACGACACCAAGGACTGGGAGCCGGAGAACGCCAAGGCCAACATGGCCGAGGCGATCGAGGCGATCGGCGCGCAGAACATCGACGCGGTCTACTCCGCCAACGACGGCATGGCGGGCGGCATCGTCCAGGCGCTGCGCGCGGCCGGCGTGACCAAGATGCCCCCGGTCACCGGCCAGGACGCCGACCTCGCGGCGGTGCAGCGGATCCTCGCCGGCGACCAGTACATGAGCGTCTACAAGTCCTACCCGGACGAGGCCGAGAGCGCCGCGGAGATGGCCGTGGCGAAGGTCCAGGGCCGGGACATCCAGTTCGACTCGCTGACCCGTGACCGGGTGGACAGCCCCACCGACAAGGACATCCCGGCGCAGCTCGTCCCCGTGGTCGCCCTGACGAAGGACAACATCGGGGACACCGTCGTCGCCGACGGGATCTACGAGGTGTCCGACATCTGCACGGCGGACTACAAGGCGGCCTGTGCGGCGATCAAGCTGAAGTAGTCCCGCACCCCTCGCTTTTCGGCCACTCGCCGGTCTCCCGGCCGGCGGGTGGCCTTCGTCGTTGCGCCGGGACGCGTCCCGTGCGGCCCGGGGCCCACGTTGCGGAGCCGGGGCGGTCCGCGCATAGTTGCGCTGCGGAAGCGCGAGCGCTCCGAGGCGGACCGACACGGCCGAGGGGCTGGGACCGGGGGTGGGACGGGCGATGGCCGGGCACGGGACGGACGGGCATCCACATGGTGCTGACCGACTGTGCGAGGCCGGGGATCGGGTGTATTCCCGGGCCGTACGGCGCGGACGGCTGCCGCGCCGGGACGCGGAACCGGTGCCCTGCCTGCTGGAGCTGGCCCTGCTGCACCCGGACCCCGACGACATGGAATGGCTGGTGCCGACCGCCCCGCAGGAGGTCATGACCCGGCTGCTGCGCGCCATGTACGACGAGGTGAGCGCGAGCCAGCGCCGGGTCGGCTCGGCGGTGGAGGCCTTCGAGTGGTACGCCGGCCTGGGCCGTCAGGTGCCCCCCGCGCCGGCTGCGGCGGAGGGCCCGGCGATCCGGGTGCTGGACGGGCTCGCGCGCATCCAGGCCGCCATGGACGAGGCGACCCAGGCGTGCACCACCGAGGTGCTCACCGTCCAGCCGGGCGGCATCCGGCGCGAGGCGGAACTGTCGGAGGGCCTGCACCGGGCGACGGCGCTGCGCGGCCGGGGCGTGCGCATGCGGGACCTGTACACGCATGTCGCCCGGCACGGGCACGGCCTGCTGTCCTACCTGGAGCTGATGGGGGACGCGGTGCAGGCGCGCACGCTGGACGAGGTGATCGAGCGGCTGATCCTCTTCGACCGCACGGTCGCCTTCATCCCCGCCAACGCCGAGCGCACCATGGCGCTGGAGCTGCGGCACCCGGCGCTGGTGGAGTACCTGGGCACGGTCTTCGAGCGGCTGTGGCGGCTCGCCATCCCGCTGACCGCCCCGCTGCCCGACACCGGTATCGAGGGCATCTCGCACCGGGAGCAGTCCATCGCGGCGCTCCTGGCGGAGGGGCACCAGGACGCGGTGATCGCGGAGCGCCTGGGCATCAGCGTGCGGACCTGCCGGGCGCACATCGCCCGCCTGTCGGAGACGCTGGGAGCGGCGAGCCGTACGCAGCTGGGGGTGCGGATCGCGCAGACGGGGCTGGACGGTTTCCGGGGGGCGGCGGTCACTCTGCCCGGTCGAGGATCCCCGAGCGCCCGATGAGGTAGCCGAGCTGGGCGCGGCTGTTGCTGCCCAGGGTCGCGGCGAGCTTGGCGATGTGGACGCGGGCGGTGCGGATGTTCATGCCGAGGCGGTCGGCTATGACGGCGTCGGTGTGGCCCTCGACGAGGAAGCGGGCGACCGCGCGCTGACGGGCGGTGACGCCGCCCAGGGAGGGCGGCTGGACGGCCCTGGGGTGCATGGGTGTGGCCAGTCGCCAGAAGCGGTCGAAGACGTTGACCAGGTAGGTGATGATGGTCGGCTGGCGGATCTCCAGCGCGATGCTGCGCTCGCCGCCGCCTGTGCCGGGGATGTAGGCGACGGCCTCGTCGATGACGATGAGGCGACCGGCGATCTCGTCCAGGGTGCGTGCCTCGGCGTCGCCGTCCAGCTGTTCCCAGCGGGCGACGACCAGCGGGATGTGGCGCTGTGTGTGCGGGTACAGGGTGCGGATCCGGCCGCCGCGGTCGAGGAACATCTGGTCGCGCACCATCGCGTCGGCCTGGGCCGCTCGTGCGGCCTCGGAGCTGTGGTAGTTGCTGTGCGGCTGCATGCACAGCAGTTCCTCCTTGCCCTCCGCCAGGGCCTCCGTGATGGCGTCGTTGATCCGTTCCCTGCCGCTGAGGACGCGGAGCGAGGGGGTGAGCGTCTCCTGCGTGGGGAGCGCGCCGGCCCGCATCAGCGGCTGGAAGGCCGCCGCCAGCCGTTCCTCCCGCCGGCGCTCCGCCGCGACGCGTTCCCCGGAGAGCCGCAGCAGCCGGTGCAGTGCGACCGCCGGGGGGACGGGCACCAGGCGTCCGGGATCGTCGAGGGAGGGCTGGAGCAGCCCGGCGTCGATCAGGCAGGGCACCCCGCGGGCCTCCTCGGCGGGCAGCGGGCCTTCGCGCAGCACCCGGGCGTACAGCTCGGCGCCCGCCTCGCACAGGTCCTCCGTGTCGTGCTCGTGCGCCGTCACGCCCGTTCGCCCCTCCTCGGCTTCACTGTTGCTGTTCCAGGATTCCCGACTGTGCGATCAGGTACCCCAGTTGGGCGCGGCTGCCGCTGCCGAGGGCGGATGCCAGTTTGGCTATGTGGGCGCGGCACGTGCGGACGTTCATGCCGAGGCGGCGGGCGATGGCCTCGTCGACGTGGCCCTCGACGAGCAGTTTGGCGATGGAGTGCTGGATGTCGGTCAGGCCGTCCGAGGCCGGTTCGTAGGGGGCGCCGGTGTTCAGCGACACCGCGCGGGTCCACATGAACTCGAAGACCTTGATCAGGTAGCGGATGAGGCCCGGGTGGCGCAGCTCCAGGGCGACCTGCCGGTCGTCGCGGATGGGGATGAAGGCGACGGTCTCGTCGCAGATGATGAGCCGCTCCACCAGTTCGTCGATGGTGCGGTACTCCACCTTGGCGGTGTCGAACCGGGCCACGTAGGCGAGGGTCTCGGGGCTGTGGCGGGCGGTGTGCTGGTAGAGGGTCCTGATGCGCACCCCCCGCTCGGTCATCTCGTGGTCGCGCTCCAGTCCCTGGGCCAGGGTGTGTTCGAGGCGGCGGCCGCCCGGCTGGACGGAGAGCATCTCGGACCGGCACTGGGAGGTGGCCAGGTCGAGGGCGGCGTTGATCCGGTCGAAGCCTTCCAGCACCGTCATCGAGTGGGTGCTCATGGTGGTCTGGGCGCTGAGGGCCATGAACGGCTCGAAGGCGTCGGCGAGTTCGATCGACATCCGCCGGCGCTCGGTGATCTCCCTCTCCAGGGGGTTGAGCCGCTGCGCCAGGGCGACCGCCGGGGACACCGGGCGCAGCCAGGTCGGGTCGTCGGGATCGGGGTGCAGCAGGGCGAGTTCCATCAGGCAGGGAGCGGGATCGACGTCCGCGCGCGGGATGCGGCCCGCCCGCAGCGCGTCGGCGTAGAGACGTCCACCGGCCTCACACAGTTCGGTCACCGCATGGGGATGTGTCTCATTGGTCCGATTCGTTGTCAAATCTCCACCCCCCAGGGTCCTGAACATGCAGGAACATGATGCACCGATTGTGTGGCCATGACGTGCCCGAATGAGCCATCGTCGTACTTGACGGGGGAAGGGTGACTTTCGAGTGAGGACGAAGCCGACTATGCGTAAGAGAGAGCTTCGCTCGGTACTTGTCGCCGCCTTCTCTGCCGTTATGGCCTTCGGAGTGCTGAGTGGCCTGGCCGGCACGAAGGGCGACGTACGGGCTGACAGCAGCTGGGGACCGGCGCCGGTGGCCAAGTCCGTGCCCCCGGACAGCAGCTGGGGACCGGTGGTGCCGCAGATTGCGAACGACAGTACGTGGGGCTGAGTGATGACCACACCACCCGACGACCGCTCCTTCCGCCGTGAGATGGCGACCGCCTACCGATCCGGATGGCACTTCATCGACCTGGTCACCGCCATCCCCCACAGTGGTGACTCGTTGATGGTGACCGTGTTCGGCGAGCCGGTCGTGGTCACACGCGACGAGGACGGGGACGTGCGGGCGTACCGGTGCCTGCGACGGCCCAGGGGCGCGCCGAAGCCCGTGCGCTGTGCCATCCGGTACGGAATGATCTTTGTGAACCTGGACCAGCGTGACCACCGGCAGGTGGAGTCCGACTCGCCTGCCACCCGGACCATCTCGGCCACCCCCCGCAGTGCCTGACGCGATTCCCCCGTCGTAAAAGATCGCGCAGGTGCTTCCCCCCGCAGCGGCGTCACCGTGACCTGAACACGGTGACGCCGCTGCAGTTTCACGGGACATTTCCCGGTATCGGGCGATCGTCCGATGGCCGGAACCCGCCGCTCGGCGACACGCTCCGCCCCGCTCGCCTCACGGGCGCCCCATGGCCCGCGTGAGCGTGATCTCGATGGCCACCCGGGCCGGGTTCGGCGACGGCATCCGCCCGTAGCGCTCCGCGTGCCGGAGCACCGCCTCCTCGACGCGCTCCGGTTCCGTCACGACCACCGCGCGCCCTTCCAGGGTCGCCCACCGCCTGCCGTCCACCTGGCAGACCGCGACGTGCGCGCCCTCGTCCCCCGCCGCCCGCACGTGGCGCGCCTTCGCGCTCGACCCGTTGGTGATGACGCGGGCGAGTCGCGCCCCGGGGTCGTACGTCACCCCGACGGGTACCAGGTGCGGGGTGCCGTCCGGGCGAAGGGTGGTGAGCGTGCACAGGTGCCTCTCGCGCCAGAAGCCGAGGAACGTCGCGCCCGGATCGCCCGGATCCACCGAATACGTGATGGCCATGACCCGGAACTTAGCCCCGTCGCACTCCCCGACACCACCTTGAGTGGAATAGACTCAAGTTTGTGTACGCTGACAGAGTCAGCCACGAAGACCGCTGAGGGTCACTGAAGGGTCACCGAGAAGGAGAACGGACACGTGGACGCCGAGCTGACCAACCGGAGCCGGGACGCGATCAACGCCGCCGGAAACCGGGCCGTGACCGAGGGACACGCCGACCTCACCCCCGCCCACCTGCTGCTCGCCCTGCTCACCGGGCAGGAGAACGAGAACATCACGGACCTGCTCGCCGCGGTCGACGCCGACCAGGCCGCCGCACGCTCCGGCGCCGAGCGTGTCCTCGCCGGACTGCCGAGCGTCACCGGCTCCACCGTGGCGCCGCCCCAGCCCAACCGGGAACTCCTCGCCGTCATCGCCGACGCCCAGTCCCGCGCCCGCGACCTCGGCGACGAGTACCTGTCCACCGAGCACCTCCTCATCGGCATCGCCGCCAAGGGCGGAGCCGCCGGGGAGGTGCTCTCCCGGCAGGGCGCCACCGCGAAGAAGCTGCAGGACGCCTTCCAGAAGACGAGGGGAGCCCGCCGGGTGACCACCGCCGACCCCGAGGGCCAGTACAAGGCCCTGGAGAAGTTCGGCACCGACCTCACCGCCGCCGCCCGCGAAGGCAGGCTGGACCCCGTCATCGGACGGGACCAGGAGATCCGCCGCGTCGTGCAGGTGCTGTCCCGCCGCACCAAGAACAACCCCGTCCTCATCGGCGAACCCGGCGTCGGCAAGACCGCCGTCGTCGAAGGCCTCGCCCAGCGCATCGTCAAGGGCGACGTCCCCGAATCCCTCAAGGACAAGCGGCTCGTCGCCCTCGACCTCGGCGCCATGGTCGCCGGCGCCAAGTACCGCGGCGAGTTCGAGGAACGCCTCAAGACCGTCCTCGCCGAGATCAAGGAATCCGACGGCCAAATCGTCACCTTCATCGACGAACTCCACACCGTCGTCGGCGCCGGCGCCGGCGGCGACTCCGCCATGGACGCCGGCAACATGCTCAAGCCCATGCTCGCCCGCGGCGAACTCCGCATGGTCGGCGCCACCACCCTCGACGAATACCGCGAGCGCATCGAGAAGGACCCCGCCCTGGAACGCCGCTTCCAGCAGGTCCTCGTCGCCGAACCCTCCGTCGAGGACTCCATCGCCATCCTCCGCGGACTCAAGGGCCGCTACGAGGCCCACCACAAGGTCCAGATCGCCGACAGCGCCCTCGTCGCCGCCGCCACCCTCTCCGACCGCTACATCACCTCCCGCTTCCTCCCCGACAAGGCCATCGACCTCGTCGACGAGGCCGCCTCCCGCCTCCGCATGGAGATCGACTCCTCACCCGTGGAGATCGACGAACTCCAGCGCGCCGTCGACCGGCTGCGCATGGAGGAACTCGCCATCGGCAAGGAGACCGACGCCGCCTCCCTGGAACGCCTGGAGCGGCTGCGCCGCGACCTCGCCGACAAGGAGGAGGAACTGCGCGGCCTCAACGCCCGCTGGGAGAAGGAGAAGCAGTCCCTCAACCGCGTCGGCGAACTCAAGGAGAAGCTCGACGAACTCCGCGGCCAGGCCGAACGCGCCCAGCGCGACGGCGACTTCGACACCGCCTCCAAGCTCCTCTACGGCGAGATCCCGGGCGTCGAACGCGACCTGGAGGCCGCCTCCGAGGCCGAGGAGGAAGTCGCCAAGGACACCATGGTCAAGGAGGAGGTCGGCGCCGACGACATCGCCGACGTCGTCGCCTCCTGGACCGGCATCCCGGCCGGCCGCCTCCTGGAGGGCGAGACCCAGAAGCTGCTCCGCATGGAGGACGAACTCGGCAAGCGCCTCATCGGCCAGAAGGAGGCCGTACGCGCCGTCTCCGACGCCGTACGCCGCTCCCGGGCCGGCATCGCCGACCCCGACCGTCCCACCGGCTCCTTCCTCTTCCTCGGCCCCACCGGCGTCGGCAAGACCGAGCTGGCCAAGGCCCTCGCCGACTTCCTCTTCGACGACGAGCGGGCCATGGTCCGCATCGACATGTCGGAGTACAGCGAGAAGCACTCCGTCGCCCGCCTCGTCGGCGCGCCCCCCGGCTACGTCGGCTACGAGGAGGGAGGCCAGCTCACCGAGGCCGTCCGCCGCCGCCCCTACAGCGTCGTCCTCCTCGACGAGGTCGAGAAGGCCCACCCCGAGGTCTTCGACATCCTGCTCCAGGTCCTCGACGACGGCCGCCTCACCGACGGCCAGGGCCGCACCGTCGACTTCCGCAACACCATCCTCGTCCTCACCTCCAACCTCGGCAGCCAGTACCTGGTCGACCCGCTGACCACCGAGGTGGAGAAGAAGGAACAGGTCCTGGAAGTGGTCCGGTCCTCCTTCAAGCCCGAGTTCCTCAACCGCCTCGACGACCTGGTCGTCTTCTCCGCCCTCACCAAGTCCGAACTGGAACGCATCGCGGACCTCCAGCTGAAGTCCCTCGCCCGCCGCCTCGCCGAACGCCGCCTCACCCTGGACATCACCCCCGAGGCGCTGGCCTGGCTCGCCGAGGAGGGCCTCGACCCCGCCTACGGTGCCCGCCCGCTGCGCCGCCTCGTCCAGACCGCCATCGGCGACCGCCTCGCCAAGGAGATCCTCTCCGGCGAGATCAAGGACGGCGACACGGTCCGCGTGGACCGCGTCGAGGACGGGTTGCTGGTGGGGCCGGCGACGGGGAAGACGCTGTAGCCCGCCGGGTCCCGCCCGGCCGTGGGGTCGGGCGGGACCCGGTCGTCCGCGCCGATGGCCGATTTCGACGGTCGCTGTCGGCCTGGGCAGGTTGCCCGGCACGGGCCAATGGAGAGAGGGTGGGGGGTGTACGTCTGGTCTCAGCGACGACCGGACGCCAGACGACCGCAGGAGTGTCCCAGTATGACCATCGACCCGTCCTCGATTCCGAATTTCGGGGGCCAGCCCGAGCCGCAGCCGCAAGGACCGGCGGGCCCCGTCGTCCCGGATCAGGACCTGGTGAAGCAGCTCCTCGACCAGATGGAACTGAAGTACGTCGTCGACGACGAGGGTGACCTCGCGGCGCCGTGGGAGCAGTTCCGCACCTACTTCATGTTCCGCGGGGAGGGCGACCAGCAGATCTTCTCCGTCCGGACGTTCTACGACCGGCCGCACCAGATCGACGAGAAGCCCCAGCTGCTCGAGTCCATCGACGACTGGAACCGGCGCACCCTGTGGCCCAAGCTGTACACCCACACCCACGACGACGGCACGGTCCGTCTCATCGGTGAGGCCCAGATGCTGATCGGCATGGGCGTCAGCCTGGAGCACTTCGTCTCCTCGACGGTCAGCTGGGTGCGGGCCGCGATCGAGTTCGACAAGTGGCTCGTCGAGCAGCTCGGCCTGGAGCAGGAGATCAACGAGGCGGACAAGCCCGGGGACGACGAGTAGTCCGCCTCCGAGCAGGGCGTGGCGGCGGGTGCCGAAAGGTGCGCGCCGCACGCGAGGGAGAGCCCGCCCAGGGCACCGGCCGCACCATGGCCGGTATCGGGGGCGGGCCCTCTTGTGTCCGGGGTGCGTCCGGGGTGGCATCCCGCCCGCGGTTCCGGTCCGCCCGCCCCGCCCGGCTGCCTATTCTGTGGCCATGACAGCCCAGACTCCGGAGCCCTCCTCGCGCCCCGCTCCCTCGGGTGACCTCCGCGCCTCCCACGACGACCGGGAAGCGGTGGTGGAGCGGCTGCGCGACGCGGCAGCCGAGGGACGCATCGACCTCGAAGAGCTGGACGCGCGCCTGGAGCAGGCGTTGACGTCCAAGACGTACGCGGAGCTGGCCGTCCTGACCGCCGACCTGCCGGGACAGGATCCAGCCGTCGCGGACCGGCGTCCCCTGGTGCTCAAGGGCGGCCTCCACGGAGCGTCCCGGGGCCCCGGACGCTGGGAGGTCCCCGGACACGTGATCGCTCACGGAGGCATGGCGGGGGTGAAGCTCGACTTCACCCGGGTCGAGTGCCGGCTCAGGGAGGTCACGGTGGAGGCGTACGGGGAGGCGGCCGGCGTCACGATCGTCCTCCCCGACGGCTGGGCCGTGGACACCAGCGCCATGGATCCCGGTTTCGGCGGCCTGAAGGACAAGACCACGTCCGACCGTCTTCCGGGCACCCCGCTGATCCGGCTCACCGGGTCCGGCGGCGTGGCGGGAGTACTCGTCCGCCACCCGAACCGCTGGGAGCGCCGCAAGCTGAACAGCAACCCGGCGCAGGGTTAGGGCGCTCCTCCCGTTCGGTGGACCCACAGCTCGGGCAGAGGACCGTTGGTGAGAACCGCCCCGCCCGGTCTCACTGGAGTTCGCTGAAGCGTTCGGTGGCTCGGGTGCGTCCGGCGACGATGACGGTGTCGTCTGCTTCCACGACGGTTTCGGGGGTGGCGTAGGTGAAGCCTTCGCCGGGGCGCTTGATGGCGACGACGGTGACGCCGTAGCGGGAGCGGACGGCGCTGTTGGCCAGGGGGAGGCCGATGATGTCGGCGGGCGGGTTGGTCTTGACCATGGCGAAGTCGTCTTCGAATTCGATGTAGTCGAGCATGCGGCCGCGTACGAGGTGGGCGACGCGCTGGCCCATGTCGTGTTCGGGGTAGACCACGTGGTGGACGCCGAGCTGGGTGAGGATGCGTCCGTGGGCTTCGCTGGTGGCCTTGGCCCAGACGTTCTCGATGCCGAAGGAGATCAGCAGCGAGGCGGTGAGGATGCTGGCTTCCAGGTCGGTGCCGATGGCGACGACGGCGCGCTCGAACTCGTGCACGCCGAGCTGGCGCAGGGCGTCCTCCTTGGTGGAGTCGGCCCGCACGACGTGGGTGAGGGAGCCGGAGAGGGCCTGGACGACTTCGGCCCTCTCGTCGATGCCGAGGACCTCGGTCTCTTCGTCGGCGAGTTCCAGGGCCAGGGCGCGGCCGAAGCGGCCCAGGCCGATGACGACGACGGAACCCTGCGGCCCGGTGCGGCGCTTCTTGGGGGTGGGTTTCCTAGCCAATGACGGGTCGCTCCTCGGGAAGGTCGTACAGGCGGTGGCGGGTGCGCAGGGCGAGCGCGGAGGCGACGGTGATGGGGCCCAGCCGGCCGAGGAACATCAACCCGATCAGCAGCAGCTGCAGTCCGGCGTGCAGGTCGGCGGTGATGCCGGTGGACAGGCCGACGGTGGCGAAGGCGGAGGTCACCTCGAACAGCGACTGGTCCAGGCTGTGGTCGCTGAAGACCATGAAGGCCACGGTGGAGGTGGCGACGGCGGCCACGGACAGCAGCACCACGGTCAGGGCCTGACGCTGGAGGTCTCCGTGCAGGCGGCGGTGGAAGATGTTGACCGCGCCCTCGCCCCGGATCTCGGCGTATATGACGAAGAACAGTACGGCGAAGGTGGTGACCTTGATACCGCCGGCGGTGCCGGCGCTGGCGCCGCCGACGAACATCAGCACGTCCGTGCCCAGCCAGCTCGCGGGGGTCATCTGGGAGGTGTCGACGCTGTTGAACCCGGCGGTGCGCGCCATGGCGCTCTGGAAGAACCCGGCCAGCAGTTTCCCGGGGGCGTCCAGGGGACCCAGGGCGGAGGGGTTGGACCATTCCAGCGCGGTGATGAAGAAGCTGCCGCCGACGAGGAAGGTCCCGGAGGCCCACAGCACGATCTTGGTGTGGAGGGACCAGGACCGTGGCCGGTGCCAGCGGCGGCGCAGCTCGAACAGCACGGGGAATCCCAGTCCGCCGGCGATGACCGCCAGCGCGATGGGCAGGCAGATCCACGGGTCGGTGATGAAGCCGATCAGGCTGTCGGAGTACAGGGCGAAGCCGGCGTTGTTGAATGCCGAGACGGCGTGGAAGACGCCCAGCCACGCCGCGCGCGGCCAGGACTCGTCGTAGGCGGTGGCGAACCGCAGGGCCAGCACCAGTGCGGTGACCGCTTCCAGCAGCAAGCTGACCTTGACCACACCGGTCACGACCGAGCGGACATCACCCAGTCCCAGGGTCTTGGTTTCCGCGGCGGCCGTCATGCGGGCCTTCAGGCCGATGCGGTGGGAGACCAGCAGCACCAGCAGGGAGGCGAAGGTCATGATGCCGAAGCCGCCCACCTGGATGAGAGCCAGGATCACCGCCTGCCCGAACCCGCTCCAGTAATGGGGGGTGTCCACCACGACCAGGCCGGTCACACACACCGCGGAGGTGGAGGTGAACAGCGCCTCCATCGCACCGGCGCCCCCGGGCCCGGCCTTGGCCACCGGCAGCATCAGCAGACCGGTCCCGGCCGCGACCGCCGCGGCGAAGCCGGCCACGACCACCTGCGCCGGATGCCGAAGACGCGGCCACCGCGCCCTCACCATTCCACGCCCGCCGCCCTGCGGACAGGCACCACGATTGTTCGCACCGGAAGACGATAGACAACCCCGCCGCCGTTCACGGCACCGGACTCTGCCGTGGGCCCTGCGCCGTCTCCAGGCTTACGCCGTGCGACCTCAGACCAGCACCTTGTGGCCGCCGCGGTTCTGGTCACCGTCGGTGCTCTCACTGAGGAGTGCGGAAGCTCTACAAGGTGCACTCCGCCCACACCGTCTTGCCCACGGGCTCACGGGGCTCCCAGCCCCAGCGCTCCGCCAGGACGTCCACCAGGAGCAGGCCCCGGCCGGACTCGGCTTCGGGCGGGACCGGAGGGGTGGAGAGGGGCGGACGCTTCGCGGTGGCGGCGTCCGCGACCTCGACCCGTACCAGGCCCGCCGCCTCGTCGAGTGTGAGCCGCAGGCCGAAGTCCCGTCCGGGGACCCGGCCGTGCCGCACGGCGTTCGCGGCGAGTTCGCCGACGACGAGGGCGATCGCGCACGACACGTCCGCCGCGGGCGGGTGACCCCACGCTTCCATGCACTGCACGGCGAAGCGCCGTGCGAGCTGCGCACCACGCGGTGAGGAGGTGAACTGCGCGGCGGCGGTGGGTGGTCCAGCGGCTTCGTCGGTGAGTGTGACGAGGTCCGACGGTGTCGGGCTCCGCCGTGGCTCGTCCTCAGCTGCGGTCGTTCTCGTGAGCACGGCTTCTTCCGTCCTTCTTCGTCGAGCCGGTGATGTCTCGTGGCGTGCACGAGTCGTTGCTTTCCGTGTTCAAGGTTCGTCGGATCGCCCTGATCCCGACAGAGGGCGCGGCCTTACCTTTCAGGCCATAAGGAACGGAAGTGACGCTTTGGCCAACGGAATTGACCCCAGCGCGTCGATGGCGGCGCTGTTCGGTGCGCGGGTCCGCCGCCTGCGTAGGGCGGCCGGACTCACGCAGGCCGAACTCGGTGCCATGACGCACGTGGTGAGTACCCGGATCACGCAGATCGAACGGGCGTCGGGCGCGAAGCCGACGCTGGAACTGGCGCGTGCGCTGGACGCGGCTCTCGGAGCGGACGACCTCCTCGTCGAGCTGTGGCCGTACGTGTACCGGGAGGCGTTCCCGGACTGGTCGCGGAAGTTCATGACGTACGCGGAGCGGGCGGTGGCCATCAGGCAGTACGCGGCCCATGTGGTGCCGGGTCTGTTGCAGACGGAGGACTACGCGCGGGCCGTGCTCAAGGTCGGTCGGACGCTCAGTGGTGAGGAGCAGTTGGCAGAGCGGGTTGCCCTTCGCATGGGGCGGCAGGAGCGGCTCGGCTCGCCGGACCGGCCGGAGTTGTGGGTGGTTCTCGACGAGGCTGTGCTCAGGCGCCCGGTCGGTGGTCTGCCGGTAATGCGCCAGCAGTTGGCGCGGCTGATGGCGGCCGGAGAGGAGCCTCACATCACTGTCCAAGTGCTGCCGTTCGACCAGGGCGAGCATGAGGTCATGGGCGGTTCGCTCACCGTCCTCGCCCTGCCGGACGGTTCGGAGGTGGCCTACACGGAAGGCGCGCACTACGGCCAACTCGTCGAGGAACGAGAAGAAGTCAGGAGTTTTGCGCTGACCTACGATCGGCTGCGGGCGGCAGCGCTGCCCCCGCTCATGTCGCTCGACATGATCCGATCCGTGAGGGAGGACAACCATCGTGGAGCGAACGTCCCGTCCCGATCCGAGCGTCGCCGTGTGGCGCAGGAGCAGCTACAGCAATCAAGAGGGGGGCGACTGCGTGGAAGTGGCGGACGGATTCCCCGGCGTCGTCCCCGTCCGTGACAGCAAGGCCGCGCACGGTCCCGCGCTGTGCTTCGCCGCCGCGTCCTGGGCCGTCTTCATAAGCGGGCTGAAGGCTGGACATCACGACCTCTGAGAGGGCGACCATCGTGAAGCGAACGTCCCGTCCCGATCCGAGCGTCGCCGTGTGGCGCAGGAGCAGCTACAGCAATCAGGAGGGCGGCAACTGCGTGGAAGTGGCGGACGGATTCCCCGGCGTCGTCCCCGTCCGTGACAGCAAGGCCGCGCACGGTCCCGCGCTGTGCTTCGCCGCCGCGTCCTGGGCCGCCTTCACAGGCGGATTGCGGGCGGAACACCACCGTCCCTGAATCGGCCGGGCCCTGGTGGCCTTCCGTCTTCCGGGCCCGCCGGGGCCTCGTCCGCGAGGGTCCGGTGGGCCACTGACCTCCCCAAAGAACCGGGAGAAAGAACTACCCGCCCACCCGCCCTCCCGGCCGGACGGCCCGCGTCACTCGTGCGGGTGACCGGCTTGCAGGCGCGGGAGACGGGCGGTTACGTTCACCGCACCGAGCGCAAACAGATACGGCCCCCGGCCGGGACTGGCATCCCGACCGAGGACCTGACCGATCAGGAAGAACGGACCTTCCCAATGGCTGACTCGCAGTCTAACGCGCGCCCGCGCGCCGACGCCGGAGCTCCGTCCTCCGGCGTGACCCACGTACGCACCCGCCTCACGGCCGACTTCACCGTGATCGCCAACGCCCTCGCCCAGCGGCGCGGCAGCGCGGTCACCATCGGCGTCGCGGCCTACATCGCCTCCCTGCCCGACGGCGCCCCCGTGAGCATCGCCGCCCTGTGCGGGCACTTCACCGAGGGCGAGATCCTGATCTCCCGGGCCCTGAGGGAACTGGAAGCCGCCGGCTACCTGGAGCGCCGCCGCGAGCGCCTGCCCTCGGGGCAGATCCGCACCCGCACGTACTTCTACGACGTCCCCGGCGGTACATCCGCCCCGGACCCGGACGGGCCACCCGAGCGGCCGGCCCCTCGCGCAACCCGGAAGCGTCCCGCCGCCGCGCCGGTCACCACCCTGGACACCTCGGCGTCACTCGCCGACGCCGACCCCCGGGCGGTCGGCGTGCTGGCGGCGCTGCGTCGGTTCGATCCCCGTCTCGTCCTCTCCGAGCGGGAGGCGGCGCGACTGGCTCCGGCCGTCTCCCAGTGGCTCGCGGCGGGTCTGGGCACGGTACAGATCATCAAGTCGCTGACCGAGGGCCTCCCCGACCGTTTCCTGACACGTCCTGCGGGCATCCTCGCCTACCGCCTGCGGGAGACACCCCTGCCCACCCCGTGCCACTCGGAGACGCGCCGGGACGACCGCCCTGGTGTTGTCCTCCCTTTCCAGACCTGTGAGGGCTGCGACAGGGCATTCCGTGCCCCTGCGCCGGGACGGTGTCGGAGCTGTCGAACAGAGAGTCTTCTGAGTGCTGTCGGCTGAATGGATGGCCGACCGGTTCGGCGACGGCCCGCTCCTCCCGATTGAAGTCAGAACACGATCTGAGTACTCTCTGAGTATGGCTAGCGTGCCCCTGGAAGCAGAAACCGAGACCGTCTCCTTCACCGACCTGTCCCGTAACCCCAAAGGAGTCGCTGCCAGGGCCGCAGCTCTGGGACGCCTCCGCATCACGCACAGAGACGCACCCGACATGATGCTGACGACGGCCGCACGCGCCGAGCACGCCGAGGAAAATCTGACCACCGCCTCGCGGCTCTTCCTCGCGCTGATGAAGCAGGACGACGGTGCCAGGTCGCTGCTCCTCGCGCTCCCAGAGGTTTTCCCTTGGGTGCGACACCTGGACGCGGAGGAGGTGCGCGCCTTCACCGTCGAGCTCCTCGAAGCGCTGTCCGACGCGGCGGAACTGGATGCGGGAGAGGCCGTTCACCGCGTCATCGTCTCCTGGCGCGCCACGGCCCGTATCAACGCGGACCCCGATCAGTTGAGGGAGTCGCTGCGTCCGCTCGACGGCGACGACCTCGGCTCGGTCGAGGTGCGTGGGTGAGCCCGAAGAAGGGAGATCGGGTCAGTGTTCCGCCACTCAATGGATGGAACGTCGTCTTCGGAACGACGGAGGCGGTAACAGGCTGGGAGGAACTGTGCCGCGTGGCACTGCCGAACGCGCACCGTTGCTTGGACGCGCTGCGCACTGACCCCCTGTCCCGGTCCAACTGGAGCCGTCAGCACCAGCTGCGGGGAAGGCATGCCACCAAGGTGTGGAAGGGGTCGGGCCTGGAACAGTGGGAGTACGAGGTCACCAGCGGTGGACGAGTGCGGTACCTGGTCAGTCCGGAGACCTCCACGGTGATCGTCGTGTACGCCTCTCCGCGGCATCCCAAAGACACCGAGTGAAAGTCGGATTCAAGGCCGGTGGGTGCCCGGGACACATGTCGGGCCAACCGCTCGCCCAGGGGTGCTCGTAGTGTCCGTCTGTCAGGGCGTCAGCCCCTTGAGACGGGCCGCCGCCTCTTCGAGTACCGCCCGCTTCTTGCAGAAGGCGAAGCGGACGAATGGGGCGCCCATGTCCTGGTGGTCGTAGAAGACGGCCGTGGGGATGGCGACGACGCCCGCCCGTTCGGGGAGGGCGCGGCAGAAGGCGATGCCGTCGGATGCGCCGAGGGGGCGGATGTCGGCGGTGATGAAGTAGGTGCCGGAAGGGCGGTAGACGGTGAGGCCCGCCTCCGCCAGGCCGGACGCGAGGACGTCGCGTTTGGTGCGCATGTCCGCGCGGAAGTCGGTGAAGTACGACTCGGGCAGGGCGAGCGCCTCGGCGATCGCGTACTGGAACGGGCCCGCGGAGACGTAGGTCAGGTACTGCTTGGCCGAGCGGACCGCCGTGACCAGGGGCGGGGCGGCCGTGATCCAGCCGACCTTCCAGCCCGTGAACGAGAAGGTCTTGCCCGCGCTGGAGATGGTGACCGTGCGGTCCCGCATGCCGGGGAGGCCGGCCAGGGGGATGTGCTCGGCGTCGTCGAAGACGAGGTGCTCGTAGACCTCGTCGGTGACCACGAGCAGGTCGCGTTCGACGGCCAGCTCCGCGATCGCGGTCAGCTCCTCACGGGTGAGGACGGTCCCGGTCGGGTTGTGCGGGGTGTTGATCAGCAGCAGGCGGGTCCGGTCGGTGACGGCGTCGCGCAGTTCGTCGAGGTCGAGGCGGAAGCGGCCCTCGCGCGGGCGGAGCGTGACGGGGACACGGGTGCCGCCGGCCATGGCGACGCAGGCCGCGTAGGAGTCGTAGTACGGCTCCAGGGCGATCACCTCGTCGCCGGGCTCCACCAGGGCGAGCAGGGCGGCGGCGATGGCCTCGGTGGCGCCCGCGGTGACCAGGACCTCGGTGTCGGGGTCGTAGGACAGGCCGTAGCGGCGCTGCTGGTGCGCGGCGACGGCGGTGCGCAGCTCGGGGACGCCGGGGCCCGGTGGGTACTGGTTGCCGCGGCCGTCCCGCAGGGCCCGCACGGCGGCCTCTCTGACCTCCTCGGGGCCGTCGGTGTCGGGGAAGCCCTGGCCCAGGTTGATGGCTCCGGTCCGCAGGGCCAGGGCGGACATCTCCGCGAAGACCGTGGTCCCGAACTCGGCGAGCCGGCGGTTGAGGAGGGGGCGCGCACTGGAGGTCATGGCGGCCATCCTGCGCCGAACCTCTGGACTTCCTCAACTCTGCTTTGGGCCGCGTGGGCGGAGGGCATCTCCCGGTCACCTGCGTGCGTGAGGTGCCCACGGGGGGCTGCTTCGGGGGTCACGGGGGACGGAAGGAGGGGTGGGGTCATGGAGGTCGGCATCACCTTGATCGCGCTCGTCGTGCTGTTCTACGGGGTCGGCTGGGCCGGCTCCAGGGGTCCGGGGCGCAGGGCGTCCGGGAGGCGTCGCGGGAGGGCCCGCGGGGAGAGCTGGTGGGCCGGCGACGGCGGCGGCTCAGGCGGTGGGGGTGCCGGGTGCGGATCGTCCTCCGGCGGTGGCTCGTCCTGCGGAGGCGGGTCGTCGTGCGGGGGCGGCGGATGCGGCGGCGGAGGGGGCTGACACGGGGCAGCTCGCTTCCCTGTCGGGGGAAGACGCATCCGCCGAGGCGGGGTCCGCACCTGGGCGGACCCCGCCGTTCCCGTGAAGCGGCGGTTCGGGGTCCGGTTCCGGGCGGGGACGCCCGACGGCGTACGCCGTCACTCGGGGGCGTACTCGGGGGTTGAACAGGTGAGCTGGGGAGCCCCCGAGCGGATGGAAAGGCCACGAAGTTGGGTAAAAACGCTGTGGTGGCAGCACAGTTCATGATTCCCTATAAATCACCAGCGCAGCTCTCGGACTCCCCGCGGACCCTTCCTCCGGCCGGGCGACCGGGCTGACGGGCCGCGTCTCCCGGTGCGATCCGGGGCGCGCGGACCCACCTCTCCTCCCTCTCCATGTGTGCTTGCGGAGCCGATCCATGCTCACGACCCTGAAGACCGCCTATTCCGACACGCGCGCGGCCGATCTCGCCTGGGCCCTGGGGCGCGAGCCGCTTCCCGCGCTCGCCGCGCTCGACCTGGAACTGACCGGTGTGAAACTCCAGTTGCGCCTGCTCGGCGCGTCCCACCAGGTGCTGGTGGAGGAGGAGGGGGGCCTGTGCTCGGAGACGGTGGCGTGCATCCCGGGCAGCAGTACGCCGCTTCCGCTGGGGGTCGCCAAGCGGGTGGGCGACTGGGAGTACGAGTTCGCCGCCCGGGTGGAGGTGATGACCCCGGCGTCGTTCGCGGGCCGGGCGCAGGAGCTGCTCGCCCTGGTCTCCGACCATCCGCAGGGCCTCGCCGGGGTGTTCCCGGGCAGTCCGCACGCGTTCACGGCGATGCTCGCCCAGCGGCGCGAGGGCCGGCTCCACTGGCGGACCTGGCACGCGTATCCGCAGGACGGGCAGTTGGTGGCCACGCGGACCAGGGTGGGGGTACGGGTGCCGGTCCGTTCCGGCGTCGGGCCGGTGTAAACAAACATCACGCGTGTGGGTGACGTTGCGCGGTGGAGCCGTGACGTAACGTCGCTGGAGTGATCGAGTCGCAGGCCCCCGCACCGCCCGGCTCCGCGCAGTCCTGGGACGGGCCCGGTGGCGACGCGGGGAGTCCGCTGCGGCTGCCCGTGCGACAGGACACCGGGCGGTTCCTGGTCCTCGCGGGAGTGTTCGTCTGCGCGGCCTGCGGCCTGGTGTACGAGCTGGAACTGGTCGCGCTGGCCGCGTACTTGATGGGCGACTCCGTCGCCCAGACGTCCGTCGTGCTGTCCGTGATGGTCTTCGCGATGGGCATCGGATCCCTCGCCGCGAAGCGGCTGCGGCGGCACGCGGCGGCCGGTTTCGGCGCCGTCGAGGCGGCCCTGGCGCTGGTCGGCGGATGCAGTGCGATGGCCCTGTACGCGGTGTTCGCCTGGACGGGCGACTGGGGCGGCGTCTGGGCGAGCGGCCCCCGCATCCTGCTGGTCGCCTTCTCCCTCGCCACCGGGCTGCTCATCGGGGCCGAGGTGCCGCTGCTGATGGAGCTGATCCAGCGGATCCGGCGACAGGACGCGGGCGGCGCGGTCGCCGACCTGTCCGCCGCGGACTACGTCGGCGCGCTGGTCGGCGGGCTCGCCTTCCCGTTCCTCCTCCTGCCCCTGCTCGGGCAGTTGACCGGAGCGCTGATCACCGGCGCGGTCAACGCGGTCGTCGGCGCGGCGCTGGTCCTCGGACTGTTCCGGCAGGACCTCACGCCCCGCGCCCGCCGCCTTCTGGTGGCGGCCAACGTGTGCGTGCTCGCCCTCCTCGGCTCCGCCGCCGCCCTCGTCGACGACTTCGAACGGGCCGCCCGGCACGCCATGTACGGCCCGGACGTACGGGTGGCCCTGCACACGGACGTGCAGGAGGTGCTGATCACCGGCGGGCGGGACGGGCGGCCGCTGAACCTCTTCCTCGACGGGCGGCTGCGGGTCAGCGGCCGGGACGAACTCCGGTACCACGAGGCGCTGGCGCACCCCGCGATGAACGGTCCGCACGACCGGGTCCTCGTCCTCGGCGGCGGTGACGGGCTGGCCGTGCGCGAGGTGCTGCGCCACAGCGGGGTGCGCCGCGTCGACGTCGTCGAACTCGACGCGGGCGTGGTGCGGCTGGCCCGCCACGACCCGGCGCTGTCCGCGCTGAACGCGCACGCCCTCGACGACCCACGGGTGCGGGTGACCACCGCCGACGCCTTCGACTGGCTGCGCGGGGCGCCCCCGGCCGCGTACGACGTGGTCGTCTCCGATCTTCCGCATCCCGGGATCACCGCGAGCACGAAGCTGTACTCGCGGGAGTTCTACGGGCTGGCCCGGAGGGTGCTGGCCCCCGGGGGACGGCTCGTGGTGCACGGGGGCGCGGTGGCGCACCGGCCCCGCGACTTCTGGACGGTGGACTCCACGCTCCGCGCGGCGGGCCTCCACACCGCCGCGTACCGCGTGCGCGGCCGGCAGGCCCCCTTCGCCACCGGGCCCGACCGCGGCTCCGGGACCACCGCGCACGCCCACCGCGACTGGGGGTTCGTGCTCGCCGCCCGCCACCGGCCGCCCGAGCCGCGCCTGGGCCCGTCCGGGCCGCACACCCGCACCCTCACCGACGCCTCCCTCGCGGCGGACGCCCGCGCCGCCGAGCGCACCCGGGTACGCGGCCTGCCACCCTCCACCCTGCTCCACCCGCGCTACGGCGACTGAACCCCTTACCGCGTTCCGCGCCGACGCGCCGCCACTTCCCGCGGACGGGGGTGCGGCCCGCCGTCGTCTGGGTAGGCTCCGCAGTCATGGAGCACGAGGTGTTCGTTCCGGTCGGGGAGCAGCGGCTCAGGGATGTGCTGGACGACCCCGCGCGGGTCGCCCGGGCGGTCCCCGGGCTCCAGCACGACGCCGGCGCGGATCCCGTCGCCGGCCGCCTGAAGGTCCGCGTCGGCAGCCACTCCGTCACCTACCGGGGTGCCCTGCGGGTGTCCGCGCGGGACGACGGCTCCTACGCCGTCGAGGGCGAGGCGTCGGAGACCCGCGGCAGCGGCACGGTGAAGCCGGCGCTGCGGCTGCGGCTGCGGCCCGCGGAAGGCGGCACCACCCTCACCGTCTCCGGCACGGCGACGGCCGCCGGCCGCGTCACGGAACTGCCCCCGGAAGCGGTGGCGGCGGCGGTGACCCGCCTGCTGGACCGCTTCGCGGAGAACCTGGGGCGCGTGGCGGCGGAGACACCCGGAGCGGAGCCGGAGCCGTCGGGCCCCGCTGCGGAACCCCAGTCGCCGGAACTGCTCTCCACGGGCGACTTCGAGCCCCGGGCCACCACCGACTTCGAGACCACCCCGGACGCCGAGGACACACCCCCGCCGCCCGCACCCGCGCCGGACGCGGACCGCGGCCCGGGGGCCCGGCAGGAGACCCCGCCACCCGCTCCCGGGGACGCCCAGGACGGCCCGGACCACGACGGGGACCACGAGGACGGCGAGGACGGCGTCGCGGAGGCCGCCCACGCCCGGCGGACGATGATCGGACGCAGCGCCGAAGAAGTCGACCACGCCCCGCCCCGCGGCCGCTACGCCCCCGTCCCCGCCCCGCAGACGGTCTCGTCCCCCACGACGCTCCGCTGGGCCGCCCCGGCGGCAGCCCTGGCGGTCGCCTCCGCCGTGGTCGCGATCCGAGCCCTCCGCAAACGCCACTGACCCCTGCCGGGGACGCCCGGGGTCCCGGTGACCTCACCGGTAACCCCCCCCGGCCTGCCCCCCCGGCCGTCCGCCCGTCGTGCCGCCGGACGGTTCCGCCGGCCGTGTGGGCCGTAGTCGCGCCCGCAGGCCGGGCGGCACCGGTGCCCGCGCCTCCGTCGGCCGGGCGTGCGGGGGCGCGGGCCGGGCGCTGCGAACCGCGCGGCCGGGGGCGCGGCGGACCGGAGCCTTCCGGTGCGCTTCGGGCCGGTGGGCGGATCGCGGCTCCGTCCACCCCTGCGACCACCCGGGCCGGCTGCCGGGGCCCCGTCGGGCGGTCCCGGGAACGCGCTCTTGATCGTCCCAGTAGGGTCGTTGACGTGAGTAACGAACACATCACGCTGACCGCGGGCGACGCGGAAGTGGACGTGCTGCCGGGGAACGGCGGGCGGGTCGGTGGGCTGCGGGTCGGAGGCGTCGAACTGCTGCGGCAGGGGGAGCGGTACGGGTGCTTCCCGATGGTGCCCTGGTGCGGACGGATCCGTGACGGACGCTTCCAGGACGGCGCCACCGTACGGCAGATGCCGCTCAACGCCCCGCCGCACGCCATCCACGGCACCGCCCGCGACGCCCCCTGGAGCGTCGCCCGCGAGACCACCGACGAGGTCGTCCTCACCTACGACCTCGTCGACCCGTGGCCCTACCCGGGCCGGGTCACCCAGCAGGTCGCGCTCGGCGAGGACGCGCTGACGCTGACGCTGAGCGTGGAGACGTACGAGTCGTCCTTCCCGGCGCAGATCGGCTGGCACCCGTGGTTCAACCGCCGCCTCGACGGCGCCGAGGTGAGCATCGACTTCGCGCCCGCCTGGCAGGAGGAGCGCGGCGAGGACCACCTGCCGACCGGGCGGCGCACCGACCCGCAGGCGGGGCCGTGGGACGACTGCTTCGCCATGCCCGGCGGTGTCGACGTCACCCTCACCTGGCCGGAGCGGCTGGCGCTGAAGGTGACCAGCCGCGAGGAGTGGGTCGTGGTGTACGACGAGCAGAGCGAGGCCGTGTGCGTGGAGCCGCAGACCGGGCCGCCCAACGGGCTGAACACCCACCCGCGCCTGGTCACACCCCTGGAGCCGCTGGAGGCCTCGACCACGTGGACCTGGACCCGCCTCTAAGCTGGCAGGCATGACGGACACGCGCGGCGCGCTGCTGCAGCAGATCAAGGACAAGGCCGTGGTGCACGGCAAGGTGACGCTCTCCTCCGGTCTGGAGGCCGACTACTACGTCGACCTGCGCCGCGTCACCCTCGACGGGCAGGCCGCCCCGCTGGTCGGACAGGTGCTGCTGGACCTGACCGCGGAGCTGGAGTTCGACGCGGTGGGCGGGCTGACCATGGGCGCCGACCCGGTCGCGGCCGCGATGCTGCACGCCGCCGCCGCGCGGGGCCGGAGACTGGACGCGTTCGTGGTCCGCAAGGCCGCCAAGGCGCACGGACTGCAGCGGCGCGTCGAGGGCCCGGACATCAAGGGCCGCCGGGTGCTCGTCGTCGAGGACACCTCCACCACCGGCGGCTCGCCGCTGACCGCCGTCGAGGCGGTGCGCGAGGCCGGCGCGGAGGTCGTGGCCGTCGCGACCATCGTGGACCGGGCGACCGGTGCCGCCGAGAAGATCCGGGAGGGCGCCGGGGTGCCGTACCTCTTCGCCTACTCCAAGGACGAGCTCGGCCTCGACTGAGGCCGCCGGACCCCGCCGGGGCGCCGCGGGGCCGCCCCGGCCGGACATCGCCCGACATAACGACTTGACCTGCACCGTCGACCCGCCGGGCAAGTCTGGGAGGATGAGCCCGACAATGACGTCGCTTCCAAGGTTCCAGGTCAGGGCCGACCGTACGCAGCACGCCACACCGCACGCTTAAGGAGCGGACAGATGCCCATCGCAACTCCCGAGGTCTACAACGAGATGCTGGACCGGGCGAAGGCGGAGAAGTTCGCCTACCCGGCCATCAACGTCACGTCGTCGCAGACCCTGCACGCGGCACTGCGCGGCTTCGCCGAGGCCGAGAGCGACGGCATCGTCCAGATCTCGACCGGCGGCGCCGAGTTCCTGGGCGGCCAGCACAGCAAGGACATGGTGACCGGCGCGGTCGCCCTGGCCGAGTTCGCGCACATCGTCGCCGAGAAGTACGACGTCAACATCGCCCTGCACACCGACCACTGCCCGAAGGACAAGCTGGACGGGTACGTACGCCCGCTGCTCGCGGTGTCCGAGGAGCGCGTCAAGGCCGGCCGCAACCCGCTGTTCCAGTCCCACATGTGGGACGGCTCCGCGGAGACCCTCGCGGACAACCTGTCCATCGCCCAGGAGCTCCTGGAGCGCGCCCGCGCCGCGAAGATCATCCTCGAGGTCGAGATCACCCCGACCGGTGGCGAGGAGGACGGCGTCTCGCACGAGATCAACGACTCCCTCTACACCACGGTCGACGACGCGATCCGCACGGCGGAGGCCCTCGGCCTCGGCGACAAGGGCCGCTACCTGCTCGCCGCGTCCTTCGGCAACGTGCACGGCGTGTACAAGCCGGGCAACGTCGTCCTGCGCCCCGAGCTGCTCAAGGAGCTCAACGAGGGCGTCGCCGCCAAGTACGGCAAGCCGGCCGGCGCCCAGCCGTTCGACTTCGTCTTCCACGGCGGCTCCGGCTCCACCCCGGAGGAGATCCTCACCGCGCTGGAGAACGGCGTCGTGAAGATGAACATCGACACCGACACCCAGTACGCGTTCACCCGCCCGGTCGCCGACCACATGTTCCGCAACTACGACGGCGTCCTGAAGGTCGACGGCGAGGTCGGCGACAAGAAGACCTACGACCCGCGCACCTGGGGCAAGCTCGCCGAGGCGTCCATGGCGGCCCGCGTCCTGGAGGCCTGCCAGAACCTGCGCTCCACGGGCACCCGCATCAAGTAACCCGCCCCCGGCACGCACGGGCCCGGCACCGCTCGCGGTGCCGGGCCCTTCCGTATGCTCGGCCGCATGCCCGACGTCCGGCTGTCCTCACCGCAGGGCAAGTGGATCCTGCTCACCACGGTCCTCGGCTCCAGCATGGCCCTGCTCGACTCGACCGTGGTCAACGTGGCCCTCCCGCGCATCGGCCGCGACCTCGACGCCGACCTCGGCGCCCTGCAGTGGACCGTCAACGCCTACATGGTCACGCTGGCCGGGCTGATCCTGCTCGGCGGGGCGCTCGGCGACCGGTTCGGACGGCGCAAGGTGTTCGTCGTCGGGGTGCTGTGGTTCGCCGCGGCCTCGCTGCTGTGCGGGCTCGCCCCGAACGCCGGGATGCTCATCGCCGCCCGTGCGCTCCAGGGCGTCGGCGGCGCGCTGCTCACCCCCGGCTCGCTCGCCCTCATCCAGGCCTCCTTCCACCCCGACGACCGGGGCCGCGCGGTCGGCCTGTGGTCCGGCTTCGGCGGGATCGGGGCCGCGGTCGGCCCGTTCGTCGGCGGCTGGCTGGTCGACGGGCCCGGCTGGCGCTGGGTGTTCCTGATCAACGTGCCCCTGGCCGTGCTGTGCGCCCCCATCGCCGTACGCCACGTACCGGAGTCCTCCGGTGGGAAGGCCGAGGGCCGCTTCGACGTGCTCGGTGCGGCGCTCGGCGCGATCGCCCTCGCACTGGTGACGTACGCGCTGATCGAGGCCGAGTCCGGGTCGCCGCTGGTCGCCGCGTCCGCCGTGGCCGGCCTGGCCGCCGCGGTCGCCTTCGTCCTCGTCGAGAAGCGGCGCCCGCACCCGATGATGCCGCTCGGCATCTTCGCCTCCCGGCAGTTCACGGCGGTCAACGTCGTCACGCTGTGCGTGTACGCGGCGTTCGGCGGCTTCTTCTTCCTCGCCGCGCTCCAGCTCCAGGTCGTCGTCGGCTGGTCCGCGCTGGCCGCCGGTACCGCCCTGCTGCCGACGACGGCGCTGATGCTGCTGCTCTCCGCCCGCTCGGGTGAGCTCGGCGACCGGATCGGCCCGCGCATCCCCCTCACCGCCGGGCCGCTGCTGTGCGCGGCGGGGATGCTGCTGATGCTGCGGGTCGGGCCTGGCGCCTCGTACGCCACCGAGGTGCTGCCCGCGCTGCTGGTGCTCGGCCTCGGCATGGTCACCCTGGTGGCGCCGCTGACGGCGACCGTCCTCGCCTCCGTCGACACCGCGCGGGCCGGCCTGGCCAGCGGCATCAACAACGCCGCAGCCCGCGCGGCCGGCCTGGTCGCGGTGGCGGCGCTGCCGCTGCTCGCCGGGATGGGCCCGGAGGCGTACCGGCTGCCCGAGGCCTTCGACGAGGCGTTCGGCCGGGCGATGGTGCTGTGCGCGGCCGTCCTCGTGGCGGGTTCCGCCCTCGCCTACGCGACCGTGCGCCGTCCCGCCCCCGACTGCCGGCACCCGGAGTGCCGCACGCACGGCAGCGTGGCGGTGCCGCCGCTGGAGGCGGGGGAGGAGCGCGGCGGCGGGACGCGCTGATGTACGAGACTGGACCCATGTCCATTCACGAGAACCTCCTCGGGGGCCCGCCCCCGACCCACCTCCCCGACGACCCCGGCCCGCGCGAACTGCTCGCCTCCGGCGCCACGTCCGCCGACGTCGCCGCCCGGTACCCCACCTCCTCACTGGCCTGGGCCCGGCTGGCCGACGAGGCGTTCGAGCGGGGCAGCGTCGTGGAGTCCTACGCGTACGCCCGCACGGGCTACCACCGCGGACTGGACGCCCTGCGCCGCAACGGCTGGAAGGGCCACGGCCCCGTGCCGTGGGAACACGAGCCGAACCGCGGCTTCCTGCGCGCCCTGCACGCCCTCGCCCGGGCCGCGCGGGAGATCGGCGAGCAGGAGGAGTACGAGCGCTGCTCCCAGTTCCTGAAGGACTCCTCACCGACGGCCGCCCAGGCCCTGGCCTGACCCTGCCGTGACCTTCCCGGGGCCCGCCTGTGAGCAGGCGGGCCTTGCGGTTCCGGGTGACCATTACGGAGGATGCACCGTGGGGACCGGGGCCCCCGTGCCGGTAACGGCAGGGGCGGACCGCTACCCGGAGTACACGTACAGGAGACAGCGATGTCCCACGAGGCTCACGAGCCCGAGACCCCGCATCTCGACTTCCAGGGAACCACTCCCTACGAGGACTACGTCAAGGCCGACGTCCTCACCCACCTCCAGCACACCCTCTCCGACGATCCCGGAGAGATGGTCTTCCTGGTCACCACCCAGGTGATGGAGCTGTGGTTCACCGTCATCGTCCACGAGTGGGAGACCGCGGCGAAGGCGCTGCGCCAGGACGACGTACCGACCGCCGTCGACGCGCTGAAGCGGTCCGTGCGGGAGCTGGAGGCGCTCAACGCGTCCTGGACGCCGCTGAGCGGACTCACCCCGGCACAGTTCAACTCCTACCGCGGCGCCCTCGGCGAGGGATCCGGCTTCCAGTCGGCGATGTACCGGCGCATGGAGTTCCTGCTCGGCGACAAGTCCGCGTCGATGCTGGTCCCGCACCGGGGCGCGCCGCGCGTGCACGCCGAGCTGGAGAAGGCACTGCACGAGCCGAGCCTGTACGACGAGGTGCTGCGCTTCCTCGCGCGGCGCGGGCACGCGGTCCCCGAGGACGTGCTGCGGCGCGACGTGACCCGGCGGTACGAGCCGTCGGCGGAGGTGGAGGCGGTCTGGACGGCCGTCTACGCGGGTGACCAGCGCGACGAGGTGGCGCGTCTCGGTGAGGCGCTGACCGACGTCGCCGAGCTGGTGTGGCGCTGGCGCAACGACCACCTGGTCGCCACCCGCCGTGCGATGGGCGCCAAGACCGGCACGGGCGGCTCCGCCGGGGTGGCCTGGCTGGAGAAGCGGGCGCAGAAGAGCGTGTTCCCCGAGCTGTGGACGGCGAGGTCCTATGTCTGAGCAGGCACGGAAGGCGGAGAAGCTCGACGCCGCCGATGAACTGGCGGCCAAGCGGGCCGAGTTCGTGCTGGACGACGTGGTGTACCTGGACGGGAACTCGCTGGGCGCGCTGCCGGTGGCCGTGCCCGGACGGGTCGAGGACGTGGTGCGCCGGCAGTGGGGCGAGCTGCGGATCCGGTCCTGGACGGAGGGCGGCTGGTGGACGGCGCCGGAGCGGATCGGTGACCGGATCGCGCCGCTGGTCGGTGCGGCGGCCGGGCAGATCGTCGTCGGCGACTCGACCAGTGTCAACCTGTTCAAAGCACTCGTGGGCGCGGTGCGGCTGGCCGGTGCCGGACGGGACGAGGTCGTGGTCGAAGCGACGACGTTCCCCACGGACGGCTACATCGCCGAGTCGGCGGCCCGGATGACCGGGTGCACGCTGCGCCCGGTGCAGCCGTCCGAGGTCCCGGGCGCGCTCGGGGAGCGTACGGCCGCCGTGCTGCTCAACCACGTCGACTACCGCACCGGCCGGCTGCAGGACCTGCCGTCGCTGACGGCGGCGGTGCACGCGGCGGGGGCACTGGCGGTCTGGGACCTGTGCCACAGCGCGGGAGCGCTGCCGGTCGGGCTGGACGAGCACGGCGTGGACCTGGCGGTCGGCTGCACCTACAAGTACCTGAACGGCGGGCCTGGTTCACCGGCGTTCCTGTACGTGCGCAAGGGGCTGCAGGACCGCTTCGACTCGCCGCTGCCCGGCTGGACCTCCCATGCGGAACCCTTCGGGATGCGCGCGGAGTACGAACCGGCGGCGGGCGCGGTGCGCGGGCGGGTCGGCACCCCGGACATCCTGTCCATGCTCGCCCTGGAGGCGGCCCTGGAGGTCTGGGACGGCGTGTCCGTCGACGCGGTGCGGGCCAAGTCGCTCGCCCTGACGGACTTCTTCCTGGAGTGCGTCGAGGCGTACGTCCCCGCGGGCCGGGTGGAGTGCGTGACACCGCGCGCCCACGCGGAGCGGGGCAGCCAGGTCGCGTTGCGCTGCCCGGACGCCGGTGAGGTGATGAAGCGGCTGATCGGGCGTGGGGTGGTCGGCGACTTCCGTCATCCCGACGTGCTCCGGTTCGGGTTCACCCCGCTGTACGTCGGCTTCGCGGACGTGGAGCGGGCGGCGCGGGTGCTGGCGGAGGAACTGGCATAGAGGGCGCCCGGGGGCCGGTGCCGTGCGGGCCGGCCCCCGGGGGCGCTGACCGAGCGTGACATCCGCATGTCGGGGGGCGTGGGCGTGCTGATACCGTCCCGGCCAAACGGCCGCGTCCCCGTCGGTCCGTCACCTACGTTGCACCGCTGAGAGGTTGAGCATGACGGACGACGTCGCAGCCGCCCGGACCGCCGCCGAGGAGGAGTCGGCTCTCTCCCGTCCGCCCGTGGATCCGGACACCACGGCGGCCTACGGCGACGACCCGGACCAGGTGATCGACTTCTACCTGCCGCGCGTCCAGGGCGGGCCGGGGCCCGCACCCGTGGTGGTCGTCCTGCACGGCGGCGCCTGGCGGGCACCCTACGACCGGCGCCACATCAGCCCGTTCGCCGCGTTCCTGGCCGGGCGGGGCTTCGCCGTGGCGAGCGTCGAGTACCGGCGCGGAGACGCGGGCGGCAGTGACACGGCCGCCGGACGCTGGCCCGACACGTTCGACGACGTGGCCGCCGCGATGGACGCGCTGCCCACGCTGATCCGGGAGCACCTGCCGCGGGCCGATCCGCGGCGGACCGTGCTCACCGGTCACTCGGCGGGCGGGCACCTGGCGCTGTGGGCCGCCGCCCGGCACGTGCTGCCGCGTGACTGCGCATGGCGGACCAGCGGTCCGGCGTCGCTGCGCGGTGTCGTCGCGCTCGCCCCGATCGCGGACCTCGAGGTCGCGGACAAGCTGGGTGTGTGCGGGGGTGCCGTGCGGCAACTCCTCGGCGGCGACGATCACTTCGCCGAGCGGCGGCCGTACGTGGATCCGGCGCTGCTGCTGCCCACCGGGATCGCCACGACGCTGGTGCAGGGACGCACCGACGTGGATGTGCCGCAGGCGGTGGCCGAGTCGTACGCGGAGGCGGCGGCGAAGGCGGGAGAGGTGGTGGGGGTGACGTTGCTGGAGGACGTCGGACACTTCCCGCTCATCGATCCGGGGGCGGACGCGTGTGCGGTGGTGGCGGAGGAGATCGCCCAGCTGGGCTGGTGAGCCGTCTCCCAGGGAGGGCTTCCGACACCCCTCCACAGGACGGCACCGCATGATCCGGGTACTCATCGCCGACGACCAGCAGATGGTCCGGCAGGGCTTCACCGTGCTGCTCAACACGCAGCCCGACATCGAGGTGGTCGGCCAGGCGGTGGACGGGCTCGACGCGGTCGAGCGGGTCGCCGAACTCGCCTCTGACGTCGTACTGATGGACATCCGCATGCCCGAACTCCGCTCATCGCGCAGGGCCTGTCGAACGCGGAGACGGCCGTACGGCTGGTGGTCGCCGAGCAGACCGTGAAGACGCACGTCGGCCGCATCCTGGTGAAACTCGGCCTGCGCGACCGCACCCAGGCGGCGGTGTTCGCGTACGAGTCGGGGCTGGTCCGCCCTTCGGGATACTGACCCCCGCAGTACCGCGGAGCAACCCGTCCTGATTCCGCGTAGTACCTGAGACGGACGCCCCGGAACCCGTCTCAGCGGGGACGACCGCCCTCACCCGGTCGGCCTACCGTGTGAGCGTGACCGAGACGACTCAGCAGCACATCCCGCGCGCCCCACGCGGCGACGGGGACGGCGCCGGGGCACGCAGCCCGGAGTACCGGCTGGCCCAGAACTCCCTGCGGGGACTGCGCCAGGACCTCTTCCACGACGCCTTCGCCTACCGGCCGCTTCCGCCCCGGCCCACGGACGGCCCGTTCGTCCGCAGGCTGCCCACGCGGCTGCGGTCCGCCGCCCAGCACCTCCCGCACGCGCTCGTGGGGGTGGTGGCCCTGCTCGCCCTGATGGCCGGCGCGCTGACCAGCGGACTGCCCGGCGGGGACCTGCCGGCCCTGCTGGTCGGCCTGCTGTGCGCGCTCCCCGTGCTCGCCACGCTGGTCCGGCCGGTCGGTGCGTTCTGGCTGTCCCTCGCCGTGACCCCGGTGGTCGCGGTCCTGGGCGGCGGCGGCTCCGACTGGCCCTGGATGCCGGGCGCGTTCATCTGCCACCTGGGGGTGCTGGTCGTCGTCGCGCTGCGCACCCGTCCTCGCACCGCCGCCTGGATGTGGGTCCTGACCGCCGTGTACGCCCTGCTCTCGGACGTCCTCATCGGCGGGTCGTACTACTACACCAACAGCGGCCCCATGATGGTGACGTCCGCCTTCGCCCTGCTCGTCGTCTGTCTCCGGCACGTCCGCCACACCGCCCAGCAGGAGGTGACCGCCCAGCAGACGGTCACCGCGCACGAACGCTCCCGGCGCACGGCGCTGGAGGAGCGCACCACCATCGCCCGCGAACTGCACGACGTGGTGGCCCACCACATGTCGGTGGTCGCCATCCAGGCCGAGGCCGCGCCGTACCGGGTGGAGAACCCGCCGCCGGAGCTGGAGCGGGCCTTCGCCACCATCCGGGAGAACGCGGTCGCCGCCCTCACCGAACTGCGCCGCATCCTCGGCGTGGTCCGCGCCGAGGACTACGAGGCCCCGGACGCCCCGCAGCCCACCCTCGCCGACCTGGACGCCCTGCTCGTCAATGTGCGTGGCGCCGGGCTCCAGGTGGAGAAGGTGGTGACCGGTGCGGTGCGGGAGCTGCCGCAGGGCGTGGAGCTGTCGGCGTACCGGATCGTGCAGGAGGCGCTGAGCAACAGCCTGCGCCACGCGCCCGGCGCGAGCGCCCGCGTGGAGATCGGGTACGTCCTCGGCGGGCTCGGCGTGCGGATCGTCAACGGTCCGGCACCCAACCCGAGCCTGGTGAAACCCTCCCCCGGAGCCGGCCACGGCATCACCGGCATGCGCGAGCGGGTCACCATGCTGAACGGCGGGATGACGGCCGGGCCGACGGACGACGGCGGCTACGAGGTCGCGGTGTTCCTGCCGGTCGCCACGGTGATCGAAGGTGACGCATGACCATCCGCGTCCTGATCGCCGACGACCAGATGATGGTGCGCGAGGGGTTCTCGGTCCTGCTCAACGCGATGCCGGACATCGAGGTCGCCGGCGAGGCGGTCAACGGCCGTGAGGCCGTCGAACGGGTCCGGGAACTCGCCCCGGACGTGGTGCTGATGGACATCCGCATGCCCGAGCTGAACGGCATCGAGGCGACCCGGGAGATCGTCGCCGCCGACGGCGCGGCGAAGGTGCTGGTGCTGACCACCTTCGACCTCGACGAGTACGTGTACCAGGCGCTGCGCGCGGGCGCCTCCGGCTTCCTCCTCAAGGACGCCTCCGCCCGCCAGCTCGCCGACGGGGTGCGGGTCGTCGCGTCCGGGGAGGCGCTGCTCGCCCCCACGGTGACCAGACGGCTGATCACCGAGTTCTCCAAGCTGTCCGAGGCACCGAGACTGATGCCGTCCGCGCAGGCGGCGTACGGCGATCTGACCGAGCGGGAGACGGAGGTGCTGGTGCTGATCGCGCAGGGCCTGTCCAACGCGGAGATCGCCGAACGGCTGGTGGTCGCCGAGTCGACGATCAAGACGCACGTGAGCCGCATCCTGGTGAAGCTGGGCCTGCGGGACCGTACGCAGGCGGCGGTGTTCGCCTACGAGGCGCGGCTGGTCACCCCGGGCTGACCCTGGTCAGCGGGGGTGCCGCCGGGCTACCGTCCGGTCATGGCAGCCCTTGACGACCTCGCCTTCGACCCGTGGGACCCGGCGTTCGTCGCCGACCCGTACCCCGCCTACGCCGAGCTGCGCGGGCTGGGCCGGGTGCGGTACTTCGAGCCGACGAACCAGTGGCTGGTCGCGCACCACGCGGACGTCTCGGCCCTGCTGCGCGACCGCCGCCTGGGGCGGACGTACCAGCACCGTTTCACCCACGAGGAGTTCGGCCGGACGGCACCGCCGCCCGAGCAGGAGCCGTTCCACACCCTCAACGACCACGGCATGCTCGACCTGGAGCCGCCGGACCACACCCGGATCCGGCGCCTGGTGTCGAAGGCGTTCACCCCGCGCACGGTGGAGCGGCTGAAGCCGTACGTCACCCATCTCGCCGGGCGGCTGGTCTCCCGGCTGGTCGACGCGGGCGGCGGCGACCTGCTCACGGACGTCGCCGAACCCCTCCCGGTCGCGGTGATCGCCGAGATGCTGGGCATCCCGGAGTCCGACCGGGCCCCGCTGCGGCCCTGGTCGGCGGACATCTGCGGGATGTACGAGCTGAACCCGTCGGCGGAGACGGCGGAGCGGGCCGTCCGGGCGTCGGTGGAGTTCTCGGACTACCTGCGCGAGCTGATCGCCGAACGCCGCAAGAACCCCGGCGACGACCTGATCTCGGGCCTGATCGCCGCCCATGACGAGGACGACGACCGGCTCACCGAGCAGGAGATGATCTCCACCTGCGTGCTGCTGCTCAACGCGGGCCACGAGGCCACGGTGAACTCCACGGTCAACGGCTGGTGGGCGCTGTTCCGCCACCCCGGCCAGCTCGCCGCCCTGCGCGCGGACCACTCCCTGGTCCCCTCCGCCGTGGAGGAACTGATGCGCTACGACACCCCGCTCCAGCTCTTCGAACGCTGGGTGCTGGACGAGATCGAGATCGACGGCCAGGTGATCCCGCGGGGCGCGGAGATCGCCATGCTCTTCGGCTCCGCCAACCACGACCCGGCGGTCTTCGCCGACCCCGCCCGCCTCGACCTGACCCGCACCGACAACCCCCACATCTCCTTCAGCGCCGGCATCCACTACTGCATCGGCGCACCCCTGGCCCGCATCGAACTCGCCGCCTCCATGCGGGCCCTGCTGGAGAGGGCCCCGACGCTGCGGCTCGCGGCGGAGCCGACGCGGAAGCCGAACTTCGTGATCAGGGGGCTGGAAGGCCTGAGCGTGGAGGTGGGGTGATCACCGCATTCGACGCCGAGGAGCTCAAGCCGTACATGGACTGCGGCCCTCCGCCGCCGGGGCACGGTGCGTCGACGGAGGGGCGGGGGGCCTACTTCGTTTCGAGGTCCCGCCGGCGGAAGCCCGCCAGACCCAGCCACACCAGTCCGGCGGCGACCAGGGTCAGCAGGAACAGCGGCGTCCAGTCCAGGTCCGCGGCGGGGAGCCGGGGGACGTGGCCGAACGGGGAGAGGTTGTTCATCCAGTCCGGGAACTGCAGGATCTGACCCAGGTAGCCGACCACGAAGGCGTACACCGGCACGGCCCAGGCCGCCTGGACCGCCCGCGGGAACCAGCCGAAGAGCACCACGGCCACCCCGGCCGTGACCCACAGCGCGGGCGCGTACGCGAGGGCCGCGCCCACCAGGTCCGGCACCAGCCCGGCGTCACCGGTCGAGGCCGCGCCCGCGACACCGAAGCCGAGCCCGGCCAGCAGCAGGACGACCGTGCCGCCGACCGTCGCCACGGCCAGGTGGCCGCCGGCCCAGCGGGTACGCGAGAGGCCGGTGGCGAGGAGCGGCTCGGCGCGGCCCGCCGTCTCCTCCGACCGGGGCCGCAGGGCCGCCATGACGACGTACACCGCCGCCACGACCGTCAGCACGACCATGACCATCGAGGCGAAGGACTCGACGACGCCCGCCCCGCCGATGCGCTCCAGGGCCTCCTCGATCTCCTCGATGCCCGCCAGCATGTCCTCGGCGTCCCCGAGGATCGACCCGTACATCGCGCCCATCAGGAACAGGCCGGTGCCGAAGCCGGTCAGCATGCCGCGGTGCAGGCGCAGGGCGAAGCCGACCGGTGTGGTGAGCGCGGCGGAGGCCGTGGGGCTGCCCGGCTTCTCCGGGCGCAGGCCCGCGCCCACGTCCCGCCGGGTGGACAGCGCGAACCCCGCCGCCGCGCACGCCGCCGCGGACCCCAGGCACAGCAGGAGCGGCCACCAGCGGTCGTCCACGTACGGGTAGCTGCGCTGGACCCAGCCGATCGGGGACAGCCAGGAGAGGGTTTCGTGCTGCCCGCTGTCGCCGGCGGCGCGCAGCACGTAGGCGACGCCGATGGCCGCCAGTGCCGTGCCGGTCGCCCCGCGCGTGTGCGCGGTGAACTGGACGGTGACCGCGGCGACGGCCGCGAAGACGAGGCCGGCGGCGGCGTGGGCGAAGCCGTAGACGAGCGAGCCGGCCGCGTCGACGCCCTCCAGGCCGAGGCCGGTCAGGCCGAGGGCCAGCAGCAGGGCGAGGGCGAGGTTGGCCAGGACGGCGACGGACAGGGCGGCGGCGAGGTGGGCGTGGCGGCCGACGACGGTCGAGCGCACCAGCTCGGCCCGGCCCGTCTCCTCCTCCGCGCGGGTGTGCCGGGTGACGACCAGCACGCTCATGAGACCGACGAGGACGGCCGTGAAGCCGATCATCTGGTGGCTCAGGATGGAGCCGAAGCCGTCGTCGACGAGGTAGTGGCGGGGGCCGGACAGGGCCAGGCCGGCCGGGCTGTCCGCGCTCTCGACGGCGTTCGCCCGGTCCTGCGGGTCGCTGTAGAGCGTCGTGAAACTGTTCGCCGTGGCGAGCGTGGAGAGGAGCAGGGCCCCGATCCACACCGGGAGCCGGACCCGGTCGCGGCGCAGGGCGAAGCGGATCAGCGTCCGGGTTCCGGCCAGCGCGTTGCCGCCCGCGACGGGTGCGGCGGGCGCCCGGGTGGCGGGGGCGGTGGTCGCGGAGGTCATCGCGGCTCCCCGTCCGTGTCGCGTCCGGTGGCGTGCCCGTTGGCGGCGAGCTCGTCGCCGTAGTGGCGCAGCATCAGTTCCTCCAGCGTCGGCGGGTGGCTGATCAGGCTGCGGATGCCGAACTCGGTGAGCTTGCGGACCGTGCCGTCGACCCGGCCGCCGTCGACGGAGAAGCGGATCCGGCCGGTGGCCTCGTCGACGGTCCGCAGGTCATGGACACCGGGCAGGGCGGCGAGGCCGGTCGCGGGCCGTTCGGTCTCCACCTCGATGGTGGTGCGGGTCAGGTGGCGCAGCTCGCCGAGGCTGCCGGACTGGACGGTGCGGCCCAGCCGGATGATGCTCACCCGGTCGGCGAGCTTCTCCACCTGGGCCAGGATGTGACTGGAGAGCAGCACCGTCCGGCCGGCTGCCTTGGCCTCGCCGATGACGTCCTGGAAGACGACCTCCATGAGCGGGTCGAGACCCGCGGTCGGCTCGTCGAGGACCAGCAGCTCGGCGTCGGAGGCGAGCGCGGCGACGATGGCGACCTTCTGCCGGTTGCCCTTGGAGTAGGCCCGGCCCTTCTTGGTCGGGTCGAGGTCGAAGCGGTCGATGAGCTCGGCGCGCCGCTTGTTGTCCAGGCCGCCGCGCAGCCGCGCCAGCAGGTCGATGGCCTCGCCGCCGGTCAGGCCCGGCCACAGTTCGACGTCGCCGGGTACGTAGGCGAGGCGCCGGTGCAGCTCCACGGCGTCCGCCCACGGATCGCGGCCGAGCACCCGGGCGGCGCCCGAGTCGGCGCGCAGCAGGCCGAGCAGGACGCGGATGGTGGTGGACTTGCCGGAGCCGTTCGGACCCAGGAAGCCGTGGACCTCGCCCGGTTCGACCTCCAGGTCGAGACCGTCGAGTGCGCGCGTGCGGCCGAACGACTTGTGGAGTCCGGACACGGTGATGGCCTTCGTCATGCTTCGGAACGTACGCTGCATTCACAAATTTGTGAAGTTAAGGAAGCGTATGAACGCTGATTACACTGATCCGTGACGCCTGAGCAGGGGAGATGGTCGGATCATGGCGGAACCGAGCAGGACGGCCAGGGACCCGGAGGCGGTCTCACGCTTCGTGGAGCACTTCGCGTCCCAGTTGGTGGAGGCCGGACTGCCGCGCATGCCCGCCCGCGTCTTCGTGGCCCTGCTCTCCTCCGACACGGGCGTGCTGACCTCGGCCGAACTGGGCGAACAGCTCAAGATCTCACCGGCCGCGGTGTCCGGCGCGGTGCGCTACCTGGCGCAGCAGCGCCTGGTCTCCCGTGAGCGCGCGCCCGGCTCCCGCAGGGACCGGTACCGGGTCCACGGCGACCAGTGGTACGAGGCCCTCACCAACCGCGAGGCCGTGATCCGGCGCTGGGAGGACGCCCTGCGCGAGGGTGTCGGCAGCCTGGGCGCGGACACCCCGGCGGGGCGCCGGCTGGCGGAGACACTGGCCTTCTTCGAGTTCATCGAGAAGGAGTTCGAGGCGATGATGGGGCGCTGGCGCGCGGAGCGGGAGGAGCGGTTCGGCCGGGGCTGAGTGCCATCACGCCCCCTGCGCACCCTCACCTCGCCGGCAGGACCAGCCCCCAGGCCCCCGCCCGCACCACCCATGTCCGTGTCCGCACCGGTCCCGACACGACCGCGTCCGCCCGGTAGCGGAAGTGCGCGCCCGACACCGTCACCGTGCCGCCCTCGGCCGACAGCGGGGACGCCTCCGCGCCCACCGACGCCGGACGCACCTCGACCCGGGCCCTCCCCGCCGCGCCGGGCACGACCGTGACGCCCTCCACCGGCTGCCCCAGGTCGACGAGCGTCTCCCCGTCGACCTCCACCCGCAGCCGGGTGGGCCCCGCCTCCAGCGCGGAGACGGTCCCCGACGGCCGCGCCGCCGGCACCAGCGTCCGCACCAGCGACCGGCACGTGCGCAGCCACGGGCCGCCCATCCCCGCCGCCGCCCCCCGCACCGGCGTCACACCTCCCACCGGAGGGATCCGCAGCGTGCCGAGCACCACCCCGTCGCTGTCGTCCACCAGCAGGTCCATCCGCCGCTCCGCCCCCTCCAGCACCGCGCGGGCCGCCGCCACCGTCCCCGTGGGCACCCCCAGCGACCGGGCGAGAGCGACCGCGCCCCCCACCGGCACCAGTGACAGCGCGCACGCGGCCAGCTCCCGCTGCCGGTGCAGCAGCTCCACCGCCCGCACCAGGGCCCGGTCGTCACCGACCACCACCGGCCGCCGCGACCCGCGCCGGGCCAGCGCCCGCGCGAACTCCTCCGGACCGTCCGGCAGGCACATCTTCGTGCCCGCCGCACCCGCGCCGATCACGTCCTTCGCGATCCGGACGGACTCGCCGTCCGCCCGCCGGGCCACCGGATCGACGACTACCAGGAGCTGATCGGACGTCGCGGAAAAGGTCCTGGAAGTCGCCACCTCGGCCATGCCTCACTTCCTCGGGTAGCATCTTTGTGCAAGAGCCCCTTGCGCTGTTGCGCCAGGGGCTTCGTCTATTCCGGGGCACCCGGTCCGACGGTCGGCGGCCAACGGTGGTCGCACGGTGCACACGGTGGTGATCCTCCGTACGCGCCCCTGACCTTGGACATGCCCCGCCCGGAAGGGGTGTACGCGCGTGCCCGCACTTGTGCTGCTCGGTGCTCAGTGGGGTGACGAAGGCAAGGGAAAGGCGACGGACCTGCTCGGTGGGTCCGTCGACTATGTGGTGCGCTACCAAGGCGGCAACAACGCCGGCCACACGGTAGTCGTGGGCGACCAGAAGTACGCCCTCCACCTGCTCCCTTCCGGGATCCTGTCCCCCGGCTGCACGCCGGTCATCGGCAACGGCGTCGTCGTCGACCCGTCGGTCCTGCTCTCCGAGCTGAGCGGTCTGAACGAGCGAGGCGTCGACACGTCGAAGCTCCTGATCAGCGGAAACGCTCACATCATCACGCCGTACAACGTGACGGTGGACAAGGTGACCGAGCGCTTCCTCGGCAAGCGCAAGATCGGGACCACCGGCCGCGGCATCGGCCCGACCTACGCCGACAAGATCAACCGCGTCGGCATCCGCGTCCAGGACCTCTACGACGAGTCGATCCTCACCCAGAAGGTCGAAGCGGCCCTCGACGCCAAGAACCAGATGCTCACCAAGCTCTACAACCGGCGCGCGATCGCCGTGGAGCAGGTGGTCGGGGAACTGCTCGGCTACGCCGACAAGCTCGCCCCCTACGTCGCCGACACGGTGCTGGTGCTGAACGAGGCGCTGGAGCAGGACAAGGTGGTCCTCTTCGAGGGCGGCCAGGGCACGCTCCTCGACATCGACCACGGCACGTACCCCTTCGTCACCTCGTCCAACCCGACCGCGGGCGGCGCCTGCACGGGCGCGGGCGTCGGCCCCACGAAGATCAGCCGCGTCATCGGCATCCTGAAGGCGTACACCACCCGCGTCGGCGCCGGACCGTTCCCGACCGAGCTGTTCGACGAGGACGGCGAGGCCCTGCGCCGCATCGGCGGCGAGCGCGGTGTCACCACCGGCCGTGACCGCCGCTGCGGCTGGTTCGACGCGGTGATCGCCCGCTACGCCACCCGCGTCAACGGCCTCACCGACTTCTTCCTCACCAAGCTCGACGTCCTCACCGGCTGGGAGCAGATCCCGGTCTGCGTCGCCTACGAGATCGACGGCAGGCGCGTCGAGGAGCTGCCCTACTCGCAGACCGACTTCCACCACGCGAAGCCCGTCTACGAGATGCTCCCCGGCTGGAGCGAGGACATCAGCAAGGCGAAGTCCTTCTCCGACCTCCCGAAGAACGCCCAGGCGTACGTCAAGGCACTGGAGGAGATGTCCGGCGCCCCGATCTCCGCGATCGGCGTGGGCCCGGGCCGTACCGAGACGATCGAGATCAACTCGTTCCTGTAGCCGGGACACCGCCCACCGGCGCCCGTGCGGGCGCCGGTGGGCGCCGGAAAGGGCTCTCCGCGATGCGGTGAGCCTCGCCGGACTCAGCTGAACACGATCATCGACCCCTGCGCGAGACTCCGGGTCGCCGCCGCGTGCAGGCCCAGCCAGACGTGGCGCTCGCGGGCGAAGGGGCTCGGGTCGTAGGGGGCCGGGACGGCCGGCTCCTCCAGCTCGGTGGGCCCGTGCGGCGGTTCGGGAGCCGCCGGGGGGTTCGCCGGGTCGATGCCGATCGACGGGGCGACCAGCTCCAGTTCGCGCAGCAGCGCGTGGGAGGAGCCCAGGGGCCCGCCCCCGGCGAGGAGTTCGTCGCTGGAGAGGGGGCCGGGGAAGTCGACGGGGACGTACGCGCCCGCGTGGTCGTAGTGCCAGACCAGGTGGGACTGCTGGGCCGTCGCCTCGAACATCTCCAGCAACTGCTCGTAGTCGCCACCGAGTTCGTCCACCGGCGTGACCGGGAATCCGCACACCTGGAGCAGGTACACGCGCCGCAGGAAGTGCAGCGCGTCGTAGTCGAACCCCGCGACCGGGGCCACCTCGCCGGTCAGTCCCGGCATGTACTGGTACACCGGTACCGGGGGGAGGCCCGCCTCGGCCAGTACCGTGTTGTACTGCGCGAGTTCCTCGGCGAAGGGGTTGTCGGGCGTGTGGCACAACACGTCGACGAGCGGTACCAGCCACAGGTCACAGGCCAAAAGAGGGCTCCTCGCAGCGCGCGGTCGTCGGGATGGCCGGGGTGGTCGTCCCGGTCAGGGAAGGGTATCCGGGCCCGGGACGGCAGGCGCCTCCCGTGCGGGAGACGGTGGTGCAGGTCCCTTACCCATCCCCGTCGGCCGTCAGCCCCTCGACGAGGGACAGCGAGTGCGCGTCGTACGCCTCGACGATCGCGCGGGCGGCGTCGGTGTCACGGCGCGCCAGCGCGTCGACCAGATCGGTGTGCCCGGACCACAGCCGCCCTCGGAGGTCGGGCAGCCCCCGCAGCCGCTGCACCGCGTACACCCAGCCCTGGGCGCGGAGCCGGTGCAGGAAGTCGGTGAGGTGCCGGTTGCCGAACACGGCGGTGAGTTCGCGCCAGAAGCGCAGGTCGTAGCCGATGAGGACGGTGACCTCACCGGCGAGGGCGGCGCGCTGGGCCTCCTCGCCGCGCCTGCGCACCCCGGCGAGGGCGGCGGCGACCCGCGGCTCGTCCGGGCGGAGCGGATCGGGCCGGCCGCCGGCCAGTGTCCGGAACATGCCGTCGACGACGAGACGGCGCGCCTCGACCATCTCCCGGAAGTCGTCGGCGGAGTACGCGCGCACCTGGAAACCGCGGTGCTGGTCGGCGTCGAGCAGCCCCTGTGCCGTCAGGTCGACCAGCGCCTCGCGGACGGGCGTCGCGGACACCCCGTACTGCTCGGCGATCTCCCTGACGGTGAACGCCTGCCCCGGCTGGAGCCGCCCGGCCAGCACCTCGTCACGGAGCGCGTCGGCGATCTGCTGCCGCAGGGTGCTGCGGGTCACTGCGCCGGTGCCGGTGATGCCGGGCATGGTCGGGGCGTCTCCCTCGTCGCGTTCGAGTGACGTGCCCGCCGCAGGGGCACGGGCACGCCACCTTACGCCCTCGGGTGGGCTCGGATGTTCGAACGGATGCGGGGCGGAGGCCGTCCCGCGTCCGTCCCGCGCCGGGGAGTCCCGGCCCGTCCTCCCGGTTACGCCACGTAGCCGTCCGCGACGGTCAGGGCCGCGTCCAGCGCCGCCAGACCCTCCTTCAGCTCGGCCTCGCTCGCGTTGCACGGCGGCACCACGTGCGTGCGGTTCATGTTCACGAAGGGCCAGATGCCGGCCTCCTTCGCGGCGGCGGCGAAGGCCGCCATCGGCGCGTTCGCCTCACCGGCCGCGTTGTACGGGACCAGCGGCTCCCGGGTCTCCCGGTCGCGCACCAGCTCCAGCGCCCAGAACATGCCCACGCCACGCACCTCGCCCACGCAGGGGTGCCGCTCGGCCAGTGCGCGCAGCCCGGGTCCGACGACGGACGTCCCGAGGGCCGCCGCGCCTGCGACGACGCCCTCCTCCTCCATCACGGTGATCGTCGCGACGGCGGCGGCGCACGCGAGCGGGTGCCCCGAGTAGGTCAGACCGCCCGGGTACGGCCGCCTGGCGAACGTCTCGGCCACCGCTCCCGAGAGGGCGACACCGCCGAGCGGCACATAGCCGGAGTTCACGCCCTTGGCGAAGGTCATCAGGTCCGGGACGACGTCGTACAGGTCGGCCGCGAACCACGTGCCGGTCCGGCCGAACCCGGCCATGACCTCGTCCAGGACGAGGACGATGCCGTGCTGGTCGCACAGCTCGCGCACCCCGGCGAGGTAGCCGGCGGGCGGCGGCATGATCCCGGCCGTGCCGGGGATCGTCTCCAGGATGATCGCGGCGATGGTCGACGGACCCTCGAAGGCGATCGTCGCCTCCAGGTGCTCCAGGGCCCGCGCGCACTCCTGCTCCTCGGTCTCGGCGTGGAAGCGCGAGCGGTACAGGAACGGCGCCCAGAAGCGCACGACCCCGGCGGTGCCGGTGTCGGAGGCCCAGCGGCGCGGGTCACCGGTGACGTTCACGGCCTGCTGGGTGCCGCCGTGGTACGAGCGGTATGCGGAGAGCACCTTGGGGCGCCCGGTGTGCAGCCGCGCCATGCGCAGCGCGTGCTCGACGGCGTCGGCGCCGCCGTTGGTGAAGAAGATCTTGTCCAGGTCGCCGGGGGTCCGCTCGGCGATCAGCCGGGCCGCCTCCGAGCGGGCCTCGACGGCGAACGCGGGCGCGAACGTCGTCATCCGCGCCGCCTGCTCCTGGATCGCGGCGACGACCTTGGGGTGCTGGTAGCCGATGTTCGTGTAGACGAGCCCGCTGGCGAAGTCGAGGTAGCGCCGGCCGTCGTAGTCCCAGAAGTAGGACCCCTCCGCCCCGGCGACGGCGAGCGGGTCGATGAGCTCCTGTGCGGACCAGGAGTGGAACACATGCGCACGGTCGGCGGCCTTCACGGCGGTCCCGACCTCGGGGTTCGGCTGAGGAGTCATGCCGCAGAGGGTAAGCGGGGCGGGCCGGGCCGCGACATCGGCGGCCTGTCTGCGGTCGGGACCATTCCGCGACAGGTTGTCGACACCGCCGAACGACGGTCAATTGACAGTGTGCTGTCGTCATGACAGGCTGCTGTCATCAGAAGGCGGATCCGGAACCCACACCCCAGGGAGCGGTCATGACCCGCAAGCCCGTGCACCTCGCCGTCTACGACACCTACACCGACTGGGAGACCGGACACACCACCGCGCACCTCGCGCAGGCCGGCTACGCGGTGCGCACCGTCGCCCCGGCCGGGGAGCCGGTCACCAGCATGGGCGGACTGCGTGTGCTGCCCGACCTTGCGCTCGACGCGCTGCGCCCCGCGGACAGCTCGCTGCTGATCCTCCCCGGCGCCGCCCGCTGGGACGAGGGCGACGAGCTCGCCCCCTTCGCCCGCACCGCCCGCGCCTTCCTCGACGCCGGTGTGCCCGTCGCCGCGATCTGCGGGGCCACCGCCGGGCTCGCCCGCGAGGGGCTGCTCGACGACCGCGCGCACACCAGCGGCGCCGCCCCCTACCTCGCCATGACCGGATACGCCGGCGCCGGGCGGTACGTCGAGGCGGACGCGGTCACCGACGGCGCTCTCGTCACCGCCGGACCGACCGAGCCCGTCGCCTTCGCCCGCGAGGTCTTCCGGCTGCTCGGCGCCTACGACGAGCAGGTGACCGACGCCTGGTACCGGCTGTTCCACGACTCCGACCCGGACGCGTACGCCGCGTACGAGGAGGCGCTGAGCCGGTGAGCCGCCGGCAGCAGGACCTGCTCAGCCGGGGCGCGCTCGGCACCTTCCGGCTGAACGGCCAGTTCCTCGCGGTCGCGGAGGAACTGGCCCGGCCCGCCGGGATCAGCGCCGCCCGGTGGCAGGTGCTCGGCGCGATCCTCGGCGAGCCGCTGCCGGTCTCCGGAATCGCCAGGGCCATGGGCATCACCCGGCAGAGCGTCCAGCGCGTCGCCGATCTGCTGGTGGACGCCGGACTGGCCGAGTACCGGCCCAACCCCGCCCACCGACGCGCCAAGCTCCTCGCCCCCACCGACGAGGGCCGCGCCGCGGTCCGCCGCATCGACCCCGGCCACGCGGCCTTCGCCGAGCGGCTGGCGCGGGCGTACGAGGAGGAGTACGGCGAGGACGGGCTGGACCGGGCGGTACAGGCACTCGAGCGGCTGTCCGAGGTGCTCGACAGGATCGGTCCGCCTGTTACGGAACCGTAGACAGCACCCGGCTCACCGGGCACCGGCCCCGCACTATCCTCGATCCGTTGCTCACTGCACGGGGGAAGGCGGCGCAGCGATGGACAAGCTCGGGGCCGGGGATCCGCGGAACATCGGGGCGTACCGGCTGCTGGCGCGGCTCGGGGCCGGCGGGATGGGGCAGGTCTACCTCGCCCGCTCCGACCGGGGGCGCACCGTCGCCGTGAAACTGGTCCGCGAGGAGCTGGCCCGCGAGGAGGAGTTCCGGGCGCGCTTCCGCCAGGAGGTGCGGGCCGCACGGCAGGTCGGCGGCGACTGGACCGCACCGGTGCTGGACGCGGACACCGAGGCACCCGTGCCCTGGGTCGCCACCGGGTACGTCGCCGGACCGAGCCTCCAGCAGGTGGTCGGCCACGACCACGGGGCGCTGCCCGAGCGGTCGGTGCGGATCCTCGCCGCCGGTCTCGCGCAGGCGCTGAAGGACATCCACGCCGCCGGGATCGTCCACCGCGACCTCAAGCCGTCCAACGTGCTCGTCACCATCGACGGCCCCCGGGTCATCGACTTCGGGATCGCGCGGGCACTGGAGACGGTGACCGACGGCGGGCTGACCCGCACCGGGGCGCTCGTCGGCTCGCCCGGGTTCATGGCACCCGAGCAGGTGCGCGGCGACCGCATCACGCCCGCCTGCGACGTGTTCTGCCTCGGCTCGGTCCTCGCCTACGCCGCGACCGGCGAACTGCCCTTCGGCACCGCCAACAGCGGGGTGCACGCCCTGATGTTCCGCATCGCCCAGGAGGAACCCGACCTGGAGCGGGTGCCCGAGGGCCTCGCCGGGCTCGTCCGCGACTGCCTGCACAAGGACCCGGCCGCGCGGCCCACCCTCGACCAGGTGCTGGAACGCACCGGCGCGCAGGACACCGTCGTCGACGGCCGCTCCCGCGACCCCTGGCTGCCGAGCGCCCTGGTCGCCCAGCTCGGCCGGCACGCGGTACGGCTGCTGGACACGGAGGACCCCGAAGCGCCCCGCCGGCCCACGCCGGCGGGCGCCGACCCGGCCCCGCCGACGGAACCCGACGGTGACGCCGCGGCCGGTGACGCCCCCGAACACGCCCGCGCCGCCGACGACTCCGCGGCGCCCGCGCCCCCCGGCACCCCGGTCCCGCCCCCGCCCGGGCAGGCGGGTGTGAACCACCTCCCCACCCTGGTCGCGGGCCAGAACGGGCAGAACGGCCCCACCCCGCCGCCCGGCCCCACCCCGGCCGGAGCGTACGGCCAGGCCCAGCAGCACCCGCAGCCCCACGCGCACGGCCACCCGTACAACGGCTACGGCACCGGCCCCACCCCGCCGTACGGCCCGCCCCCGCCCGGGATGATCCCGGCCTACCCGCCCGCGCCCGAGCCGCGCAGGGACAACCGCTCCACCGCGCTGCTCGTGGTGATCGCGCTGGTCGTCGCGCTCGCCGCGGGCGGCACCGTGTACGCCCTGATGAGCGGCGGCACGGCCGACGACCGCGCCGGCGGCGACCCGTCGACACCCACCACGCCGAGCAGCGCGCCCCGGACCCCGGGGTCGGGCACCCCGGACGACGGCACGACGACCGACGCCGGGCAGCCCACCACCTCCGCGCCCGCGGACGGCACCGTCCCGGCGGACTTCCTCGGCACCTGGTCCACCACCATCGACAACGCCGGCGGGCAGCACAGCCGCCGGCTCACCGTCCAGCAGGGCGAGATCGGTGACACGGTGATGTCCCTGGTCGCCGACGGGCCCACCGGCAACGGCACCTACCACTGCGTCTTCGAGGCCCGGCTCACCGGCAGCTCCGGCGGCCGGCTGGACCTCGGCCCGTCCACCGTGACGGCCGGCCCGAGCGGCGCCTGCTCCCCGGGCGCCGCCAGCCGGATCACCCTGCGCCCCGACGGCTCCCTCCAGCGCGTCAACACCGGCAGCGGCGAACAGCTCACCTACACCCGCGACTGACCAAGTCCCCTGATGTCCGCACTGGTTGAACGTTCGGCGAACGCCGGTGAACTTCCGCGGACGCGGACCGCCCCCGCCTTCGTACGGCCGTACGGTGGCCCCCCTGTCGGACGTGCGGGGCGGTTGCGGGGGCGGCACGATGGAGTGGCTGAGCGCGGAGAACCTGGTGGCCGTGGCGACGGCGATCCTCGGCATCGTCGCCTCGGCCGTGATGGTCTGGTACGAGAGACGGGTGCCGCGCCGCAAACGCATCGGCTACCGGGTGCAGTTGGACGCCCCGATCGGTGACGACCCGCGGTCGGGCCGGCGGATCAACCGGCGGGTGGGCTGGTTCGACACGGCGGCAGGCATGACGGACGCCAGCATGGTGCTGCTGCGCATCGAGAACGACGGCTGGGGGACCATCGGCCGCGAGGACTACCAGAACCCGGGAACCCACGGCATGACCGTGGAGTTCGAGGGCCGCACCATCCTCGGCGTCTCCGTCACCCAGCCGACGGTGACCAGCCACCTCATCGAACACTTCACCGCCGAGCGGGGCTTCACCTACCGGGGCGGCACCCTCGACCTGCCGCGCGTCCCCCTCAACCGGGGCGCCTACTTCAAACTGCTGGTGCTGCTCTCCGGCGGCAGCGTGGGCGACGGGATCGAACTGCGCTGCGACCTGAGCGACGGCGAGGTGCACAGCAACCGCAGCGCCACCCCGGACGAGAAGGCCCCGCTGTTCAGCCGGGCGGCCCGGCTGATCACCATCACCCTCACGCTGTGCGTGGTGGCGCTCGCGGTGATCGTCGTCGCCCAGGACGACAGCCCGCCGCCCATCGGCTGCGAGGGCGGCACCCTCACCCTCACCGGCTCGACCGCGTTCGCACCCGTGCTGCGGGAGGCCGCGCGGGCGTACGAGGAGGACTGCGCGGAGGACGAGCCGCGCATCGAGGTGGACGCGCACGGATCGGCCTCGGGCATCCGCCGGCTGCTCGCGGCCGGCGCCGAGTCGGAGCACGGCTCGCCGCCCCTGGTGGCCCTGTCGGACGGCCCCAAGCCCGGCGGGATGCCGGAACTGCGGGAGAACCGGATCGCGGTGTCCGTGTTCGCCCTGGTGGTGAACGAGGACGTGGGCCTGCGCGAGCTGTCGACGGCGGACGTGAGGCGGCTGTACCGGGGCGAGATCGCCAACTGGAGCGAACTCGGCGGCTCCGACCTGCCGGTCCACCTGGTCAGCCGGGACGCCAACTCCGGCACCCGGCAGGTGTTCCAGCGGCGGGTACTGGGCCGGAGCGAGATCGCCCACTCCTCCGTCGACTGCGTGCACAAGGACGATCCGGCCGCGCCCGTCATCCGCTGCGAACTCGGCTCCACCAAGGAGGTGCTGACGACCGTCGCCGCACTGCCCGGCGCGATCGGCTACAGCGAACTCAACCTGGCCGCCCGCGCGCAGGGCCTGCACCGGCTCGACCTCGACGGCCACCCCGCGTCCGTCGACGCGATCGAGAACGGCACCAGCTCCTACCCGTACCAGGAGATCGAGTACGCCTACACCTACGGCAAGCCGCCACGGGACTCGCTCGCGTCGAGCTTCATGACGTACCTCGCGCGGGGGATCGGCCAGGACGTGATCCGCACGCACGGGCACCTGCCGTGCTGGACGCCGCAGGGGATGGGGCTGTGCGCGCGGCGCGCGGCCTGAGGGCCGGCTCCGGCGGGACGGCCGGGGTCAGCGCGGCTCCGGCGGGCGCTGGCGCGGCATGTTGGGGCGGGCCGGTCCCGGCGGGGACGGGAAACGGCCGTGCGGGAGGGGGCCCTCCGGGCGCCCTCCGCCCGCCAGCGCCGTCTGCACGCCCAGCGGCGCGCCCCCGCTGCGGAACTCCACCATCCAGTCGGCCGTCTCGACCCGCACCAGCTCCGTCACGTCCTCCGAGAACCGCCTGAGCACCGTCAGGCACCGCTCGGCCGCCTCGCTCGCCGTGCCCTCGGTGGGCCCCAGCACCTCACGGACGCACTCCGAGGCCCAGTCGAACTGGAAGGCCTGCAGCCGCCGTTGAAGGGCCTGGGCCGTCGCCACGTCGCGCATCCAGCCGGACGTCATCCCGAAGAACCGGTCCCCGGCGACACACGCCACCGCCAGCAGCAGCGCCAGATACCCCCACGGCGCCGACCCGTCGGCCACCGCGGTCAGATCCAGCAGCGGCAGCGCCGCCCCGGTCAGCGCGCCCACCGCGGCACCGGCCCGCAGCGCCCACGCGCACCGCCGCTTCCACGCGCGCTCCTCCACGTACCAGGCGACGGTGTCCAGCGCCCCGCGCTCCACCCACCGGTACAGCTCGTCCAGCCGGGTCGCCGGGTCGCCCCAGTCCCCGAGCGGAAACGCGCGCCCGGCCGGGTCGCCCGGCCGCTCCCCGGCCGCCCCCTCGCCCCGCCGGTCCTGAGACCGACCCTCGGGCTGCATCTCCGGCTGACCCACCCGGCATCTCCCTACTGCACCGACCCTGCCGACCCCTGCTGATCCCCGCCGCCCCCGCCGGCCTCGCGTACGTTCCGTGCGTGAAGTGTGACGCCATGTGCTCGCGTACCCGACCCTTCCTACCTCCCAACGGGTGGCGGCGCCGGGGGTTCGGGCGCCCTTTCCCCCGGAAGTAGGCCGTCATCCGGTATAGGGCCCCGATCGGAACTCACTCGAAAGAGTGCTGGGGCGACGGCTGGTCCGACCACGTAGGCTCGTGCCGAACGGCAAAACCGTGATACACGGACCGACGGAAACCGACCAAGGAGCTGAATCGTGATCCCCGGTGGTGGCCAGCCCAACATGCAGCAGCTGCTCCAGCAGGCCCAGAAGATGCAGCAGGACCTTGCCCAGGCGCAGGAGGAACTCGCGCGCACCGAGGTGGAGGGACAGGCGGGCGGCGGACTGGTGAAGGCCACCGTCACCGGCTCCGGCGAGCTGCGGGCGCTGAAGATCGACCCGAAGGCGGTGGACCCGGAGGACACCGAGACCCTCGCGGACCTGGTCGTCGCGGCGGTCCAGGCGGCCAACGAGAACGCCCAGACCCTCCAGCAGCAGAAGCTCGGCCCGCTCGCCCAGGGACTGGGCGGCGGAGGCATCCCGGGCCTCCCCTTCTGACCTTCCCACCCTTACCAAGAAGGCCCGCGGGCCTCTACCGTACGTACTGAAGCACCACCTAGGAAGGACGGCAGTCCGTTGTACGAAGGCGTGGTCCAGGACCTCATCGACGAGCTGGGGCGGCTGCCCGGCGTCGGTCCCAAGAGCGCGCAGCGGATCGCCTTCCACATCCTGCAGGCGGAACCGACGGACGTGCGGCGCCTCGCGCACGCGCTGATGGAGGTCAAGGCGAAGGTCCGCTTCTGCGTGACCTGCGGGAACGTCGCGCAGGAGGAGCAGTGCGGCATCTGCCGCGACGCCCGCCGCGACCCCGCGGTCATCTGCGTGGTGGAGGAGCCCAAGGACGTGGTGGCCATCGAGCGCACCCGTGAGTTCCGGGGCCGCTACCACGTCCTGGGCGGGGCGATCAGCCCGATCGACGGGGTGGGCCCGGACGATCTGCGGATACGGGAACTCCTGGCCCGTCTCGCCGACGGCACGGTCACGGAACTCATCCTGGCCACGGACCCGAACCTGGAGGGCGAGGCCACGGCCACGTACCTCGCCCGCATGATCAAGCCCATGGGCCTGAAGGTCACCCGCCTGGCCAGCGGCCTCCCGGTGGGCGGCGACCTGGAATACGCGGACGAGGTGACCCTCGGCCGCGCCTTCGAGGGGAGACGACTCCTAGATGTCTGACGCCACGCTGCACGCGACCGATCAGAACCCGGACGACTTCGCGGTCCAGGTCGCCGACCAGATCGAGAGCTTCCTCGTCGCCGTGACCGAGGTCGCGAAGGGCGACGAGCCGGACTCGGCCGTCCCCTTCCTCCTCCTGGAGGTCTCCCAGCTGCTGCTGGCGGGGGGCCGCCTGGGCGCCCACGAGGACTTCGTCCCCGACGAGCGCTACGAGCCCGACCTGGGCCCCGAGGGCGACGTGGACCAGCTCCGCGAGAACCTCGCCCGCCTGCTCGACCCGGTCGACGTCTACTCCGAGGTCTTCGACCCCTACGAGCCCCGCAAGGCGCCCGTCCCGGCCCGCATCTCCGACGACCTCACCGACGTCATCACCGACCTCCGCCACGGCATGGCCCACTACAAGGCCGGCCGCACCATGGAGGCGCTGTGGTGGTGGCAGTTCTCCTACTTCTCCAACTGGGGCTCCACGGCGTCCGCCACCCTGCGCGCCCTGCAGTCGGTGGTCGCCCACGTCCGCCTGAACCAGCCCCTCGCCGAACTCGACGGCCTCGACACCGACCAGGGCATGGGTGACGACACCCTGGAGTTCGAGGCGGGCCGCGTCATGGCCCGGGAGATCGCGGCCCCCCTGGGCATGCGCCCGGTCGTCTGAACGCCCCGGCCGCGCCGGCCCTCGTGAGCATCACCCCGGCGGCCTCGCCGGCCGTGCCCCTGTGTGACACGGGTCGCTTTTCCGAGTGGTCCGGGTCGGGTTGGGCATGAGCCCCCTGCGCGAGCGGCCGTATGTCTCACGATGCGATATCGCGGAGGGGTTTTTCGGACGCTCGATAGACTGGACCGACCGCGGCGCACACCTGTGTGTGCGGACTGTGGAAAACGACGGACTGAGCGAGGAGCGCACGTGGGCCTTGTCGTGCAGAAGTACGGAGGCTCCTCCGTAGCCGATGCCGAAGGCATCAAGCGCGTCGCCAAGAGGATCGTGGAAGCCAAGAGGAACGGCCACCAGGTGGTCGCCGTGGTTTCCGCGATGGGCGACACGACGGACGAGCTGATCGATCTCGCCGAGCAGGTTTCCCCGATTCCTGCCGGGCGCGAGCTCGACATGCTGCTGACCGCCGGAGAGCGGATCTCCATGGCCCTGCTGGCCATGGCGATCAAGAACCTGGGCCACAACGCCCAGAGCTTCACCGGCAGCCAGGCAGGTGTCATCACCGACTCGGTCCACAACAAAGCCCGCATCATCGATGTCACGCCGGGCCGGATCAAGGCATCGGTGGACGAGGGCAACATCGCCATCGTCGCCGGTTTCCAGGGCGTCAGCCAGGACACCAAGGACATCACCACGCTCGGCCGCGGCGGCTCCGACACCACCGCCGTCGCCCTCGCCGCCGCGCTCGACGCCGAGGTGTGCGAGATCTACACGGATGTCGACGGCGTGTTCACCGCCGACCCGCGCGTGGTGACGAAGGCCAGGAAGATCGACTGGATCTCGTTCGAGGACATGCTCGAACTGGCGGCCTCCGGTTCCAAGGTGCTGCTCCACCGCTGTGTGGAGTACGCCCGCCGGTACAACATCCCGATCCACGTCCGCTCGTCCTTCAGCGGACTCCAGGGCACGTGGGTCAGCAGCGAGCCGAAGAAGCAAGGGGACAAGCAGGTGGAGCAGGCTCTCATCTCCGGTGTCGCGCACGACACCTCCGAGGCCAAGGTCACGGTCGTCGGCGTGCCGGACAAGCCCGGCGAGGCGGCTTCGATCTTCCGCACGATCGCCGATGCCGAGATCAACATCGACATGGTCGTGCAGAACGTGTCCGCCGCCTCCACGGGCCTGACGGACATCTCCTTCACCCTCCCGAAGACCGAGGGCCGCAAGGCCATCGACGCCCTGGAGAAGAACAAGGGCACCATCGGCTTCGACTCCCTGCGCTACGACGACCAGATCGGCAAGATCTCCCTCGTCGGCGCGGGCATGAAGACCAACCCGGGTGTCACGGCCGACTTCTTCACGGCGCTCAGCGACGCGGGCGTCAACATCGAGCTGATCTCGACCTCCGAGATCCGCATCTCGGTCGTCACCCGCAAGGACGACGTCCCCGAGGCCGTCCGCGCGGTGCACTCCGCCTTCGGACTGGACTCCGACAGCGACGAGGCCGTGGTCTACGGAGGCACCGGCCGCTGATGGCCGGACCCGAGGGACCCGGACGTTCCGGGCGGCCGACGCTCGCGGTCGTGGGAGCGACCGGGGCCGTCGGCACGGTCATGCTCCAGATCCTGTCCCAGCGGGCGGACGTCTGGGGCGAGATCCGGCTCGTCGCCTCCCCGCGCTCGGCCGGCCGCAAGCTGACCGTGCGCGGTGAAGAGGTCGAGGTGGTGGCGCTCACCGAGGAGGCCTTCGACGGGGTCGACGTCGCGATGTTCGACGTACCCGACGAGGTCGCCGAGCGGTGGGCGCCCGTCGCCGCAGCGCGGGGCGCGGTGGTCGTCGACAACTCCGGCGCCTTCCGCATGGACCCGGACGTGCCGCTCGTCGTGCCCGAGGTCAACCCGCACACCGTACGCAGGCGCCCGCGCGGGATCGTCGCCAACCCGAACTGCACCACCCTGTCGATGATCGTCGCGCTGGGCGCGCTGCACGCCGAGTTCGGTTTGCGCGAGCTGGTCGTCTCCTCGTACCAGGCGGTCAGCGGTGCCGGGCACGCGGGTGTGCGGACCCTGCGCGAACAGATGTCCCTGGTGGCCGGTACGGAGCTGGGGACCCATCCCGGTGACGTGCGGCGGGCCGTGGGGGACAACACGGGCCCCTTCCCGGAGCCGGTCGCGCTGAACGTCGTGCCGTGGGCCGGGTCGCTGCGCGAGGACGGCTGGTCCTCCGAGGAGATGAAGGTCCGCGACGAGACCCGCAAGATCCTGGGCCTGCCCGCGCTCCCCGTCGCGGTCACCTGTGTCCGCGTCCCCGTCGTCACCACGCACTCCCTCACCGTCCACGCCCGTTTCGAGGGCGAGGTCACCGTCGACCGGGCGCGCGAGATCATCGCCACCGCCCCCGGAGTCGTCCTGTTCGACAATCCGGCCGCGGGGGAGTTCCCCACCCCCGCCGACGTCGTCGGCACCGACCCGACCTGGGTCGGGCGGGTACGGCGGGCCCTGGACGACCCCACGGCACTGGAGCTGTTCGTGTGCGGGGACAACCTGCGCAAGGGAGCGGCGCTCAACACCGCGCAGATCGCCGAACTCGTGGTGCTCGAACGATAAAGAGTTTCGGATCGCAGAGGATTCGTTTGTAGGATCTGTGTAAGTCTTGTGCGCTGGGTTCTCGGTCTGGACCACTTGTCACCGCGGGTGCGGCGACCGAGGATTGCAGGTGGAATCATCTCCCCGTCCTCCGCAACCGAGCGGAGGGCGGGGAGCGTCTTTGCGGTCGCCCTTTCCGGGGCCTTGAGGACGCTGCCTTTCAGACGTGGGGACGTCTGGAACCGGACGTGGGGACGTCCGTTCATATGGGACACAGGGGAAGAGCGGGTCGCATGAGGGCATTTGACGCGCTGTCGGTGGTGCTGCCTGACGCGGGCGGGCGGCCGGCGCCGGCCGCCGCAGAAGTGACACCCGGCACGTACAACCCTTACGGGGGGAAGCGTGTCCAACTGGCGTGGCTGAGGTACTCGACTTCACAGCGCCGCGCGGCACGGCCCTCCGGCCGCCCCGCCAGGCTCTCCGACCCCGCATGCCGGGCGCGTCCGGCGGCGGCATGCCGGTGATCGCCCGCATGCCCGCAGCGCGGCCCGCCCGCATACCCGGCCAGCGTGACGGCGCCGACGACGCCGTCGCGGCCGGCACCACCGTCGACCACCTCACCGAGACCTACCGCGCGCACTACCGTTCGCTGCTGGGTCTCGCGGCGCTGCTGCTCGACGACACCGCCTCCTGCGAGGACGTCGTCCAGGAGGCGTTCATCCGCGTCCACTCCGCCCGCAAACGCGTCCGGGACCCGGAGAAGACCCTGGCCTATCTGCGCCAGACGGTGGTCAACCTGTCCCGTTCCGCGCTGCGCCGCCGCATCCTCGGCCTGAAGCTGCTCTCCAAGCCCATGCCGGACATGGCGAGCGCGGAGGAGGGCGCCTACGACCAGCTGGAGCGCGACTCCCTCATCAAGGCGATGAAGAACCTCCAGCGCCGCCAGCGCGAGGTGCTGGTGCTGCGCTACTTCGCGGACATGACGGAAGCGCAGGTCGCCGAGACGCTCGGCATCTCGCTGGGCTCGGTGAAGGCGTACGGCTCGCGCGGCATCGCGGCGCTGCGGCTGGCCATGGGGGCGTCCGCATGAGCGACGGCAGCACCGCGGGTCGTGAGGAACGCGAGCCGGAGAGCCCGCGTACGGCCGACGCCGGACGGGAGACCGAGGGCGCACGGGAGACCGGGGACGCCCCGGACACCGACGCGCGGGACACCGACACCGGGCGGGACGCCGAAGGCGCTCGGGGCACCGAGGACGGGCCGGCGCGGCTGCGCGGGCTCGTGACGCCGCACGGGCAAGAACCGAAGCACACGCACGCTGGGAACGGAACTGTGAACCACGGCCTGGACGACCGAGGCCCCGAGGGGCTCGACTCGGACGAGCTGGAACTGCGCACCCTGCTGCGGCAGGCGGTGCGCGAGGTGGAGCCGGGCGACGGCACCCTGGACTACCTGCGCCGGGCCGTCCCCGCCCGCCGGGCGCACAAGCGCCAGGCCCTCGTCGGCATGGCCGCCGCCGCCCTCTTCGTCGGCACGGCCGTCCCCGCCCTCGTGCACGTCACCACCACCGCCGGCTCCGACGCCAACCCGTCGGCCGTCGGCCACGCCTCGCAGGCGCAGGGCGGCACCGGCCAGGGCAAGGACCCCGGCGGCGGCGAGAGCACCGCGGGCGGCTCCTCGGACGAGGTCGGCGGCGGAGCCGGGGGCGACAAGAAGGACGAGGACAAGGACGGCACCGGCAACGACTCCGGTACGGGTGCGACCGAGGGCACCGGCCCCTCGGCCGACGCGTCCGCAGGGGCGTCCGCCTGCACCGCCGCCCAGCTCGGTCCGGCGACGGCGAGCAGCGCCGCTCCCGACTCGACGGGCGCGGTCTACGGCTCCTTCCGGGTCACCAACGTCTCCGCGGCCGGCTGCACGGTCGACGGCGCGGGCGTCGTGGGCGTCACCGCGCAGGGCGCCGCCTCGGCCGCCAAGGTGAGCGCGATGCGGCACGTGGCGGGGGACGCGGCAGCCGGACTGCCCGACCCCTCCCTGGAGGCGGGGTCGCTGGTCCTCGGGCCGGGCGCCGCCTACGAGGTGCGGTTCGCCTGGGTGCCCTCCGAGACCTGTCCCGCCCCGGGTGGTACACCCGGTGGCAGCACCGGCGGGCCCTCGCCCGACCCGACGCCCTCGGGCGACCCGACCACGACGACCGGCGCGCCGGCGGGCACCGACGGCGGCACGGCGACGCAGACGCTCCGGGCGGACGGCGGGACCGAGGGCAGTGTGGCGGTGTCGTACACGGCGTCGACCGGATCGAGCTCGGCCACCACGACCGTGGGCAACGCGTGCGCGGGGACGGTCTACTGGACGGGGCTGCTGACACCCGCCGGCTGACGGGGGGTGTCGTCGTCCTCGTTCCCGTCCGCGCCGCTCCCGTCCCCGTCCTCCGCGAGGCCCAGTTCCGCGTCGTGGGCGAGCTCCAGCTCGCGGCGCAGCAACCGGAACCACATGAAGATCACGAAGCCGACGAAGGCGAACCACTCGGCGGTGTAGCCGAGGTTCTGGAACGCCTTCAGGTCCAGTCCGGTACCGCCCGGCGCGGACGCCGGTACCGCCTTCATCCCCGAGTCCCCGCGGTTGAGGGTGATCCAGGCGTCGTACAGGTCGTACGGCACCAGGTTCACCAGCGAGGCCGAGCTGATCGCGGCCGTCTGGCCCTGCGGCAGGCCGCCGCGGGCACTGACGCCGTTGCTGCCCGGGGTCTCGGACGCCTGGAGCGCACCGGTGACGGTGACCTCACCCGAGGGCGGCGCGGGCACCTTCGACGGGTCGGGCTCGCCGGGCAGCCAGCCCCGTACGACGGGCAGGGCGCGGCCGGTCTCGGTGCGCAGCAGCGTCAGGACGTAGTAGCCGTCCTCGCCGTCCACCTTCCGGTCGGGCACCAGCAGCTCGGTGTCGTACCGGCCGCTCGCGGTGGTCTGCTTGCCGGAGGTGGCCTTGGTCACGGGCAGCAGGTCGTCCAGCGGCCGGGCCTCCTCCCGCTGGTCCGAGACGACCCGCTCCTCGGCGTCGCGGTGGTGGTCCACCCGGTCCTCGAACCGGCCCAGCTGCCAGGACCCCATGAAGATGCAGAAGGGGATGGACAGCAACAGGAAGACGTTGATCCCCCACCAGCGGGGCGTCAGCAGAAACCGGTACACGCCCCCAACGGTACGGGTCCGCGGCCGGTTCCCGGCCCGCGGGGTCGGTACGGGCACGGGACGTCCGACCCGCCGACCACGCGTCTACGACAGCTCGACCAGATGTTCGCGGCCCGTCGGCGGCTCGTACGGCTCGGGCCAGAAGTCGGTGATCGTCGATATCAGCCCCGAGGCGTCCGTGGTGAAGAAGGAGAGGGCGTCCATCTCCTCCTCACCGACCGTGCACCGCAGCCAGGTGACCACCTGGCCCGGCTCGGCGACGACGCGCTCGACCCGCAGGTGCCAGTCGCCCGGGTACTCGCGGTTGAACCGGACGTACCGCTCCCGGCCACGGATCGTCTCCCCGGTCTGGGGCAGGGCGTAGACGACGTCCTCGGCCAGGGTGGCGGCGAACGCGGTCCAGTCACGGGCCTCCGCGGCCCGCCAGAAGCGCTCGATGATTTTTCGCGGATCCGTCATGCCGTGCAGTGTGCACCGTGCCACTGACAATCCGGTCCGGCCGCCGGATCCGTCGGCCCCGACCTGCGGGGGGAAGCCCCCCGGGCCGGTGGACGCGGGGAGCGGTGACGGATCCGGTGGAGGTTGTCCACAGGGCTGGGGACGTGTCGGTGGAATGCCCGCCGGACGGGCAAGATGGGGTCATGACTGAGAGCAACGGGTCCGACGCGCCGGGCCGGGCGGACCACCAGACCGATCGAGCCGGACAGGGCACGGGGATGCCCGACTGGGAGAAGCGCTTCCGGGCGCCCCGGGTGTCCCTGCCCGACTGGGCCGAGGACGCCCCCGACCGCTCCCTGTTCGTGTCGAACGCGACGGGGACGTACGAGCTGTACGCGTGGGACCGGTCGACGGGCGACCAGCGCCAGGTGACGCACCGGCCCAACGGCACGACGGACGGTGTGCTCTCCCCGGACGGCGAGTGGATCTGGTGGTTCGACGACAAGGACGGCGACGAGTTCGGCGTCTGGCGCCGGCAGCGGTTCGCGGGCGGCGAGGACGAACCGGCGGCCCCGGGCCTGGACCCGTCGTACCCCGCCGGTCTGGCGCTCGGCAGGGACGGCCGCACGGCGGTCGTGGGCCGCTCCACCGACGAGGACGGGACGACGATCCACCTGGTGCGCACCGGCGAGGCGCCGGTGGAGCTGTACCGGCACCGCGAGTCGGCGGGCGTCGGCGACCTCTCCTACGACGGTTCGCTGATCGCCGTGGAACACACCGAGCACGGTGACGCCATGCACTCCGCGCTGCGGGTGATGCGCCCCGACGGCACGACGGTCGCCGAGCTCGACGACACCGAGGGCGGCACCAGGGAGCTGGGCCTGGAGGTGCTGGGCTTCGCTCCGGTGGAGGGCGACACCCGGCTGCTCATCGGTCACCAGCGGCGCGGCCGCTGGGAGCCCCTGGTGTGGGACGTGGCCACGGGCGAGGAGAGCGACCTCGCGCTGGAGCTGCCCGGCGACGTCAGCGCCGAGTGGTACCCGGACGGCACGGGGCTGCTCATCGCGCACGGCTTCGAGGCCCGCGGCGAGCTGTTCCGCTACGACCTGGCCGAGCGCCGGCTGGTGGAGATCCCCACCCCGCGCGGCGCCGTCTCGGGCGCGACGGCCCGCCCCGACGGCAGCGTGGAGTACCTGTGGTCGTCGGCGGCGCAGCCGCCGGTGGTGCGCTCCACGGCGGGCGGAGTGGTCCTCGACCCGCCCGGCGTGAAGTCGCCCGGTTCGGTGCCGGTGGAGGACGTGTGGGTGGAGGGGCCCGGCGGCCGCATCCACGCGCTCGTCCAGAAGCCGGCCGGCGCGACCGGCCCGCTCCCCACGGTCTTCGACATCCACGGCGGCCCCACCTGGCACGACAGCGACTCCTTCGCGGCGGGCCCGGCGGCCTGGATCGACCACGGCTACGCGGTGGTCCGCGTCAACTACCGGGGCTCCACCGGGTACGGGCGCGCCTGGACGGACGCCCTGAAGCACCGGGTGGGTCTGATCGAGCTGGAGGACATCGAGGCGGTCCGCGCGTGGGCGGTCGACTCCGGCCTGGCGGACCCCGCCCGGCTGATCCTCACCGGCGGCTCCTGGGGCGGCTACCTCACGCTGCTCGGCCTCGGCACGCAGCCGGACGCGTGGGCGCTGGGCATCGCGGCGGTCCCGGTCGCCGACTACGTCACGGCGTACCACGACGAGATGGAGGCGCTGAAGGCGATGGACCGCACGCTGCTCGGCGGCACGCCGGAGGAGGTCCCCGACCGCTTCGAGGCGTCGTCCCCCATCACCTACGTCGACCAGGTCAAGGCCCCGGTCTACATCTCGGCCGGCGTCAACGACCCGCGCTGTCCCATCCAGCAGATCGAGAACTACGTCAAGCGCCTGGAGTCACGCAACGCGGTCCACGAGGTCTACCGCTACGACGCCGGCCACGGCTCCCTGGTCGTCGACGAACGCATCAAGCAGATCCGCCTGGAACTCGACTTCGCGACCCGACACCTCCCGGCGTGACAACACCCCCGCCCGCGGCCCCCGCGGCCGCGGGCGGCGGCACCGTCCAGCCGCGCCAGTCGCGCCGGCGCTGATCACCGCCCCGCCCGGCCGCGGTAGCCGCGGCCGGGCGTGCCGCTGGGGCGGGAGGAGAGCGTCGCCATGCCCGACCACGCCCCGCAGCCGGTGGACCGGCACCGTCCGGGCCGCGGCCGTCCACCGCACCCCGGAGCACCGCGTCTCTCAGAGTCCGGCCTGCTCGGCCTGCCCTACGACTCCGAGTACGGCGGCGGCGAGCGGTGGGGGAGGGCGGGCGCAGCGGCATCCCGCCGACGCGGGCAAGCGACACCCACCCCCGCCCGGCCACGGCCCGGTCAGCGTCCCGCCGTCCCCGCCTCCCGGCGCCGCCCCAGCAACTCCGCCAGCCCCCGCCGGGTCGCCGCCAGCACCACCCGGTCCCCGGCCTGCAGCACGTACGTGTCCGGCAGGTCCCACACCAGCCCCGCCCCCGGCACCTCCGGCCGGTAGCGCCGCTCACCGCCGGAGGCGGACGCCGTGTCGAGCGCCAGCACCCGCCACGCCCCCGGCCGGAACGCATCTCCGACCGTCCGCCCCTCCAGCTGCGGGTATCCGCCGACGATCACCGCCGCGAACAGCAGCACCCGCCGCTCCACCGGTATGGCGCCCAGGATCTGCCGCCCCATCATGGCCCCGGCGAACGCCGGTGCCGCCAGGTGCGACACGCTCCGGCTCCGCGTCAGCGCGCCCGGGTGAGCCGTCCGCAGCGTCCGGTACACCACCTTGGCGAAGTCGTCGTCGTACAGCCGCAGCACCGCCCGCAGGTCCGGCCGTACCGACCGCGCGTAGAGCACCGCCTCCAGGTTGGTCGTGTCCTCGCTGGTCAGTGCGAGCAGCGCGTCCGCGCGGTGGATCTTCGCGGACTCCAGTACGCCTTCCTGGGTGACGTCCCCGACCACCACCGGCACGCGCAGCCGCCGTGCGGCGGCCATGCCCCGCGCCTCCGGATCCGCCTCGACGCACACCACCGGGATGTGCAGCTCCCGCAGCCGGGTCAGCACCCGCGTGCCGATCTTGCCCAGCCCGAGCAGCACCACGTGCCCGCTCAGCCCGCGTGGCGGCTTCCGCAGGGCCGACGCCGTACGGAACGTCCCCAGCGCCTCCAGCACCGCCGCCAGCAGCACCGGAAGCAGCAGCAACCCGACGCCCATGGACAGCAGTTGCAGGACCTGCCGCCCCGTGGACTGGCTGTGCGCGGGCTCGTTGATGGCGAACAGGTCGAGCAGCGTGACGTACGTGGCGTGCAGCGGATTGTCCCGGGCCACCACCGTCAGCGCGACGGCGAGCGCGACCACCGCGGCGATCAGCCCGGCGAGCGACCACCGGAGCCGCCGGGAGAACAGTGAGGCCAGCGGCGGACCGCCCCGCCGGGCGGGCAGTGGCGGTCCGGAGTAGGACAGTTGCTCCAGGACCACCGTCCCGCGCCCGGTGGCCGCCGCCACCGCCGCCGCGTCGGGCAGCAGCCGCGGCCCCTGTTCGCCGCTGTCCTCCGAACCCTCGTCCCCGGCCGGGTCGTTGCTCGTGGCGGACAGCAGTGCCAGCGTGCACAGTCCGGGGTCGGCCACCTCGCCGGGCGCCGGGGGCCGGCGTTCCACGGCCCGCAGCAGCAGCCCTTCCGCGTCGACGACCTTGCTGGTGCCGACGAGCGCGGTGGCGACCAGCGCGGGCGCGGCCGTGTCGGAGTCGGACAGCACGGTCGTCGAGATGTCGGCCCCCGCGCTCCCCCGCCCCGGAGTTGCGTCGCCCGCCAACTCGGCTGCCTGGTCAAGAAGTTCCTCGATGTGCTGGCCGAGCCGCCGGTTGTAGAGCCGCAGCACGAGCCGCAGCCGGGGGTTGAGCCGGCGGGCGTTCAGCGCGGCGCGGATGTTGGTCTCGTCGTCGTCGTACACCAGCGCCAGGGCGGCGGCCCGCTCCACGCCCGCCCCGGCGAGCACGGTCTCGGTCGGCTCGGCGGCCTCCACGGTCCGCCCGCCGGGGGCGAGGGTGTCGTCGGAGCCGCCGTTGCCCCGGTTGTTGACCGCGGTCACGACCCGGTCGAGCAGGGCCGCGGAGGCCGCCCGGGCCCGTCCGGCCACCGGCCGGCGCGCGGCGCGTCCGGCGGGCGGGACGACGAGGACCACCTGTTCGCGGTAGACGCCGCGGAGTTCGGCGGCGAGCCGGTGTGCGAGCCCGTCGTCCCCGCACACCACCATGTGGGCCGAAGGGTCGCCGGGCAGGGCGGGGTTGGGAAGCAGACTCACCACGGGCCAAGAGACTGCCGCATCGCGGCGCGTGGTTCCAGGCGCCGGGTGAACGCCTGTGCCCCGTCCCGCGTACCAAGGGGGCGGGGACCCGAGCGGGCCCGCCGTCTCGCGCGCGTCCAGGGAGGTGCACCCGGCCCGTGGCCACCACGACCTCGTCGGGCTTGTCGACGTCACCGGTCTCGTCCCCGCCCGGCTCCGGCGGGCCGGAGCCGGAGCCGGGCCCGTCCGCCGAGGAGTCCCGGCACCTCGACCCCTCCCTCCTGCTCACCCTGTTGCTGCTCACGGCCGTGCTGTTCCAGGGCCCGGTCCGCGGCGCCCTGGCCGCCCCGGTGATGCAGAGCTGGATGACGGTGTTCGTGGCCGTCGTCGTACAGGCGCTGCCCTTCCTGGTGCTCGGTGTCCTGCTGTCGGCGGCCATCGCGGTGTTCGTCCCGGCGTCGTTCTTCGCCCGTGCCCTGCCGAAGCGTCCGGCGCTGGCGGTGCCGGTGGCGGGCGCGGCGGGCGCGGTGCTTCCGGGGTGTGAGTGCGCGTCCGTGCCGGTGGCGGGCGCGCTGGTGCGCAGGGGAGTGGCTCCGGCGGCGGCCCTGGCGTTCCTGCTGTCCGCGCCGGCGATCAACCCGATCGTGCTGACGGCGACGGCGGTCGCCTTCCCGGGCAACCCCGGGATGGTCGTGGCGCGTCTGGTGGCGAGCCTGCTGGTGGCGTGCGCGATGGGCTGGCTGTGGCAGCGCCTGGGCCGCGCCGACCTGCTGCGTGCGCCCTCCCGTTCGGCGTACGACGGCCGGAGCAGGGGTGCGGCGTTCTGGGCGGCGGTGCGGCACGACGTGATGCACGCGGGCGGCTTCCTGGTGGTCGGCGCGATGGCGGCGGCGACGCTGAAGGCGGTGGTGCCGGAGCGCTGGCTCAGCTCGGTGGCGGACCGGCCGGTGCTGTCGGTGCTGGCGCTGGCGGTGCTGGCCGTCCTGCTGTCGATCTGCTCGGAGGCGGACGCGTTCGTGGCGGCGTCGCTGACCCAGTTCTCGCTGACGGCGCGGCTGGCCTTCCTGGTCGTGGGACCGATGGTCGACCTCAAGCTCTTCGCGATGCAGGCGGGCACCTTCGGCCGCGCCTTCGCCCTGCGGTTCGCCCCCGCGACCTTCGCCCTGGGCGTGACGGTGTCGGCCCTGACGGGAGCGGTGCTGCTGTGAGGACACGGCTCGACGGCCAGGCCCAGGCGGCCCTGCTGTTCCTGCTCGGCGCGACGGTGCTGCACGCCGGTCTGACCGACCTCCACCTGCGGTACGTCAAGGCGGGCCTGCGGCCGCTGCTCCTGCTGGCCGGCGCGGTGCTGGTCGCGACGGCCGCGGCGACGGCCCGGTACGAGTGGCGGCGCCCGCCCGGCGCGCAGGAGCCGCACCGCGCGCCCCGTGTCTCCTGGCTCCTCACCCTCCCCCTCTTCGCCCTGATCCTGGTCACCCCGCCGCCCCTGGGTGCCTACAGCGCCGCCCACACCGGTACGGCCCTGACGAAACCCCTCGGCTTCCCCGAACTGCCCGCGCGGGGGCCGCTGCGCCTCGGGGTCGGGGAGTACGCGGCCCGCGCCGTCCACGACGACGGCCGGCACCTGCGCGACCGCCCGATCAGCATCACCGGCTTCGTGGTGGCGAACGGCACGGACGACCCGTACCTGGTCCGCATGAGCCTCAACTGCTGTGCCGCGGACGGCCGCCCGGTCAAGGTCGCCCTGACCGGCCACGTCCCGCCGGTGCTGCGCCCGGACACCTGGCTGAAGATCACCGGCACCTACACCCCGCGCCGCGCGAAGGACCCCGTCAACGGCGGCCCGATCCCCTACATCGACGTCACCCGGGCCGAACCGGTCCCGGCCCCGCGAAATCCGTACGACGAGGTGGGGAACGGCTAGGGCGGCGACCGCGGCCGTCACACGCGGTGACGCCCGGCCGGCTGCGCGGGAGACCTCGCCGTCAGGGCCGGTACGGCTGCTGCTGGTGCGGCCGGCCCTGCGCCTGGCCGCCGCCGAGGGACTGCGCCTGGAGCTGCTCGGCCTGTTCCTGGGTCACCTTCTGTTCCGCGCCGCAGAAGGTGCACTGCGTGGCGTACTTGGTGGAGACCGGGAAGAGCGGCACGAAGAACAGGGTGAACTTCGTGACCCGCTTCCTGAGCGTGTGCGCGGACGGGTTCCCGCACTGCGCGCACACCAGTGTCAGTATCGCGAGCTGATGCAGATACCCCTTGGTGCCAAAGATGATCATGTCGTCGATCCTTCCCGGGCGGCGGTCCCCCGAACCACCACCACATCAGACGATGAGAGCACCCGGCAACGTGACCGGCCGCGAGACTGCCGCACTCCGCACAAGCGCGTGCGGGCCGCCCGCTGACAGTCTTCCCGCATGGTCGACGTCCGCGAAGTGAGCTGCCGTCCCCGGTGGGCGCGCCTCCTGTGGTTCCTCACCGCTCTCGGCGCGGCCGGGGCGGTGTCGGCGGCGGCGCTCCGGGCGTCCACGGGTGTGGACGCGTGGCTGGTGCCGGCTCCGCTGTCCGCCCTGGTGGGCCTCACCGCGCTGCACAGGGCCACCGCCTCCGTCCACGGCGACGCGCACGGGCTGCGCTCCCGCACCCTGCTGCGCCGTCGGAGCGTGCCGTGGAGCGAGGTCGCTCAGGTACGCGTCCGGGTGAAGTACGCGCAGCTGACCCGCGGTGAGGAGAGCCGGCACGTCAGCGTGCTGCTGCGGGACGGACGCCGCTGGGAGCTGCCCCTGCCGCACGCCTGGACCCCGCGGACCGGGGAGTTCGAGGCGACGCTGGACGCGCTGCGCGCACTGCACCGCCGTCACGGTGACCCGGAGGCCGCGGGGCCGTCCCACCTCGCCGTCGTCTCCGCCCGCACCGCGGGACGCACCTGGCTCGGCTCCCTCGCGGCGTGCGCGCTGCTGCTGGCGGGGGCGGGCCTCCTGGTGTGGGAGGCGCCGGGCGCCGGGGCCCACCGGCGGGCCTGGGAGTCGGCCGCCCCCTGCACGCCCGGGACGCGGGCGGCCGACCGCGGCGACTGCCTCGGCACCGTCCCGGCCGTGATCGAACGGACCGAGGGGAGCGGGAAGAAGACCGGCCGGCTGTACTTCACCGACGGCCGTCCGCTGGAGCGGCTGACGGTGTCCTCGGAGGCGGCCGGGGAGTTCCGTGCGGGCGACCGCGTGCGGCTGACCGTGTGGCGCGGCGAGGTCAAGGAGGTCGCAAGCGACCGTCATGTGTGGCGGGACCACACACCCGGTGCCGGGGACTTCGTGATGATCGCGGCCGGCCTGATCCTCGGTGCGGGCTACCCCGCCGCCCGGATACTGCTCCGGATACGCGGCCGGCACCGCCCCGACGACGAGGCGCTGCCCACGGCCCTGCCCTTCGCGGTGGCCCTCGCCGTCACCGCGCTGTGGCTCCTTCCCCTGTGCTACCTGCACCCCATGGCACCGTTCGCCACGCCCACGACGACGGTCTGGACGCTGCTGGGCACCCTGACCACCCTCGCCCTGCTGGTCCTGGCATGGCGCGCCACCCGCATCCGTCCGCCGGGAGGAGACGGGCAGGGCGCCGAGGCAGGGGAGCCCGGGGGGTCCGCCAGGGCGCCGGGGTCCGAGGGGCGCGCCGGCCGGCCGGCGGACGGTGAGCGCTTCCTGCCGGCCCGCTTCCTGGAGGCCACCGACTACAACCCGCACCACTTCGGCACCCATGTCGTCGTGGGCGGCGGCGGACCGCCCGCGGTGGTCCCGCATCCCGGCCCGGGACGGTTCGCGGCCCGCCCGGTCCCGGTCTCCCGGCTGACCCTCGGGCAGGTGCGGGGCGCCCGCGGCACCGACCCGGTGCCGGGCACCTGGCACGTGGCGGAACTGGACGACGCCGGCACCCCGGTCCGCCTCGCCGCCGACCCGGCCGACCTGACCCGGATCCTGCGGGAACTGACCGCACCCGCTGCCCAGGCCCCGGACCCCACCCGCCCGGACGCCACCCTGCCCGACCGCCCCTGAGCACTCTCCCGCCGGGCGACCAGGGACGGCGGCCGAGGTCACCGGCGTACGCTCGTCGCCGGCCCGTGCGGAGCCCCTCGGCGCCGCGCGGACGCGGCCGGCCCCCGCCAGGCATCGGGGACGACACCCACGGCTCACGGAATCCGTGCGGGTCGGCCCCCCACACCATTTGGGTGTCGTCCCCGATGGTCCGCGATTCCGCCCCCGGGTGAGGGTGTGATCAACACACTCCCCGGCCTGCCCCCGTCCGTCCTGCACATCAGGTACCGCTCACGGAGCGGACCGCGCGGGCTGCCGGACCGCGAGAGGAGCCCGCGCCCTGATGCACGCAGTGACGCAGCGACCCGGCCTCAACGACGCGGTGACCGTCCCGGCCCCGTCGGTGCTGCTGCTGTGCCGTTCGGCGGCCGCGTGGGAACACCCGTCCCGGAGCGCCCGAAGGGTGGGATCCGCGCCGGGCGGTGCGCGGTGAGCATCACCGCGTGGCCGGCGGTGACGGCCTTCGCCGCCGTGCTGAAACGCACCGGCGTCTTCGCGTACGTCGCCGTCCGGGCGGCCCGCCGGGCGCGCGGAAGACCGTACCGGCTGATGGTGCTGCCGGTCGTGGCGACGGGCTCCCTCTCCGCCCGGCAGTTCAGCCGGTACGGACCGATCGTCACCGCGGTCACCGTCACCGTCGCGGCCGCGTATGTGTGGTCGCGCTACTTCGTCCTGGTGTGATCGGGAGGCACGGGATGCGAGAGGAGAGCAGATGGATCACACCGGACACCGCGCCGACGTCTTCCGGCCGCCCCCTGCCGCGAGGCGGCGGCCGAGAAGAGGGCCATGGACGGATCCGATGACGCACGGCTCCGCGAGATCTCGGCCCGTCTGCACCACGAGGATCCACGCTTCGCCCACGGCCTCGGACACGGCCGCCCCTGCCGGCCCCGCGAGTACCGCTCCGCCCGGGCCTGGCTGCTGCTCGCCGTCGCGCTGGCCGTGCTGGGTACCGGCATCGCCCTGGCCCACGGGCTGCTCATCGCCGCCGGGCTGGTCCTGGCCGGTACCGCCGGGGAGATGTTCGACCCGCACCGCGGGATGCGGTACCGCCGCGACCGGCGCCGGTTCTGACGCCGGGGAGCGGCCGCCCGCGCACGTCGCGACCGGCCGCCGCACCGTCGCCGACCGCGGGGCCGCGCACCGCACGGGGACCGTTCGATGACCCTGTCCGAGCTGTACGTGACGCTGCTGATCGGCGGCGCCGTCCTGCTGGCCAGCATCGCCGCCGCCCGCACCGCCCACCGCGTCGGCCTGCCGAGCCTGCTGCTCTTCCTGGCGGTCGGTGTGATCGCCGGCGAGGACGGGCTCGGCCTGGAGTTCGACGACGCACAGCTCGCGCAGGCGCTGGGGACCGCCGCGCTGGGGCTGATCCTCGTCGAGGGAGGCCTGAGCACCCGCTGGGACGACGTCCGGCGCCAGCTGGCCCCCGCCGGTGTGCTCGCCACCGTGGGAGTGGCCCTCTCGGTCGCGGTGACCGCGGCCGGTGCGCACTTCCTGCTGGGCATGGAATGGCAGCTTGCGCTGCTGCTCGCGGCGATCGTCTCGTCCACCGACGCCGCCGCCGTGTTCGCCGTCCTGCGCGCGCTGCCGTTGCCGGAGAAACTGCGCGGACTGGTGGAGGCGGAGTCCGGCTTCAACGACGCCCCGACCATCATCCTGGTCCTGGTCTTCTCCACCGCCACCTCGGACCTGCCGAGCCCCGGCCCCCTCGTGGGCAACCTGTTCTTCCAGCTCACGGTCGGCGGCACCCTGGGCGTGCTGATCGGACTCCTGGGCGTCACCGCGCTGCGCCACATCGCCCTGCCCGCCACCGGGCTCTACCCGCTGGCCACGGTCGGCTTCGGCGTCATCGCCTTCGCCGCCGCCGGAGCGGTCAACGCCAGCGGCATCATCGCCGCCTACCTGTCCGGCCTGGTGCTCGGCAACGCCCAGCTCCCGCACCGTGCCGCCACCCGGTCCTTCGCCGAGGGCGTCGGATGGCTGGCGCAGATCGGCCTGTTCGTCATGCTCGGCCTGCTGGTCGACCCCAGCGAACTGACCTCCGCGATCATCCCGGCCCTGGTCATCGGTTCGGTCCTGCTGCTCGTCGCCCGCCCGGTCTCCGTCGTGCTGTGCCTGCTGCCGTTCCGGATCCCCTGGCGCGAGCAGACGTTCATCTCCTGGGCGGGCCTGCGCGGCGCGGTGCCGATCGTGCTCACCACGTTCCCCATCGTCGCGGGGGTCGACGGGGCCCGCGACGTGCTCAACATCGTGTTCGTCCTCGTCATCATGTTCACCCTCATCCAGGGCCCGACGCTGCCCGCCGCGGCCCGGCGCCTGGGGCTGGTCCGAACGGGGGCGCTGCGCGAGATCCAGGTGGAGACCGCGCCCCTGGACGTCCTGGACGCCGACCTGCTCACCGTCACCATCCCGCCGGACTCCCGGCTGCACGGCGTCGCCGTCTTCGAACTGCGCCTGCCGCCGCCCACCGTCGTCACCCTGATCGTCCGGGACGGCACCACCCTGGTCCCCGACCGGGAGACCGTGCTGCGCGCCGGCGACGAACTCCTCCTCATCACCACCCCGCTGACCCGCGAGGCGGCGGAACGCCGGCTGCGCGCCGTCGGCCGTCAGGGGAAACTGGCCCGGTGGCTCGGCGAACACGGGGCCCCGAGCATGAACGACGGCTGAAGCGGGCGTTCCGCGACGGACGACCCTATGCTTTCGCCGGATAACCATGCGAATGCGATGTATAAGTATTTCGCCGTACGGTAAACTTCTTAACCGAGCCCAGGCGCTCCATTGAGCGGCCATGTGCTCAGTTCGCGAGAAGCGGATCTTGGATGCGACGAGGGGAACGTGACATGCACCGACGTGCCACGCACCGGCCCGTACGCATCGACAACACCGCCCGCGACAGCGTCCCCGAACCGGGTACCGCCCTCACCGGCGCCTGACACCCCGGCCCGCAGCAGCCACCGCGCACACCACCGGGTACCCCCTGCTCCGAACGCGGACCGCCGCTCCGCCGACGACGGGCCCTGCCCGCCCGGGCGCCGCCGCCTCGCCGCCGCCCAGCCCTCGACTGCCGCCGCTGCTTCCCGCAGCCACTTCCCGCCATCACCAGGCACTGACGCCGCCGTCACCGAACCGGAGGACCGACGCCCGTGCACAACACCGCCGCCATGCTCATCGAACTCGGCGCGATCATTCTCGCCCTGGGCCTGCTGGGCCGCCTCGCCGGACGCATGGGCTTCTCACCCATCCCCCTCTACCTCCTGGTCGGACTCGCCTTCGGCCAGGGCGGCATCCTCCCCCTGCGGGCCAGCGAGGAGTTCACCGCCACCGGCGCCGAGATCGGCGTCATCCTGCTGCTGCTCCTGCTCGGCCTGGAGTACAGCGCCTCCGAACTGGTCACCAACCTCAAGACCCAATACCCCTCCGGCGCCGTCGACTTCGTCCTCAACGCGGTGCCCGGCGCCGTGGCGGCACTGATCCTCGGCTGGGGCCCGGTGGCCGCCGTCGCGCTGGCCGGCGTCACCTGGATCTCGTCCTCCGGCGTCATCGCCAAGGTCCTCGGCGACCTGCGCCGGCTCGGCAACCGCGAAACGCCCGTGGTGCTCGGCGTCCTCGTCATCGAGGACCTCGCCATGGCCGTCTACCTGCCGATCCTCACCGCCCTGCTGGCCGGTGCCGGCCTGGCCGGCGGCTCCGTCACCCTGCTGATCTCGCTGGGCACCGTCGGCGCGGTCCTCTACCTCGCCCTGCGCCACGGCCGGCTGATCAGCCGAGCGGTCTCCTCCGACAACGCGGAGATGCTGCTGCTGGTCGTCCTCGGCCTGACCCTCCTGGTCGCCGGCCTCGCCCAGGAACTGCACGTCTCCGCCGCCGTCGGCGCGTTCCTCGTCGGCATCGCCCTGTCCGGCGAGGTCGCCGAGGGCGCGAGCAGCCTCCTCACCCCGCTGCGGGACCTGTTCGCCGCCGTCTTCTTCGTCTTCTTCGGCCTGTCCACCGACCCCGCCGACATCCCGCCCGTCCTGCTGCCGGCCCTGCTCCTCGCCGTCGTCACCGCACTCACGAAGATCGCCACCGGCTGGTACGCGGCACGCCGTGCGGGAATCCGCGGCGCGGGCCGCTGGCGCGCGGGCGGCACCCTGGTCGCGCGGGGCGAGTTCTCCATCGTCATCGCGGGCCTCGCCGTCGGCGTCGAGCCCCGTATCGGCCCCCTGGCCACGGCGTACGTGCTGCTCCTGGTAGTCGTCGGCCCGCTCACCGCCCGCTGGACCGAACCCCTGGCCCGCCGTCTCGTCCGCCGCCCGGCCGCCCGCCCGGCCGCCCGCCCGGCGGCGGACCCCGCCGACCCCGCCGACGAGGACCGCGCGGAACCCGCCACCCACGCCCACGCCTGACCGGCCCGGACCGGCCCGGAGCGTCACTCCCGGCCGAGAATCCCGGCGGCCACCCCGACACCCTCACGGGTGCCGATCACGATCAGGGTGTCACCGCCGGCCAGCCGGAAGTCCGGCCCGGGCGACGGGACGGCCTCGGACCGGCGCAGTACCGCGACCACGGACACACCGGTGTCCGTACGCATCCGGGTGTCCCCCAGCGGCCGCCCGCTCCAGTACGACCCCGCCGGCAGTTCGACCCGCTCGGCGACCAGGCCCAGTTCGGCCGTCGCCAGCAGGTTCGGGCTGTGGTGGGCGGGCATCACGGCGTCTATCACCGCCCCCGCCTCCTCGGCGGTCATCCGCAGCGACAGCGCGGTGGCGTCCGGGGCGTCCGTGCGGTAGGTGTTCAGCGTCCGGGACCCGTCGAGATGCGCGATCACCGACAGCCGCCGCCCCTCCCGCGTGGCCAGGTCGTACCGCACACCGATCCCCGGCAACGGCGTGTGCCCCATGCGCGCGGCGCCGCCCATGACCGTCCCCCTGCAAGAAGTGAGTGCCCCTACGGGCCATGACCGACGGCACCCTACGTCACTCCCCTCCCTCCCCGTAATCCACCCCGTCGGCTGTCGGTGCCCCGTACTAGCGTGCCCGCGACATCCCGTCGATCTTTGCGCGCTTGAGGAGCCACGATGCCCGCAGACGTACCCGAGCCGCCCGCGAGGAATCCGCGCACCCCGATACCGGAGTACGCGGACCTCGCCCGGCACACCACCCTCCTCGACCCGGAACCCGGCGATCCCGGTGTGCGGGAGAGCTCGCTGGGAGGCAAGCCGCTGTGGCCCGCGGACGAGCCGTGGCCGTACTGCGCGCAGGAGGGCCACTGGACGTACGGGTCCGACCCGCGCAACCACACCGAGATCGTCCCGGGCGCGGTGCCCATGGTGCCGGTCCTTCAGCTCTTCGCCCGTGACGTACCGGGGCTGGAGTTCCCGGAGGGGAAGGACCTGCTGCAACTGGTGTGGTGCGCGCTCATCCACGAGGAGGACCCCCAGGGGCTGGTGCTGCCCCGGCTCTACTGGCGCAACGAGGCGGAGGTCACCGCCGGCGGGCTGCTGTCCGATATCCCCGAGGCGGGCGAGGGGGAGTACGACGAGGACAACATGCCGGAACCCTCCACCCTGTCCCCGACCACCGCGGAGGACTTCCCGAGCCCGCACGACCTGCCCGAGGACATGCGGGAGACCGGGGGATGCCGTCTCCCGGTGCCCGCGGACGGCTCCCTGCGGCCCCCCGGCTCCCACATCATCGCGACGAAGGCCGGCGGCTGGCCCGCCTGGACGCAACCCGCCGACTGGCCGGACTGCGCGAGCGGACACCGCATGGAACACCTGCTGACCATCACCGGCGACATCCAGCTGGGCGACTGCGGCGGCGTCTACTTCTTCCACTGCCGGCAGTGCCCCGGCCACCCCTGGGACTGGCGCTTCGACTGCCACTGACAGCCGGCCACCCGGGCGGCCCCCTCAGGACCGGGTGGCGGTCCCGCACCCCGCGTCGCCGGCCTCCCGCATGCGTGTCTCCATCGACGTGCTCCGGTCGTACGGGTCGACCGCGGGACCGTCCCCCGGGCGCGAGGTCGCGCGCTCCGCGCCGAACTCGGGGGTGAGGTAGCCGGTGAAGGTGTCGCAGCCGCCGTTGGTGGAGTCCACCTTGTAGGAGACGAGGGAGAACGTACCCGGCTCGACGAAGACCTTCTCCGGGTCGTCCCAGCTCATCACGACCTCGCGGCGCACGATGGTGCGCACCACCTCGTCGCTGCCCGCGGCGGCACGCACCACGGGATACACGTAGGTGACATCCGTGGTCACCTCCACCGCCCCGAGCCTGCCCTCCCGGTACGTGATCCGCCCCCGCGTCTTCACCACGTCCCCGACCAGCCGGACCTCCGCCGCCTCGAACCGGCTGAACAGCAGCAGGGGATCGTTCTCCCGGCTGGGCGCGCGGAACGCTGCCGCCAGGTAGTCCCGCACATCCCGCTGATGGGGATTGATCGACGCGATCGCCTTCTCCGGCCGCTCCCCGCGCAGCACACCGGGATCCAGACTGGACGCGGCAAGGAAGTCGCGGGTCTTCTCGAGGGCCTGGGCGACCTGCCCCTTGCTCATCCAACCGGTCGCCCGCGCCTCGGGCATCCCGATCCCCGCCGTCCCGTCACCCCACTGCGCCGCGGGCGACCCCCGGAACGGCTGCTCCGGAGTGGGACCTTGAGCGGACGCCGCCGTCGGCGGCGGCTGATCCGGACGCGCCGACTCCACACCGAGCGGCGCACCCTCCCCGCCTCCGCTTCCTCCCCCGAACCACCCGGCCACCCGCCCCGGATCCAACGCCACCACCACCAGAGCGACCGCGACCAGCAGACCGACGACGTACCAGCCCTTGCCTCCTCGCCGCCGGGCCGGCTGGTGGCCCCGCCACGGCTCCGGCGGCCCGCTCTCCTCCCGCAACCGCCGCGCCACCATCCGGGCCCGCGCCGACGGCTCCTCGGGCGCACCCCCGGTCCCCGCCTCGGCGTCACGAAGGAAGCGCTCCCACTCCTCGTCCGGTATGGACTCCCCGCCCTTGCCCACGTCGGGCCCCGCCCTTCTCACCCGCCCCGGCCCCTCCCCAGGGCCGGTCACTGTCCGCGCATCATCACACAACGCGACCCGGCGCCATGATCACCACCGCACAGGGCGCCGAGGCGCACACCTCGGCGCCGCTCAGGACAACGGGCGCCGGCAACCGAACGAGCACGTGGTCGTTCGCTTCCTTCATGAGGGCGTTGTCCGACGGTGAGCTCCGCCGCAGGCACGACGAACCCAGCGGTCCGGCACAGTGCTCGTCACTGCCACTGTCCTGATCGACGGACGGCACTTACCCAGCGCAGCTGCCCCCGCAGACGTCACACGCCCGGATCACACGGGCGCACGCTGATCCACTGCGCTCTCCGGGTGGCGGGACGTGAACCCGTCTGCCCGCGCGGCACCGGGCGGACCATCGTCTCCGCCGGCCGGGACGAGGCCATGCCTCGCTGTCGGAGGTGCCGGTTATGGTGTGGCGGCCGCTGGAGCCAGAGGGAGACTCATGCGTTCGAGGATCGACATCGACGTCGTCTACTGCGCGGGATGGAATCCGCGGACGCGGCTGCCGGCGGGGGTGATGAGTGAGGACCGGGCGCGCGAACGCGACAGGGCAGGAGAGCCGTACGCGGTGCTGCTCGGCGGCGAGGGCCGGCAGCGGGCGCTGCTCCAGGTGAGCTGGAGCGACCACTACCTCGGAGTGTTCCTCTTCGATGCACAGCAACGACGCGTCCGCGGCTACGACTACCGGGAGTTGACGGCGGGACGGCTGCACCTGCGCCGCTACGAGGAGTGGCGCCACACGTCCGCTGACGAGCCCGAGTTCCCGGAGAACGGTTGGCACTTCACCCTCACCGCCAGGCCCGGCGGCGAGAGTGCGCATGTCGAACTGCACCACGGCGGCAGCCTGAGCACCGTCCGGGACCTCCCCGAACAGCACCGGACCCTGCGCCGTGCGCAATTCGGCGACTGGACGGCGTACGCCGACGGACGGATGCTCGGCTTCACAACGGACGTCACCCTGTCTCCCACGCCCGCTGCCCATGAGGAACAGCCCGCATCCCCGGCCGCAGCATGGTCCGCTCCGAGGGGACTTCGCCCCCGGCATCTGGAGGCCCTGTTCACCCCGGGCAGTCGCTTCGCCGCCGAAGAATCCGGCACGGCGACCGTCACCGCTCCGCAGACGGCTGGTGTCCTGCGGCTCTCCACCGGCTCGGTCATAGCAGCAGACCCCGGCACTCTCAGCGACGTTGACGAACCCTTCACCGTGCCGGTGCCGCCGGGCGAGTATCCCGTGTTGATCGCCACCATGGAGTGGGACGGCAAGGGGTGGGGCGAGAACACCGCCGCCATGCTGAGCGTCCTCGACAAGTCCACCGTGAGCTGGGAACTCGCCGTCCGGCCCGATCAGGACACGCGATTGCTGGGCGAGGGGGAGTTCTACGGCTTCGGAGTGGACAGCGGCATGGGGGCGTTCCTCGACGCGGCAGGGCGTGACGTCCTGGCCGCAGCGTGCGAGCACGGGTGTGAACCGGGGGAGACCAGCGCCCCCGACACGGAGACCAACCTGATCGCCTACCGCAGCGGCAGGGGCGACGGCTCGTACCCGGTCTGGATCGGACGAACGACGGAAGGAGAGGTGACCTGCCTGGTGGCCGACATGCTCATCCTCCACCACGCCCAGGCCCTGCCGCCGACCGTGCCCGACACCACCGCCTTCCTGACCCCGGCCGTGGCGGAAGGTGCCCTCCGGCCTCGGCCGGGCAACGCTCAGGACGCGTCGGAGTTCATCTCCGCGATGGTCGCCGAGGTCGCCGACTTCGCCGAGAGCCTGACGTGGGGATAGCGAGCACCACTGGCTCTCTCACCCGGGGCCCTCGGGCGCTGGACGCCGTCTCCGGTCGGCCTTGAAGGGCCCCGACGGGGAGCCTGTTGCCCGCGTCAGGTGACTGTGTCATCAGGGTGCGGGAAGACGAAACAGGTCCGCAGCCTACTCACGTGAGAAGGCTGCGGACCTGGTGTTTCTCTGTCGGGGTGGCGGGATTTGAACCCACGACCTCTTCGTCCCGAATGAGGTTCGGTTGGTGAGCCTGCCAGCTTCGATGGCGTTTCAGCAGGTCAGAGCGTTGGACTTAATTGGTGTCGCGTGGCCTGGAAGGGGTTCGGGGAGCGGGTTGGCTCCCAGATGGCTCCCAGCGGGACCTCAGCCAGCGACTGCCGAGTCCGCCCTCCGCGTCGTGTCCACGGAGGCCGATCGCCGCGAGCAGATTGACCCTCCGCTGCGTCATGCGTAACTGACCTAGCGTTCCATAGGAGGCGCAAAACGCGGCACAAGGATCAATTTTGTCAGCCCCTGACCTGCCCTGGAGCGGGCCTGCGCGATGTCCGTGACTCGGCGCTACGTCTGGTCGCACTCCCAGCGCGTGTGTCACAGAAGGTGAAATTTCTGGCCGACTGATCGCCGGGCCGGTCCGCGCCGCGCTGGCCGAGTTCAGCTCTACCTGCGAATCGTCCGGTCTGATGCCATGGCTGGAGGAGCGGGGCGGTACACCATCGGGTTGGGGGCGCTGTGGGGACATCCACGCCATGGAAGGGGCCGAGCGGCGACCAGTGGAGCTCTGCTGCGAGGCGGCTGGCGCGCTGGCGAGAGGACTCGCGCAACGCGAATCAGCGGCTGGAGGAGATCGCCGCCGACCATCTGCGTGCCCTGCACGAAACGCTCCGTGCCGATCGATCGGCTTTCGGGTTGTACGACACGGCCTGTGCGGCCGGTGAACGGCTCGCCGGGGCTTTGGGCTCGCTGGCCACCGAGGGCGCGGAGTCGACGGATGTACTCGTCGCACGACTCGTCTCGGAAATCGGCGGAGATGGCGGCACGCTCGCCGACGCCGCGGTGCGCAGAGGGGTGGCAGCGGCGGTTCGGGATGTCCGTGACAGACATCCCGAAATGGCCGACGCGATAGATGGAGGCGCATCGGGCAGCGGTTTCGCCTGGGACATCCTGTGCGACCTCTACCAGGTTTTCTTCGCCGACATGGTGGGGGAGTTCCTCAGGTCCGTTGTCGCTGAGCAGGTCAAGCTGGCGGTCCCGGTGCTCATTGCGACCGATCCGGAAGGCAGGATCGCCGACTGGGTCGCGGAGAAGGTGGTGGACCTGGTGCCGAATCCCTGCGAGGAGTCCGTCGAAGCGACGGGCTCTGCACAGGCTCTGGAAACCGCGCAGTTGGTGGTGGGCGCTGTGGAGGATCCGTCGGCCGCGCTGCCCAAGATCGCCGAGTTGCTGGTGCCGCGGGCGGTCGGAAAGGTGCTTGGCCTGATCACCGAGGAGATCACCGGCGAAGAGGGAGCTGCGGCGTGACCGATTCCGAAGCCTTCCTGTGGTGGCGCGGCCCCAGGGGCGATCGACCCCCTGGCGACCGCTGGACGGAGATCGGCGAGGACGCCTTCCAGGAACGGGAGGTTCGCATCACCGGCCGGCACCACCTGCCCGGTCCTGTCCCCGAGTGGGCTGAGGATCTGTTCCGCGTCGCTAGGGCCGCGTTCATCGCCGACAAGTACGTACGCCGGACCGGAGCGCAGGACCGGTGGACCCGCCGTATCAGCCTCGCCGTGCCCGTCACGGAATACGAGCGGTGGGGAAGCACGGCTGTCCGTACCCACCTCATTGCCCTCCTGCAAGTCCTCACCGGGGACCTCTGGAACGTGGATTTCCGGCCCCTCACCGGTCACTACGTCGAGGAGGCGATGGTCTCTCCCGACGACCCGCGTGCATCGGAAGTCGCCTTGTTCTCCGGTGGACTGGATTCCCTCAGCTGGGCTGCCACCCGTTCGCGCGCCAACGAATCCCGACCGCTCCTGCTCGTGATGTTCCGCGAGATCGGTCTGCTGCGTCTCCAGCAGCGGGTGTACAAGGCCGTCGAGCGACTGGACGGAGCGCGGCCGGTGCTGCTGTTACCGATGAGCCAGACCCCAGCGGGCGACGGCTCGGGAACACGGCTGGAGACCTCCTCCCGCACACGTGGTCTGCTGTACGCGGCGGGCGCGATCCGCGCCGCCGCCGCGCACGGAGTGGGTACCGTCCACATCCCCGAGAACGGCCAGCTCGCCCTCAATCCGCCTCTGACAGCAGCGCGTTCGGCAGCCTGCTCCACGCGTTCCGTGCACCCGCGGACACTGAGCAGTCTGAACGCCCTGGTAACTGCCGTGAGTGACACAAAGAGCACCGTGCAGGTGGTTAACCCCTTGGCACGGCTGACGAAAGGCGAGGTATGCAAGGTCGGGCGTGATGCGGGCCTCACTACGTCCGACCTGGAGTCCACCTTGAGTTGCGGCAAGCCGCCATCCCGCCGAAGCGGTGGCCCTCCTATCGCCAACTGCGGTGTCTGCTTCCCGTGCCTCGTGCGCCGCTGCGGGCTGCTCCACGCTAACGGCACCGACGACACCCGGTACGAGGCATTGCCATGGGCAGATGACCTACCTCTTGACCGTGGTGCCGACTGGCGCGCACTGCAGCGGTGGCTGCTTGGCCGGTACACCCTTACGGACGTCCTCACCGATACCCCACTGCCGCCGGACATGGATCCGGTGGTCGCCTTCGACTTGATCAGGCGCGGGCGGAAGGAGCTGGAGCGCCTGCTTCGGATGGCGGCTGTCGCTGAGGTCGTTGACGCAGCGTAGTCGGCAGCGTGGGGCATGCATCAACGGCATGCGTGTGACGACCAGTTGGGACGTATTCTGCTCTCTGGGCTGAGAGTTGCGGCAGGAGTGACGGCTCCGTATCCACTTCTTGCCGTGAGCGCCGGGCAGCAGAGGCAACAGGGGGGAGATGCCGTGGAGATTCAGATCACGGTCGATACGCAGGGCGACGACGCGGCGACACATGATCTGTACTACTGGCTGCGGCAGGATCGTGAACTCCGGCCTCACATGGAGTTCGAACTGGCACGAGCCTCCGAAGCCTCTGAGCGCATGAGCGCAGGCGAGATCATTAACATGATCGTCAGCAATGGAATTGCTGCGGCAAGCTTGCTGGTGAACGTCGTGGTCGCCTGGCGAACAGCCCGTCCTTCGCAGCGGGGGGCCGTGACCTTCGAGCGCGGCGGTATGACAGTGACCGTGCACGATACCTCGGGCGACACTTTGCGCCGCGTCGGAGAGCTGTTGGCTTCCGAGCCTCACGGCGGAGACCCGGAGGCCACTGGTACGGGACAGCAGTCGGCTCCGTCGAGCTTCGGGAATCGGTGATGGGCCTGCCCAACCCCGGCGGAACCCGTGTGGTGCTGATCGGCGCGGACAAGTACCAGAGCTTCCAGGACCTGCCGGCAGTGCACAACAACCTCGTCAGGCTGGCGGAGCTGTTCACGTCTCCGCAGGCTGGGGGCCTGCCTACTAATCATTGCGTGACGGTGCGTAACCCTGCTGACCGTAAGGACGTGCTCGATGCGGTATACCAGGCGGCGAGCGAGGCGACAGACACGCTGGTGGTGTACTTCGCTGGCCACGGCATGCCGTCACACGATGGATCTCTCTACCTTGCACTGGGACATTCCGAGCAGGGACGGAAGCTGTACGAGTCAGTGGCGTACAGCGATCTCCGCGCTGAAGTGCTGGAAAGCGTGGCGCCCAGAAAGGTCGTGATCCTCGACTGTTGCTACAGCGGCGCCGCGCTGGAGGGATACATGGGCGGCTCGGATGAGTTCGCGGACCAGACTGCCATCGAGGGCACCTGTGTCATGACCGCCTCAGCCGCGACGCGGGCGGCCATGGCTCCCGTAGGTGCGTCCTTCACCGCGTTCACCGGTGAACTGGTGCGAGCCGTTTCCGAGGGCATTCCAGAGGTGTCGGACCCACTCGACATGGACTCCCTCTACCGGCACGTCCGCCGCGAACTGGCCGCAAAAGGCATGCCGGTACCTCAGCAACGGGCCGGTAACCACGGACACGCCATCGCGCTGTTCCGGAACAAATGGAAACGGCCTCGGGAGAAGCCCACACTCGCGGCTCTGAGAGAGGAGTGGTTCCGCGCCATCCAGGAAGGGCTGCTCTGGCATGTGCGGGATGTTCCAACACTTGATAAGGGTCGAATGCGCTCCGACTTCGGTGATCACGGGCTCATCGGCTCCCTGCTGATTGCACGGATCGCCGCCCGGCTCGCCCGGGGGGAGGGCAGGGCGAGGATTCGTGACTGGCTCGCCACCAGTCCGTTTTTCACAGCGCCCGGCCCTGACGGCGATGAGCTCAACGAACTGATCGCCAAGGTGCATTTCGGGTTTGAGCATGACGGGCTGGCTACCACCGTCGTGGTTCTCGACGGCCTGGGGCTGCTCTCCTGGAGCCCGGAGAGCACGGATATGCTCCTCACCGAGTACTGGGCAGCCCAACGAGGCCGCACAATGCCTCGCACACGTGTGGAACACGAACTCAAGGAGCTGTGGCACAGCACGGACTCTCGTGTCCACGCGGCCCTCTCGGCGCTGCCGTCCTCTCCACTGGAGGCATACCCCGACGTGTGGAAGAGGCTGAAGGGCGAGCCGGACTTCCGTGTCGGCAACGTCGGAGCCATGGCGCTTGGCCGGCTTGGGGGCGACCGTGCCTGGGATCGGTGGATGTCCACCCGCCCCTGGAGCATTCTCAAGGCTCGCCACCTGGTGAGCCTCGGCGGAGATCTCGCTCGCTGCCAGGCCGCGCAGCGTGCTCTGGGTCGTCTCCTCGATCAAGCACCTCCCGGCGACGAGTTCCGCGGTGTACTTGAGCGTGCCGCAGAGATCATCCAAGAGCAGTTGGAGCAGATCGCCCTGGCTGTAGAGGGCATGAGCGCTGTCGAATACGAGCTGCTGCGCGAGCGCAGCCGGGACGAACACTTCCAGGACAGTTGCCTCGTCACCTTCCAACAACATCTGCTGGAGCGGCGGTACCAGTTGTTCACCCCTTTCCCTGAGCACGCGGCGACGCACGGCACCTGGGGCCCGCTTCCATGGTGGTCGATCGCCCTGCACGACGAACGCGAACAACGGGCAGCGCAGGAACTGCTCGCCCGCGGCGGTATGCAGCTGGGCGTCACCGCCAAGAGCCGAGACGCCGACGAGCTCGTCATCACCTGCCAGGAGCCCGGGCCCGGGCCCTCGCGCATCACAGCCCGCCTCCACTTTGATCTCCACGACGCCGTGCACGCCTGCGAGCTGCTCCTTCTTGCCCGTCGGCAGAAAGTGGCGGTGGACTTTCTCTCGGAACACATCGACGAGTGGGACGATCGCGAGGTCAACCTCATCGGCACGTTTCCCATCGACCTGGGCGGCGACCTCGGAGCCACCCTTGCCGACATCGCGACCCACGCGCTGCGCCGACTCATGCCGGGCGCATCGGGATCAGCCTTCCACAACGAAGGGGTTGCGTCGCTCGACATGCTCCTGAAGTCATCACGGCTCCCGCAGATCTGCCGTCATCCGAGATAGAGGCTGTTGCATGCGTCGTGGCCGGCTGCGGGTGTCGCGCCGGGTGTGAGATGTCGCCGGTGCCCGGCGAAGACGGCACGTATCCGAGCCGGACGGCCGCTCGGTCTCCGTCCACAAACCGGTTTCGGCCGCTCCCCCTCGCGATAGGCTCGACCAGGCACTTTTACACGTGGTCCGTGAGGAAAGCCTGGGGAGGCCGGACGGTGACAGCTCAGTCAGACACGTCGGCACCGAGGCCCGGTGCGCCCAAGCCGGGCCCGCCGCGTCCCGCCCGGCAGTGGTTCCAGGAGCGCCCCTCGCCGTACCCGTGGGAGCAGGACGCGCTGGACCATGTGCGGGGACTCATGCCGCAGGCCGAGCCGTTCCGCGCCTGGGCCACGTTCTCCTTCACTGCGATGTCCGGCCGTGTCAACGAGTGCGATCTGCTGGTCGCCGTTCCCGCCGGCCTCTTCCTCGTCGAGATCAAGGGGCATCCGGGGCAGCTCCGCAACACCGGGTCGACCTGGAACTTCCAGGGCCCCGACCGCATGCGGACCATCAACAACCCCCTGCACCTGACCGACCTGAAGTCCAAGGAGCTGAAGAGCCAGCTCCAGTGGGCGGCCCGCAGACTGGGCCTCTCCGAGCGAGTCGTCCCGCGGGTCGAACCCGCCGTGTTTCTCTCGTCACCCGACCTGGAAAGCCACCTGGACGAGGTCCAGCAGATCAAGGTCTACGGCCGTGACGACGGCGGCAGCGGCCTGAAGCGGATCTGGCAGGACTTCCTCGGTCTGCCCCCCGACCGTCCCGACCGGCGCATCACGCCGGAGTTCTCGCGGCACACCCTGCCACAGCTGCTCAAGGCGATCGGGATCCGCCAGTCCACGGCCCACCTCCGCTTCGGTGACGCCTGGAAGATGGAGTCGCACCCGCTGGATGCCGGACCGTCCTGGGAGGACCGCCTGGCCACCCGGGACGACGGCCTCGTCCAGGAGGAGGGCCGGGTCCGCATCTATCTGGTGAGCCAGATGGCGACGGAGGCGGCCCGCAGGGCCACCGAACGGGCCGCGCGCCGCGAGTACCAGGTGCTGCAGGGAATCACCCACCGCGGCATCGTCGACGCGCTCGACTACCGCGAGCACCAGGGCGGACCGGCGATCCTCTTCCGCCATCGCCACGGTGATCTCCGCCTGGATCAGTACCTGGACACCTACGGCGGCAGACTGACGCCCGAGATCCGTCTGGACCTGGTCCGGCAGCTCGCCGAGGCGGTCCGTTACGCGCACAACCGCTCGCTCTACCACCGGGCACTCGCGGCCCGCTCCGTGTACGTGTCGTTCCGGGCCGACGGGACGGCTCCGGAGCTGCGGATCACCGACTGGCAGACGGCGGCGCGGGACTTCGACAGCAACGCCACGTTCTTCCGCTCCATCGGCGGTTCCGCCCTCGACGCCGCCCTGATCGAGGACGCGGCCCGGGTCTATCTCGCCCCCGAGTCGGACCAGCCGTACGCGGACCCGGCCGACCTGGACATCTTCGGCCTCGGCGCGGTCGCCTACCTGATCCTCACCGGCCGTCCGCCGGCCACCCAGCGCAGCGACCTCGCCGAACGGCTCCGCGGCGACGGTGGCCTGCGCCTGTTCGCGGTGACCGACGGCCTGCCCGACACGCTCGACGACCTGGTCTTCCGGGCGACCCGCGCCGACGTCAACGAGCGGCTCGGCTCGGCCGAGGCGTTCCTGGACCTGCTGGACGAGGCGGAACGCGCCAGCATCCTCCCGGACACACCGGCGGCGGCCTGCGTCGACCCGCTCGAAGCGGCGCCCGGGCAGGCGCTCGACGCGGAATGGACGGTACGCCGTGTCCTGGGCACCGGCGCCACCGCACGCGCCCTGCTCGTGGAGCGGGCCACGGAGGACGAGGACGGCCGTACCCAGGTCGACGAGCACGTTTTCAAGGTCGCTCTCGACGAGGAGAAGGCGGGGCGGCTCCGCGCCGAGGAGAGGGCGCTGCGCAAGGTCGGCGGCGGCTCCGTCGTCCAGCTGCGCGGCGAGGGGCTGCGGGAGCTCGGCGGGCGCACCGTCCTGGAGCTGGAGTACGCCGGCGCGCAGTCGCTCGGCGAGCGACTGCGCGGCAAGGGGCGGCTCACCTACCACGAGCTGGAGCGCTTCGCGGACGACCTGTTCCATGCCCTGGACCAGCTCGCCGCGCAGGGCGTGCGCCACCGCGACATCAAGCCGGACAACTTCGGCATCCAGCGCCGCAAGGACCGCACCTGGCAGCTCAAGCTGTTCGACTTCTCCCTGACGGACGCCTCCGACCGGGACGTGAAGGCCGGCACGCGCGGCTATCTCGACCCGTTCCTCGGTTCGATGCGCCGCGCCCACTACGACGACCACGCGGAGCGGTACGCCGCCGCGGTCACCCTCCACGAGATGGCGAGTGGTGAGCGTCCGCTGTGGGGCGAGGGGCAGCTCGACCCGCTGACCAACGAGTCGGCCGAACTTCACGTCGCCACCGAGCTGTTCGAGCCCGCGCTGCGCGAGGGACTCACCGCTTTCTTCCAGCGGGCGCTGCACCGTGACACCGAACAGCGCTTCGACACGCTGCGGCAGATGTGGGACGTCTGGCGGGAGGTGTTCCGTGCTGCCGACGCGACCGCGCCCGCCACGACTCCCTCCACCGTGGGGGCTTCGTCCGACGATCCGGAGGAGGCCCGCGACCGGGCCGCTGCGGCGGCCGGCCCGACGACGCCGCTGGATGCCGCCGGCCTCTCGCCGCGTGCCGTGTCGGTGGCCGGCCAACTGGGCGCGACGACGGTCGGGGAGTTGCTGGACATCCAGCCGTACGCCATCTCCAAGGCGCGCGGCGCGGGCGCCCTGGTCCGCAAGGAACTCAACCGGCGCCGCAAGCAGTGGGCCACAGCGCTGCGCCCGGCGGCGCCTTACGCGCCCCCCCGCCGGCAGGCGTCCGACGCCGGGGCCTCGCCGCAGGCTGCCCCCGGCTCCGACGAGACCCGCATCCTGTCGATAGACGACATGGCGGCGCTCCTGGTCCCGGAGCCGGGCCGCAAGGGCTCCCACCGTGCCGACGTCGTACGCCTCACCCTGGGCCTGCCCCTGGATGACGGCGGGCTGTCCCCGCTCGGCGCCTGGCCCGTACAGGCCCGGATCGCCGACCATCTGGGCATCAAGCAGACCTCCGTCTCCCGCCACCACCGGAACGAGATCAGGAGGTGGACCGAGGCCGACTGGCTGGCCCCGGTCCGCACCGAGCTGACCGAGATCGTCGAGGCCGTCGGCCGGGTGATGACCGCCGACGAGGCCGCGGCCGAACTCCGGGCTCGCCACGGCGCCGGGGCGGACACCCCTGCGAGGACGCTCGCCAGGGCCTTGGCCGTCGTGCGGGCCGCCGCCGACGCGGAGACCGCCGAACGCCAGGACGAGGACCCCGCCGGGCAGCACGAGCCCCGTGTCGCCGTGCACCGGCGCGGCGACACCGTCCTGCTCGCCGCCGAGTCCCTGCCGGGCGCCGACGACCCCAGCCCGCGCGAGCTGGCGGACTACGCGGCGCTCCTCGGCCAGGCCGCCGAACGGCTGGCCCGGCAGGACCCCCTGCCCGGCCGGGGCGAGGTCCTGCGTGCCCTGCGGTCCGTGCCCGCGCCCGACGGACTGGCCCCGCTCGCCGACACCCGCCTGGTGTCCCTGGCCGCCGCGACGGCCCCCGCCGTCGCGGCCACGCCCCGGCTGGAGCTGTACCCGCGTGACCTGAGCCTGGAACGGGCGGTGCGCATCTCCCAGGCGGGCGCGGGCGTCCGCCGCGACCGGGGGATCACCGTGGCCGAGCTGGTGGCCCGCCTGCGTGCCCGTTTCCCGGGTCTGGACCTGGTGTCGGGCCCCCGGGAACCCACCCATGTGGAACTGCTGGACGCCCTCGAAGGCGCGCGGTTCGACCTCGTGTACGACGACGAGGCGGAGAAGTTCTTCCCCAGGGCACCGGAGTCGAGGGGGCCGTGGAGCTCCACCGGCGCCCTCACCAGCTACCAGCCGCCCACTCCCGTCACCCGGGCCGACCGGGAGGACCCGCACGGCCCGCTGCGGGAGCGGCTGACCGCCGTGGCGGAGCGGGGCGGCTTCCTCGCCCTCACGGTGAAGCCGAACGCGTTCGCGGGAGCGGCGGAGACCGTGGCAGCCGCCTTCCCGGTCGAGGCCGTCGACCTGTCGGACGTGTTCCTCACCGTCTTCCACGCCCTGGCCGCGGAGAAGGGCCAGGACTGGCAGAAGGTCCTGCGCGCCGACAGCCTCTCCACCCCTGGCAGCATCAAGCCGGGGCTGGCGTCCTTCGTCCGGGTGGTCTGGCAGCGCGTCGAACAGGCGGTGCTCGCCCGCGCCGACGCGCCGCGCACCGTGCTGTTCCTGCACGACGCCGGCCTGGTCGCCCGCTACTGGGACGAGGGCGGCCACGCCTTCCTCGTCCGGCTCCAGAACGCGGCACGCCGCCCCGCCGACGCCCCGCACGGCCTGTGGCTGCTGTGCACGGTCGAGACGCGCGCCCAGGAGCCGAAGCTGGACGACCGGACGGTGGAGGTGATCGGCGGCGACGGGGAACGGGCGCACCTGGACCAGGAGTTCCTGGACACGCTGCGGGTGCCGGCCGGCACGGGCTGAGCGTCGGCGGGACGGCGTCGGCCGACCATCTGTCAGCCTTGATGGTTCAGGTCTTCCGGGGCACCCCGCCCTTGCGGCCGATGTTGAACGCCAGCCGGTACACGTCGGGGAGGTCCAGGGCGCCACTGGTTCGTTCGGTCAGGACACCGAGGTCCACCAGTTCCTCGATCAGTGCGAAGGGGTCCCCGGCGTCACGGGGACCGCTGCTCTCGCCGTCGTCCTCCCGCATCCGGCGCAGGGCTTCGGCGAGTCCGCCCTGCTCCCAGCACTGGCGGACGTACGACGGCTCCATCGGTACCTGCCCGCCCTCGAGCCGCTCTATGGCGGCGGCGGCCCAGGCGATGTCCTCCGTCAGCTCCTCCACCCGGACCCGCGACGCCTCGTGGAGGCTCTCCCGGATCGCCTCGTAGTGCAGCGGGTGGGGGTGTCCGGCGTACCGTTCCGTCGTCAGGGCCGCGGCCGAGCGCAGGGCGAGCAGCCAGGTCCTCGGGCTCACCCGGCCCTTGCCGTCCTGGAGGTGGTTCGGAACCCAGGTGAAGGTGTGGCCCTTGCGCCGGTCGGTGCCCATGTACGGGCCGGCCAGCGAGACGAAGACCTTTTCCTGGCACTTCTCGTCGGCGATCACGTCGACCGGCGCGATGAACCGCCCCTCGCCCTCCGGCCGCCACTCGCCGTACTGGGCGCGGAACTTCTCCGCCTCGGCGCTCGGATCGTTGCCCAGCCGGTGGAAGAGCAGCCCGTAGAGGTTCTCCCGGCTCCACTCCAGGTCGGCCGCGTTCGCCCCGAGCTTGGAGGCGTCCGGGAACCTCTTGGGCGCGCTGTCGTACATGTCCGGACGGACGAAGATCTTGGCGCGTAGCGCCCCCGTGGTCAGCCGCAGTTCCAGCGCCACCTGGAACAGCGCCGACACCAGCCGGTCGGCGGTCGCCCGGTCCGCGTGGAGATGGTCCAGGGCGTCGAAGAGCAGCACGCGGGTCTCACCGCTGTCCCGGGCCTCCCGGTCGGCCTTGCGCAGGGCGTCCTCGTACGCGTCCTCGTTCTCCTCGGCCCAACGGATACGGTCGGCCCAGTCGGGGATGCTCGCGATCTCGGGTACACCGAGCGCCATCATCACGACCGCGTACCAAAAGGATTCGTAGACGTCGGAACCGGTCACCTCACGCAGCAGCCGGGCGATCTTGCGTTTGCTCGGGTATGGAGTGTCGCTGCCGCCGCCTGTGGTGAACCCTGTCGTGACCCTGACCCGCCGCAGCCGCGGCATCATGTACGACCGGGCGGCCACCTCCCGCAGCTCGGGGTCGGTCAGCGCCTTTGCCCAGTACGTCTTGCCGGTGCCGCGCGCACCGCGGACCACGGTCACGTCCGGGTCGAGCGCGAGGCGGTGGCTGGACGGCGTGAACAGCCGCCGCAGATCGGGGTTGTCCGTGTCCGCATCGAGCGCGACACCGAGGGCCCTGGTGATCAGGGTGCGGTACTCGTCGGTGGTCGGGGCGGCGGTCATGAGGACTCCGGGGCGGGGTGCGGGTTCGGCAGCAGACGCTCCACCGTAGTCGTGAACGTCCGGTACGCGGCCTCGACGAACGGCAGCTCGGGCCAGTCCCGGCTGCGCAGGGGGTCCAGCCCCACCAGGTCGTTGCCGAAGAGGATGGGGACGGGGGCGTGCGGCGCGTCGTCGTCCTCCAGCGGAGGGTGATACGGCTCGTCGCTCTCGTCGTCCGTGCCGTCCTCGTCCGTGTCGAGCTGGTCGTAGAGCGTCGAGGCGAAAAGCTCCTGGGCGCGGTCGCGCAGGGCGGGCAACCGCTTCGCGTCCCCGGCGGAGTGGAACATGGCCGCCACGATCCGCAGCCGCTCCCGCAGCTCCCGGGCCAGGGCGGGGCGCTGCTGCCACTGCGTGAACAGCATCTTGTAGCCCTCCCAGGTGGAGGGGTTGTCCACCGCGAACAGCAGGGCGAGCCCGCTGAGATGGGTCAGGGTGACCGCCGCGATGTCGTGCATGCCGGCCCTGCTGTCCAGCAGGACGATGTCCGGTGCCCGCGACAACCCGGTCACCTGGTCCTCGCAGGCGGCGATGGCCTGCTCCAGCCGCGCGGCGAACGGCCGTTCGCCGTCACCGGGGTTGAGCCCGGCGAGGTCGCTGTAGATGCGGTTCAGCTTGGCGAGGTAGTCGTACGGCTCGCCCTCCAGCGGCGAGCCGCCCGCGGGCGCGAGCCACACCTCGCCGTTTCCTTTGACCGGCAGCGCGGTGCTCCGCGCCACCAGCTCCAGCCCGTCGGCGTTGCCGACACCGGCCTCGACGAGGTGGTCGACGATGCCGTGCCGGGGGATGCCGGCGGGGTCCTCCAGCAGGTTGGAGATGCCCGGGGACTCAAGGTCGAGGTCCACTACGAGCACGCAGCGGCCCGTTCCCGCCAGGTACCTGGCGAGGACGGCGGTGGCGGTGGTGCGCCCTACTCCGCCCTTGAAGCCGTACAGCGCCACCCGCCGGTCCCGGCGCCCCGCAACCCCGTCGGACGGGGCGGGAACGCTGCGGGCCCAGTCGGTGCCGATGACGGTCCGCTCCAAGACGTGCACGCTGCCCGTTCCGGAACCCTGCCGGGGGCTGACCGGCACACGGTCATCGGCGTCGAAGTACAGCTCGGGTGCGAACAGTTTGTCGGCGAAGAGGACCGGTTCGAGCCCGGTGAAGGGCCGGGTGGCGGCGGTGAACGCGTCCCGGAGCGTCACCACGGCCGGGTTGTCGTGCGCGAGCGGGCTGTGCCGGTCGTCGAGGAGCAGACAGGCCCGGCCGAGCACGTCACGGGTGACGACGACGTCCGTGCCGAACTGTGCGGCGGCCTGCTGCGCGTGGTCGAGGGCGGCCTGCCAGGCGGTGTCGAACCGCACGCGGGAACTGCTCATGCGCGGGTCCTCGTCCCCAGGATGCTCGCCTGCTCATGAGCGGCGATGAGGTCGTACGCGGCCTTCAGGTGCCGGTCGATGACGGTGTCGGTGATCGCGGTGCCGTCGCAGTAGCGGTCTCCGACGTCCCAGCCGGCGAACGGGTTGTTCCAGATGAGCTGGGTGAATAACGCTCCCGACCCGCCCCCTCGGCGGCGGTGGGCGACAGCGGTGAGGTGTTCCCAGAGTTCCGGCAGGTGCCCGTGTTTGTTCGTCCACTGCGGCTTCTTGCGGGAGCGGTCCAGGTACTTCACCTCCGGATGCTCCGGCTTGTTCCACACGTCGAGCCGGGACCCGAGGAAGTCGATCAGAATGGCCTTGACGGCGCACTCCGCCGCCAGCCCGGCCAGATGGTCGGCGGATATCCGCAGGTCCCTCTCGGCGGCCAGCGTGGCCGCGCGATAGTGGTTCCTGCTCGCCGTCGCGAACGCGGGCGGCGGTGTCGCTGAGGGTGTCGAGGCCGTCACGACGATCACTTTAACGAGCCGACCAGGAGGGCCGCGGGGGCTTTTCCCAGATCGCGACGACCCTGGGCCGCCGTACGGGGGCGCGGGTGCGGCAGGATGGGAGATCCGGTCCGCGGCTGACGCGGTGGGGCGCTGACGCGGTGCAGGGAGAAGGAAGCGAAGAGTGACGGTGACGACTACGGGCACGGACAAGGCGGCCCTGCTCAAGGACCTGAAGAAGCTGGTCGTCGACCTGGAGGACGATCTGCGGTCGCGCAGCATGTCCGAGGAGGAGTTCCACACCCGCTTGGACCGTGAGTGGCGCGAGGCGAAGGAGGCCCGGCGCACTGCCCTGTCCTACCCGGCCTGGCGCGACGAGCGCGTCACGCAGGCCGCCGTGGCGTGGGTGCTGGGCTGTGTCTTCGTCCGCTTCTGTGAGGACAACGGCCTGATCGACGAACCGTTCCTCGCCGGCCCCGGCGAACGCCTCGCCGAAGCGGAGGCCCGGCACGAGGCCCACTTTCGCACCTACCCGCACCACAACAACCGCGACTGGCTCATCGAGGCGTTCCGCCACCTGGCGCGCACCAACGAGACGGCAGCCGGCCTCTTCGACGAGCGCCATAACCCGCTGTGGGGCCTGACCCCCGGCTACGAGACGGCGACGGAACTGCTGATGTTCTGGCGTCGCTGGGGCGCGGATGGAGAGATCCGCTACGACTTCACCGATCCCGAGTGGGACACCCGCTTCCTCGGCGACCTCTACCAGGACCTGAGCGAGCACGCCCGCAAGACGTACGCGCTGCTCCAGACCCCGGAGTTCGTAGAGGAGTTCATCCTCGACCTGACCCTGGAACCGGCGGTCGCCGACGACGGGCAGGGCTTCGGCCTCAACCCAGCCTGGACCGGCCCCGACGGCCGCGAACGCCGCGGCCTGCGCACCATCGACCCGGCGTGCGGCTCCGGACACTTCCTGCTGGGCATCTTCCACCGCCTGCTGGACAAGTGGCGCCAGGCGGAACCCGGTACGGACGCCTGGACGCTGGTGCGCCGGGTGCTGGAGTCCGTCCACGGCTGCGACAAGAACCCCTTCGCCGCGAGCATCGCCCGCTTCCGGCTCCTGGTCGCCGCGATGCGCGCGGCGGGCGCGCGGCGACTGGCGGACGCGCCGCCGTTCCCGATCAACGTGGCCGTGGGTGACTCGCTGCTGCACGGCCGGGACGCGGCCGGCATCCAGACCGACCTGGACACGCTGTTCGCGGAGGCGGTCGTGGGGCGCGAGGAGGGGGAGGCGTACGCGTACGCCACGGAGGACGTGTGGGAGTACGCGAAAAGGGTCGACCTGCTGGGGCGGGGGTCGTATCACGTGGTGGTGGGAAACCCGCCGTACATCACGGTGAAGGACAAGCAGGAGAACGAGAACTACCGGGCGGCGTACGACGCGTGTGCGGGGACGTACGCGTTGTCGGTGCCGTTCGCCCAGCGGATGTTCGAGCTTGCGGTGAAGGGGTCCGGCGGGCGGCTGGGTGGGGGCGGGTTCGTGGGGCAGATCACGGCGAACTCCTTCATGAAGCGGGAGTTCGGAAAGAAGCTGATCGAGGTTTTTTTCCGGAACAAGGCGGAGCTTTCGCATGTCATCGACACGTCGGGCGCCTACATCCCCGGGCACGGTACGCCGACGGTGATTCTGGTCGGGCGTAACCGGGTCCCGAGCCCGGACCGGACGGTCCGAGCGGTACTCGGTGTCCGAGGGGAGCCTTCACAGCCTGAAAAGGCGGAGTACGGCGTTGTGTGGCAGGAGATCGCGAAGAAGACCGGCTTGGCCGGTACTGAGTCCGAATGGATCAGCGTCGTTGATGCCACGCGTCACAGCATCAGTGTATTTCCGTGGAGCCTTTCCGGCGGCGGGGCCGGTGAGGTACAAGGGCATTTCGAAGCGGCAGCGGTGTCGCGGCTCGGAGATCGGTGCGCCAGCATCGGTCGCACCACCGCAAGCGGCGCGGACGATGCCTACTTCTTGCCTGACCGCAGGACGGCCGAGCGCTTGCGTGAAGGCGACAGGGTCCGAGAGCTGGTCACAGGGGATGCCGTCCGGGACTTTTCGTTCGGCAGGTTGACCCAGGTGCGAAACCCTTATGCGGACCAGGCGAACTCGTTGCCCGTGGGGGAGTCCGACCCATTGGTCGCGCGTTCCCTCTGGCCGTTCCGCGCGCTGCTGGAACGTCGTGTGATCTTTGGTAAGACATTGGCGGACAGTGACGCACCCTGGTATGTGCATTTGGAAAATTACTCCAGCAAGCTGAGTGTCGAGGAAGGTTTGGGATTCGCTTTCGTCGCCACACACAATCATTTCTCGTATGACCGGGCTGGCCGGCTGTTCAACCGAACTGCTCCCGTTATCAAGCTGCCCGAGGGGGCCAGCGAGGACGAGCACCTGGAGTTGCTGGGGGTGCTCAATTCTTCGGCGGCTTGCTTCTGGTTGAAGCAAGTGAGCCAGGGCAAGGGCGGCAGTGGACTCGGTCGAGGGCTTCAGGACGAGGAGTGGGAGGAGCGCTACGAGTTCACCGGCACCAAGTTGCAAGAGTTTCCCCTTTCGGCCAAGCTCCCGCTCCACCTTGGTCGCCTCCTCGATGCCCAGGCACAGAAGTTGGCCAAGTTGGAGCCGTCGGCGGTGTGCGCTGGAGGCGTCCCGCAACGACAGGTGCTTGATGACGCGCAGGCAGAACATGCCGAGCTCCGGCGGCGAGTCGTTGCCCTCCAGGAAGAGTTGGACTGGCAGGTCTACGGCCTCTATGGGTTGCTTAGTGACGCCGAAGTAGCCCGGATCACGACCCCGTCACCCGACCCCGACACCATCCCCGAGGTCAAGCTCGGTGAGCGTGCCTTCGAGATTGTGCTCGCACGGAAGGCCGAGGCCGGTGAGGTGGACACCGCCTGGTTCCGGCGCCACGGCTCAACGCCCGTCACCGAGATCCCCGCCCACTGGCCCGACTGGTACCGCAACATCGTCCAGGCCCGGATCGACCTCATCACCCGCCGCAAGGACATCGCCCTCATCGAGCGCCCCGAGTGCAAGCGCCGCTGGGCCGCCGACCCGTGGGAGAAGAAGGAACGAACCGCGCTCCGCAAATGGCTGCTGGACCGCTGCGAGGACGAGGATCTGTGGTTCAAGGTGCGTGACGGACTGCGGCGCCCCCGGACGCTGACCGTCAACAACCTCGCCGACCGGCTCGGTTCTGACCCCGACTTTACGGCCGTCGCCGCGCTCTACGCAGCCGACCACCTGAAGAAGCCGGACCTCCCCCTCGCGCAGATCCTCACCGAGATCATCGCCGACGAGCACGTGCCCTACCTCGCCGCCATGCGCTACAAGGACTCCGGACTGCGCACCCGCCGTGAGTGGGAGAAGGTCTGGGAGAAGCAGCGCGAGGAGGACCGTACGGGCGCGCGGCTCGATATCGACCCGCCCACGAAGTACAAGTCCTCAGATTTCCTCAGGCCGTCCTACTGGTCCCACCGCGGCAAGCTCGACGTGCCCAAGGAACGGTTCATCTCCTATCCGGAGGCGGGACCGGACAGCGACTCCACGCTGATGCTCGGCTGGGCCGGCTGGGACCACAGGGACCAGGCGCTGGCCCTCACCCAGCTCATCGACACGCGGGTCAGGAGCGACGCCTGGGGCGCGGAACGCCTCGTCCCGCTGCTCGCGGGGCTGCACGAGGTCATGCCGTGGGTGCGCCAGTGGTACAGCGCGTACGACGACGAGTGGGAGGGCTCACCGGCCGAGGATCTGGAGGCGGAGTTCCAGCGTTATTTGCGCACCCACGGGGTCAGCGAGGCGCAGATGAGGGACTGGCGCCCGGTACGCAAGACCCGTGGGCGGAAGCCTGCGCAGCGCAAGGAGACGCCCGAACAATCCGCGCTGGACGACGAGTAGAGCTGGAGGGGGAGAGCGGCCCTGCGCTCTCCCCGCCCATCGGCAGGGTGTTCAGCGATCGTGGTTGGAAGCGTGCGTGGTGAACGCCGACCAGGCAGCGGGGGAGACGAGCACGGGCTGGATCCGGGTGTCCTTGGAGTCCCGTACGTGGACAGCCTGCGGGGTCACGGCCACCTCGACGCAGTTGCCACCGCCGCCGCCGCTGTAGCTGCTCTTGAACCAGACCAGTTCGGTGGTGCTCATAACGCTCCTCGCATCTGCTCCAGCAGGCTCGCGGTGGCCGTCCGGCTGAGAGCCTGCGAGCGCATCTTTCCATAGCGTCGGAGCATCGCACTGACCAATTTCGAGTCGGTGACGAGGGCGCTGGTGTCGTGCGCTTCGACGTATCCGACCCACTTGTTGTCCTGGGTTTCCGCCAGATACTGCGGCCCCTCGAACCCCGAGTGGTCTTCCTGACGCAGCGGCATGACCAGGATCTCGACGTTGCGACGACTGCCCTGCTCCAGCAGGTTGTCAATGAGAGCGCGAGTAACCTCACGGCCTCCCATCCTGCGTTCTAGCAGTGCCTCCTCGATCACGAAGGAGAATTCCGTGTTGGGGCGCTCGGCGAGGAGATGTTGCCGCTCCAGACGGGCGGCAACCTGTCGCTCGAACTGCTCCTCGCAGAGGGGTGGCAACCTGCGGTCGAAGATGGCCCGGATGTACGGCTCCGGCTGCAACAAACCAGGGATCGCGCAGGCTTCGTAGGCATACAACGACACCGCCTCCTCCTCGATCCCCGCCCACTGCCGGAACCAGGAAGCAAGCCCCGCCCTACGCGTCAGACTCCGCGCCGCAGCGGCCAGCACCTTCGCCGCAGCCGCACCCAGCGTCGGCTCGGCACGCTCGGGCAGGTCTCCCGGAGGGAACCGCTTGCCCTGCTCGATCTTGGCCACGTAGTGCGCGGAGTACTGCACCCGCTGCGCGAACTCCTCCTGGGTGAGGCGGGCCTCCTCCCGCAGGGCCTTCAGTACGGCCCCGAAGGTCTTGAGGCTGTCGGACAGGTCGTGCTCGCCGTTGGAGCCGCCCGTACCGGCGCCTCCACCCGTACCCCCGCTGCCGACCCCGCCGCCGTTGCCCGTCGCCATGCAGCCCGCCTCCCGTGCCCCTTTGCACACACCGAACCCGCCCTATGGTCACGCACGGTGACCCGCCCAGTCCAGCGGGTGAACCAGTACAGGCGTATCTGTACCAGCGTCGGTCCTGTTCGGCGGGGTCGCGGCGGCGGGACGGTGAACCCCATGCCGACGCAACAGCCCCAAGACATCGTCACCGTACGTGCATTCGCCCAGCGCCTGTCCGCGACCCGGCGGGGCGCCCGCCTCGCCCGCAGACTCGCCGCGCACCAGCTCGACACCTGGGGCGTGCCGCACGGCACCTCCGCTTCCGACGCCGCCCTGCTGATCGTCGCGGAGCTGAGCGCCAACGCCGTACTCCACGGACGCGTCCCGGGGCGCGACTTCGCGCTGCGCCTGGTCCACACGCCCGCCGCCGGGCTCCTGCGCGTCGAGGTGTCCGACACCCACCCCGCCCTGCCCGTGCGGCTGCTCCCGCCCGCCGATGCCGACGGAGGCAGGGGACTGCTGCTGGTCGAGGCCCTGGCCTCCCGCTGGGGGGTGGCGGAGCGCACCGGTCCCGGCAAGACCGTGTGGGCGGAGCTGGACCTCCGTCCGGAGGCGGCCGGGCACCCCGGGTAGCCGCGCCGGGCGGTCAGCGCCGCACTCGTCACCCACTGTGAGGCTCCGTCCCGGAAGCGGTTGCGATCTCCCCTCCCGCTGTCGGACCTACCTGGCAAGATGGACGTCGCGCCGAACGCCAGTGGGGGGCGCTGTCCGGGCCGGCCGCCAGCACAGTGAGGGAATGATCGTCTGATGTCGACCACAGAGCTGTTCCTCCGGGATGTCATCGCCATCAAGGAGGACGTCCACGCGGGCGATTTCAAGGTCGACCTCTCCCAGGGCTTCCACGAGGCCGACGAGCGGGTGGCGGAGTACGTCGTCACCGAGCAGTTGCGGAAGGCGTTCCGCAAGGCGCTCGGCATCGTTGCCAAGGCCGTCCGTACGGGCGACTCGCACGCCGCCTACCTGCACGGCTCCTTCGGCGCCGGTAAGAGCCACTTCCTGACCGTGCTGCACGCCGTGCTGAACGGCCATGAGGGGGCGTTGGACAAGCCGGGGCTGAAGGAGGTCGTCGCCGAGCACCGGGACTGGCTGGGCGGCAGCCGGTTCCTGATGGTGCCGTACCACCTGGTCGGGTCGACCGACCTGGACTCGGCGCTGCTCGGCGGGTACGTCCACACCGTGCGGGAGCTGCACCCGGAGGCGCCGACCCCGGCCGTCTACCGGTCGGACGCCCTGCTTGCCGACGCGGCCCGGCAGCGGACGTTCCTCGGTGACGACGACAAGTTCCGCCAGTGGCTCGGCGCCGGGGCGACGGCCACCTCCGGCGGCGCGGGCGAGGACGACGAGGACGACCTGCCGGGCATCGACGGCGGAGCCGACCTGCCGGGTACGGGCAGCTGGAGCACCGCCGAGCTGGACCGTGCCTTCGCCGCGCCGCCCGGCAGCGAGGAGCGGGAGCGGCTGGTGTCGGCGCTGCTGACCGGGCCCATGGCCGCGTACACGCAGGCCGCCCGCGGTGACGCGCAGTCCTTCATCCCGCTGGAGAACGGCCTCAAGGTCGTCTCCCGCCACGCGCAGTCGCTCGGTTACGACGGCGTCGTCCTCTTCCTGGACGAGCTGATCCTGTGGCTCCAGGCACACATGGGCGACCAGGACTTCGTCCGCGACCAGGTGCAGCGGCTGGTCAAGCTGATCGAGTCCGCCGACAGCGGCCGGTCCGTGCCGATCGTCTCCTTCATCTCCCGCCAGCGCGACCTGTCCCAGTTGATCGGCTCCGACGTCGCGGGCGCCGACGTACAGAACCTGGAACAGCAGGTCGACTACCTCGCCGGCCGGATCGACGTCGTGGAGCTGGAGGACAGCAACCTCGTCGAGATCATCAAGCACCGTGTGCTCGCGCCCCGTCCGGGCATGGAGCAGGCGCGCGACGACGCGTTCAAGCTCGTGGAGTCCTCGCGGGACGAGGTGCGGCAGGTGCTGCTCGACGCGCAGGGACGCACCGAGGCGAGCTGGGACGACTTCCGCACCCTGTATCCGCTGTCCCCGGCGCTGCTCAACGTGCTGGTCGACCTGTCCGGTGCACTGCAGCGCGAGCGGACCGGTCTCAAGCTGGTGCAGGAGCTGCTGCGGCGCCACCGCGACGACCTGCGGCTCGGCCAGCTCATCCCGATAGGCGATCTGTGGGACGTGATCGCCGAGCGGACCGGTGAGGCGTTCACCGCGAAGCTCCGCAAGGAGTCGGAGATCGCGCACCGCTTCCACGCCCGCGTCCGCGAGCACCTGCTGACGAAGTACGGCTCGGCCGACGACAAGCGCTTCCAGACCGACGAGCGCCTGGTCAAGACGCTGCTGCTGGCCTCCCTCGCGCCCAACGTGCCTGCCCTGACCCGGCTCACCGGCGGCCGACTCGCCGCGCTGAACCACGGCACCATCAGGACCCGGGTGGGCGACGCGGGAGCTGTCGCCGTGAAGCGGTTGCAGGAGCTGCAGGCCGAGGGTTTCGACGGCGAGCTGCGCAGCGAGGGCGACCCCGCCGACCCGGTCTTCCACCTGCACCTGTCCGACCTGGACGTCGAGCCGCTGCTGGAAGAGGTGCAGGGCGTCGCCGACCAGGACGGCTACCGCCGCCAGTGGATCAAGGACCAGCTGTGGGCGGCGCTGGGCATTCCCGACGCCCAGGCGTTCGTGTGCGAGCGGACGGTCGTCTGGCGCGGCACCAAGCGCACCGTCGAGTTCGTCTTCGGCAACGTCCGCGACCCGCACCTGCCGGACGCCGAGTTCGCACCGCAGACCGAGGGCAACATCCGCTTCGTCTTCGACTATCCCTTCGACGACCACGGCCGCTCGCCGATGGACGACGTGCAGCGGGTGGAGCGGATGAAGCGCGCCGGGAAGACGGCGCCGACGATCGTCTGGCTGCCGCACTTCCTGTCCGAGCAGAAGGCCCGCAGCCTCGGCCGCCTCCTCAAGATCAACTATCTGCTGGAGCGCGACCGGCTCGACGACCACACCGCGACCCGCCCCGCCGAGGAGCGCGTCCAGATCCGCAACCAGCTCAAGGCGTCCCGCGACAGCCTGACCACTCAGCTCGCCGACGCGCTGCTCCAGCTCTACGGCATCAACCGGGCCGAGCCCGGCACGGCCGGCGCCGAGGTCCCCGAGGGCCACCACCTGATCTCCCTCCAGCCGGGCTTCACCCGCACCCGGCCCGAACCGGCGGTCGGTTTCGAGGAGAACCTCCTCCTGCTCGCCGACGGGCTGCTCGGCGCCCGCCACCCCAAGCACCCCGACTTCGACCCGCGGCTCACCCGCAAGGCCGTCACCACCCGCGAGCTGAAGACCACGCTCGAATGGATCACTAGGGCGATGGAGGACGGCTCCCGGCGCGTCGTGGTCGACAGCCAGCAGATCCCGGTGGTCCGCCGGATCGTGCATGCCCTCCAGCTCGGCGAGGTCCACGACGGGCCGCTCAACGTCACCACAGACTGGCGCCTGCGCATCAACAAGAAGGCCGCCGAGACCCCCGACGCCGGCCCGGAACTGTCCGTCGACGACATCCGCCGTTGGATCGAGGACCTCGGCTACACCGGCCTCGACCGCCACGTCAGCAACCTGATCATCGCCACGTACGCCCTGCTCGACGACCGCACCTGGGTCTACCAGACCTCCCCGCTGCCCAAGGCGCCGGAGCTGGAGCGGATCGGCCCCGGATACGGGCTGAGGGCCGTGGAACTGCCCACCGAGGACGAGTTCCACACCGCGCTCGGCCGTGCCGGGACGATCTTCGGCAGGACCGTCTCCCGGGTCTTGTTTGCCCGCAACGTCGCCCGGCTCGCCGAAGGCGTGCGCGCGGTCGCGGAGGAACACCGCGTGGCCCTCGGCGAAGTGCGCACCCTCCTGACACAGCACGCCGCCCCCCTCGGGCTGACCGGGCCCGGCGGCGCCGACGCGCCCCGTCTGAAGTCCACCAAGGCCGCCGCCGACCTCGTCGCCCGGCTGCTGCGCACCACCGAACCGGCCGCGTGCGTGCGGGAGCTGGCCGCCGCCGCGTACGACGTGACCGACGAGGAGATCGCGGGCGCCCTGCGGCACGCCCCGGAAGTGGCCGCCGCGCTGCGCGCCACCCAGTGGTCCCTGCTGGAGGACGTACGCCGCGACCTCGCCGTACGACAGGACAGCCTCGGCGAGCGAGCGGCCAGGTTCCTGGACGAGGTGCACCGCACCGCCCGCGAGCACGAGCAGACCGTTTCCCTCGTGCCCGTCCTGGACCGACTCCCGGACACGGTCATGGCCCTGATGCGCGAGGCCACCCGCCTCGCCCAGCCCGCACAGCCGTCCACTCCGCCCGCGGCACCGGTCGTCCCGGAGCCGACCGCCGAGGACGTCAGCCTCACCGACCACGGCAAGCCCTCCGTCCCCTCGACGCCCACGCCGGACCGGCCCTCCACGCCGGACGACGCCTCCCGCGGCCAGGGTGGCGCGCAGACCGCCGTCCCGGGCCAGACCGGTCGCAGGCAGACCGTCCACCTCGTCGAGCCCACCCAGTTGGAGGCGACGCTGGCCACCACGGTCGCCGGGATCGACGCCGAGATCCGCGCCTACCTCGCCGCCCACCCCGGCACCCGCATCCAGGTCTCCTGGCAGCCGGTCACCGACACCGGGCCCGGTTCCGGCGGTTCCGCCGGAACCGGGCCGGAACCGGGCGGCGAAGGGACCGCCGGCTGATGGCCCCGGCCCTGCCCCGGGTGGGCCGCCGTACCGTCGAGGCCCTGCTCGCCGCGAACGCCAAGGACTTGGGCGAGCGCAGCCTCGTGCTCGTCCACGGCCAGTACGCGCCCGGCGCTCCACCCCGGTTCACCGTCACCCTGGACGGCGAGGCGCGGCGCGTCCACGTAAGGAACGAAGCCTCCGTCCTCGGCGTCGTCGCCGCCCTGCGCGCGCACCGGAACGCAGCCGCCTCCTCCGACGTGCTCGTGGTGACGACGGGCGTCGACGACGAGCAACTCGGCTGGGACGTGCGCGGCAGGGCCGTACGGCGCAAGACCCTCACCGTCGAGAACGCCGAGGTCGTCCTCCAGCGCTTCGGGGCCACCGGCTTGGACCCGCGCATGTACCGCGAGCGGTGGTTGCTGGAAGCCCTGGTCGAAGCGGAGCCCGTCGAAGACGGCTGGCCGCGCGTCGGCGGAGTGCTGACCCGGGACGCGGCACTGCGCGCCCTGACCGCCGAACGGCTCGGTCTGCGCGCGGCGCACGGCTCCTCGGGCCAGGACGGGCAGGTCACCCTCGATGCCGACACCCTGCTCGCCTGGTCGCGCACGCCCGCCGGTCCCCGGCGGTTCGCCGAACTGAGCGCCACCGAACGCGCCGAACTGAAGAAGTGGCTCGCGGAGGTCGCGGGACCGGCCGTTCCCGTCCTGCTGTCCCTCGCCGAGGCCGGACTCGGCCACGACGCCCTGCCGCTCGGACTGCTCGGCGCCGCACTGCGGGACCCCGCCGCCCAGCCCGACACGGTGCTCGCCCTCGGCGGACTGTTCGGGCAGGTCATGCCCCGGCGTTCGGAACTCGCCGTGTTCACCGACGCCGTGGAGGGAACCCTCACCCGCTGGATCGCCGACGCCCGCACCAGCCAGGACGCCCGTCGGCGCGTCACCGCCGTACTGGACCGGGCCGACGAGCTGGCCGACAAGGCGGGCCTCACCCCCGGCCTCACTGCGAGCCGCTTCCTCCCCTCCAGCTTCACCGCGCAACTGCGCCGGACCGTCGCGGAAGCCCTCCGTTCCCCGGCCGCCGGTCAGGCCACGCTGGCCGACCTGCTCGGCCACGCCCTCGCCGGCCTCCGCCCGGACCACGTCCAGGCCGCCGAGACGGCCGTACGGGTGGCACGCTGGCTCAGCGGCCCCGAGTCCGCCGTCACCGGCGTGGCCGCCGCCGTACGGGCCCACGTATGCGACTGGGGCTGGATGGACCGGGCGCTCACCGTGCTGTGGGCGGGCGACCCCGACGGCGACCTGGAGACCGGCCGGGACCTGCGGACCCTCTACGAACAGGCACGTGAGCGCAGGCAGCGCCTCGATCAGGAGTTCGCCCCAAAGCTCGCCGCCTGGGCCGCGCACGCCACCGCCCAGCACCCCGACGGCTGCCTTGTCGTCGAGAACGTGCTGGACACCGTCGTACGCCCGCTCACCGCCCAAGCGTCACCGCTCCTCCTCGTCCTCGACGGCATGAGCAGCGCGGTCGCCGCCCAGCTCGGCGAGGAGGCGGAACGCGACGGCTGGCGCGAGATCGTGCCGCGCCCGGAGGCAGGAGAGATCCCGGCACGGCTCGCCGCCGTCTCGATGCTGCCCTCGATCACCCGCGTCAGCCGTGCCTCACTGCTGACGGGTGAGGTAGCCAATGGCGGCCAGTCGACCGAGACGAGCGGCTTCACCGCCTTCTGGAAGCGGCGGCGCAAGGCGGCGGCCCTCTTCCACAAGGCCGCCATCGGCGGCGAGGCAGGCCACGCGCTCTCGCACGAACTCATGACCGCCCTCGCCTCGGACGCCGTGGTGGGCGTGGTCCTCAACACCATCGACGAGGCCCTGGACAACGGCCGGCACGGCCGCGGCACCACCTGGTCCCTCGCCGACGTCACGCACCTGCGCGAACTGCTCGCCGCCGCCCGCAGCTACGGCCGCCCGATCGTCCTCGTCGCCGACCACGGACACGTCCTGGAGCGCGGCAGCAGCTCCGACACCCCGACGTCCGCCGCAGAGGGTGCTGCGTCCGCCCGTTGGCGCACCGGTGACGCCGCGGGCGAAGGAGAGATCGCTGTCCACGGCCCGCGGGTGCGCGAGGGCGGGGGAGCGGTGATTCTGCCGTGGCGCGAGGACATCCGCTACACCGGACGGCGCGCCGGGTACCACGGCGGAGCCTCCCTGGCCGAAGTCACCGTCCCGGTGCTCGTCCTGCTGCCGGCCGGGGAGGAGGCCCCGAAGGACTGGGTGCCGCTGCCGCGCGAGCTGTCCACGCCGGGCTGGTGGCGGACGCACGTCACTCGTGACGTTCCTGAGTCCGCCGCCATTACCGCTGATCAACCGGAGGTCTCCTCGCCTGCGCGGCCCCCGGCGCCCTCCAAGCGCGCGCCGGCCGCCGAGGCACGGCCGTCCGCCCGGACGGAAACCGGACCGCCGGTGGCCGAGTCGCTGGGCAGCACGGTGGTGAGCAGCGAGGTGTACGCGGCCCAGAAGGAGTACGTCCGCAAAGCGCCCGAGGCGAAGGTGGTGGCCGCGGTCGTCAACGCGCTCGTCACAGCGGGCGGGACGATGTCCCCGGCCGCGCTCGCCGCGGCGATCTCCGCGACCGGACGGGTCCGCCGCAACATCGAGGGGTTCGTCGCCACGGTGCAGCGGCTGCTGAACGTCGAGGGGTATCCCGTCCTCGGGTTCATCGACGGCGGGCACGCGGTCAAACTCGATGTACCGCTCCTGCGCGAGCAGTTCCTGCCGAAGCCGAAGGACGACGAAGCGGACGGGCAGACGGACGAGCCGGCGAGCCGGGGGGAGGAGATGGCGTGACCGACCCCGCCTCCGTGAGCGCGGTCCGGCGCCGCGAGGTCATCGACGCCCTGCGGCGTGGCACCGTCCCGCAGTCCGGTCTCGACCTGTTCGCGGTCGGACTGGACCCGTTCGAAGCCGCCCTGGACGACGACCTGGCCACCGTCACCCGCGGCGGTGCCGCCTTCCACGCCGTCCGTGGTGACTATGGCTCCGGCAAGACCTTCTTCGCACGCTGGCTGGCCGAACGCGCCAAACGCGCGGGACTCGCCACCGCCGAGGTGCAGATCTCCGAGACCGAGACACCGCTGCACCGGCTGGAGACCGTCTACCGCCGGCTCACCGAGCGCCTGGCCACCGCCACCCACCAGCCCAGCGCACTGCGCGCGGTCGTCGACTCGTGGTTTTACACCCTGGAGGAGGAGGTCCTCGACGGCTCGGAGATCGACGAGGACGACGAGGAAGCCCTCGCCGAGGCCGTGGACACGCTGATGGAACGCCGGCTCGCCGACGTCGCCCGCACCACGCCCGCGTTCGCCGCCGCCCTGCGCGGCTACCGCCGTGCCGTCACCGCCGGGGACGGCGCCACGGCGGAAGCCCTGATCGCCTGGCTCGGCGGCCAGAAGTCCGTGGCCGCCTCCGCCCGCCGTGCCGCCGGAGTGCGCGGAGACCTCGACCACTTCGCCGCGCTCGGCTTCCTCCAGGGCCTGCTGACCGTGCTGCGCGACTGCGGCCACCCGGGCCTGCTCCTCGTACTCGACGAGACGGAGACCCTGCAACGCGTCCGCGGCGACGTCCGGGAGAAGGGCCTCAACGCACTGCGCCAGCTCCTCGACGAGATCGACGCCGGCCGCTTCCCCGGCCTCTTCCTCGTCATCACCGGAACCCCCGCGTTCTACGACGGCCAGCAGGGCGTCCAGCGGCTCCCGCCCTTGGCCCAGCGGCTCGCCACCGACTTCACCACGGATGCCCGCTTCGACTCGCCCCGCGCCGTCCAGCTCCGCCTGCCCGGCTTCGACCTGCCGAGCCTTGGGGAACTCGGCCGGAAGGTGCGGGACCTCTACCGGGGCGCGGCCCGCCACCCCGAGCGGGTCACCGCGCGGGTCGACGACGCCTACATCGGCGAACTCGCCACCGCCGTCACCGGAGGTCTGGGCGGCAACGTCGGCATCGCTCCCCGCGTATTCCTGCGCAAGCTCGTCGCCGACGTCCTCGACCGCGCCGACGAGTTCGAGGACTTCGACCCGCGCAAGCACTACCAGCTCACCCTGTCGGCGGGCGAGTTGACGGACACCGAGCGCAATGCCGCCGTCGACCGGGCGGACGACATCGAGCTGGACCTGCCGTGACCACCCCCGACGGCCTCGAACCGGCGTTGGTCCACCACATCGTCAACACCCTGGGCTGGAAGGACCTGCGCCCGCTCCAAAAGGCCGCCGTCGCCTCGCTCAGCGCGGGAGACGACGCCCTGTTGCTGGCCCCGACGGCCGGCGGAAAGACCGAAGCCGCCTGCTTCCCGCTGCTGTCCCGGATGCACGCCCAGGGCTGGTCCGGCACATCGGTGCTGTACGTGTGTCCGCTCAAGGCGCTGCTCAACAACCTGCTGCCGCGCGTGGAGACCTATACCGCCTGGCTCGGCCGGACCGCGGCCCTGTGGCACGGCGACACACCGACCGGCGCGCGGCGGCGCATCCTCACCTCCCGGCCCGACGTGCTGCTCACCACCCCCGAGTCGCTGGAAGCCATGCTGGTCAGCGTCAACGTCGACCACGCGTCCTTCTTCTCCGGCCTGCGGGCCGTCGTCGTCGACGAGGTCCACGCCTTCGCCGGCGACGACCGCGGTTGGCACCTCCTCGCCGTACTGGAGCGCCTGCAGCGCGTCGTGGGCCGCTCCGTGCAGCGCGTCGGCCTCTCCGCGACGGTCGGCAACCCGGAAGCCTTGCTCACCTGGCTCCAGGGATCCGGAGCAGGCCGGCGCCCCGGACGCGTGGTCGCGCCCCACCTGGCCGAGGCACAGCCGACGCCGGCCTCCGTACCGCCGGGTGACATCCAGCTCGACTACGTCGGCTCGCTCGACAATGCGGCCACCGTCATCAGCGCCCTCCACCGGGGCGAGAAGCGACTCGTCTTCTGCGAGTCACGGCGCCTGGTCGAGGAACTGGGCGCCAAGCTGCGGGCCAAGGGCGTGACCACGTTCCTCTCGCACGCCTCCCTCTCCCTCGACGAACGCAGACGCGCGGAAACCGCGTTCGCCGAGGCCCGCGACTGCGTCATCATCGCCACGAGCACCCTGGAACTGGGCATCGACGTCGGTGACCTGGATCGGGTCATCCAGATCGACGCTCCCGCCTCGGTCGCCTCCTTCCTGCAGCGCCTGGGCCGCACCGGACGCCGCCCCGGCACGACCCGGAACTGCCTCTTCCTCACCCTCGACCAAGGCGGGCTCCTGGCTGCCGCGGGACTGTTGCTCCAGTGGTCGCGAGGCTGGGTCGAACCGGTCACAGCGCCGCCCGAACCCCGGCACATCGTCGCCCAGCAGCTGCTCGCCCTTTGCCTACAGGAACACCGCGTCGGAGACCGACTCTGGCAGGAATGGTGGAACGGCCTGGGACCGTTCGGAGGGTCGGCCGAGCCGATCGTCCGCCATTTGGTCGACGTGGGATACCTGGACCAGGACGGTGGCATGCTGTTCATCGGCCCTGAAGCCGAACGGCGTTTCGGCCACCGCCACTTCATGAACCTCACTGCCGTCTTCACGGCACCGCCGCAGTTCACCGTCCTGCAGGGCCGTACCGAGATCGGCCGCACCGCCCCCGCCCTGCTCACCGAGCGGGTCGTCGGCCCCCGCAGGCTCCTCCTCGCCGGCCGCAGCTGGCAGGTCACCTACATCGACTGGCACCGCAAGCGCTGCTTCGTCGAGCCGGTCGATGGCGGCGGAAAGGCCAAGTGGACCGGCACCGGTTTCGGCCAGGGCACCTCGTTCGAGGTCACCCGTGCCGTATGCGAGGTGCTGCTCGGCACGGACCCGCCCGTCACCCTGACTCAACGTGCCACCACGACGCTCAAGGAGGCGCGTGAGGTATTCCTGGAGAAGGTTCACCCGGGCGGCACATTGATCGTGCGCGACGAATCAGGACAACTTCGCTGGTGGACCTGGGCAGGCCACCGGGCGAACGCGACGCTGGCCGCCACGTTGGAGGGGATCGCGGTGCCAGCCCAGCGCATTAACGATCACTGGATCCGTCTGCGGGAAGACCTCACGCCACCGGTGTGGAAGGAAGCCCTGAGCGAGGCTCCGGACCGGCTCTGCCTTCCTTCTGTCGACGAACGGGCGGTGCGGGGGCTGAAGTTCGGGGATACGCTGCCGCCACGCCTGGCGGAGGCGACGCTGTCGGCCCGACTGGCGGACCTGACAGCCGCTACAGCAGTACTTGCCGAGCCCGTACGTTTTGTCGCTGCTTATAAGTGAAGCGCTACATGGCTTGCCGAATGATCACAACGCGTGCGACCACCAGGTCATTACGCCAGAGGTCGGCGCACTGCCTCGGCCAGCGAGGCCGCTCGCACATCGTCGCCGCCTCCGATGATGCGGTTCATCACGTAGGCGAAAGCGACACCGTGCTCCGGGTCGGCGAAGGCGAGCGACCCGCCTCGGCCGGTGTGGCCGAATGACCTCGGCCCGAACATCGGGTTGCTCTCGGTGGGCAGGATGTACCCGGTGCTGAAGCGACTGGGGATCAGCATGACCCGGTCCTTCCCGCTGGCCTGCTCCTCGGTCGCCGATGCCAGGGCGCCTGGGGAGAGCAGACGCACGCCGTCCACCTCGCCGATCAGCGCGGCGTACATGCGGGCAAGCGCGCATGCGGTACCGATGCCGTTGGAGGCCGGGAGCTCCGCGGCCTGTACCTCCGGTGAGTCGAAGTCGATCGCGGCTGGGTCGGTGACCGCGTAGGCCCGGTTGCTGAACGAGTTCGGGTCCCGCCAGGCGGCGACCTGTTCGCGGAGTTCTTCGGGGACCGATTCTGTGGGCAGGGTGCTGAGGTCGACGTCCGGCCGCTGGTACACCATGCGGCTGACTCGGTCGCGTTGACCGGCGGGCAGGCCGATGAAGAAGTCCAAGCCCAGCGGGGCCGCGATCTCGTCGGCGAAGAGGCGGCCCGGTGAACGGCCGGATACCCTCCGGATCACCTCGCCGACCAGCCAGCCCCAGGTCCGGCCGTGGTAGCCGTGCGCCGTACCCGGAGTCCAAAGGGGGCATTGAGCGGCCAGTGCCTCCGCCATCGGGTGCCAGGCCAGCGCCTCCTTCAACGGCACCGGGTGATCGAGCGCGACGAGGCCGGCCCGGTGGGACAGGAGCCAGCGCACGGGGATGTCCGCCTTGCCGTTCGTGGCGAACTCCAGCCAGTACTTCGCGACGGGTGCGTCCAGGTCGAGCGCGCCACGCTCGACCAGCATGTGCACGGCGGCGGTCGCCCCCTTGGTCGCCGAATAGACCAGTTGAAGCGTGTCCCGCGTCCAGGGACGCCCGGTTTCGGCGTCGGCCACGCCTCCCCACAAGTCCACCACCGGGTGGCCGTTCCTGTACACGCACACCGCCGCGCCGAGGTCGCCGTGCCGGGTGAAGTTCTCCGCGAACGCCGCCCGTACCGACTCGAGTCCGGGTGCCACCTCGCCGCTGATCGTGGTCATGCTGGCCATCTTGGCGGTGTTGTGCTGCCCTTCTCCGGCCTCGGAGATGAGCGCACGCCCCCTTGCGTCAAGTCGCGAAGCGCGGCGGGCGTCGTCGGCGGCGCGGGTGCTCCGCAGCGCACCGATGCAGTAACCCTGTCCTGCGGAGAGCGAGTCGGCGTAGACCAGCATCACGTCCGTGTGAACCCGTTCGTCGCTGGGCGTTGCGGCCCAGAAGGGAATGGGAGACGAGCCTGACGGGCATGAAGTCGCCAATGGACGAGGTAACGCTGGATTGGGCAGGGCGCATCGCGGAGGTGGAGCTCCGTGAGTTGCTGCCTCGACGATGGCTGCACAGCCAGGGAGTAGCTGGCAGAGCGGAGGAACTAGGGTGCCTCCTACGTACGGACGCTGAACTGCTGACCGCGGCTGCCATTCTGCACGATGTGGGATACGCGCCTCGCTTGGCCCTCTCAGAGTTCCATCCGCTCGACGGAGCACGCTTCCTTCGGGACGAACACGGAGCCGATGAGCGGCTGGCCCGCCTGGTGGCGAACCATTCGTTCGCGCTTCTGGAAGCTGAGGAACGCGGGTTGAGAGAAGTGCTGGCTACGGAGTTTCCTCTGCCGGACGATCCGCTGCTTGTTGACGCCCTCGTGTACTGCGACATGACGACAACGCCCGACGGCGGCCGGACGACCGCGCGAGAGCGGGTTGCGGAGATCATAGGCCGCTACGGCGCGGACAGCGTGGTCGGTCGGTTCATCCGGCGGGCGGCGCCGGAGATCTTCTCCTCTGTCGAGAGGATCGAGGCCGCTCTGGCGGCTCAGCCGAGGTAGGGATAGGCGCCGGCGAGGTAGTCGCCGATCTGCTGGCGCATGCTCGGGTGGATGTCGTACTGGTCCAGGTCTGCGGGCTGGACGAAGCGGACGCCGTCGGCCTCGTCGTTGATGGTCGGCTCACCGCCGATGGGGCGGCCGATGTAGGTGTTCTCGTACTGCTGGCGAATCTCGCCGTCGGTGTAGGCGACGATGTGGTTCGGGTTGGTGTAGACGCCGAGGAAGCCTGTGATCTCCGCGATGATGCCGGTCTCCTCCAGGCACTCGCGGACGGCGCACTGGGCCGCGGTCTCGCCGATGTCCTGGGCTCCGCCGGGGAGTGCCCACTGTCCGGTGTCGCGGCGGCGCTGGAGGAGGATGGCACCCGTCTCGTCGGCGACGAGCAGGTTGCTGGCCGGGATGAGGGTGTTCGCTTTCGGCGCGGCCGGGTCGTTGTAGTACTCAGTCCTGCCCATGGTCGGCGGTCCTCTCCTGATCGGGTGCCCACGGCCGTGCGGCGGCCCAGACGGCGTCGAAGCTCTGAGCGTAGTTGTCGAACCACCCCATGCCGTCGGCTCTCCTGAGGTGGAGGAGAGGGTTGGCGCTGGCCGGCTGCCCCCAGATGTGAGGGTTGACGAGGAGGTCGTCGTCGTAGCGGAACATGGACGTGTAGAGCGTGGTGTCATGCAGACGCACCGCGCACCCGGCCTCGCCCTGCAGGGGGCGGTAGTACGTCAGCGAGGCGCGGATCTTGGCGGCGAGTGTGTCGCCGATTCCCTCTTCGCGGCCCCGGACGGCGACCGCCTGTCCGTTGGGGTCACCGAAGCACAGACGAACCCGGACGCCCTCGGCAGCGCGTTCGGAGAGCATCTTGGCGACGTGCGGGTTGGACTGTGCGAAGAACGTGCCGGAGAAGACGAGGACGCTGATCTCCTGCCGTGCCTCCCGCAGCAGTGAGAGCCATACGTCCCGCGGCACGCTGGCTCGGTTCTGGTAGGTGCCGACCAGTTCGGTGCCTAATCCGTCGCGGGGTGGGCCGGGCCGCTTGGAGGGCGCCGGCCAGAGGAAGGTCTCCTCCACGCGCAGATGACCGGCCACGCGAAAGCGGTGCCGCGCGTGAGGGACCCGTCCTCCCAGCCACCGGCTCACCGTCTTGGGGTCGACTTCGCAGATCTCGGCGAGCGCGTCGGGTGAGACCCCTCGTTGGGCGAGCACGGTATGCAGTCGGTCGTTCACAGAAACCATGCAAGCGGTGCAACGCGTGATCGCGCAAGGACGTTGCGGGACGTTGTCGCGGAATCACAGGGTCACCGGCTGCTGCTTACGCTGGCGTCATGGAGCTCATCGTCCTGTGGGACATCGACCACACCCTCATCGAGAACGCGGGGGTGAGCAAGGAGATCTACGCCGCCGCCTTCTCGGCGCTGGCGGGGCGCGAGCCGACGGGGCCGGCACGCACCGAGGGGCGTACGGACCGACTGATCATGCGCGACATGTTCGTTCGGGACGGGCTGCCCGTACCCGACTGGCCCGGCATCGAGGCGGCCCTCGAACGGGCAGGGAGTGAGCGCCGGGACGCTCTGCGTTCGCGCGGATGGGCCTTGCCAGGAGCCCATGAAGCGTTGAAGGCCGCCTCGGCACGGAGCGGCTGGGTCTCCTCTGTCCTGACCGGCAACATCGCAGCCAACGCCCGTGTGAAGCTCTCAGCGTTCGGCCTCGACTCCCTGCTGGACCTGCCGGTGGGCGCATACGGAGCGGACGCCGATCTCCGTTCCGATCTGGTCGCGGTCGCCCGCGAGCGAGTGCAGCGGCTTCGTGGCGTCCGGGTCGACACGCCCATCGTCCTGGTCGGGGACACCCCTCGTGATGTGGAGGCTGCCCTGGCCGCGGAGTGTGGGATCGTCGCCGTCGCCTCCGGTCTGCACGATCGCGCGGAACTTGCAGCGGCCGGCGCCCCCGAGGTCCTGCCGGACCTGGCAGACGCCAAGCGCCTTCTAAGCGTCCTGGAGTCGTTCGCAGGTGACGGAAAACGTCCCAGGACGTCCTCGGGCCGTCCCTGAACGCGGTGACGAGGTCCCCGGGCAGACAGCCACGATCGGGTTCCCGAAAGGCAGCCAGCCGAAGGAGCTCAAGTGATCAGGGAAGTCACCGGGATCAGGAAGATCCGGATGCTGTACCTGCAGCTGCTTTACCGCTGCAACTTCACGTGCCTGCACTGCTTCCACGGCAAGCGGCTTCAGTACGCGGACGCCTTCACCGTCGACGAAGCCAGTCGCCTCCTCACTCTGATGCGAGACGAGTACGGCACGGAGGAAGTCACCCTGCTCGGCGGGGAGCCGTTCGTTCATCGGGGCCTCCCGCAGGTCGTCCGCCACGCCAAGGAGGAACTGGGCCAGCGCGTCGAGATCTGCACCAACGGGTACCGGATCGAGCGACGCTTGACAGAGATCGCGCCGCACCTGGATCTCCTCAGGGTGTCCCTGGAGGGCGTCGGATCGACCAACGACGGCATCCGCAGGCATGGCAGCTACCAGAGCGCCCTCGACGCACTGAGCCTGGCACGGGACCTCGGAGTTCCGACCGGTGCGACCATGACCGTGACCTCACGGAACATCGGTGAGGTACTCCCCCTCGTCGGCATCCTGGCCCGGCTCGGGGTCCAGCAACTCAAGCTCCACCACCTGCGGCCCGTAGGCAATGCAGCCGACCACCCCGAGCTACTGGTCACCGATCCTGCCGCCTACGGCCGGCTCCGCGAAGAGCTCGCGGCGGCCGACCTGCCCCTGGAGGTGATCGTCGACGAGGACCTCTCCGAGCACAGCGCCCCACAGCTCTGCGCCCCGACCGGCGGGCCCCGCGAGATCGACCGCATCGAGGCCGACCCGCGTGGTGCCCTGACCATGTCCTGCAAGGCCGTGGGCAAGGACTCTCACGCCTTCTGGTACGAGAAGAGCGCTGGCCGCATCGTTCACCAGCCCTCGGCCACGGACGAGCTCACGCTCGCGGTGCCGGACGTGGTGTACGCCCGTGCCTGACCACCCGCGATTCGAGAGCCTGGAGGGCTTACGGGGCACCGGCAAGTCGACCATCGCACCGATGCTCGCCGCTGCCCGGCAAGCCGTCCTGATCCCCACCGTGCCCGCCCTGTACCAGCCCCTCAGAGCGGCCGTGGACCAGCGGACCAACGCCGACGCGCGGATGTGCCTCTACCTCTCCGCGCTGTTCACGGCGGCCGAGGAAATCCAGAGCCACCTCGACGCCGGCGTCCCCGTGGTCGTCGAGAGCTACTTCGCCCGGTGCCTCGCCACCCACCAGGCCATGGGGGCTCGGCTCGGCGTCACGCTGCCGCGCCGGCTCCCGACACCCGTCACGTACTACCTCGTCTGCGGCGACGACGAACGCCGCCGTCGTCTGGCCGCCCGGGACAAGCCCGCGACGCAGTGGGACGCACTGATCGAAACCGTCCCGGACCAGGTGACCGACGCCTACGCCTCGTTCCCGATGCGCCGCGTCGACACCACGGGGCGCAGCCCCGAAGAGGTCCTCCGTGTAATCACAGAAACCGACAGGCAAGGAGCGAACTCCCATGCAGACCCAGAGCCTGTGGGAGCACACCCTTACCTTCTTCCCCCAGTTCCTCGGCACACTGCGCGAGCGAGTCGCCCCTGACGCCACCGTCGCGGTCGTCGGCGCGAGCGACGGCAAGTTCGTCCTGCCGCTGGCCGCCGCCGGCTACCACGTGGTCGCCATCGAACGCGACGCACTCGCCCTGCACGGAGGCGAGGTACGCCTTCCGGGTGACAGCGAAGCCCACGCGATGGGCCTGATCGACCGGCTGAAGCTCGAAGAACTCCATTCCCGCGTCCACGTGGTTGAGGACGACTTCCTCGAGGGCAAGCCCCTGGGCGTGCAGTGCGAGGCAGTCTGGACGAGCTGCTCGTGGCACTACAGTGCCAACCACCACCGCCCGCTCGCCGAGTTCGTCGACCGCATGCAACGCCTGGTCCGCCCGGGCGGTGTGTTCGGTGCGGAGTTCATGATGCCCGTCGAAAGACGCCACCACATGACCGAGCACTACACCTCCCCCGAGCGCCTGCTCCCTCACTTCATCAGTGACTGGGAAATCCTGCTCACCCTGCGCACGAACGAGTTCACGGAACGGGCCCACGTCGACCAGCCGAACGACCACACCCATCGCATGGGCCTGCTCATGGCAGCACGAACGTCCCCCTTCACCGACCACTTCTGAGAGAAGGACACATGAAGCACGAGTACGAGGCGAAGTTCCTGGCCGTCGATGCCGCGGGCCTCCAGGCCAAGCTGACTGCCCTCGGAGCCGTCCAGGCGTTCCCCCGCACCCTCCTCACCCGCAAGATCTTCGAGAACGACTCCCTCGACGGAGGGGCCTGGATCCGCCTCCGGGACGAAGGCACCCGGTCGACCCTCACCCTCAAGCAGGTCACCGACGCCACCACGATCGACGGCACCAAGGAGATCGAGACCGAGGTATCTGACCTGCACGCCATGGCCGACATCCTGCGGCGGGTCGGCCTCACCGAAGTCCGCTACCAGGAGAACTACCGCGAGGAGTGGCGCCTGGGCGAGGTCGCCTTCGACTTCGACACCTGGCCCGACCTCCCCACCTTCCTGGAGATCGAGGGGCCCGACGAGGCATCGGTCCGGCAGGCCGCCGCGCTGCTGGACCTCGACTACTCCGAAGCCCGATTCGGCAGCGTCGACGAGATCTACAAGAGCGAGGCTGGCCGCGACATCCTCGCCGAGCCCACCCTCCTGTTCTCCGACGCCGAGAAGCAGGGGGACGCTTCCTCGGCGGTCCGAAGCCACTGATCAGGGGAGCGGACAAGCCATGCTCACGGAAGCCGCATTACGGCACAGGGTGATCCCCGGGATAGCCGAGTTCGCACGCGGTGGACTGCCTGCCCCCGCGGCCACGGACGACGGCAACGAGTGGGTCGACGGGCCCTGCTGGCTCTACTGCGGACAGCGGTGGACTCGTGTTCTGTGGATCGGCCCCGCCCGCGTCGCGGGCGCCCAGGCACCGATGTACGCATGCGGACCCTGCATCCGGGCACTCCAGGAGCGGGTCTGGCAGTCCCTCCTCGGCCGGGACGAGCCAACCCGTGGCGATGGTCCGAGCGATGCCACCTCCCCTGCGTCCGCCTCAGCACGGCGGGCCGGCAGACATCGGGGCCGACGAGGATTCCTCCGCCGCGGTTAAGCCCCCGCCCTGGTCATGGAAGTGCCTACCGTCCTCCGCGGTATGAGCCCCGTGACCAGGGCGGGCCTGCGGGGGTGCATCCCGCTTGGAAGTTCCTCAGGATGCCTCGTGGTCAATCGCGGGACTCGTGGGTCGGAGACAACCTCGCCCGCGCATCGTCGTTACGCGCAGAGGCCGTTACGGTCGGCTCATGACCGCAGGGGAGCGCGTTGTCGTCGTCGGGGCTGGGGTGGCTGGGCTCACCACGGCCGTCGTTCTCGCCGAGGCCGGGGCTTCGGTGCACGTGATCGCCGAGCAGGTGCCGGGGGGCACGTCGCTGGCGGCCGGGGCGATGTGGGGGCCTTACCTGGTCGAGCCGAAGGACAAGGTCGACCAGTGGGGACAACGGTCCCTGGAGATCTTCCGCGAGCTGGCCCAGGACCCGGCGACGGGCGTCCGGCTCACCAGTGGCATCGAAGCGTCCCGCACGGCCGAGGCCGCGCCGGACTGGGCCACCACTTTGCCGGGTTTCCGACCGTGCGAGCGGGCCGAACTTCCGGCCGGGTTCACGGCGGGTTACCGGTTCACCGTGCCACTGATCGACATGCCCACCTACCTCGACTACCTCCTGCGTCGGCTCCGCGATGTCGGGGGTGTGGTCGAGCGGCGACGGCTGACCTCGCTCTCGGACGCCGGTCCAGCCTCAGCGATCGTCAACTGCGCGGGCCTTGGTGCACGCGACCTGGTTCCGGACCCTGACCTCCGGCCCATCCGCGGCCAGCACGTCGTCGTCACCAACCCCGGGCTGACCGAGTTCTTCTCCGAGGACACCGGTCTCTCGCCCGATCTGCTGTGCTTCTATCCTCACGGCGACACCGTCGTCCTGGGCGGCACAGCGATCGACGGTGAGGGCGATCTGGCCCCCGATGACAAGGCGGCGGCCGGTATCCTCGCCCGCTGTGCCGAGGTCGAGCCCCGACTCGCCCAGGCCCGTGTCCTGGAGCACCGGGTCGGCGCTCGACCGACCCGCGCCACGGTCCGTGTGGAGGAAGAGGTGGGGGAGGACGGCACCGTGGTCGTGCACAACTACGGGCACGGAGGTGCTGGCGTCACGCTGTCGTGGGGGTGCGCCGAGGAGACTCGGGATTTGCTGTCGATCGCGTGATCTGCACGTGGAGGAACAGACGTTGCGACGTCCGCAGCGTGGGATCGCTCAGGGCGCCCCGACACGCTTGTAGCCGAACCACAACCGGCCGCCGGTCTGCCCGAGCACCTCGTCCACGACGGCCACGAGGGTCTCGACTCTCCCGTCCAGTACCTCCTGTAGGCCGTGGTGGAGGCGTGTGCTGAGCCCTGGCGCGGTTGTCTCAAGGCGGCGTGCCAGCCACTTCCCACCGCCACCCCACGAACCGCCAACGGCCAGTGCCAGCTCACCGGTGCGTCGCACCAGTTCGGTCGCGATGAACAGGCGCTCGCTCTGGTCGTCGCTTCCCGCGAGGTCGTCGAGGAGGTCGGTGATCGCGTAGCGGCGGTCGTCGATCTCTTCCGACGACACCGGGGGTGGTCCGGCGGCGGTCAGCTTCCGGGCCTGTGCGGCGAGGCGGGTTCCGAGTCCATCGGTGTCGAAGAGCAGCAGCCCGTCGGCACACATCCACAGCAGCGGTGACCGGCGCTTGCGCAGCTCCCTTTCGACGTAGGCGTGCCATGTCGCCTCGGTGTGCACAAACATCTCCACTGGCCAGTCGGCGTACTGGAGGCTTGCCCGGTAGGGGGCTGGGGCGCCGTGGAGCAGGACCACGACGTCGAGGTCCGAAGTGGCCGTTCGGCGGCCGGTCACGACGCTGCCGCCCAGGAACGCGGCTCGTGCTTCGGGGTGATGTTCCTCTACGACGGCGCGTGCGGCCTCGATCGCATCCATGCGGCAACTATCAGCACTGTCCCCGCCGCGCGCACGCTCTTTCTCTGTGTGACTGCGATGTCTCGCCCCCTGCTTCTCAGTTCGCCGGGGGCAGACAGCGAAGATCCACGAATGACTGGCCAACGCGGCAGCGGCATGTGAACCTGGACGACCTTCTCGCGAAGCACCAGGTCAGAGAGGTGATTGTCTGTGACTGCGGCGCCCCAGGGGCCCGGATTCTCCACCACTGTCGAGGCCCTGCGGCTGCGCGAGTGGCTGCTCGGCCCGGGCCAGGCCACGCTCGTGATGGGTCAGTTCTCCGCCGACGACTTCCACCTGGTCGTGGACGACCGCGCGGACGTACACGTCAATTCGAAGGACGGTCGCTTCTACCTTGGATGGTTCCCGCTCGGGCGCCCTGGCACCGACGGCGAGGGATGGAAGATCGCCGTCACCGGTACGGCCAAGGTGCGCGGCTACCAGATGTCCTTCGACACCGAGACGCCGGCCGATGTCGTCGCCGCCGCTGTTGCTCGCGTGCTGGAGACGTCCCAGCAGCTGTGACTGCCAGAGGCTCCAGCCCCTCGGGCACCCTCGACGTCCGCGCTAGCGGCATCAAAATCACCAAGCTCTTGGAGGGGTACCTGCATCCCGACTTCCCGATCGGCCCACCTAGCCCGGTGAACGTCCCGTCCGCGTACTGGGTCGGTCCACGGCACCTGGCCGGTGACGACGGACGCCTGTACGACGCTGTCGCCGATACGCTCGCTGGCCTGGGCTGGACGAGCCTGACGATCGTCCGCGGGCGCCAGCAGCCGGACGAGGCGCTGGAGGACCGACAGGTCTTGCGCAGCACCGTCCTGCACATCAGTCCCGACTCCCTGCGGTGGGCGCAGTGGGTCTTGCCGGACGAGCCGTTCCACCTGGGGAACCTGCCGATCGCCTGGCAGGTGTCCGCTCGTTCGGACCCGAGCAGCCCGCTCGCCCAGTGGTCGGCCTACTTCACCCCCGAGGTCCCCGGAGAGGTCCTCGGCACCTTCCTCGCCGCGCTCGACGCCCGCGATCAGCCGGCCATGCCGCTCGGTGGCCCCGAGCTGGTCCTCGACGCGGTTACGGCGCACGGGTGGCTGCGTGACGTAGACCAGCCCGGCACGGGAGCGGTGGACCCGACGTTCGCCTCCCACGTCCGCCTCGGCGAGGTGCCGCCCCTCATCCAGGATGGCGACACACTCGCGCTGGTGGCTGAGGCGGACGAGGCGGCCCTGGCCGGGTGGCAGGCGTGGGCGGAGCCGGTGCTCGGAGCGGGCTACCTGTGGGCGGCGTCCTTCGGCCCCAGCGTGCCGCACGACCTCGTCGCCGCCTTCGCCGATTCCCTCAGTTCCAGCGCACCGGTGCTGCGTCGGGTGGTGCCGGAGAGCACCCATGACCGGCTCCTGCGCGCTCCAGCCGGCTGAGGGCCATCCAACGCATAGAAGCCGGGCCTCCCCTCGGGGAGGCCCGGCTTCATGCTGCTGTGCCCTGGGCGGCGTCCTCGTGCGTCACGGTCTGAGGTTGTTGAGAGCGGTCCGCCTCCACGCCTGGTGCTTCGTTCGGCGTGACGAGTCCTACCGGCTATCGCATGGGACGCACACGCCTCTGTGTCAGATGCCGGATCGGTCTTTGGAGCCGGTCACCAGCGCGTTGGGTACGTATCGGCGCGGGGGCCAGGGTCAGAAGGCGTAGGGGGTGAAGGGGCGGATTGGGTCGACGATGAGCCCGAGGAGGCGATCGAGCTCGGCTCGCTCGTCCTCATTCATGAGCTCGACGGCGTTGCCGAGCCTCTTCACGTCGAGTCGCTCCCAGAACGGGGCCAGGAACTGGTCGAGGGCATCCGGAGCTTGGTCCATCGTGCGCCGGTAGTCCTCGTATCGCTTGTGCTGCTTCCTGATCTCGTCGAACTCGGCGCGAGTGGCCCTGCGGAGGAGGCTCAGCTCGTCCTTGCTGAACGGGCGTCCGTCGAGGTGGTACCACTTGCTGGTCTCACGCTGGCGCTCGACGTCCGTGTCGCAGAGCAGGACGACGATCTCCGGTCGTGCTTGGGTGTTGGGCATACGGGAGTTCCTCCTGGGAGTGGGCGGGTGAGACATAAATGGTCCGGAGAACCGCCGGTTTGCCCAACCGGCGATCGTCGGCTATGTTGCGTCGCTTTCCGGTCAGCGGCGGCGGCCGGAATAGTTCGCGGTGTCCTGCCTCAGCGGCGTGTTGGGCACTGAGGGCTTCTGGCGGTGACTGCCTTGGGCGAGTGCCTCGTGGGAGCTTTCGGGTAGGGCGGGCAGGTGGGCGCTGCGGCGCAGGCGCCAGACGAGGACGTCGCTGATGGAGGTGGCGGTGCCGAGCTCGCGCCGCCGGGCAGCGTCAGCCAGCAGAGCTGCCGGGTCGTGGCCAGCCCTCCGGGCTTCGTCGAGGGTGGTGGCCAGTGCGGACCAACCGTCCTCGGCCCGGATCCGTTCTGCCAGCTCCGGTAGCACGTGGCGAACAAGGTCGGCCTGCCGCTGCCGGACGCGCGGGGCCAGGCGCTGGCCTCGCTGGCCCAGTGCGGCCATGGGCTCCCCCGCGGCGGCCTGGTAGGCGGCGCGCAGATGCTCGGCGGTTTGTCGGGCGGCTGCGGCCTGCTGGCTGTGGTGCTTCTTCGCGTGCCAGTTCGCGGTGGCGATGGCGAGGAAGAAGGCCATGTCGATGAGCATCGCGGTGGTGGCGCCGTCTTCGCCGCGACCGAGGGCTGGGCCGCTGTGGACGAGGTCGCGGGCGGCCTGGCGCAGGGCGCGGTCATGCCCGCGTACGGCCCTCACGTGGGAGCGGCTGGCCCGCTCGAATGCGAAGGCCACTTCGTGGAGTTCAGCGCGGGTGTGGGCGGCGGAGGTCTTGGCGAGCGCGTCCAGGACTTCACCCGCTGCGGCGATCTGGGCAGCTGCCGCGCCGTCGTCGCCGTGGTCGATGATCATGAGGGCCTGCCAGGTGGCGGCGGAGGCTCGGCGCCGCGCGAACGCGGGGCCGGTCACGTCCGGCAGGTCAGGCTGCTCCGGCCCTGAGCCGTCCGCCGAAGCGGCCTCCGCGGGCAGCGCCCAGCGTTCACGGATGCGGGGCAGGGACAGATCGGGTGCGAGCGTGGAGCCCGCGTAGAACACCGGCTCCTTCTCACCGTTGCGGTCGTCGGGCAGGGCGACCTTGTAGCCGAGCAGGTCGCCGGAGGGCGCGATGCGCTTGCGGATCAGCAGGCCGGCGGCGGCCAGGCGGACGAAGAACTCCTCCGTGGAGGTGGTGCCGGCGACGGCGCGGCGTACGGTCTCGCGCAGTTCCTCACGCGCGGTGCGCTTGCGGTCTTCCCGTTGGGCTTTGTGGCGTTCGGCGCTGGTGGGCCGCTGGGCGGCGGTGCCGTCGCCGGCGTGGAGGCGGCGCAGCCCGTAGTCGTTCTCGATCTTGCGGGCTTCGGCCTGGGAGCGTTTGCCGTCCTGGCGAAGGCGGGCCTGGCGGCCGTCCTCGCGGATGATGGTGGCGATGATGTGGATGTGGTCGTCGGCGTGCCGGACGGCCGCCCAGCGGCAGGCGGCGTCGTCGCCGTCGGGGGCAATACCGGTGGCGGCGACCATCCTGCGGGCTATCTCGCCCCACTGCTCGTCCGACAGGATCGGGTCCTCGGGGGCGGCGCGTACCGACAGGTGCCACACGTGCTCGGCGGGCCGCCGGCTCTCGGGCATGGCCATAACCGGCTGGTCGAGCAGCCGCTGGAGATCGCCGTACGTGGCGTCGGGGTCTCGGCCGGGATCAGGGGCAAGGCCGTCCCAGGCGGCCACCAGGTGCGGGTCGATGTGCTCCTCGTGCGTGCCGGGCCCGTACAGGTAGTGGAGCAGGCCGATGGTGCGCCTGCCCCTGGTGTGGACGCGCGGGATCACGCAGCCGCCTGGTTTTCCAGGTGCTGCTGGGTGAAGGCGTCGACTCGCTTGGCGGCACGCTGGACGGCGGCGAGGACGGCCGCGGCCTGCGGGGCGTCGGCTCCGGAGTTCAGCGCTTTGGCTACCTGGTTGAGGTTGTTGCCGATCTGCCCGAGGTGCCGCCGCAGCGCGAACAGCTCCTGCAGCATCTCTTTCTCACCCGCGATGTCCGCCGCGGTGCGGTTGAGGTCGCGGGCAGCGTTGAGAGCCGCGCGGGCAAGGAACCCGGCGACGCTCATATGGCACTCGGCGGCTGCGCGGACGAGGAGTTGGTACTCGTCGTCGTTCATGCGGCAGCTGGGCTGGCGCACGCGTTTCTTCTCGTCGCGCAGACGCTCACGCTGCTGCACACGGGGCTTCGACGGAGCAGCGTGAGCGCAGTCGGTGCTGTGGCACGTGCGCGGTTCCTCCCTCTCAGGATGCGAGCCGCCCTCGGTCGCATCCTCAACGATCGGCGCCCCCCGGTGCCGATCCGCTCCTGCCACTCCCGGGGCGGGAGAGGCAGGAGCATTGCTCCCGACGGGAGCAATGCTCCTGCACCAACTTGCTCCCGATGGGGCAGGGGTGATCAGCAGGGATTCCTCGTGGGGCATGGGGTCTTCGTGGTGCGGGGCGTGCATGGGGCCCTTCGGGTAGGGGTCTGGTTGGGAGTGCTGGTGCTGCGGGGATCAGCGGAGTGGATCGCCGACTGCTGCCTTGAGCTGGGCCTTGAACTCGCGGACGACTCGTCCGACGCCGTCGCTGGAGACGGTGTAGCCGGCGGCGCGCAGGGCGTCCTCGACCCGGTCGCGGCCGACGCTGCCGGTCTCCTCGTAGATGCGGCGAGCGTGCTTGAGGATGACCTCGTCGGAGGCACGGGCTTTGCCGGCGTCGCGCTTCTTCCGGGTAGCCCCCTTCCGTTCGCGCTTGCCCGACACGCTGCCCGGGCTGTTGCCCGTCGGCGCCGGGCTGTCTTCGGCTTCTGCCCGTGCGGACAGCCCGGGCACCGGGCGGGCAGTCTCCGGGCGGGCAGCCGGAGGCACCTCGTCGTCACCCGCGTCCGATGGGTGTGGGCGGGCAGCTTCCTCTGCCCGCGGCAGTGGTGCCGGGCGGCTGTAGCGCGGGCGGCTGTGCCCGGATTCACGGAGAGGGTTGGAGGCCGGAATCTGCCAGCGCGGCGGCAGCGTGATGGAGGCGAGGTCGAGGGCCTGCTTGCGGGTTGCGAGCTTGCGCAGCAGCAGCTCGTCCTGGAGCGGGTCGCCGTCGACGCCGGCCCGCTCCAGCGCTTCGTGCAGACGTTCCGTCAGGCGTCGTTGCCGCCGCCTGCCGCGCTTGCGGCCGGTCATCGACTCGGCGCGCAGGATCAGGGCGACGGCTTCACTCAGCGCGCGCTCACGGATGAGGCGGGTGGCATCGGCGTCTTGGTCGGCGATCCCGAGCCGCGCTAGGAGGCGTTCGCGTGCCTGGCGGACGAGGACGGCGGCCAGGCCGCGTGAGGCGGCGTCGGGGGTGCGGTGGCGCAGCTCGATGCCCATGGCCAGGTGCCACAGCATCGCGGCCATGACCGGGCCGACGAAGGCTCGCACGGTGCCGCCGACCAGCCCGGACTCGGCGTAGGCGGGCAGGATCTGGACGGTGGTGATGACCCAGGTGAGGGTGCCGGGCAGGCCGGGTGTTTGCTTCGGGCCGTTGAGGTTCTGCCGGGCCATCAGGGCGGTGGCGAACAGGGCCAGCTCTGCGGCGGCGAACATCGCGACGCGTTCGGTGGTGCTGCCCATGTCGAGGTAGTCGGCGGCGAACCGCCAGCTGGTGTCCGCGCTGTAGGCGGTGCAGCCGAGCGCGGCCATGGCCGCGACGGGCACCGCGACGGTCCCGCGCCAGCGTTTGCTGCCGGGCGGCCGGCGGCGCTGCTGGCGGATCAGCCATCCGGCGAGCAGGCCCAGCAGCACGAGAGAGATGAAGAGCGCCAGGGTTGTCACCGGGGAGGTGACCCAGTCCGGGTGGAGCGGCGTGCCGCTGTTCCGGGTGGCCAGGGAAACGAGGGTCAGAGAAGGCAGGAGGGTCTCCAAGGTGTAGGGGAACCGGGGAGGGCCGGACGATCACGGCGGAGCGTTGAGCGGTCCTGCCGCGCGCGCCGGCGCAGGCCAGGCGTGAGCGCGCGCGGCGCGGCGAGGCAGGTGGGGAGGCCGGTCAGGCGGAGGGCGCGGTGCGGCGTCGTCGGTCGGGGCCTTTGAGGATGACGCGCTCGGTCATCTCGGCGAGGCGGGAGGCGACGCGGTCACCGAGGGCGACGCGTAGCTGCTCCGTCGGGAGGTTGGTGGTGATGAGGGTGGGGAGCATGTGCTCGTACCGGTGATTGATGAGCCGGTAGGTGAGCTCCTCGGTCCACTCGCTGGTCTTGGCCGCACCGAGGTCGTCCAGGCACAGCAGCGGGCAGCGTGCCAGGGTCTGCAGTTCACGTTCGGCGTCATGGCCGGCGCGTGGACGCAGGCGAGCGTGGAAGTCGGCGGTGGTGGTCGCCTCCCAGCGCAGGCGGACGCCACGGGCGAGCAGGGTGCGGATGGCGCCGTACGCCTGGTACGTCTTGCCCGTGCCCGTGGGGCCGGCGATCAGCAGCGACGGGCCTTCGGCGATGCCCGGCCCCCCGGGGCCGGGGCGTCCGGCGCGGGCGATCTCGTCGGCCCAGGCGGTGACCTTCGGGTGGTCGGCCAGGGCTCGGCGGTATCGGGCGGGGATCTTGGCGTCGGCGAGTTCCAGCGCGGTGACGGGCTCGGCGTGCCCTTCTTCGACGGCGGCGGTGGCGAGGTCGATGCCGCGACTGGCAAGGATGCCGTTGAGCCGGTCGGCGAGCGGGCCGACCCGGTGGGGCTCGCGGGTGAGGGTGGCGGTCAGAGGTCACCTCCGTAGGCGGCTTCGACATCGACGGGGTTTGTCCACGCCCTGTGGACAACCGGCGCGGCGGGGGCCGCGTTCATGGCTTCGTGCACGAGGCTCGGCAACGTGCTGGGGTGCAGGCCCTTGGCGCGGTGCAGTACGAGTCCGGCCCGGATGTGATCGGGGGCTATGCCCTCGTCGAGCAGCTTGCGCACCTGCTGGCCGAGATGGCCCAGGACGTCCTTGGGTGGCCGGTGTGTGCAAGCGGCGGCGTACTCGGCGATGAGCTGGTTGGCCGAGACGGTGCGAGGTGCGGGGGCGCTCGCGCCCCCCGAAGGGGTATCTCCTAGATCCATGATCCTAGGTCCTAGATCCGGACCGTGAGGCGTCACCGCTCCCGCACCGAGCCCTCCCTGCTTCCTCACGGAGGACTCCGTGAAATCGTCCTGACCTGCAGGTTCGCCATTCGGAGCGGGATTCACCGCAGGGTTGCGTACTTGCCCGGACCCCTCACGGAGGGCTCCGGGAGACAGCGGCGCGGGCTCCGTGACGCCAGCCCCCGCAGCCGGCGTGCCGACGCCGGACGCGGTGCGAGTCGGCGTGTCGTGGCGCGGGCAGGCTGGCAGGCGGCTCGCGCTGGGGCGGTTGATCTTCTGATGCTGCCGCCAGGTGACGATGTGCAGGTAGCGCTTGTCATCCGTGCCCTTGTAGCGGCATATCAGCCCGGCGTCGGCGAGCTGGGCGAGGTCCTGCTCGACGGCGGAGGGCGTGTGTTCCGGGCGCAGGACCCACAGTTGCCCGGCGATGATCGCGGCATGGTCACGGTGGCGGCCCTGGTCGTCAGCCTGGGTGAGCAGGCCGAAGAAGGTGCGCTCGGCGGTCAGGAAAACGGCGGCCAGGGACTCGGAGACGAAGGCTTCAGGCTTGATGGTGCGGATTCGTGCCAAGAGGGGCGGTCCTCACTCGGTGGCCGGTGGGCTGGGGGCCCACGGTTCACCGTCGGTCGGGGGCGGAGACGGATGTGAAGGGCGGGAATGTCTGGCCGTTGACGCGGGAGCGTTGATGGCCGCTCGCGCTTTCCGGGGTGTCGTCAACATAGCCACACCCACGGCGCGCAAGTCCAGCCCTATCCGGCGCAATCTCTCACGGCAGAAATGCCGCTGGAAATCGAATCGGCGAGGGCGGTGCGAAAACGGTAGGGCACGATCGGCGGTTGACCAAATAGTTGCCCCGCACCCCGAGCCAGAAGGATCACATCGGGAAGCCGTTGACGTCCTGCGAGCGACGAAGCTACAACACAACACCCCACGTCAGAGAGGGACTCTGGTGTTGGGGCCCATTAGGGGATCCGGCCTTGCGCAGCACCCCGACCGCCTCGCTCACCGATTGAGCGCGGCGCAACATAGCCGACGATCGCCGGTTAACCAAACCGGCGAATGCACGCTACAACTGGAGCCATGGCAGCACGATCTCTGGAAAAAGGACCCGCAGGAATGCTGGCGGCTCGCACCATCGAAATCCTCCGCACGGAACGCGGCCTTGGGCAGCGCCAACTCGCCGCGCGGTGTACCGCTTTGGGCCGTCCTATGTCCAACACGATGCTGTCCCGCATCGAACTCGCCAAGCGGCGATGCGATATCGACGACCTCGTCGCCATCGCCGAAGCCCTGCAGGTATCGCCCGTCGCCCTCCTCCAGGGCCCGGGCGCCACCTGAGCCGCCCACGCATCCCCCCCGCCCTCGCGACCAGGAGCCGCCCCCTTGCACCGACCCACGCCCGCGCCCGTCCCCCACAGGCCGTCCGACGCCCCTCCACCCCGCCTCTACCGCCCCGAGGAGATCGCCGACACCCTCGGCTGCTCGTCCTGGTGGGTCAAGGACCGAGCGCGACGGCGTCTGATCCCGCACACCCGGGTCGGCCGCGCCTACCGCTTTACCGCCGAGCACCTCGCCGAGATCATCCGCCTCTACGAGGAGCGGCCGGCACAGCCCGCGCAGACAGCCGCCCGGGCGACCGAGCCGCTCTCCGAGCCCGGTACGCAGACCGACTCCGCGCAACGTCGTCGCCCCGCCGTGGCGCCGGCGACTCGCCTGCGGGCCCGCCCGCCGCGTCGACAGCAGCAGTACAGCACTGTCGCGTGACCCGATCGCATCTGCAGTAGCCGAGGACAAGGAAGAGGGGGGGGGCAGCGGGACTTGGGTTTCGCGGAGAAGCGAGGAAACTACTGGCGCGGCCGGTACAAGGTCGCGCCCGGCAAGCACAACACGGTCGTCGACAACAACGGCAAGGCGATCCGGTTCGCCACCAAGGGCGAGGCCAAACGGGCAGCGGCCGAGGCCGAGAACAAGTACCGTCGCGGCGACTGGCGCGACCCGGCCCTCGGCCAGGAGACCTTCGGCGAGTACGCGAACCGCTGGTACGAGGCCCAGGACCTGGCTGCCTCCACCATGCAGAACTACAAGCGACACATCGAGGAGCACCTCCTCCCCGAGTTCGAGGACAAGGCACTCGCCGGCATCCTGCGCACGGACGTCGACCTGTGGGAGAAGAAGGAGAAGGCCCTCTACGCGGCATCCAGCGTCAAGACCTGGCGCTCGACGCTTCACCTGATCTTCGAGGACGCGATCGACGAGGGCCTGATCACGTCCAACCCGGCCGCTCGGCGGCGCGGACGGGGTAAGCGCGCCGGCCGCTCCCGAGACCGTGGTCCGGAGAAGGTGGTCACCGACGCGCTCGGCATCCTGCTGACCGCCGAGCGCGCCGCCCTCCTCTCGGGCCGTGACGACGAGTTCGTCGCCGTGGTCCTCAAGAGCTACACCGGCATGCGCTGGGGCGAGATCGTCGGCCTGGAGACCGCGTTCGTCCGCCCTGGAGCCGTCCGGGTCGAGTGGCAGCTGTACGAACTCGACACAGGGGAGTTGGTGCGCTGCCCGCCGAAGGACGACAGCTACCGCACCATCGACTCGATGGACTGGCTGTCCGCGCTGGTCGCCAACCACATCGCCCGCACGAAGCCCAAGCCGTGCCCCTGCCACGGCAAGACCTACGTCTTCCGAGGGCAAGGTGCGGCGCGCACGGGCGGTCACCAGGGCGCGAAGCTTGTCGACGTCGCCCGTCGTGCCGGCGTTTCGACCGGCACGGTGTCCAACGTCCTCAACCACCCGGAACGGGTCACCGAGGCCACGCGAGAGAAGGTCGAGCAGGCCATCGCGGACCTCCGGTTCGTCCGGGGCGGCGTCGTACCGGAGCATGCCGCCCACTGGCGCAGGAACGGTTTCGCAACCTGGCTGTTCACGCCGGCGGTCTCCGGCTGGTACCCGAAAAAGGCGCCGCAGGAGCCACGGCCGGTGCCCTTGCTCGGCGAGCCGTGGCCTGGTGTCCCGGCTCGGGGGCGAGGTGCCACCGACCGGGCCGACACCTGCTGGCTCCCGATAGCCAAGGGACTCACGCCCCACGGCCTTCGCCACACCCACCGGACGATGATGGAGGACCTGGGAACCGAGAAGGTGCTCATGGACGAACGCATGGGCCACATCGACGGCTCGGTCTCGGCACGCTACGCCCACGTCACCCCGGGCATGCGGCAGCGCCTCAAGCTCGGGCTGACCGAGCAATGGGAGTCGGCGCTCGACGCCCGACTGGCGCTGTCTCCGGCGTCGCCGGTGCGCGTGCTCAACGATCTCCTACGCGCTCGCGCGGTCGCCGTTCGGTAGGTCTACGTTTGCCCCGTAGCGTGCCTGCGGTGCAGTGTCATTGCCGCTGGGAGCGGCTTCGGGTCCGGTACCTGCGTCTTACCTCTTGACCTTCCGGGCTCGCTGCCGGGATACATGGCATCGGCGCGGTGATCCCCGTCAAGGCTCGCCCTTATGAGCCGCTTCCTTGTAGTGCTAGCTGTGCGGCTGGACGGCAAGGGCGGCCTGCTAGGGCACAGCGCTGCTCGAAGTCCGGCGGCACCCAGCCACGGCTGAGCAGGCGTGGATGTGCGGGAAACGCGGTGATCGCGGCGAGCGCGAAGGCGAGCGATGCCCACGGTGTCTGCACACGAACGGTGGTATGAGCGCCGTGTGTGTTCACGAAACTCGTCTGGAAAACATCAGCAGCTACGAGTTCGATCGACCCCAACGCGCGCCATTCAAGGTCCAGTTCACAGGCGTGGTTGGCGAAGTGCAGCCTTTGAAGGGTAAGGGTCACTTCGCCGGCCCCGTCCAGTACCCACCGGGGCTGGGCATCGTGGGCTGCTTGGCGACGGCGAGCGGCATTGCCGATCGCATTCGCTGCGAGGGTTCCGAGCACCACTCCAGGGTTGCCGAAGGCGAAGACATCGTTGCGCCTGTAGCGTCCATTGCCGAGAGCCCGCCAGGTCAGACGCTGTCCAGGTCCAACAGCGACGGCCCGGTCGCCGTGATGCAGTCGCGCCGTCGTGGCTACAACCGGCCGTCGGGCCACTTGCCCTTCGAGAATGTCGGCGAGGATGTCGCAGGTGTGCCAGAGGTACTCGTCCAGCGGAGACCATAAAGGCTGACCGGAGATCTCTGGCGGCGGCGCAAAGGGGTTGACCACTGCTGCTCCAACCTCCCATCGAGGGCCAGGGGCATGATTCGCGATCAAGCCTACTCAGGCCGCTCTGGGGCGACCGCAGAATCGATAGACGGGGGAGGCGGTTCTGAGTCGATCGCGGTTGCTGCTCCTCGCTCCTGTACCGCCTCTAGCCGTACTGGGCCGGTGTCCGGCCGGTACGATGCGCAGGCTGGGCAGTGGCCACGCGATGGGGGAGGGACAATGAGGATCAAGGACCCGGAGTACCCGGCAGCGGTCGAAGCGGCCGTGGAGATCCTGCGCAAGCGAGCCAGGCAGGGACAGACCATCACGTACGGGGAGCTGAGCGCCAAATTGGCGGCACAGGGCTTCGACTCCATCCCGCCTCACCGCGGAGTCATGACCTACCTGCTCAAGGATGTCTGCCTTCATCGCAACGAAGACGGACGAGCACCGATGCTCTCGGCGATCGTGGTCAACAAGGCCAGCCGGGAGCCATCCGACCAGTTTTCCGACCTTGCCAGAAGCCTACCCTTCTCTCGGTCGGCGAACTGGAGCTGGCGGGACGAGCAACAGCAGGTATTCGCTCAGCATCGCGAGGAATGACGTCGGCCCTGGTCACTGGCTGAACCTCCCGCCGACCTCCAGCACCGTTGCCAGTGTCGTCGCCCAGAGCGAGCTCCAACGGTCGGCCGAGTTCGGGGCACGGGAGCACTCGAATTGGCCGAGAACCGGCGTACCCATGACCCCGGTCCACAACAACGGACCGCTATGCCGCTGACGAGACCTCGATACTCTCTACGATCCGCGGCGGCAGGACGGCACGTGCAGCGCCGCTTTCAGGGGAGGCGAGGTACTGCAAAAGCCCTACTGGCTGTTCCGGCCGGCCTAGGGGAACAGGTTCGACACGGCGCCACCCCCTGGCGGACGCCGCCTTGATCGCCGTCAAGTATGTGCTCTCGCTCATGCGGCCCAGCGTCCGTGCACGCATCAGCAGGGCAGCCAAAGACACCTGCCAACGTCGCTTCAGTTCGAAGAGGGTTGGCCACTCAACCGTAGTCGGCAGCTGGTCGTAAATGTCCTCGGCGGGCATGAGGAAGGCTGCCGCGAACTGGTGGGCCTGCGTCTCGACCTCTTTGACGCCCCAGATCTGCTCACCATGCAGTACGAGATGGGCCAGTTCGTGTGCGGCATCGAACCGGGATCGGGCGCGGTCGTCCTTGTCGGTGCCCAGAACGACGACAGGGTGGTCGGCGAAGGGTAGAGAGAAGGCATCGACGTCTGCGCTGTCGAGGGGAAGTCGGATCACGGCGACCCCATGTGCTTCCAGTAGCTCAACGACATTCCCGACCGGGCCCGAGGGAAGCTCCCATAGAGACCTGACGCGGGCGGCGGTCTGCTCGATCTCGGCTGCAGGGACGTCCAACCCGCTCACGGGAATCACGGGCACGTCGCTTGCGCAGAACCGCTGCGCGGCTGAGGCCCGGACGGCCAAGTCGTGTGCGACATGAGCGATCGCTCGGGCGCGGCGGCGGTCAACCACCGATGTTCGGCGCAGCGACCGGAAGAAGCCCTCGTGGCTCTCGGTCATCGCCTCGTGGAAAAACGCGGGGGGTACCGCGAGGATCTCGGCCAGAGTGCCGACGGACTCTGGGCTCGGGCGCGCCGCCCCGCTCTCGAACTGACTGATCGCGGCAGGTGTGAGGCCAGCCTCTCTGGCCAGCTGTGCCTGGGTCAGCCCGGCCAGCTCGCGGGCTGTTCGAAGTCGAGTGCGCTCGAACGCCTGCGTGCTCATCTCTCCCCTTGTCTGTCCTTGCTTGATCTCGGCCCCCACATCTTGGCGGATCGCGGAAGCCACGCACGCCCCAGGGGGCGCCACCGGCATAAGCACTACGATCTGAGTGTAGAAGGACGCGCGGAAAGTCGTGCTGTGATATTAAGTACTCTCGAAAGTGAAGATCCGGCTCGGTGGGCCGGATCTTCTGGGAGCCGTGGCGCCGGGGGCGGTTGAACTGACAGAGCGTTTCCAGATCTTGGCCTTGGACGGCGGCGGATTTCGCGGCATGTTCTCCGCAGCGGTCCTGGCCCGCTTGGAGGAAGATCTCGGCACCCGGATCGTCGATCACTTCGACCTGATCGCGGGCACCTCTACGGGTGGCATCATCGCGCTGGGTCTCGGCCTCGGGCTGTCGCCCCGGGAGATCCTCACCTTCTACACCGAGCACGGCCCGCGGATCTTCCGGGATCGCAGCCGGATGCGCGGTATCCGGCACCTGTTGCGGGCGAAGTACGGCTCCGAGCCCTTGAAGGCAGCGCTCACGGAGGTGTTCGGTGACCGAACCTTCGGGGAGAGCACGAAACGACTCGTGATCACCTCGTACAACGTCGCCGCCGATGATGTTTACCTGTTCCGGACCCCGCATCTGCCCACCCTGAAGCGGGACTGGCGCGAGAAGGCTGTGAACGTCGCACTATCCACCTCTGCCGCGCCGACCTACCTGCCCGGGATGCCGTTGGACGGAGCGCGCCTCATCGATGGCGGCGTGTGGGCGAACAACCCGACCATGGTCGCGCTCACCGAGGCGGTGGGGCCGCTTTCGGTTCCGCTCAATGCAATCCGGGTGTTCAGCCTGGGGACCACGATCGATGTCCGCAGCCGCCATCGCCGTTTGGACCGTGGCGGCATGCTCCCATGGGCTCGCGACGCCGTGGAGGTGCTTATGCGGGCACAGAGCGAGAGCGCCGCCAAACAGGTGAAGCACTTCGTCGGGAAGGCCAACGTGCTCCGCCTCAATCCGACGGTACCGACCGGCGCCGTCGCGCTGGACAAGGTCGACACCGAGACCCTCTATGGGCTCGCCGGCCATGTCAGCCGCGACGCTTCGCCCACCGTCCATCGCATGTTCTGCGATCACCGCGCTCCGGTGTTCGCGCCCTTCTACCCCGCACGTGAGGAATGACGTGGACTCGCTCGATGAGATGCTGTCGATGCTGCTCGATGGCGCGGTGGAGGTGCTCGACATCTCCCCCGAACTGCATGACAACGCTGTTGAACGCTACGAGGAGGTCGGCACCTGGCTTGCCGAGAACGGCAGCCCGGGGTGGCAGATTTATCCCCAGGGTTCCTTCCGCCTGGGCACCGTGGTGCGCCCAGGCACACCCGGTGGCGAGTACGACATCGACTTGGTCTGCCGCCTGCCCTTGCGCCCGGAGAGCACTACGCAAGAGCGGCTCAAGCAGCGGGTCGGCGATCAGCTGACTGCCTACCTTAAGTGGAAGCAGGACCGAGGCCACACCGACGGCCCGGAATCTATCGAGTCTCGCCGCCGCTGCTGGACCCTGGGATATCCGGGGTTCCACCTCGATGTCCTGCCCGCCATCCCGGACGAGGACCGCCCGCCCACCGGCATCCGCCTGACGGACAAGGATCTCTGGCAGTGGCAGCGCAGTAACCCCATCGGATACGCGGACTGGTTCCGGCGACGATCGGAGCTGTCCCGCCAGATTCTGGAGAAGCGACACGCCAACGTCGCGGACGTTCCCACCTGGCCAGTTCGCAGTCCGCTGCAGCGCGTCGTGCAGATCCTCAAGTGGCACTGCATGATCATGTTCGCGGAGGACATCGACAACCGGCCGCCGTCGATCCTCATCACCACGCTCGCCGGACACGCGTACAGCGGCGAGGATGATCTGTTCACTGCCGTGCGCAGCGTGCTTGACAACATGCTGACCTTCATCGAGAGCCGCGACGGCCAGTGGTGGGTGCCCAACCCGGCGCACAAGGCAGAGAACTTCACCGACAAGTGGAACGAGTACCCCGAGCGCCGGAAGGCTTTTCACGCCTGGTACGACGAGATCGCCACGACCGTGAGCGAACTCGCCGGCATGGAGACCAAGGGCCTGGACGCAGTCTTCGAGCGACTCGCAAAGTCCTTCGACCCCGCCCCCGTCCGCCGGTCCTACGAGCGCTACGCCGCCCGCGTGAGTGCATCCACCAACAACCGAATGGGCCCCACCGGACTGCTCTCCCCGACCACGGCTGGCCCCCGCAAGCTGAAGAACACCTTCTATGGCCAGCATTCCTCACCGCGCAATTAACCTCGGTCGGCAACTGGCCGCGATCAAGGCCGTCCTTCCCGAGGCTAAGGGAACGGTGCGGAGCGGTGAGCTCGTCTGCACGGTCTTCCTCCAACCCACCCCCGCCAGCAGGCGCTACACGGTACGGATCACCTACCGGCACCGACACCGACCGCGCGTGATGGTCATCGACCCGCCCCTGGCCCTGCACCCGCGTGCCACCGCCTTGCCGCATGTCTATGCAGGCGGCGACCTGTGCCTGCATCTGCCTGGGGAGTGGAAGGAGGACATGCTCCTTTCACGCACGATCCTGCCGTGGGCCTCGGAGTGGCTCCTGCACTACGAGGTGTGGCGGGTCGTGGGGCGCTGGACTGGCAGCGGCCACGACTATGCCGTGCCGCCGCCCGCTGAGCCCGACGATGGGGAGCAGCCGACCGTCGGGCGGCGTGAGCCGACCAGCTCCTGATCTCGAAGAGTGGCCGCCAGGGGAGCCGCATTCCGAAGTCGGCTCCCAAACGGCTCCCAAAACGGCCCCCGGAACCACTCAGGGGCCCGACCCGCTAAGCGGATCAGGCCCCTGACCTGGTACTTCACTGTCGGGGTGGCGGGATTTGAACCCACGACCTCTTCGTCCCGAACGAAGCGCGCTGCCAAGCTGCGCTACACCCCGATTGTCGCTGCTGTCGCGGCGACGACGTTTACTTTAGCCCACTGCTGGCTAGACACGAAATCCGGTTTTCGAGGGGCGGCGGACCGGGTTCGGGCGGGTGTGGTCCAGGGCTACGAGGAGGACGGCCAGGGCGTAGAAGGAGAGGCCGGTGAGGAGGGCGTTCGCGAGGACGCCCCGGTAGCCGTGCCGGGTGATGTCGAGGAAGGGGTAGAGGTAGCTGGTGGGGGAGCCGGGGAGGAGTTCGCCCCGGGCGAGGGTGAAGGCCAGGTAGGCCAGGGGGAAGGCGAGCCAGGTGGTGGCCTGGCGGAGGTGCATGCGGGCCGGCGGGGAGAGCAGGAGCCAGTCGAGCAGCGCGGCGATCGGGAGCACCGTGTGCAGGGTGTGGGCGGCCAGCGGGGCCGGCCAGGCCGGGTCGGTGTGCGCGGGCGTCATCGAGAAGGGCGGGGTGGCGTCCGCGAGGAGCAGGTGGTGGACCAGGGCCGCCATGACGACGTAGAGCAGGGCCGCTCCCGTGACGGCGCCCGGGAGGGGGTGGCGGGCGAGCCACGCGCGGCGGGCGGAGGCCAGCATGACCACGGCCAGCACGAGCGCGCTCTGGACGGCGAAGTAGCTCAGGACGCGGGCCGGGCTGCCGAGGAGGAGCAGGACCAGCACAGCGGCCGTCGCCAGCAGGGCCAGGAGGGTGCGGTACGCCGCCGCCACCGGGCGGCGTACCAGGGGTATGACGGCCCTGGCGGGGGCGGCGGACGACAGCAGCCGGGATGACCTGCGCGGCAGGGCGGGCAGGTCCGGTATGTCCCTGGGTATCGGGGCGGTCATGCACCCCAGCGTGAGCGGACGGGGGAGGTGCGGCGATGTGGGTGGGCCGGACGGGTTACCGCCGGCCGGTGCCGCCCTGGTCGCGGTCGACGAGGGTGAGCAGGGTCGCCTCCGGGGGGCACGCGAAGCGGACCGGGGTGTAGCGGCTGGTGCCGCAGCCGGCCGAGACGTAGAGGTAGGACGTGCGGCCGTCCGCCGTGTGGGTGGACAGGTCCTTCACGCGGTCCGTGTCCAGGTCGCAGTTGGTGACCAGGGCGCCGTAGAAGGGGATGCAGAGCTGGCCGCCGTGGGTGTGGCCGGCGAGGATCAGGGGGTAGCCGTCGGCGGTGAAGGAGTCCAGGACGCGCAGGTAGGGGGCGTGGACGACGCCCATGGAGAAGTCCGCCGCGTCCGAAGGGCCGCCCGCCACCTCGAGGTAGCGGTCGCGTTTGATGTGCGGGTCGTCCAGGCCGGTCAGCTCGATCGACGTGCCCTCGATCTTCAGGGTGCCCCTGGTGTTCGTCAGGTTCAGCCAGCCCGCGGAGTCGAACCCGTCCCGCAGGTCTTCCCAGGGGTTGTGGACCGCGCCGACCACCGGGGGGTTGCCGTTGAGGCCGTGCCGGCCCTGGAGCTTCTCGATCAGGTAGCGGCCGGGGTTGCGCAGGGTGGGGCCGTAGTAGTCGTTGGAGCCGAAGACGTACGCGCCCGGGAACTCCATGAGGGGGCCGAGCGCGTCGAGGACCTCGGGGACGCCCTCAGGGTCGGACAGGTTGTCGCCCGTGTTGATCACGAAGTCGGGGCGCAGGCCCGCCAGGGAGCGCAGCCAGCGCTGTTTCTTGCGCTGGCCGCCGACCATGTGGATGTCGGAGACGTGCAGCACGCGCAGGGGGCGCATCCCGGACGGCAGGACGGGGACGGTCACCCGTCGGAGGCGGAAGGAGCGGGCCTCGAAGCCCGCCGCGTACAGCAGCCCGGCAGCGCCGGCCGCCGTGATTCCGAGGGGGATTCCGTATCGCGCGCGCATGGGTCCATCGTGTCAGACCCCGAAGGGTTCCTCCGAACGCCCCTGATGCGCGGCGGGCGTTAAAAGAGCAGGCGTCCTCGCTCGCGCACCTGCGACAATCGAGTCATGACCACGCTCAAGTCGAAGCTGCACGCCGACCTCAACGCCGCGATCAAGGAGCGTGACGAGCTCCGCTCCTCGACGCTCCGGCTGACGCTCGCCGCGATCACCAAGGAGGAGGTCGCGGGCAAGGAGAAGCGCGAGCTCTCCGACGACGAGGTGCAGAAGGTGATCACCCGCGAGGCGAAGAAGCGCCGCGAGGCGGCGGAGGCCTTCGCGCAGGGCGGGCGCCCCGAGCAGTCGGAGCGGGAGAAGGCGGAGGGCGAGGTGCTGGCCGCGTACCTGCCCAAGCAGCTGTCCGACGAGGAGCTGGACGCGATCGTCTCCCAGGCGGTGGAGGAGGCGAAGGCCGCCGGCGCGGAGGGTCCGCGGGCCATGGGTGCCGTGATGAAGATCGTGAACCCGAAGGTCGCCGGGCAGGCGGAGGGCGGCCGGGTGGCGGCCGCGGTGAAGAAGCTGCTGGCCGGCTGAACCGACGGACCGGTCCCGCCGCGGGTACCGGGAGTGAAGCCCGGTACCGCGAGGACAGCGAGTAACGCGAGTACGACGTCGGACGGCCCCTGACCCCGTGTGTACGGGGCAGGGGCCGTCCGCGTGTGGGCGTGCGGGTCGCCGGGCCGGTCAGTCGCGTCCTCCGGGCCCGTTGCCCGGGCCCCGGACGAAGCCCTCGGGGATGGAGAAGGTCGGGTCCGGCTCGGTGCCCCCGTTGCCGCCCCCGCCGTTTCCGTTGCCGCCCCCGTCGCCGCCGCCGATCAGGCCGCCGATGAGGCCGCCGTCGCCGTTGTTGCCGTCGTCGCCGCGGTCGCCGTCCTCGTCGCCGCGGTCACGGTCGGGTTCCTTGGCGTCCGGGATGTTCACCAGGTTGAAGGACGGGGCCTCCTTGCCGGACAGGGCGCCGGTCATGGCGTCCTTCCAGATGGGGCCCGGGACCGCGCCACCGAAGACGAGGGGGTGGTACTGGCCGCCGATCCTGATGTCCTTCATCTGGACCTTCTGGCTGGCGCTGCCCACCCAGACGGCGCCCGACATGTTCGGCGTGTAGCCGACGAACCAGGCGTTCCTGCGCTCGTCCGTCGTACCCGTCTTGCCGGCGTTGGCGCGGTCGCTGAGCCCGGCCGCCTGACCCGTACCGGAGTCGACCACGCCCTGGAGCAGGGTGTTGATCGTGTCCGCGGTGTTCTCGCTCATCGCGCGGGAGCACGTCGACTTCGGCACCTCGAGCGACTCCCGCTGGTCGCCGATCTTCTGGGTGATCGACTCGATGGCGACCGGCGTGCAGTACATGCCCCGGGAGGCGAAGGCGGCGTAGGAGCTCGCCATCGTCAGGGGGGAGAGGCCGGTGGAGCCGAGGGTCATCGAGGAGGGGACCTCGGGGATCTTCTTGCCGTTGCCCTGGACCACGCCGAGCTTGTCGGTCATGGTGACCACCGGGCACATGCCGATGTCCTCGATCATCTGCACGAAGTAGGTGTTGACCGACAGGGCCATCGCTTCCTTGAGCGGGTACGGCCCCACCTCGGTCTCGTTCTCGTTCTCCAGCTTGTAGTTGGCGTCGTTCACCCACGGCTTCTCGCACCCGCGCACCGTCTTCGGGTACGGCATCTCGTACGGGGCGGAGTAGGTCTGGGTCGGGGGCCTGCCCTCCTCGATGGCCGCGGCGGCCACGAACGGCTTGAACGTCGAACCCGTCGGGAAGCCGAAGTTGGAGCCGCCCCAGGCGTTGTCGACCGAGAAGTTGATCTCCGTCTCGTTCTTGCCGTAGCCGTACGGCTTGGACTGGCCCATCGCGACGATCTTGCCGGTGCCGGGCTCGACCAGGGTGCTCGCCGCGGCGACGGAGTCGGACTGGTAGACGTGGTCCTTGAGGGACTTCTGCACCGACTCCTGCGCCTGCGGGTCGAGCGTGGTGCGGATGGTCAGGCCGCCCTGGTTCCAGATCTTCGCCCGGTCCTCCCGGGTCTTGCCGAAGACCGGGTCGTTGAGGAAGACCTTCTCCACGTACTTGCAGAAGAAGCCCGCGCCCTTGGTGGCCGTGATGCAGCCGTTCTTGGGCTTGCTGACGTCCAGGCCCAGCGGGCTCTCCGCGGCCTCGGCGGCCTGCTCCCGGGAGATGTCGCCGACCTCGGCCATCCGCTGGAGGACGGTGTTGCGGCGCTTCGTCGCCTCCGCCTCGTCGTTGACCGGGTCGTAGCGGCTCGGTGACTGGACCAGGCCGGCGAGGAGGGCGGACTCCTGGAGGTTGAGGTCCTTGGCGGGCTTGGAGAAGTAGCGCCGGGCGGCCGCCTCGACGCCGTAGGCCTGCTGGCCGAAGAAGGTGATGTTCAGGTAGTTCTCGAGGATCTTCTTCTTGCCCAGCTCCTCCTCGACCTGGATCGCGTACTTCAGTTCGGCGATCTTGCGGCCGATGGTCTGCTGGGTCGCCTGGGCGACCTTCGTCGGGTCGTCGCCCGCCTCCTCGACGAAGACGTTCTTCACGTACTGCTGGGTGAGCGTGGACGCGCCCTCGGAGACCTCACCGCTGCGCGCGTTCTTGTTGAGGGCGCGCAGGACGCCCTTCAGGTCCACCGCGCCGTGCTCGTAGAAGCGCGAGTCCTCGATGGCGACGATCGCCTTCTGCAGGTACGGCGAGATGTCCTTGAGCTCGACCACCGTGCGGTCGCGCGAGTAGACGGTGGCGATCGTGCCGCCGTCGGCGTCGAGGATGGTGGTGCGCTGGCTCAGCGGCGGGGTCTTGAGGTTGGCCGGGAGCTCGTCGAAGCTCTCGACCGATCCCTTGGCCGCGAGGCCCAGCGCGCCCACCGCGGGCAGCGCGATGCCGGCCATGACGGCTCCCGCGAGGACACTGACACCGAGGAACTTGGCGGCCTGCTGCGTGGGAGACAGACCACCGCCCGAGCGCTTCTTTGGCATGGGAGCAGCCTACGTTCTCATTCGCCGGACAAGCGTAAATGCCTTGGCCTAAGCTGCACTCGACTGTCACAGCAGTGAGGCCACGTATCAATACGTCCGGCGACCCCGAATCGTTCCGGATCTTCTCGGCTTTCTTCATATGAAGTGTGTCGAGGGGTGTTGAGCTCGTGTCCGTATCCGCCTCGTGTGTCATGAGGTGCCCGTTGTGGCGCAACTGAACTGACCCGGAACGCCCCCTATGTCGCGCATGTCGCCCCCTCACTCCCCCGGGTGATCTGCCGCTTACCCATAGTCCGTTCGGACCATTCAAGATTGGGCCCGCTGGGGGTGTTGCGCTGTGCCCACCTTCCGTAACGTCCTCAACTGGCGGCGGTGAATATGCCGCTGCCGCCGTGGGGGAGCCTCGATTCGGGAGAGGACGGCGCCGGTATGGGCTGGGTTACCGACTGGAGTGCGCAGGCTGCCTGCCGCACTACCGATCCGGATGAACTGTTCGTTCAAGGAGCAGCGCAGAACAGGGCCAAGGCGGTGTGCACCGGATGTCCGGTACGCACCGAATGCCTGGCCGACGCGCTGGACAACCGCGTCGAGTTCGGCGTGTGGGGAGGCATGACGGAGCGTGAGCGTCGCGCGCTGCTGCGCCGGCGGCCGACCGTGACGTCGTGGCGCAGGCTGCTGGAGACCGCGCGCTCGGAGTACGAGCGGGGGACGGGTGTCCTGCCCCTCGACGACGAGGTGTACGAGAGCTACGCGGCGGTGAGCTGAGGGCCTCGGGGCGCTCGGGCCCGGCCGTCCCGTCCAGGGCCCCGCCGGGTAGCCGCGGTTCCCCGCCAGGGACGCGGCAGGGCGCTCCAGGGTGCCTCAAGGCGTTTCGGGCAGCTCCTGCCGGTCGGTCGCGAGCCGGTCGCCGATGTCCCGCAGCCCCGTGAGGTCGTGCACATCGCCGGGCAGCGCGGCCACCTCGGTCACCGCCACCTCGGGGTGGAGCGCGGTGAAGCGGTCACGCGTGCGTTGCTCTCGCGAGAGGAGCTGCATGCGCTCGGCGTGCAGCCTCAGCAGGCCTGCGGTGAGCTGGTCGACGGACCCCTCCGGGTCCGCGGTGTCCGGGTCCACGGCTGCTTCCGTGCCGTCCGCGGTGGCGGGGGAGCCTTCCCCGGGGACGTCGTGGGCCGGTGCCCCGGCAGCCGCGGACGTCCCGGATGACGCGGACGGTTCTGAACTGCCGTACGTTTCAGGAGAGTTACGAAGTCCAGCTTTCCCGTCCTCCTGATCCACAATGCGGGAGTCCTCAAGATTTTCCGCGGCGGCGAGGGCCCGCTCCGCCGACAGCCGGTCCGCGCCGCTGCCATGGACCCGGTTGAGCACCAGACCGGCCAGCGGCATGTCCTCCGCGGCCAGCCGCTCCACGAAGTACGCGGCCTCGCGCAGCGCGTCCCGCTCCGGGGCCGCCACCACCAGGAACGCCGTGCCGGGCGCCTGGAGCAGCTTGTACGTGGCGTCCGCGCGCGTACGGAACCCGCCGAACATCGAGTCCATCGCGGCCACGAACGTCTGGACGTCCTTCAGCAGCTGGCCGCCCAGCACCTTGCCCAGGGCACCGGTCATCATCGACATCCCGACGTTCAGGAACTTCATCCCGGCGCGGCCGCCGACCTTCGCCGGGGCCAGCAGCACGCGGATGAGCTTGCCGTCGAGGAACGAACCGAGCCGCTTGGGCGCGTCCAGGAAGTCCAGCGCGGAACGGGAGGGCGGGGTGTCGACCACGATCAGGTCCCACTCGTCCCGCGACCGGAGCTGGCCCAGCTTCTCCATCGCCATGTACTCCTGCGTGCCCGCGAAGCCCGCCGAGAGCGACTGGTAGAAGGGGTTGCCCAGGATCGCGGCGGCCCGCTCCGGGTCCGCGTGCGCCTCGACGATCTCGTCGAAGGTGCGCTTCATGTCGAGCATCATCGCGTGCAGCTCGCCGCCCGCGGTGTCGTCGATGCCCTTCACCCGGCGCGGGGTGTTGTCGAGCGAGTCGATGCCCATGGACTGGGCGAGCCGGCGTGCCGGGTCGATGGTGAGGACCACCACCTTGCGTCCCCGCTCCGCCGCGCGCAGGCCCAGCGCTGCCGCGGTGGTCGTCTTGCCGACGCCGCCCGCACCGCAGCACACCACGATCCGGGTCGCCGGGTCGTCGATCAGCGGGTCGAGGTCGAGCGTGCGGGTGGGGGAGAGGTGGTGACGGGCCGGGTCGTGGGTCGCCGGTTCCGGACGACGGCTCATGACATCCCCTGCTTCCGGTGCTTGCGACGGGTGACGGGGCTGGTGCTCGGACGGGTGGGGCGGTGACGGCCGCGGCGGCGGGGCGGGCGGGCGCCGTGGGTCATGTGACGTCCTGTTCGCGCAGCTTCCTGGCCAGCGCGTACAGGCCGGCCAGGTCCATGCCCTCCGCGAGCAGCGGAAGTTCGTGCAACGGCACGCCGAGGTCCGCCAGCACGGCACGCTGCTCCGTCTCCAGCGCGTACCGCTCGGCGTACTCCTCCGCCTGCGCGAGCAACGGCTCCACCAGCCGCTCGGCGTGCCCGCCGCGCCGCGCGCCGCCGAGGCCGGCGGACGACAGGGACCGCGCGACAGAGGAACGAGGCACCGACGCCACGAGTTCCAGCGCGGAGTCGTCCAGGACCTGCGGCCGCACCATGTTCACGATCACCCTGCCCACCGGCAGCCGCGCGGCGCGCAGCTCCGCGATGCCGTCCGCGGTCTCCTGGACGGGCATCTCCTCCAGCAGGGCCACCAGGTGCACGGCCGTCTCCGGCGACTTCAGCACCCGCATGACGGCCTGCGCCTGATTGTGTATCGGCCCGATCTTGGCGAGCCCGGCGACCTCGTCGTTGACGTTGAGGAAGCGGGTGATGCGGCCCGTCGGCGGTGCGTCCATCACGACGTAGTCGTAGACGAACCGGCCGTTCTTGTCCTTGCGCCGGACCGCCTCGCACGCCTTGCCGGTCAGCAGGACGTCACGGACGCCGGGGGCGATGGTGGTCGCGAAGTCGATCGCGCCGAGCTTCTTCAGGGCCCGGCCCGCGCTGCCCAGTTTGTAGAACATCTGGAGGTAGTCCAGGAGGGCCTGCTCGGCGTCGATGGCGAGGGCGAACACCTCCCCGCCGCCCGGAGCGACCGCGATCTTCCGCTCCTCGTATGGCAACGCCTCCGTCTCGAAGAGTTGTGCGATGCCCTGCCGGCCCTCGACCTCGACGAGGAGCGTCCGCTTCCCCTCCGTGGCCAGGGCCAGCGCGAGGGCGGCGGCCACCGTGGTCTTGCCGGTTCCGCCCTTGCCACTGACGACCTGGAGCCTGCTCACGCCTTCGAGCCTAAAGGCTTCCCGCGCGCCCCGTCGGCTCCGGGTGGCAGTTGCCGGGAGTCGCGCCCCGCGGGCAGGGCGGCCGCGCGGTCGTCGGCGGGGCGTGCGCGGGGGGCACGCGGTGGTGGTGCGGCCACCGGGAGCCGGGACGGCAGCGGCTAGAGTCGGCCGCATGACCAAGTGGGAATACGCGACTGTGCCGCTGCTCGTCCACGCAACGAAGCAGATTCTGGACACCTGGGGCGAGGACGGATGGGAGCTCGTCCAGGTCGTCCCCGGGCCGAACAACCCCGAGCAGCTGGTGGCCTACCTGAAGCGCGAGAAGCAGGCATGAGCGCCGTCGAGGCGAAACTGGCCGAGCTCGGCCTGACCCTGCCGGAGGTCGTGCCTCCTCTCGCCGCGTACCAGCCGGCCGTGCGGTCGGGGCAGTACGTCTTCACCGCCGGCCAGCTCCCCATGGTGGACGGCAAGCTCCCGATGACCGGCAAGGTCGGCGCGGAGGTCACCCCGGAGGAGGCCAAGGAGCTGGCGCGCACCTGCGCGCTGAACGCCCTCGCCGCGGTCAAGTCCGTCGCCGGGGACCTGGACCGGGTGGCGCGTGTGGTGAAGGTCGTGGGTTTCGTGGCCTCCGCGGCGGACTTCACCGGCCAGCCCGGCGTCCTCAACGGCGCGAGCGAACTGCTGGGCGAGGTCCTCGGCGACAAGGGCGTCCACGCCCGCAGCGCGGTGGGTGTCGCGGTGCTGCCGCTGGACGCGCCGGTGGAGGTCGAGATCCAGGTGGAACTGACGCAGGCGTAGCCCCGGCGAGCGAGGGTGGTGGCGGTCGCGGGCACGCGGGCGCCACCCCGCCCTGCCGCGGGTGCGGCTCCCCCCGACGGGCGGCGGGTGGGCGCTTCGGCCCGGATCCGCCTTCCCCGCACTGACGCGTCCGGGCGGACAGACCCCGGGGTGCGCTCCCCGCGGCGCGAGGGGACGGTGCCCGCCGGTGTGTGACGTACCGCACGGACCCGGCTCGGCCTCTCTCCGCGCCGCCGTGCTGTGTCGCCGCCCGCGCGCCGGCGAGCCCGGCGGCCGTGACGGCGGCGGAGCCGTCGTCGGCGGACACTCCCCGGACGTACTGGCCCGGGCGGCCCGGTGCCCGCCGGATCGGGAGGCTGCGGGCCTGCCCGGCAGCAGGCGGTGGGCGAGCCGTGCACCCGGCGACGCGGCCGGAGACGGCCGCGTGCGGCACGGTGGTGCCGGACTCACCACCCACCCGCGACGCGGCCGGCCGGGGGCCGACCGTCGTCCCGGACACGGATCGTGAGGCTGCTCCCGTAGTACGGGGACGTCGGGTGCCCTGTCCCGCCCGCTGTTCGAACGGGCGGTCCGGTCCGCGGGCCTACGCGACGGCACGCGCGGTGGCCTCCGGAGACTCGCGAGCGCGGGCCGCCGAGCCTCCCGCCCGTGGCCCGGGCGCGCACGACCCTCCCCGCCCGTGGCCCGGGCGCGCACGACCCTCCCCGCCCGTCCCCACGGGCACTCGAACATCCGGGCGTCACCAGATAGCCTCCGGCCATGGCGAATGCGCAGGCTGATGGGCAGTGGTACCCGCCGGAATGGCCGGAGCGGATCCGGGCGCTCACGGACGGCACCCTCACGCCGGTCACGCCGAAGCGGGCGGCCACCGTCATGCTCCTCAAGGACACCGGCGACGGTCCCGTCGTGCACATGCTGCGACGGCGTACGTCCATGGCCTTCGCGGGCGGCGCGTACGCCTACCCCGGCGGAGGTGTCGACCCGCGCGACGACGACCGGCACGTCCGCTGGGCGGGCCCGGCGCGGGCGTGGTGGGCCGACCGGCTCGGCGTCGACGAGGCGGGCGCCCAGGCGGTCGTCTGCGCGGCCGTACGGGAGACGTACGAGGAGGCCGGAGTGCTGCTCGCCGGGCCCACCCCCGATTCCGTGGTCGGCGACACGACCGGCGAGGACTGGGAGGCGGACCGGGCCGCGCTCGTCGCGCGGGAGACGTCCTTCGCGGAGTTCCTCGACCGCCGCGGGCTGGTCCTGCGCTCCGACCTGCTGGGCGCCTGGACCCGCTGGATCACCCCCGAGTTCGAGGCCCGCCGCTACGACACCTGGTTCTTCGCCGCCAAGCTCCCCGAGGGCCAGCGCACCCGCAACGCCTCCACGGAGGCCGACCGCACGGTGTGGATCACCCCGCGCGCCGCGGCCGCCGGGTACGACCGGGGCGAACTGCTGATGATGCCCCCGACCATCGCCACCCTGCGCCAGCTCGCGGTGCACGGCACGGCAGCGGAGGCGCTCGACGCGGCGCCCGCACGGGACCTCACGCCGATACGCGCCACCGCGCGCCTGGTCGACGGCGAGATCGTCCTCACCTGGCCGGGGCACGACGAGTTCACCAAGCACATCCCGACCGGGGGAGCCCCCGCATGACGGACGCGAACACGCTGCCGGGACAACCGCGGGGAGGTGTCCTCTCCGGCCCCGCCACCGCGCGTGCCGTCAACGTGCTCGCGCCCAACCCGTCGGCGATGACCCTGGACGGCACCAACACCTGGATCCTGTCGGAACCGGACTCCGACCTGGCGGTCGTGGTCGACCCGGGGCCCCTCGACGACGGGCACCTGCGGCACGTCATCGGCACGGCCGAGCAGGCCGGCAAGCGGGTCGCCCTCACCCTGCTGACCCACGGTCACCCCGACCACGCCGAGGGCGCCGGCCGTTTCGCCGAACTGACCGGCACGAAGGTGCGGGCCCTGGACCCGGCGCTGCGGCTCGGTGACGAAGGGCTGGCCGCCGGGAACGTCATCACCGTCGGCGGCCTCGAGCTGAGGGTCGTCCCGACCCCCGGCCACACCGCCGACTCCCTGTGCTTCCACCTTCCGGCGGACCGGGCGGTGCTCACCGGCGACACCATCCTGGGCCGCGGAACCACCGTCGTGGCCCACCCCGACGGGCGGCTCGGGGACTACCTGGACACGCTGCGCCGGCTCAGGTCGCTCACGGTCGACGACGGCGTCCACACCGTCCTGCCCGGCCACGGGCCCGTCCTGGAGGACGCCCAGGGAGCCGTGGAGTACTACCTCGCCCACCGCGCGCACCGCCTCGCCCAGGTCGAGACGGCCGTCGAGGACGGACACCGCACCCCGTCCGAGGTCGTCGCCCACGTCTACGCCGACGTCGACCGCCTGCTGTGGCCCGCCGCGGAACTGTCGGTACGCGCGCAGCTGGAGTACCTGCGGGAGCACGGCATCATCTGAACGCCGGGTGAGGGCCGGGGCGTGCCGGTCAGTCCGGCCGGGGGGCCTTCACGCCGTGCACGCGCGCGTACTCGCCGGCGAGCCACGGGCCCAGATCGTCGACGTAGGAGGCGAGGACGGCGGGGTCGCCGGCCGGCTCGCGCCCGAGGGCCGCCGCCGCCCGCATCCGGGCCGCCCGCTGCGGGTAGTACGCGCCGAACGCCTCGGCCATCTCGGTCAGATCGCTGGTCCAGCCGTTCCAGCGGGGCATCACCAGGGTGAAACCGGTGCGGACGAGGTGATGGGACATGAAGCGTACGAGGGGCCGCCGCGCCTCCTCACCGCCGCCGGCCGCGGCGATCCGCTCACGCCAGCGGGGGAGGATCAGCGCCAGGTCGCCGTTGGTCTCGCGGGCGAGCAGGGAGTCCGGCCGGTAGCGGGGGAGGAACCCGGCGAGGTCCTCACCGGCCAGCGGCGTGCACAGGCAGGCGACGAACCACCCCAGGTCGTGTCGCTCCGGCTCGCTCAGCAGCCGCTCCCGTGAGTACAGCAGGGTGCCGACGCCGTCGACCTGCGGGTACGCGCCGTCCAGCCGCTCCTCCACCGCCCGCACGGCGTCCCGGTCGCGGGCGGTCGGCTCGCCGTGCAGGGAGACCAGGAGGTCGAGGTCGCTGCGGCCCGTCCGCGCGGTGCCGCGCGGGACGGAACCGTAGAGGTACGCGCCGTTCAGCCGTGCCCCGAAGGCGGCGGTGAGCCGCTCCCGCGCGGCGGCCACGACCGGCCGGAAGGCGTGCGGCACCCGTGCGAGGGAGCCCTCACGCCTGATGTGTCCCCGCGCGTCCAGTCCCGGTCGGTGCACCGTCTCGGCCATGGGGATCACTGTGCCGCGCGGGGGACGTCCGGGGCAGGTGGTTTTCCGAGGGGCACCGAGACACGGCGGAGCCCCGCTCCCGGCAGGGAACGGGGCTCCGCCGTACGGCCGTGCGGGCGGTCAGCGGGAGCGCTTCGCGAGGCGCTCGACGTCCAGCAGGATCACCGCGCGGGCCTCCAGGCGGAGCCAGCCGCGCTGGGCGAAGTCCGCCAGTGCCTTGTTGACCGTCTCGCGGGACGCGCCGACCAGCTGGGCCAGCTCCTCCTGCGTGAGGTCGTGCACCACGTGGATGCCCTCCTCGGACTGCACGCCGAAGCGGCGCGACAGGTCCAGCAGGGCACGCGCGACACGGCCCGGGACGTCCGAGAAGACCAGGTCCGACATGGCGTCGTTGGTCTTGCGCAGCCGGCGTGCGACCGCGCGCAGCAGCGCGGTGGCGACCTCGGGGCGGGCACTCAGCCAGGGCGTGAGGTCGCCGTGGCCCAGCGCGAGCAGCTTGACCTCGGTCAGCGCCGTGGCGGTCGCGGTGCGCGGGCCCGGGTCGAACAGGGACAGCTCACCGATCAGCTCGCCCGGGCCGACCACGGCGAGCATGTTCTCGCGGCCGTCGGGGGACGTGCGGTGCAGCTTGACCTTGCCCTCGGTCACCACGTACAGGCGGTCTCCGGGGTCGCCCTCGTGGAACAGGGAATCGCCCCGTGCCAGGGTCACCTCGCTCATGGAGGCGCGAAGCTCCGCGGCCTGCTCGTCATCGAGCGCCGCGAAAAGCGGGTTCCGCCGCAGAACGTCGTCCACGAGTTCTCTCCTTGTCGACCTGCTCAGGGGATCTTCTTCCCCACGTACCAGGGGACCGTGGTGCCCATTTTGCCGGACGGTCCAAACAGTGTGATCTGTCACAAGGATGCCGTACAGGCCGGTCGGGGTATGCGGCAGGGGTCCAATTGGGCGCCGGACCGCAGGGACCGGGGCGGATGTCCGTGCCGGGTCGTAGGCTGGCCGGGTGTCCAAATCGCCGGTGAGAGCACAGGCCGAGGAGGCTGCGCGAGTGGGTGTACGTCGCGATTCCGCTGTGGGCGAACAGGTCTCCGATGGCGGTAGGAAATCGGCGAAAGCGGCGAAGGGGTCGCCGTTGGAGGAGACGTCCGCGGACGCGAAGCGCACGCCCGCGAAGCGCACGCCCGCGAAGACGGCCGCCCCGTCGGCGAAGGCCGCCGCGCCCGCGAAGAGGACGGCCTCGTCGGCGAAGAAGGCCGCCACCCCTGCGAAGAGGTCGGCCCCCGCGAAGAAGTCCGCCCCCGCCAAGAGGACCGCCGCCGCCAGGAAGACCACCGCCCCCGCCAAGAAGGTCGCCGCCATCAAGAAGGCCCCGTCCCCCAGGAGGCAGGTCGTCGCGCCCATGAAGGCGACCGCTGCCGTGAAGGCCGCCCCGGCCAAGGCCGTGGTGAAACCGGCCGGGGACGAGTCGCGCACCGCGCTGGTCCGCCGGGCACGCCGGATCAACCGTGCGCTCGCCGAGGTGTACCCGTACGCCCATCCGGAGCTGGACTTCGAGAACCCCTTCCAACTCGTCGTCGCCACGGTGCTTTCGGCCCAGACCACCGACCTGCGGGTCAACCAGACGACGCCCGCCCTCTTCGCGAAGTACCCCACCCCCGAGGACCTGGCCGCGGCCAACCCCGAGGAGGTGGAGGAGATCCTGCGCCCCACCGGTTTCTTCCGGGCCAAGACCAAGTCGGTGATCGGGCTCTCGAAGGCGCTCGCGGAGGACTTCGGCGGCGAGGTGCCCGGCCGGCTGGAGGACCTCGTGAAGCTGCCCGGCGTGGGCCGCAAGACCGCCTTCGTCGTGCTGGGCAACGCCTTCGGGCGCCCCGGCATCACCGTGGACACCCACTTCCAGCGCCTGGTGCGCCGCTGGCGGTGGACCGCCGAGACCGACCCCGACAAGATCGAGGCGGCCGTCGGCGCGCTCTTCCCCAAGAGCGACTGGACGGACCTGTCCCACCACGTGATCTGGCACGGCCGCCGCATCTGCCACGCCCGCAAGCCCGCCTGCGGCGCCTGCCCCATCGCGGCCCTCTGCCCGGCGTACGGGGAGGGCGAGACGGACCCGGAGAAGGCGGAGAAACTGCTGAAGTACGAGAAGGGCGGCCTCCCCGGCCAGCGTCTGAAGCCCCCGCAGGCCTACCTCGACGCCGGCGGCAGGCCCGCCCCGCCGCTGGGGGCCGGATGACGGAGCGGCACACGGGGAGGCGGCCCGCGGAACGATCTCAGGGCCGCCGGGCGTTGAATCCGTGGGACGCGGCCGGACGAGGGGGGTGGCGATGAGGCGGACGAGCGGTACCCAGGGCGATTCGGTGACGCTCAGCCAGGAGGGGCTGCCCGGCTGGCTGGAGCCGGTGGCCCGCGCGGCGGAGACGGTCGCGCCCCGGCAGCTGAGCCGCTTCCTGCCCCCCGAGGACGGCGCGGGACGGCAGTCGGCCGTCCTCGTCCTCTTCGGTGACGGAGCGCGCGGCCCTGAGCTGCTCCTCATGGAGCGGGCGACCTCGCTGCGCTCCCACGCGGGGCAGCCGTCGTTCCCCGGTGGCGCCCTCGACCCGGAGGACGGGGACCCCCAGGGCGACGGACCCCTGCGGGCCGCCCTGCGCGAGGCCGAGGAGGAGACCGGACTCGATCCCACCGGCGTGCAGCTCTTCAGTGTGCTGCCGAAGCTCTACATCCCGGTCAGCGGCTTCGTCGTCACCCCCGTGCTGGGCTGGTGGCGGGTCCCCAGCCCGGTGGACGTGGTCGATCCGAACGAGACCGCGCGGGTGTTCACCGTGCCCGTGGCGGATCTCACCCACCCGGACAACCGTGCGACCACGGTCCACCCCAGCGGCTTCCAGGGCCCGGCATTCCTGGTCGAATCGGCCCTCGTGTGGGGGTTCACCGCGGGCGTCATCGACCGGCTGCTGCACTTCTCCGGGTGGGAGCGGCCCTGGGATCGGAACAAGCGGGTCCCCCTGGACTGGGGGTCATGACAGGCTGGGCCCCGTACCGGGGACGACGAGGCGAGGCTTGAAGCGGTGAACGTGCTGGACATCCTGTTGCTGCTCGCCGCCGTGTGGTTCGCGGTCGTCGGCTACCGGCAGGGCTTCGTCGTCGGCATCCTGTCGGTGATCGGTTTCCTCGGCGGCGGCCTCGCCGCCGTGTACGTCCTGCCCGTGATCTGGGACGCCCTGACCGACGACGCGGAGGTCGGCACCACCGCCGCCGTCATAGCCGTCGTCGTCGTCATAGTCTGCGCCTCCGTCGGCCAGGCCCTGACCACCCATCTGGGCAACAAGCTGCGCCGCTACATCTCCTGGTCCCCGGCCCGCGCGCTCGACGCCACCGGCGGGGCGCTGGTCAACGTCGTCGCGATGCTGCTGGTCGCCTGGCTCGTCGGCTCCGCCCTCGCCGGTACGACACTGTCCACCCTGGGCAAGGAGGTCCGCGGTTCCAAGGTGCTGCTGGGCGTCTCCCGCGTGCTGCCCGACCGGGCCGACACCTGGTTCGCCGACTTCTCCTCCATCCTCGCGCAGAACGGTTTCCCGCAGGTCTTCAGCCCGTTCGCGAACGAGCCGATCAACGACGTACGGCCGCCGGACCCGGCCCTGGTGAACAGTCCCGTGGCGACGCGCGCGCAGCGCTCCATCGTCAAGGTCATGGGGACCGCGGAGAGTTGCGCCAAGGTCCTGGAGGGGACCGGGTTCGTCTTCGCCGACCGCCGGGTGATGACCAACGCCCATGTCGTGGGCGGCGTCGACGACCCGACCGTGCAGCTGGGCGGCGAGGGCAGGAAGTACGACGCGAAGGTCGTCCTCTACGACTGGGAGCGCGACATCGCCGTCCTCGACGTCCCCGACATGAAGGCACCGGCACTGAAGTTCGCGTCCGGGGACGCGAGCAGCGGTGACGGCGCCATCGTCGCCGGCTTCCCCGAGAACGGCGCGTACGACGTCCGGGCCGCGCGCGTACGCGGCCGCATCACCGCCAACGGCGCGGACATCTACCACCGCGGCACGGTCCGGCGGGACGTGTACTCCCTGTACGCGAACGTCCGTCAGGGCAACTCCGGCGGCCCGCTGTTGAGCACCGACGGCACGGTCTACGGCGTGGTCTTCGCCAAGTCGCGGGACAACGCCGAGACGGGGTACGCCCTCACCGTGGACGAGATCCAGGAGGACATCGCCAAGGGGCGTACCGCGAACCGTGAGGTGGACAGCGACAGCTGCGCGCTGTGAGGTGAGGAGGCGTCAGCCGCGCGGGTGACGCAGACGTACGGACACCCAGCGGGCCCGGCGGCGGAGGATACGCGGGATTCCCACCCTGAGGTCCGTTGCCGCCATCTGTGGTGCACCGCCTTGCTGGTGGGAGCTCACACCGCCCGCCGAGCGGCGATTGCGGGTTGCGTCACTGTAATCGTGCGTCCAGCCCATACCCCGACGTTTGCCCCCGACCCATGGTCGGTAACCGCTTTGCGGGCGGCCAATTGGCCTATGCGTGAGGCAAGTGGCGTTCGTCGGACAAGCGTTCAGGGTGGGCGGCCGGAAGCGCTACCGCGTGCGTCCCTTCGGTCACCGGTCGGGTTCGGGATCCTTCAGCCAGTTGATCAGTTCCGAGCTGAAGGCGACCGGGTCCTCCTCGTGCGGGAAGTGTCCCAGCCCGTCGAACAGCCGCCAGCGGTAGGGCGCCTCGACGTACTGACCGGAGCCCGCCGCGACGCGGGTGCGGACGACCGGATCCAGCGAGCCGTGCAGGTGCAGCGTCGGCACCCGCACCGGGCGCTTCATCCTCCGGTTGAACTGGAAGCCGTCAGGGCGTGCCAGGGAGCGCACCATCCAGCGGTACGGCTCGATCGAGCAGTGCGCCGTGGAAGGGATGCACATGGCCCGCCGGTAGTTCTCCAGCGCCTTCTCGTCCGGCAGCCGGGGCCCGGACCACTCCTGGATCAGCTTCGCCACCAGCGCCCCGTCGTCCGCGGTGAGCTGCCGCTCCGGGATCCAGGGCCGCTGGAACCCCCAGATGTGCGACAAGGCGGCCGACTGCCTGGCGTCGGAGAGCATCGCCGACCGCCACTGCCGCGGATGCGGCATGGAGGCGACCGCCAGCCGCCGCACGAGCTTGGGGCGCATCGCCGCCGCCGTCCACGCCAGGTACCCGCCCAGGTCGTGGCCGACCAGCGCGGCGTCCGGCTCGCCGAGGGAGCGGATCACCCCGGTGACGTCCAGCGCGAGGTTGGCCGGGTCGTAGCCGCGCGGTGTGCGGTCGCTGCCGCCCACCCCCCGCAGGTCCATGGCGACGGCCCGGAACCCGGCGTCGGCGAGCGCCGTGAGCTGGTGCCGCCAGGTCCACCAGAACTGGGGGAAACCGTGCAGCAGCAGCACCAGCGGGCCGTCGCCCAGCTCCGCGATGTGGAAGCGGGCGCCGTTGGCCGCGACGTCCCGGTGGATGAGCCCCGGGCCGTCGGGGATGTCGAGGCGTACGGCCGAAGCGGGTTGCGCCGAAGGGGATTGCCCCGAAGGGACGAAGGAGCCCGTCATGAGGACGAGCGTGCCACAGCCTCGATCGCGTGGGGGACCCGGTCCTGCGGCAGGGCGGGACGCGGGTGCGGCTTGGCGTTCTGCAGCACGCCCGCCGTCTCCTTCACCGAGGCGGCGACCTTCTGCGGCCCGCGGCCCTTCTTGGCCTTCTTGGCGAAGGTGACGCCGATCAGCGCGAGGACGCCGGCGATCAGCACGTTCGCCGCGAAGGACAGCAGGAAGCAGAGCGCCAGGTTCCAGTCGCTCCAGGTGTGGATGCCGTAGGCGAGGGCGAAGTTCAGCATCGGCAGGGAGAACAGCAGCACCACGCCGGCCGCCGTGAACGCCCCGCCGCTGGTCGCGCCCCGCTTGACGTCCTGCCTGAGCTGCGCCTTGGCCAGCGCGATCTCGTCGTGCACCAGCGCCGACATGTCAGCCGTCGCCGAGGCGAACAACTGGCCGATGCTGCGTTCGGCGCCGACCGGGCTGCCGTCGGGTGCGCTCATCGCGGTCTCCCTCTCCTGCGTACGTCCTGCGTACGTTCCTCGTGCCTGCGCGTACGGTCCAGTCTTTTGTACCGTCTCGTCAGATCATGCCGGACCGTGCTGCGGATCGCCTGCCCCGTCCGCCACTTCGGCACGCGCGTCCCGCTCGGCGGCCTTCTCCCGGGCGAGACGCCGGTGCTCGGCTGCCTTGCGCTCGTGGATCTCCGCCATGCGCAGGTGGTACGCCGGGTCGTCCTGTTCGTAGATGTCCGGGACGCCGTCGAGGTCCTCGTCGCGCTCCTCCTCCTCGGTCAGCCTGCGGTACTTGGCGTTGCGGATCTTCAGCAGCACGGTCGCGATGACGGCCGCGATGAGCGAGCCGGTCAGCACCGCGGCCTTGACGCTGTCCGTCATCGAGGCGTCGCCCTCGAAGGCGAGTTCACCGATGAGCAGCGAGACCGTGAAACCGATGCCGGCGAGGGACGCCACCGCGAACACGTCGGGCCAGGCGAGCTCGTCACTGAGCGAGGCCTTGGTGAAACGTGCCGTCAGCCAGGTGCCGCCGAAGATGCCGAAGGTCTTGCCGACGACGAGTCCGAGGACCACGCCGAGCGTCTCGGGCTGGGTGAACACCTCGCCCAGCGCACCGCCGGACACCGCCACGCCCGCGCTGAACAGAGCGAACAGCGGGACCGCGAGACCCGCGGAGAGCGGCCGGACGAGGTGCTCGATGTGCTCACCGGGGGAGTGCTTCTCGCCCTCCTCGCGGTGGCAGCGGAGCATCAGGCCCATGGCGACGCCGGCGACCGTGGCGTGGATGCCGCTGTTGTACGTCAGCGCCCACACGACCAGCGCGAGCGGCACGTACACGTACCAGCCGCGCACGCCCTTGCGCAGCAGCAGCCAGAAGACGACCAGGCCCACGACCGCGCCGCCGAGCGCGGCGAAGTTCAGGTCGGCGGTGAAGAACACCGCGATGATCAGGATGGCGAACAGGTCGTCGACGACGGCGAGGGTGAGCAGGAAGGCGCGCAGGGCGCTGGGCAGGGAGGTGCCGATGACGGCGAGCACGGCGAGCGCGAAGGCGATGTCGGTGGCGGTGGGGACGGCCCAGCCGGCGAGGGAGCCGCCGCCGGTGCCGCTGACGAACACGTAGACCAGCGCCGGTGCCGCCATGCCGCACAGGGCCGCGACGACGGGGAGCGCGGCCGCTTTGGGATCACGCAGGTCGCCGGCGACGAGTTCGCGTTTGAGCTCGATGCCGGCGACGAAGAAGAAGATCGCCAGCAGTCCGTCGGCGGCCCAGTGGGCCACGGACAGGTCCAGCCCGAGCGCGCCGGGGCCGAAGTGGAAGTCACTGACGTCCTCGTAGCTGTCGCCCAGCGCGGGTATGTTCGCCCAGGCCAGCGCCACGACGGCGGCGAGGAGGAGCAGGACGCCGCCGACCGTCTCGGTGCGCAGCGCGTCCGCGACGTACGACCGCTCGGGCAGGGAGAGACGCCCGAAGGCCTTGCGGGGGGTGGGGGTGCGGGGGGCGCTCACGGGTCGTCCTCACGTGTTCGGGCAGCAGTGATCGTGTGCCGACCAGACTTCCCGGCGCCCCATGAGACAACAACTTTTTGCCCACCCTAACCAACCCGCCCCTGAGCTGCACCAGGGGCCGGGTCCGGCGGGGTGTCCGACGCGTCCGCGCGCCGGACACCCCGCCGTGGCCGGGGCCGCCCGCTCAGTCCTCGCCGGACGTCTGGGGCAGCTTGGCCTGGATGAGGTCCATGACCGTCGAGTCCGTCAGGGTGGTGACGTCTCCGAGCTGACGGTTCTCCGCCACGTCCCGCAGCAGACGGCGCATGATCTTGCCGGAGCGGGTCTTCGGCAGCTCGGCCACCGGCAGGATCCGCTTGGGCTTGGCGATCGGGCCGAGCGTGGTGCCCACGTGATTGCGGAGCTCGCCGACGAGGTCCTCGGTCTCCGCCGCCGTGCCGCGCAGGATCACGAAGGCGACGATCGCCTGGCCGGTCGTCTCGTCCGCCGCGCCGACCACGGCCGCCTCGGCGACCGACGGGTGGCTGACCAGCGCGGACTCGACCTCCGTGGTGGAGATGTTGTGCCCGGACACCAGCATCACGTCGTCGACCCGGCCCAGCAGCCAGATGTCGCCGTCGTCGTCCTTCTTGGCGCCGTCCCCGGCGAAGTACCTGCCCTCGAAGCGGGACCAGTACGTGTCGATGAACCGCTGGTCGTCGCCCCAGATGGTGCGCAGCATCGACGGCCACGGCTCGGTGAGGACGAGGTAACCGCCGCCGCCGCTGGGTACCTCGTTCGCCTCGTCGTCGACGACCGTCGCGGCGATGCCGGGGAGCGGGGTCTGGGCGGAGCCCGGCTTGGCGGCCGTCACGCCCGGCAGCGGGGAGATCATGATGCCGCCGGTCTCGGTCTGCCACCAGGTGTCCACCACCGGGGTGCGGTCCCCGCCGATGTTCTTGCGGTACCAGATCCAGGCCTCGGGGTTGATCGGCTCACCGACGGAGCCCAGCACCCGCAGGCTGGTGAGGTCGAACTTCGCGGGGATGTCGTCGCCCCACTTCATGAACGTCCGGATCGCGGTGGGCGCCGTGTAGAGGATCGTCACGCCGTACTTCTGCACGATCTCCCAGAAACGGCCCTGGTGCGGGGTGTCCGGGGTGCCCTCGTACATGACCTGGGTGGCGCCGTTGGCGAGCGGGCCGTAGACGATGTAGGAGTGGCCGGTGACCCAGCCGACGTCGGCCGTGCACCAGTACACGTCGGTCTCGGGCTTCAGGTCGAACACCGACCAGTGCGTGTACGCCGTCTGGGTCAGGTAGCCGCCGGAGGTGTGCAGGATGCCCTTGGGCTTACCCGTGGTCCCCGAGGTGTAGAGGATGAACAGCGGGTGCTCGGCCCCGAACGCCTCCGGGGTGTGGTCGGCGCTCTGCCGGTCCACCGTCTCGTGCCACCACAGGTCGCGGCCCTCGGTCCAGGCGACGTCCTGGCCGGTGCGGCGGACGACGAGGACGTGCTCGACGGTGTCCACGCGTCCGACCGCCTCGTCGACGGCCGGCTTGAGCGCGGAGGGCTTGCCGCGCCGGTAGCCGCCGTCGGCCGTGATGACCACGCGCGCGTCGGCGTCCTCGATGCGGGTGGCGAGCGCGTCCGCCGAGAAGCCGCCGAAGACGACCGAGTGGGCCGCGCCGATCCGGGCGCAGGCCAGCATGGCCACGGCGGTCTCGGGGATCATCGGCATGTAGACGGCGACCCGGTCGCCCTTGCGGACACCCAGCTCCAGCAGGGCGTTGGCGGCCCTGGACACCTCGTCCTTGAGCTGGGCGTAGGTGATGGCGCGGCTGTCGCCCGGCTCGCCCTCGAAGTGGATGGCGACGCGGTCGCCGTGCCCGGCCTCCACATGCCGGTCCACGCAGTTGTAGGCGACGTTGAGCTCGCCGTCCTGGAACCACTTGGCGAACGGCGGGTTCGACCAGTCCAGGGTCTCGGTGGGCTCCGTGGCCCAGGTCAGCCGGCGGGCCTGCTCGGCCCAGAAGCCGAGCCTGTCAGCCTTGGCCTGTTCGTACGCCTCCGCCGTGACGTTGGCGTTCGCGGCCAGGTCGGCGGGGGGCGAGAAGCGACGCTCCTCCTTCAGAAGGTTGGCCAGGCTTTCATTGCTCACGGCATCTGCCTTTCCCAGGGGTGTCCGTTGTGTCCCAGGCCACAGCTCATCAGACCCGGGGGGCGCTGACAAGGGCCGACGGAGAATTGGTTTAGACCTGTCGGGGTTGGTGGTGCGATGTTCGTCACCCCTTCCCACGAGCGCGGGAGCAAGCCGGTTCACGAGGTGTAACGCCGCTCACACCCGGCCGCGCGCCCTCACACCGCCAGGTCCACGGCTCGTACCCGGTCGAACACCGTTTCCTCGTCCCGCTCCGTGAGGAGGTACGCCTGTGCCTCCCCCACGTGGAAGTACAGCCCGTGCAGCTCCAGTGCCCCGTCCCTCAGGGCCCGTGCCACGGAGTCGTGGGCGCGCAGGTGCTCCAGCTGCTGCACCACGTTCGTCAGGCAGAGCCGCTCGACCGCGTCGGCCGGCGTCCGCCCGGTCAGCCGCGGCGCGCCCCCGCTCCCGGCGCCCATGCGCTCCAGGCTCGGCTGCCCGTGCCGCAGCCAGCGTCTCAGCGGCGTGCGCGCGCTGCCGCCCGGGTCGGAGTCGAGCAGTGCCTGCATGGCGCCGCACCCCGAGTGCCCGCACACCGTGATCGACCGGACGGCCAGCACGTCCACGGCGTACTCGATGGCGGCCGCCACCGAGTCGTCGCCGCTCTCCGCGCCGGGCGGGGGCACGAGATTGCCGACGTTGCGCACCACGAACAGGTCTCCCGGACCACTGGACGTGATCATGGAGGTGACCACCCGGGAGTCGGCGCAGGTCAGGAACAGCTGGGCGGGCCGCTGTCCCTCGCGCGCCAGCCGTGCCAGCTCACCGCGCACCAGGGGGGCGGTGTAGCGCTGGAACGTGCCGATGCCGCGCACCAGCTGGCTGCCGCCGGCGCTCTTCCGATCCGGCTCCGCGGTCTTCACCGCGTCCGTCCCGCCCGCTCCGTCCGCCGAGTCCCTCCCGCCCGCTCCCGCTCTGTCCGCCGCGTCCGCGCTGCCCGTCCCGTCGGCCGGGTCCGGTCGCCGGTCGCTGTCCGGGAGGGAGCGGGGAAGCTCGCACTGGTGGTTGCGCCAGGGCGTCCAGGGCCGGCAACGGCAGTCGGCCTCGGATGCTCCGGCCGTCTCGGCACCGCCGGTGAGGTGTGCGGTGGCGAGGGTGGAGGGTTCGGCGATCCGGACCCCGGCACGGCGGCCGGTGATCTCGACGGTGCCGCCCTGCGCGGTGTGTGTGCCCTGCCAGTCCTGCAGCGTCTCGTACGCCGCGTGGTCCATGAAGGAACCGTCCAACGCGACGACGACGTGAGCCCCTTGGGGCACGAGGTGCAGGGCCCGGCTGAGTCGGGGCACCGCCAGGAACGTCAACTGACCTCTGACGTGTACGTGATGGACTCCTTCCTCTCGCTCGTGGGTGATGCGGGTGCGGGTGAGCCGGTGCAGGGCCACGCCGACGGCCACGGCGATGCCGAGGGCGACGCCCTCGAGGACGCCGAGGGACACGACACCGAGGGTGGTCACGGCGTAGACCAGCACTTCACGGTGGCGGGTCACCGTGCGGATGTGGTGCAGGGACACCATCTGGATGCCGACGGCCATCACCAGGGCGGCGAGCGAGGCGAGCGGGATGAACTCCAGGAGCGGGACCATCAGCAGCGCGGCGGCCACTACGAGAACGCCGTGCAGCATGGTGGAGTTCCGGCTCACGGCACCCGCGTGCACATTCGCGGAAGTGCGCACCGCGACCCCGGCCACGGGCAGCCCGCCGAGCGACCCGGAGACGATGTTGGCCGCGCCCTGACCGAGCAGTTCGCGGTCCAGGTCGGACCGCTCGACGCGGGCCGGGCCGGGGCGCCCCGACACCAGCTTGTCCACGGCGACCGCGCCGAGCAGCGACTGCACGCTGCAGACCAGCGTCGTGGTGAGCACGGCGGCGGCGAGCCCGAGCACCGGGCCTTCGGGCAGACCGGCCAGGGCGTGGTTGCGCCAGGAGGGCAGATCGACCTTGGGCAGGGCGAGGCCGGTCGCCGCGGCGATCGCGGTGGCCCCGGCGACGGCGACGAGCGCGGCCGGGATCTTGTGCAGCCGGAGTCCGGTCCGGACGGGGAGCCTCGGCCAGAGCAGCAGCAGTGTCAGGGTCAGCAGGCTCGCGAAGAGGGCGGCGGGGTGCACGTTGGCCAACTGGGTGGGAAGCGCCCGCAGGTTGTCGGGGACGGAGCTCTGCGGGGTGCCGCCGAGGACGATGTGCAGTTGGGCGACGGCGATGGTGACGCCGATCCCGGCGAGCATGCCGTGCACGATCGCGGGAGAGACGGCGAGCGCGCCGCGTGCCACCCGCAGGCAGCCGAGTCCGAGCTGGGCGAGGCCGGCGAGGACGGTGATGGCGCAGGTCGTCCGCCACCCGTAGTGCTGGATGAGGTCGGCGGTGACGACGGTGAGTCCGGCGGCGGGGCCGCTGACCTGGAGCGGGGAGCCGCCGATCCGCCCGGCGACGAGTCCGCCGACGGCGGCGGCGACGAGTCCGGCCTGGAGCGGGGCGCCCGTGGCCAGGGCGATGCCGAGGGACAGCGGCAGGGCGATGAGGAAGACCGCGACCGCGGCCGACACATCGGCGCCCGCGATGCGCGGACGCCGGGGGCCGGGCGGCGGGCTGTGGGGTGGATGGGTGCGCTCGGGGTGGTCCGCGTCGGTGGTGGGGGCGGGAACGCAGGCTGACATGGTGCCCCGTCTCCTTCGTGTCGGGCGGTCGCATGACAGGTGGGGCCCCCTCGGCGGCGGGGCGCGGTCGCCGCCGGGGCATGGCCCCAGAACCGGCGGGAGGGCCACCCCGAGGGCGCCGAGTGGCGGCCTGGTAACTATTAGTAAACGAGTGGTAATTCAGAGTAAAGGGCTGGCATAGACTTTACGGTCAAATGGAGCAGTGAATCACCCCGGCGTATGAAGTGGCCATTTCATCGGCTTGTCGTATTAATTCCTTCTTCGATCCGTGCGACGTTGGCGGCGCTGTCGGTAAGGACCGGCACAGCACCAGACAACGCCCTCATCGAGCTCGGCCCGAGAGAAGGAAGAAGGTGGGCGGATGGCCGCCACCCACAGGATCGCCGCGGGCACCGTGATCGCCGCGGTCTGCGCCGCCTCACTCGCCGGCTGCGGGACCGGCGCCGACGACGCCGGCGAGCAGACGCGGGAGCAGGAGAAGGTCAAGCCGGCGCCCGCCCCGAAGACCGTCGTCCGGCTGATCGGCGACGGCTCCACCGCGTACACCGGGGCGCAGCCCCACCTGCCCCGGCCCGAGCGGATGAAGCCCGGGGAGAAGCCCCCGCAGTTCGTCGTCTTCTCCTGGGACGGCGCGGGTGAGGACGGCCAGAAGCTCTTCTCCCATTTCCGGAAGGTCGCCAAGGAGAACGACGCGACCATGACGTACTTCCTGAGCGGCGTGTACCTGCTCCCGGAGGAGAAGCGCGATCTGTACCGGCCGCCGCAGCACTCCCCGGGCCGCTCCGACATCGGCTTCAACGATCAGCAGGGCATCGCCGACACCGTGAAGCAGCTGCGGCTGGCCTGGCTCGAGGGCAACGAGATCGGCACCCACTTCAACGGGCACTTCTGCGGCAGCGGCGGCGGCGTCGGCGAATGGTCGGTGGCGGAGTGGAAGGACGAGATCGCGCAGGCCAAGAGCTTCGTGAAGACCTGGAAGACCAACACCGGGATGAAGAACGCGGCGCCGCTGCCCTTCGACTACGACAAGGAGCTCATCGGCGCCCGCACCCCCTGCCTGGAAGGGCAGGAGAACTTCATGAAGGCCGCCCGCGCGCTGGGCTTCCGCTACGACACCAGCGGGGTCAACAACCAGGTGTGGCCGAAGAAGAAGGGCGGGCTGTGGGACCTGTCCATGCAGCTGGTGCCCTTCCCCGGGCACTCCTTCGAGCAGCTCACCATGGACTACAACTTCATGGTCAACCAGTCCGGGACCACCACCCAGGGAGACCCCGCCAAGCACGAGATGTGGGGCGATCAGATGCGTGACGGTCTGCTCCAGGGCTTCGACCGGGCCTACCGGGGCAACAGGGCGCCTCTGATCATCGGCAACCACTTCCAGTCCTGGAACGGTGGCACGTACATGCGTGCCGTCGAGGAGGTCGTCGAGTCGGTGTGCACCAAGACCGACGTGCGCTGTGTCTCCTTCCGGCAGCTGGCGGACTGGCTGGACGCCCAGGACCCGGCGGCCCTGGCGAAGCTGCGCACGCTCGGCGTGGGCGAGGCCCCCAAGGAGGGCTGGAAGGCCTTCCTGGCCGACGGCCCCGCCCCGGCCCCCAAGGGAGCGCCGGGGTCGCCGGCGGCCAAGGAGTGACGGAGGGCGTCAGGCGGAAGCCGTGACGTCCTCGCCGAGCACGAAGGAGGGGTCGACCTGGGCCGCCAGGTCGGCCCCCGTGCGCTCGTTCCCCCACGACGCGGCGTTCCTCAGGTGGAAGTGCACCATCTGGCGGGTGTAGCGCTCCCGGTCGCGCAGCTCGTACGTCGCGTCGGCGGCCGACCGCAGCAGGCGCAGCGCGCCGCGGTTGGGCTCCTCCAGGTACTCGAACCGGGGCGGCCGGCCCTTCTCCATGGCCCGGACCCAGCCCGAGTGCCCCACCGTCACCAGCAGGTCCTCCCCGGCCTCCGCGCGGAGGAAGTCGAGGTCGTCCGGGCCCTGGACCTTGTTGCCGACGACCTTGAGGGTGACGCCGAAGTCGCGGGCGTACTCCTTGTACTGGCGGTAGACGGAGACCCCCTTCCGGGTCGGCTCGGCGACGAGGAACGTGATGTCGAAGCGGGTGAACATGCCGGAGGCGAAGGAGTCCGAGCCGGCGGTCATGTCGACCACGACGTACTCGTCGGGGCCGTCCGCCAGGTGGTTCAGGCACAGCTCCACCGCTCCGGTCTTGGAGTGGTAGCAGGCGACGCCCAGGTCGGCGTCGGAGAAGGGGCCGGTGACCATCAAACGGACGGCGCCGCCCTCGAGTTCCACCGGGTGCGCGCAGGCGTCGTAGACCGGGTTGTCCTCCCGCACCCGCAGCAGGCGGGAACCCTCGCCGGGCGGCGTCGTCTTGATCATCGTCTCGGCGGACGCGATGCGGGGGTTGGTGCCACGCAGGTAGTCCTTGATCAACGGCAGGTGCTCGCCCATCGAGGGCAGGGCCGCCGCCTCCGCCTCGTCCAGGCCCAGCGCTGCGCCGAGGTGCTGGTTGATGTCGGCGTCGACCGCGACCACCGGAGCCCCACAGGCCGCGAGGTGACGGATGAACAGGGAGGACAGGGTCGTCTTTCCGCTGCCGCCCTTCCCCGCGAAAGCAATTTTCATGTTCACCAAGAGTAGTGCCTATATCGCTCGGTGTGACATGGAGGCGTGAAGAAGACCACTCCTTCGTGGGGCGGGCGCCGGGGGTGCGTAGGGTCGTACTCATGAGTACGACAGGCGCGAACGCCGACCCGCTCGCGGCCCTGGCCGCCCTGCCCGGTGTCGCCGACTCCGTGGAGTCCGTGCGCAAGGCCGTGGACCGGGTCTACGGGCACCGGGTCATGCGACGGCGCAGCAACGAGATCACGTCCGAGGCGGCGCTCCGCGGCGCCCGGGGCTCGGCGGCGCTGTCGGGCGCGGACTGGGCGCTGGAGGAGGTGCGCCGGCGCAGCGACTTCAGCGGTGACGAGGAGGCGCGCACGATGGGCGCCGCGCTGCGGCTGACCGCTGAGGCGGGCCAGTTGCTGTCCATCTGGCGGCAGTCGCCCCTGCGGGTGCTGGCCCGGCTGCACCTGGTCGCGGCGGCCGACAAGGACGAGCGGGTCGGGCGACCCCGGCAGGAGGGCGAGCCGGTCGACGAGCCGTTGATCGCACTTCCGCTGCCGGGTGCGGCGGAGGCGCACGGCCGCCTCGAGGGGCTGTCCGGGCTGATCATCGCGGGTGGTTCCGCGCCGGCGCTGGTCACCGCCGCCGTGGTGCACGGCGAGCTGCTCGCGCTGCGCCCGTTCACCTCCCACAACGGGCTGATCGCCCGAACGGCCGAACGTATCGTCCTGATCGGCAGCGGGCTCGACCCCAAGTCGGTCTGCCCCGCCGAGGTCGGCCACGCGGAACTGGGGCGGGAGGCGTATCTACGGGCGCTCGAGGGCTACGTCTCCGGTACACCCGAAGGGGTGGCCGCCTGGATCGCCCACTGCGGACGGGCGGTCGGACTCGGTGCGCGCGAATCCACGGCGGTGTGCGAGGCGCTGCAGCGCGGGGCGGCATAAGCAGCAGGCGCGAAGGGCGCGAAGGGCGCTCACGGAGATGCGGCGGTACGAATACTCGTACCGCCGCTGGCATCTCCACCGCGTTACCAGGCGTCCTCGATATGTGCCCATCAGGTCGGGGACTTTGCCCGTCACCTGGTGGGGCTGGCCCGTAATCGACGGGTCGACGTCGCGTGGGTACGCGGTGTTCATGCGCGGTCCGTGGGGCCTCATGCGCTGTGAAGGTGATCCTCTCGGACGACCTCGGTCTCGCGGGCCGTTAAGTCCTTTGTACTCCGGGTGCGGAGTAAGGGAAAGTCCTCGCCGCGCTTCTTTACTTTTGGGTTCACATAATCATCAAACGGGCGCCGATATGAGTACGAGGCCGGCGGCCGTCCGCGTGGTCCGGGAGACGGACGGTCTGGCAGGCGTGCGCTCCTGGAGGTGATGGCGGTCAGGCCGCCGTCGTACGGCGTCGGCTGGCGTACCAGACGAGGCCGGCGGTGGCCGCCGCGGCTCCTATGGCGGCCGCCGCGACCAGGGCGGGACGGGGCGGCACGGAGAAGGCGGGGAAGCGCTGCTTCAGCCGGACCGGCCGGTGGAAGTCGAGGATGGGCCACTCGCGTGTGAGGGCCTCGCGGCGCAGCGCGCGGTCCGGGTTCACCGCGTGCGGACGGCCCACCGACTCCAGCATCGGCACATCGGTCACCGAATCGCTGTAGGCGTAGCAACGGGCCAGGTCATAGCCCTCGGAGGCGGCCAGTTCCCGGATCGCTTCGGCCTTGGTCGGGCCGTACGCGTAGTACTCCACCTCTCCGGTGAAGCACCCGTCCTCGCCGACGACCATGCGGGTGGCCACGACCCGGTCGGCGCCGAGGAGTTCGCCGATCGGTTCGACGACCTCGGCTCCTGACGTGGAGACGATCACCACGTCGCGGCCCGCGGTGTGGTGCTGCTCGATGAGGGTGGCGGCCTCGTCGTAGATGATCGGGTCGATCAGGTCGTGCAGCGTCTCGGCCACGATCTCCTTGACCTGCTGGACGTTCCAGCCGCGGCACAGGGCGGACAGGTACTTGCGCATGCGCTCCATCTGTTCGTGGTCCGCGCCGCCGGCGAGGAACACGAACTGGGCGTACGCGGTACGCAGGACCGCCCTGCGGTTGATCAGACCGCCTTGGTAGAACGACTTGCTGAACGTGAGTGTGCTCGACTTCGCAATGACCGTCTTGTCCAGGTCGAAGAAGGCGGCTGCGCGGGGCAAGGAGTGGTTTTCCACATCCCTGAGCATAGGCGCAGCCCATTCGGCGTAAGGTGGGGCGCGTGGGTTTGCCTGAGAGGGCTCTCGGGTACACCATGGAAGTCACGGATCGTTCGCGACCGTGCTAACCCGGCCCGACTCCTCCCCCCCCGAGTCGGCCGTGGGGACGACCCCCGCTCTCCCCCCCGGCGGGGGTCGTCGCATGTCCGGACGCGTTTTCTTCCCTCTTTCGGCCCTCCGGTGTCACCGTCCTGGTGTCCGCGGCAGGCGATTGTCATGAGCGCGACTAGTTACCACGGGTAGTCGTGAGGGTGCCCTGTGGGGCTCGTGCGGAAGGTTCGCGGGGCTCACCCGGTATGGGTGACCGCGATATTCACAGCTCCCCTCTTGTCCACAGATATCGACCAAGATCCACAAGTTTTTCCGTATCGCTGCACCGTGATTCCTGCGCGACCCGCTCGCCGCGAGTTCACGCCCGCTTCCGTTTGCCGGGTCGCGCACGGCCGGTTTCCGCCGGCCGCTCATCGGAAGACCGCACGCCGGTTCTTCACACGCCTGGGAATCGCGCGGCCGGAGGGCCGCGCACACGCAGCGAACGGGGACGAACATGAACGGATCCATCACGCACGACCCGCCGCCCGCCTCCGGAGGCGGGCGCCAGGGCGCACCGCTGATCGTCACCGAGGACGCCGGACTCCTCGACGACCTGCTGCGCCTGTGCGCGGCGGCCGGCGCCACACCCGAGGTCCACCACGGTGCTCCGGAGCCGAGGGGCAGCTGGGAGGCGGCGCCGCTCGTCCTGGTCGGCGACGATGCCGCGCGGCGGGTGCGCGGAGCGGTACGCAGGACCGGAGTGGTGCTGGTCGGACGCGACCAGGACGACCCGGGCGTCTGGCGACGTGCCGTCGAGATCGGCGCCGACCACGTGCTGATGCTTCCCGACGGGGAGCAGTGGCTGGTCGACCGCATCGCCGACGTGGCCGAAGGTGTCGGCCGGCCCGCCCTGACCGTCGGAGTCATCGGCGGCCGCGGCGGTGCCGGAGCGTCCACCCTCGCGTGTGCGCTCGCCGTCACCTCCGCGCGGGAGGGACTGCGCACGCTGCTCGTGGACGCGGATCCCCTCGGCGGCGGACTCGACGTGGCCCTCGGCGGGGAGACGGCCAAGGGACTGCGCTGGCCCGCGTTCGCCGCGTCACGCGGGCGGGTCGGCGGCGGCGCCCTGGAGGAATCACTGCCGGAGCTCCACTCGCTGCGGGTGCTCAGCTGGGACCGCGGCGACTGCCTCGCCGTACCGCCCCCGGCCGTACGCGCGGTGCTCGCCGCGGCCCGGCGCAGGGGCGGCACCGTGGTGGTCGACCTGCCGCGCCGCGTCGACGACGGGGTCGCCGAGGTCCTCGCCCAGCTCGATCTCGGACTCCTCGTCGTCCCCGCGGAACTGCGCGCCGTCGCGGCGGCGGGCCGCGTCGCCTCCGCCGTCGGCATGGTCCTGCGCGATCTGAGGGTGGTGGTGCGCGGGCCCTGCGCGCCGGGCCTGGACGACCGCGAGGTGCCCCGGCTGCTGGGACTTCCCCTCGCGGGAGACCTGCCCGCCGAACCCGCCCTGCAACGCCCCTACGACACCGGACGGCCTCCGGGGGCCTCCGGCAGGGGCCCGCTCGCCCGTTTCTGCAAGGAGTTCTGGGAGCGCGCGCTGGTGGAGGCGAGGACGGCATGAGGGGGCCGGCGGTGAGCGGGGCGGGGATGCCTCCCGGTCTGCTCGACGGGGTGCGGCGGTGGCTGGCCGAGAGCGGGGCCGAGCCGACGCCCGCGCGGGTGGCACAGGCCCTGCGGGACCAGGGCCGGGTGCTCGGGGACGCCGAAGTGCTGGGAGCGGCCGAGCAGCTGCGGTCCGAGCTGGTCGGCAGTGGTCCGCTCGAGCGGCTGCTGGCCGATCCGTCGGTGACCGATGTCCTGGTGTCGGCGCCGGACCGGGTGTGGGTGGACCGGGGCGGCGGGCTGGAGCTCAGCGAGATCTCCTTCCCCGACGAGACCGCCGTCCGGCGCCTGGCCCAGCGGCTCGCCGCAGTGGCCGGCCGGCGCCTCGACGACGCCCGCCCCTGGGTCGACGCCCGGCTGCCCGACGGGACGCGCCTGCACGCGGTGCTGCCCCCGGTGGCGGTGGCCGGCACCTGTCTCTCGCTGCGCGTCGTACGGCCACGCGCCTTCACGCTCGGCGAGCTGGTGGCGGCCGGGACGGTGCCGCCGGGCGGTGACCGACTGCTGCGGGCACTGCTGGACGCGCGGTTGTCGTTCCTGGTCAGCGGTGGAACCGGCAGCGGCAAGACGACCCTGCTGAGCGCGCTGCTGGGACTGGCCGGGCCGGAGGAACGGATCGTCCTGGCCGAGGACTCGGCGGAGCTGCGCCCGGATCATCCGCACGTCGTGCGCCTGGAGACCAGACCCGCAAACCAGGAGGGTGCCGGCCTGGTCTCCCTGGAGGACCTGGTGCGGCAGGCGCTGCGGATGCGGCCGGACCGGCTGGTCGTGGGTGAGGTCCGCGGCCCGGAGGTGACCCATCTGCTGGCCGCCCTGAACACCGGCCACGAAGGCGGCTCGTGCACCGTTCACGCCAATGCCGCCGCCGACGTACCGGCCCGGCTGGAGGCGCTCGGCACAGCCGCGGGACTCGACCGGTTCGCCCTGCACAGCCAGCTGGCGGCCGCCGTCTCGGTGGTGCTGCACCTCGTACGCGACCGGAGCGGCCGGCGGCGGATCGCCGAGGTGCACGTACTGGAGCGGGACCCGTCAGGGCTGGTGCGCACCGTGCCGGCGCTGCGGTGGGGCCCGGAGGCGTTCGTCCGCGAGCGGGGCTGGGAGCGGCTGCGGGAGCTGCTCCGGCCCAGGAGCGGGGACGGGGCGCGGGACGGCGTGCGGGAAGGGGCCGCGGGATGAACGGGACGACGGGGATGTCGACGGGTGCGGCCGTGGCCTGTCTGGGAGTCGCCGCAGTGCTGCTGCGCGGCGGGTGCGCCGGGCCCCGGCGGGCGCGGCTGCTGCTGGCAGGCGCCGGCGCGGTGGACACCGGGCCGGCGGGATGGCCCCGGGTGGCCGGCGAGTGGGCGCGGATCCGCGGGCGGCTGAGGGCCGAATGGTGGTCACTGGCCGCGGGGACGGTGCTGGCGTTGCTGGGCGCGTCCGTGCTGCCGGTCCTCGCGGGTGTGGCGGGAGTCCCCCTGCTCCGGCGGGTGCGGCGGGCCGCCGCGGCACGCCGGGCCCGGGACCGGCGAGGGGACGCGGTGATCGCGCTGTGCGGGGCGCTCGCCGGCGAGGTGCGCGCCGGGCGGCAGCCGGGAGAGGCGCTGCTGTCCGCCGGAAGGGACTCCGGCGGGCTGGGCGACACGCAGGCGGCCGTGCTGGCGGCGGCCCGGTTCGGCGGGGACGTCCCGGACGCGCTCGCGGCGGCGGCACGGCAGCCGGGTGCCGAAGGACTGCGGGGACTCGCAGCGTGCTGGCGGGTGGCGGTGGACCAGGGTGCCGGTCTCGCGGACGGGCTCGACCGGCTGGAAGCGGCGCTGCGTGCCGAACGGGACCAGCGGGCCGATCTGCGCGCCCAACTGGCCGGCGCCCGTGCCACGGCGGTGATGCTCGCCGGGCTCCCCGCCGTGGGCCTGGCTCTCGGCGCGGCTCTCGGCGCCGACCCGCTGCGCGTCCTCCTGCACACACCGTCCGGCCTGTCCTGTCTGGTCGCCGGCGGGGTCCTGGAGGGCCTGGGCCTGTGGTGGGCGCTGCGCATCATGCGGGGCGCCGAGGAGGTGACGGGATGAGCGGGGACGTTGTCCACAGGCTGGGGACGGTCGTGGGGGTCGTGTCGGCACTCGCCTGGTCGGCGGGTTGGTGCCGGCGCACACGGTCCGCGCGGCTCGTACGACGGCGACTGGCCGGGGTGCTGCCGCCGGAACGGGCGGCGCCGAACGCGGCCCCGGGCCTGGCGCGGCTGCGTGTCGCCCGGAGCCGGCTCCCGCTGGTGGGCGTCGTGGGCGTCGTGGGCGCCGGATGGGGGCTGGTGGGTGGTCCCGCCGGAGTGCTGGTGGGACTGGCGGCCGCGGTCGGGCTGTGGCGGTGGCAGCTGCGGCGGAAGGCAGCCGCGGTGGACGCCCGGGAGGCCGACACCGCCGTGGCGGCCCGCCAACTGCCCCTGGCAGCGGACCTGCTGTCCGCCTGCATCGCGGCGGGTGCCGGGCCGGTACTGGCCGCGCAGGCCGTCGGAGAGGCCCTGGGCGGTCCGGTCGGGGACGCGCTGGCGCGCGGTGCGGCGGAGGTGCGGCTCGGCGGTGAACCGGGCGCGGCCTGGCGCCGGCTGGCCGGGCTGAAGGGCGCCGCGCCGCTGGCCCGGCTGCTGGAACGGGCGGATGTGTCCGGGCTCCCCCTCGCCGCCCCCGTGGTCCGGCTCGCCGCCGAGGCCCGCGCCGAGTGGAGCCGCGCGGCGACGGCACGGGCCCGGAGGGCGGCCGTCATGGTCAGCGCCCCCGTGGGGCTGTGCTTCCTGCCCGCGTTCATCGCGGTCGGCGTGCTTCCCGTGGTGATCGGGCTCGCGGACGGAGTGCTGGGAGGAGGTGGTGGCTGACGGCGGACGACCTGCGGCCGAACGGCGGAACGAGCAATGACCACAAGAGCAGTACGACTTCTCCTTACGGGGGTTGAGATGTATCAGGCGGTACGGGCACGACTGCGTGCCCTGGTGTGCGGGGCGCGTGCGGCACGGAGGGACGCCGGAATGGTGACCTCGGAGTACGCGATGGGCATCGTGGCGGCGGTGGCGTTCGCCGTGGTGCTCTACCGGGTCGTCAACAGCGGACCGGTGAGCGCGGCACTGCGGAACATCGTGCAGCAGGCACTCGATGGCCAGATGTGAGCGGCGTGCGGACCGGGGGTTCGTGACGGCGGAGGCTGCCATGGTGCTGCCCGTGCTGGTGATGTTCGCGACGGCGCTCGTCTGGGGCCTGATGGTGGTGGCGGCGCAGATCCAGTGCGTGGACGCCGCCCGCACGGGCGCCCGCGCGGCGGCCCGGCAGGACCCTCCCGACGCGGTCGTCGACGTGGCCCGCGGAGCGGCACCGCCCGGTGCGCGGGTCACGGTGAACCGCGAGGCCGGACAGGTCCGTGTGGTCGTCGTGGCCAGGCCCCCGGTGCTGCGCGGGCTGCTGTTCGAGCTGCGGGAGGAAGCTGTGGCGGCGGTGGAGCGGACGGAGGGGGAGACGGTGGGGGCGGGGACATGAGGGCGCGGCCCCGCGCACGAGGGCTCCTGCGGCCCGGAGGCACCGCGCGTGGCACCGGACGGAGGTCCGGTCGCCCGGCCCACCGGGCGACCGGCGGTGCGTCGGACCGGGGCGACCGGCCGCCCGGTGACGCGGAGCGCGCCGGCCGGAGACGCGCGCCATGCCCCGACCGGGGATCGGCGACGGTCTGGAGCATCGGCGCGATCGCCGTGCTGTGCGTCGTGTCCGGCATCGTGCTCGCCCTCGGGCATGCCGTCGTGGTCCGGCACCGGGCGGCCGGGGGCGCGGACCTGGCGGCGCTTGCCGCGGCCGACCACTGGGCCGAGGGACGCGCGGCCGGGTGCGCCTGGGCGCAGCGGGTGGCCCGGGCCCAGGACACCCGGCTCGTGCGGTGCGCGATCACCGGCGAGGTGGCGGACGTGTCGGTGGCGTCCGGGAGGGGGCCGTTCGCGGTGGAGGTCAGGGCGAGGGCGGGGCCGGCCGGCCCGCCCGAGCCCCCGGAGCCGGGCCCGGCCGGGGCTCCGGCGCGGGCCTGGCACCAGGCTCAGGCCCGTTGCGGGGCGCACCCCCCGAGCCCGGGCCACCACCGCCTCCGCACCGGAGTTCACCCCGACGTCGACGCCCGCCCGGGCAGCTCCGCCCCCGTGGTCCCGTCCGTGCCGCCCGCACCCCCCGACCCCCCGGGCTTCTCCACCGGTGCGCCCTCCAGCAGCACCGTGAGCAGCCGCACCGCGCCCCGCTTGTGCAGAGGGTCGTTGCCGTTGCCGCACTTGGGGGACTGGATGCAGGAGGGGCACCCCGCGTCACACTCGCAGGACGCGATGGCCTGGCGGGTGGCGGTGAGCCAGGAGCGGGCGGTATGGAAGGCCCGTTCCGCGAAGCCCGCGCCGCCCGGATGGCCGTCGTAGACGAAGACCGTGGGGAGCAGGGTGTCGGGGTGCAGCGGGACCGACACACCGCCGATGTCCCAGCGGTCGCAGGTCGCGAAGAGCGGCAGCATGCCGATCGACGCGTGCTCGGCGGCGTGCAGGGCACCGCCGAGGATCTCCGGGTCGATCCTGGCCCTGTCCAGCTGGTCCTCGGTGACCGTCCACCACACCGCGCGGGTGCGCAGCGTACGAGGAGGGAGGTCGAGTTTCGTCTCGCCCAGCACCTCGCCGGTGATCTGGCGCCGGCGCAGGAAGGAGACCACCTGGTTGGTGACCTCGACGGAGCCGAAGCACAGGCGGCCGTCGCCCCAGGGGATCTCGGTGTCCGTCTCCAGCACGGAGATCGACGTCGTGTCCCGGGCCACCGTCGTGTAGGTCGGGCTCGCCCGCTCGACCAGCGCGACGGAGTCCTGCAGGTCGAGGGAGCGCACCAGATAGGTGAGGCCCTGGTGCAGGTGGACGGCGCCCTCGTGGACGCTCGTGTGGGCGGCGCCCGCGTCGACCGTGCCGAGCAGCCGTCCCGTTCCGGTCTCGACGACCTGCACGGGGCGGCCGCCCCCGCCGCGGATGTCGGTGAGGTCGGCGGCCCGTTCCCGGCGGGTCCAGTGCCAGGCCCTCGTCCGCCGGCGCAGCAGCTTCGCGGCCTCCAGCTGCGGGAGGAGATCCCCGGTGGCCGGGCCGAACAGGTCCAGGTCCTGCTCCGTCAGCGGCAGCTCCTCGGCCGCCGCGCACAGGTGCGGGGCGAGCACGTAGGGGTTGTCGGGGTCGAGGACGGTGGACTCCACGGGCCGCTCGAAGAGCGCCTCGGGGTGGTGGACGAGGAACGTGTCCAGGGGATCGTCGCGGGCGACCAGGACGGCGAGGGCGCCCTGCCCGGAGCGTCCCGCACGGCCCGCCTGCTGCCACAGGGAAGCCCGGGTGCCCGGGTAGCCGGCGATCACCACGGCGTCCAGGCCGGAGACGTCCACACCGAGTTCGAGGGCGTTCGTCGCCGCGAGGCCGAGGAGTTCACCGGAGTGCAGGGCGCGTTCGAGGGCGCGGCGCTCCTCGGGGAGATAGCCGCCCCGGTACGCCGCGACACGCCCGGCCAGCGAGCGGTCGACCTCCGCCAGGCGTTCCTGGGCGATCACCGAGATCAGCTCGGCGCCACGCCGGGAGCGCACGAAGGTCACCGAACGGATCCCCTGCACGGTGAGGTCGGTCAGCAGGTCGGCGGCCTCGGCGGTGGCCGTGCGGCGGACGGGCGCGCCCTTCTCGCCGTGCAGTTCGGTGAGCGGCGGCTCCCACAGGGCGAACACCAGTTCACCGCGCGGTGAGGCGTCGTCGGCCACCTCCACCACCGGCAGGCCCGTGAGACGGCCGGCGGCGACCGCGGGCTGGGCGGCGGTCGCGGAGGCCAGCAGGAACACGGGGGAGGCGCCGTAGCGGGCGCACAGCCGCCGCAGCCGGCGCAGCACCTGCGCGACGTGCGAGCCGAACACCCCCCGGTAGGTGTGGCACTCGTCGACGACGACGTACTTCAGCGACTTCAGGAAGGAGGACCAGCGGGGATGGGACGGCAGGATGCCCCGGTGCAGCATGTCGGGATTGGTCAGGACGTAGTTGGCGTACTGGCGGATCCACTCGCGCTCCTCGAACGGAGTGTCGCCGTCGTAGACCGCCGCGCGCACCGAATGGCCCAACGGTTGTGAAAGTTCCTTCACGGACCGGCACTGGTCCGCCGCGAGGGCCTTCGTGGGGGCGAGGTACAGGGCGGTCGCCCCGCGGCCGTTCGGGGCCTCGGCGCCGTCCAGGAGCGTGGACAGCACCGGCGTGAGGTACGCCAGGGACTTGCCGGACGCGGTGCCGGTGGCGACCACGACCGACTCACCGTCCAGGGCGTGCCCGGCGGCACGTGCCTGGTGGGCCCAGGGGTGCTCGATGCCCGCGGCGCGCACGGCGGCGACGACCTCCGCGCGGATCCGGTCCGGCCAGACGGCATGGCGACCCGCCCGCGGGGGCAAGTGCTCCGTATGAGTGATGCGCGCAGCCCTGCTCGGTCCGGACGCGAGCCGGCCCAGGACGGCGTCCGGCGCGGTCCTGGGCGGCGTGTCCGTCGGGGGTCGATCGGATCGGTGATTCTTGGCCATCGGCACCGAGTGTGTCACTGGCGTGACGGACAATGGGGCCAAGGCGTCGTGCACGCCTGCCGGTAAGTGATTGAATGCCATCGCGGCTGGCGAACCGTCCCGGGGGCTGAGCCGAGATGCCCCAAGGGCGACCGCTCGATAGCTAGGTGCTGGAGGATCCGTGGACCTGTCCCTGTCGACCGAGACCATGGGCGATCGCACGATCGTCAGGGTCGGTGGCGAAATCGACGTATATACCGCGCCAAAGCTGCGCGAGCAGCTGGTCGAGCTGGTGAACGACGGCAGTTTCCACCTTGTCGTCGACATGGAAGGTGTGGACTTCCTCGACTCCACCGGACTCGGCGTGCTGGTCGGCGGCCTGAAGCGGGTGCGAGCCCACGAGGGCTCGCTGCGCCTGGTCTGCAACCAGGAGCGCATTCTCAAGATTTTCCGTATCACCGGCCTCACCAAGGTGTTCCCGATCCACACCTCGGTCGAGGAAGCGGTGGCGGCGACCGACTGATCACCCCGCTCCCGGGCCCGTGCCCGGGCGGGAGGAGAACCATGAGGAGGGCCGGGCCTTCGGTGGCCCGGCCCCTCCACAGCACGCCCGTAGTCGCGAGGGGGATGCATGGCCACCGTCGAACTCCGCTTCAGCGCGCTGCCCGAGCATGTCAGGACCGCCCGTCTCGTGGCGGCGGCTGTGGCGCGCAGGGCCGGGGTCGACGAGGCCGTCCTCGACGAGGTCCGGCTCGCCGTCGGTGAAGCCTGCTCCCGGGCCGTGGGGCTGCATCAGCACGGGGACATCTCGGCACCCGTGAAGGTGCTGCTGATCGAGGAGGAGAAGCAGTTCTCCATCGAGGTCGGCGACGAGGCGCCCCACGCGGTCCCCGGCGGACGCACGCCCGGCGGCGGACCGGGCGACGCGGACGTGGAGACCGAGGAGGACGAGATGGGCCTCGCGGTCATCAGCGGCCTCGTCGACGACGTCGAGGTCAGCGCCGGGGAGCACGGCGGCTCGATCCGCATGCGGTGGCCCACCGCGCCGCCGGGCGCCCTCCTCGCCTGACCCGTCACCCGGACGGCGACTGCTTTTCCCGAAGGGCCCCCTCGTGGGGCCCTTCGGCATGTGCGGGTGCCGCCGACCGCGCTTACAGTGGTCACGAGCATTGATCGCGTGAATTCCTTCACGATCGACCCGTGCTCCGGAAATGCGATCACATGAATGCTTCAAAGGCATTACGGATTTCGGACCACTGGCCGCCCGTCGATCAATGGAAGAGTGCGTGCAGGCCATTTTACATTCCGCGCACTCTGTTTTGATCAGGTTCCGGTACCTACAATCCCGTCCACATCTTGAGCTCAGCCCAAGCGTCAAGGAGGACGAATGGCGGGGCTTTCCATCTCAATCGAGTCGGGCCGACCCACATCCCTCGCGGCCGCCGTACTGACCGACGACAACCGCCTGCTCGTGGTGGCCATCGGGGTCGTCGCGCTGGCGGCGCTCGTGGTCGCGGCAGTCCTGGTGCGCCAGGTTCTCGCGGCCGGTGAGGGCACCGACAGCATGAAGAAGATCGCCGCGGCGGTCCAGGAGGGCGCGAACGCCTATCTGGCCCGGCAGCTGCGCACGCTCGGCGTATTCGCCGTGATCGTGTTCTTCCTCCTCATGCTGCTGCCCGCGGACGACTGGAATCAGCGTGCCGGTCGGTCGGTGTTCTTCTTGATCGGAGCGGCGTTCTCGGCGGCCACCGGCTATATCGGTATGTGGCTCGCCGTACGTACCAATGTCAGGGTCGCGGCGGCGGCCCGGGAGGCGACTCCGGCCGAGGGCGAGCCGGAAAAGGATCTCACCGCCGTCTCGCACAAAGCGATGAAGATCGCCTTTCGTACGGGCGGTGTCGTCGGCATGTTCACCGTGGGCCTCGGCCTGCTCGGTGCCACCTGCGTGGTCCTCGTGTACGCGGCCGACGCGCCGAAGGTGCTCGAGGGGTTCGGTCTGGGCGCCGCACTGATCGCGATGTTCATGCGGGTCGGCGGCGGCATCTTCACCAAGGCCGCCGACGTCGGCGCCGACCTGGTCGGCAAGGTCGAACAGGGCATCCCGGAGGACGATCCGCGCAATGCCGCGACCATCGCCGACAACGTGGGCGACAACGTCGGTGACTGCGCGGGCATGGCCGCCGACCTCTTCGAGTCGTACGCCGTCACCCTGGTGGCCGCGCTCATCCTGGGCTCGGCGGCGTTCGGCGACGCGGGGCTCGCCTTCCCGCTCCTCGTCCCCGCCATCGGCGTCCTCACCGCCATGATCGGGATCTTCGCCGTGGCACCCAGGCGCGCCGACCGCAGCGGCATGAGCGCGATCAACCGCGGGTTCTTCATCTCCGCGGTGATCTCGCTGGTCCTGGTCGCGATCGCCGTGTTCACCTATCTGCCGTCCTCGTACGCCGGCCTCGACGGCGTCACCGACGAGGCGATCCTGAGCAAGGGCGGCGACCCGCGGATCCTCGCCCTCGTCGCGGTGGGCATCGGCATCGTGCTCGCGGCCCTGATCCAGCAGCTCACCGGGTACTTCACCGAGACCACCCGGCGTCCCGTGCGGGACATCGGCAAGACCTCGCTCACCGGCCCGGCCACCGTCATCCTGTCCGGCATCTCCATCGGACTGGAATCCGCCGTCTACACCGCCCTGCTGATCGGACTCGGTGTGTACGGGGCGTTCCTGCTCGGCGGTACGTCGATCATGCTGGCGCTGTTCGCGGTGGCGCTGGCCGGCACCGGACTGCTCACCACGGTCGGTGTGATCGTCGCCATGGACACCTTCGGCCCGGTCTCCGACAACGCGCAGGGCATCGCCGAGATGTCCGGCGACGTCGTGGGCGCCGGCGCCCAGGTGCTCACCGACCTGGACGCGGTCGGCAACACCACCAAGGCCATCACCAAGGGCATCGCCATCGCCACGGCCGTACTGGCGGCGGCGGCGCTGTTCGGCTCGTACCGGGACGCCATCACGACCGGCGCGAGGGACGTGGGCGAACGGCTCAGCGGTGAGGGCGCGCCCATGAGCCTGATGATGGACATCTCCCAGCCCAACAACCTCGTGGGTCTGATCGCGGGCGCGGCGGTGGTGTTCCTCTTCTCGGGACTGGCGATCAACGCGGTGTCGCGGTCGGCGGGTTCGGTGGTCTACGAGGTGCGGCGGCAGTTCCGGGAGAGGCCCGGGATCATGGACTACAGCGAGAAACCGGAGTACGGCAAGGTCGTCGACATCTGCACCAGGGACGCCCTGCGCGAACTCGCCACGCCCGGTCTGCTGGCCGTGATGGCGCCCGTCTTCATCGGGTTCACGCTCGGCGTCGGCCCTCTGGGCGCCTTCCTCGCGGGCGCGATCGGCGCGGGCACGCTGATGGCGGTGTTCCTCGCCAACTCCGGTGGCGCCTGGGACAACGCCAAGAAACTGGTCGAGGACGGCCATCACGGAGGCAAGGGCAGCGAGGCCCACGCCGCCACCGTCATCGGCGACACCGTCGGCGACCCCTTCAAGGACACCGCGGGGCCCGCGATCAACCCCCTGCTGAAGGTGATGAACCTGGTCGCGCTGCTCATCGCGCCCGCGGTCATCAAGTTCTCCTACGGCGCCGACGAAAGCGTCGGGACGAGGGTGCTCGTCGCGGTCCTCTCGCTGCTCGTGATCGTCGGCGCGGTGTACATGTCGAAGCGGCGCGGCATCGTCGTGGACGACGACAGCGACCCCGAACCGGAACCCAAGTCACCGGATCCGGCGGTGGTTTCCTAGCCGCGGACAGCGCACACCGGGTCAAGGTGAGGGCGGACGGCGCGTTCTGACGTGCCGTCCGCCCTCACCTCGGTTTTCACCCGGTGCCGTGAGCCTTCTCTCTCTTGGTGCAAATGGCTTCAAAAGTGTCTTAACGGATGTCCGGCGGGTGGGTGTAGTCCATCTGGCGTGTATGTTCCGGGGCCGAGAGCCATGGAAGGGACCAATCCGGTGAACAAGAAGCTCGCGGCCGCACTGTCCGGCGGTGCGGTACTGGTACTGGCGCTGACGGGATGCGGCGGCGACGACGGCAACGAGGAGCTCGACGCCTGGGCGAAGGAGGTCTGCGACTCGGTGCAGCCGCAGGCCGCGAAGATCCGGTCGGCCAACGCCGCGATCCAGAAGGAGACCTCCGACAACAGCACGCCGGAAGAGGTCCAGAAGGCCGACTCCAAGGCCTTCCAGGACATGTCCGACGCCTACAAGGCGATCGGCGCCGCCGTGAACAAGGCCGGCCCGCCGGACGTCGAGAACGGCGAGAAGAAGCAGACCGACGCGGTCAAGGAACTCAACGGCATCTCCACCTCCTACGCCTCGCTGAAGAAGCAGGTCGACGGCCTCGACACCGAGGACCAGGCGGAGTTCGCGGACGGTCTGAAGGACATCGCCGCCGAGCTGGACAAGCTGAGCAAGAGCGGCAACGAGGCCCTCAGCGCGCTGGAGGAGGGCGAGGTCGGCGAGGCGATGTCCCGCCAGCCCAGCTGCCGGACGGCCACCGAGCCGGCCGGGGCCACCGAGAGCTGACGCGACGACAGCGCGCGGGGGCGGCCGGGCGGCCCGGCGGCGGGGAGGCGGGGCGCGCCGGGCGGGCGCGGCGTCCACAATGGTGGACGTGAGTGACGCCAGCCTGCCGCCCCTGCCCTCGTCCGACCGTCCCGACGCCGCCGCCCGGCTGAGGGACGCGCTGCTCGGAGCCTCCTTCACCGCCGACGGACTGCTCGAACTGCTCGGCGCTCCCGCTTACGCGGCGCTGGCGCGCGGCGAGACCGTGCCCGCCCTCCGGGCCACCCGCGGGGACACCCCGCTGGAGACGCTCGTACGCCTGTTCCTGTTGCAGCAGCCGGTGCCGCGTGCCCGCGTGGCCGACGTCCTGCCCGTCGACGTCTGCCTGGACGGCGGATGGCTGGCGCGGGCCGGTGCGGACGAGCTCGCCGCGACCGTGGACGTACGGCCGTACGGAGGGCCGGACGGCGAGGACTGGTTCATCGTGTCCGACCTCGGGTGCGCGGTCGGCGGCGCCGGAGGGATCGGCAGCCGGGACGAGGGCGTGGTGCTCGGTGTCGGCGGCGCGTCCATGACCCTGGCCGGCCTCACCGTCCGTACGCCGGTGACCTCCGCGCTCGACCTCGGCACCGGGTCCGGCATCCAGGCACTGCACGCCGCCCGGCACGCCACGCGCGTCACGGCCACCGACGTGAACCCGCGTGCCCTGCACATCACCGCGCTCACCCTGGCCCTCTCCGGGGCCCCGGCCGCCGACCTGCGCGAGGGGTCGCTGTTCACTCCGGTCCGTGACGACGAGACGTACGACCTGATCGTGTCCAACCCGCCCTTCGTGATCTCGCCCGGGGCGCGGCTCACCTACCGCGACGGCGGGATGGGCGGGGACGATCTGTGCCGCACGATCGTTCAGGAGGCGGGGGGACGGCTGAACGAGGGCGGGTTCGCGCAGTTCCTCGCCAACTGGCAGCACGTCGAAGGGGAGGACTGGCAGGACAGACTCAGGTCGTGGGTGCCGCGCGGGTGCGACGCGTGGATCGTGCAGCGCGAGGTGCAGGACATCACCCAGTACGCCGAGCTGTGGCTCAGGGACGCGGGCGACCACCGTGGTGACGAGACGGAGTACCGGGCACGGTACGACGCGTGGCTGGACGAGTTCGAGGCGCGCAAGGCGAAGGCGGTCGGCTTCGGCTGGATCACGCTGCGCAAGTCGGGCGCCGCCGCGGAGTCGGTCACGGTGGAGGAGTGGCCGCACCCGGTGGAGCAGCCGCTCGGCGAGACGGTCCGGGCGCACTTCGACCGGCTGGACTACCTGCGGGCGCACGACGACGCGGCGCTGCTCGAGGCGCGCTTCGCGCTGGCCGCCGAGGTGGTTCAGGAGCAGGTCGGACTGCCCGGCGCGGAGGACCCGGAGCACGTCGTGCTGCGGCAGAACCGCGGGATGCGCCGGGCCACCAGGGTGGACACCATCGGCGCGGGCTTCGCGGGCGTGTGCGACGGCACCATGACCGCGGGCCGGATCCTGGACGCCATCGCCCAGCTCCTGGGCGAGGACCCGGTGCTGCTGCGCGACCGTACGCCGGCCCGGATCCGGCTGCTGGTGGAGCAGGGATTCCTGGAGCCCGCAGGCTGAGACGGTCTGAGACGGCTGAGACGGCTGAGACGGCGGGGACGGCGGGGACGGCGGGGACGGCCGGAGGGAGGACCGGCGGCCCGTGGGGCGCGTCGCGTCCGTCTCCCGGGTGCCATCCGTCGTCGGTCCGCATGAGGTGCCGGACCGCTTCGGCGGCCTCCCCCACCGATTCCGGCGCTTCCCCGCACCGATTCCAGCGCGTCTCCGCACTGATTCCAGCGCTCCCCCGCGCTGATTCCGGCCGACTCGCGGGCCCCTGTGGCCCCCGCGTTCACCTCCGGTTCGCCCGCGCGCCGTCCGGGCGTGGCAGCGTCACGCCCGGGCCGCTGCCGACGGACGGCACAGCGGACGGACGGAAGGGCTCGGGCGTCGATGGAGAGCGGACCGGCGATCTTCGCGGGGATGGTGTTCTGCCTGTTCGGGGCCGCGTTGGGGGCCTGGACCGTGACCCGCGCCCGGCAGCACCGCCCGGTCGCCCAGGGTGTGAGCCCGGTCGCATCGGTCGCCGTCGCCGGGCTCGCCGCGGTGATCGCACTGGGTCTCGGCGCATGGTGCTTCACCCGTCTGTGAGGGGCGCGGCTGCTGGCCGCGCCCCGATAAGCGGCGGCTTGCGCTCCGCATAAGGGCGGGCGCAGTCTGGACACTCCGGGCGGCAGGAACGGTGGTAGTCGGGTTACCGTTCGAGTGGCCGTTGCGGGCTTTTCCCGTTTGACACGGGGGCGGGATGTACCGTCACACTCCGCAGCGTCACCATGACCCGACCCCGGGAGGACCGCCTGGGGAGGCCCCAGCGTCGACCGGAGAGAAGAGCGAAGTTGTCCCCGACCAGCGAGACCGCGAACGGCGGGCGCCGACTCGTCATTGTCGAGTCGCCTGCCAAGGCGAAGACGATCAAGGGCTATCTCGGCCCTGGCTACGTCGTCGAGGCGAGCGTCGGGCACATCCGCGACCTTCCCAACGGCGCCGCGGAGGTGCCGGAGAAGTACACCGGCGAAGTCCGTCGCCTCGGTGTGGACGTCGACCACGACTTCCAGCCGATCTATGTGGTCAACGCGGACAAGAGGGCCCAGGTCAAGAAGCTCAAGGATCTGCTGAAGGAGTCCGACGAGCTCTTCCTCGCCACCGATGAGGACCGCGAGGGCGAGGCCATCGCGTGGCACCTGCAGGAAGTGCTCAAGCCGAAGATCCCGGTCAAGCGGATGGTCTTCCACGAGATCACCAAGGACGCGATCCGCCAGGCCGTCGCCAACCCGCGCGAGCTCAACCAGAAGCTGGTCGACGCCCAGGAGACCCGACGCATCCTCGACCGCCTCTACGGCTACGAGGTCTCGCCGGTCCTGTGGAAGAAGGTCATGCCCCGGCTGTCCGCCGGCCGCGTGCAGTCCGTCGCCACCCGGCTCGTGGTGGAGCGGGAACGCGAGCGCATGGCGTTCCGTTCCGCCGAGTACTGGGACCTGACGGGCACCTTCGCGACGGGCCGCGCGGGAGACGCGTCGGACCCGTCGTCGCTGGTCGCCCGTCTGGGGACCGTCGACGGGCGGCGGGTCGCGCAGGGGCGCGACTTCGACTCGCTGGGACAGCTGAAGAGCGCGAACACCCTCCACCTCGACGAGGCGAACGCCCGCGCGCTCGCCGCCGCCCTGGAGAACACGCGGTTCGCCGTGCGTTCCGTCGAGTCCAAGCCGTACCGCCGCTCGCCGTACGCCCCGTTCCGTACGACGACGCTGCAGCAGGAGGCGAGCCGCAAGCTCGGCTTCGGCGCGAAGGCCACCATGCAGGTCGCGCAGAAGCTGTACGAGAACGGCTACATCACCTACATGCGTACGGACTCGACGACCCTGAGCGAGACGGCGGTCGCCGCCGCCCGTGCCCAGGTCACGCAGCTGTACGGAGCCGACTACCTGCCCCCGCAGCCGCGCACCTACGCGGGCAAGGTCAAGAACGCGCAGGAGGCGCACGAGGCGATCCGTCCTTCGGGGGACCGTTTCCGCACGCCCGCGGAGACCGGGCTGACCGGCGACCAGTTCAAGCTGTACGAGCTGATCTGGAAGCGGACCGTCGCCTCGCAGATGAAGGACGCCACCGGCAACTCCGTCACCGTGAAGATCGGCGGCACGGCCGCCGACGGACGGGACGCCGAGTTCAGCGCGTCCGGCAAGACGATCACCTTCCACGGTTTCCTGAAGGCCTACGTCGAGGGCGCGGACGACCCGAACGCCGAGCTCGACGACCGCGAGCGCCGGCTGCCGCAGGTCGCCGAGGGCGACGCGCTGACCGCCGAGGAGATCACGGTCGACGGGCACGCCACCAAGCCCCCGGCCCGCTACACCGAGGCGTCCCTGGTCAAGGAGCTGGAGGAGCGGGAGATCGGCCGCCCGTCGACGTACGCGTCGATCATCGGCACGATCCTCGACCGCGGCTACGTCTTCAAGAAGGGCACGGCGCTGGTCCCGTCCTTCCTCTCCTTCGCCGTGGTCAACCTGCTGGAGAAGCACTTCGGCCGGCTCGTCGACTACGACTTCACCGCGAGGATGGAGGACGACCTCGACCGCATCGCCCGCGGCGAGGCGCGGGCCGTGCCGTGGCTGAAGCGGTTCTACTTCGGCGAGGGCACGGACAACGGCGGCGCCGCCGAGGCGGGCAACGGCGACGGGGACCACCTCGGTGGCCTCAAGGAGCTGGTGACCGACCTGGGTGCGATCGACGCGCGCGAGGTGTCGTCGTTCCCGGTGGGCAACGGCATCGTGCTGCGGGTCGGGCGCTACGGCCCGTACATCGAGCGCGGCGAGAAGGACACCGAGCAGCACCAGCGCGCCGACGTCCCCGACGACCTGGCGCCGGACGAGCTGACGGTCGAGCTCGCCGAGGAACTGCTCGCCAAGCCGAGCGGCGACTTCGAGCTGGGCACCGACCCGGTCTCCGGGCACACGATCGTCGCCAAGGGCGGCCGCTACGGCCCGTACGTCACGGAGGTCCTTCCCGAGGGCACCCCGAAGACGGGCAAGAACGCGGTCAAGCCGCGCACCGCTTCCCTCTTCAAGTCGATGTCCCTGGACACGGTGACGCTCGACGAAGCGCTCAAGCTGATGTCGCTGCCGCGCGTGGTCGGCGCGGACGCCGAGGGCCAGGAGATCACCGCGCAGAACGGCCGCTACGGGCCGTACCTGAAGAAGGGCACCGACTCGCGGTCGCTGCAGTCCGAGGAGCAGCTCTTCACGATCACGCTGGAGGAGGCGCTGGCGATCTACGCCCAGCCCAAGCAGCGTGGCCGGGCGGCGGCCAAGCCTCCGCTGAAGGAGCTGGGCACCGACCCGGTCAGCGAGAAGCCGGTCGTGGTGAAGGACGGCCGCTTCGGACCGTACGTCACCGACGGGGAGACCAACGCGACGCTGCGCTCGGGCGACAGCGTCGAGGAGATCACCCCGGAGCGCGGTTTCGAACTGCTCGCGGAGAAGCGGGCGAAGGGCCCGGCCAAGAAGGCCGCGAAGAAGACCGTCAAGAAGACGGCGGCCAAGAAGGCGCCGGCGAAGAAGGCGATGGCCGCCAAGAAGACCGCGGCGAAGAAGACCACGACCGCGAAGACGGCGGCGAAGACGGCGGCTGCGAAGAAGACCGCCGCGAAGAAGGCGACCGCGGCGAACGGGGCGGAGGACTGACCCCTTCCCGGTAGCGCCGGACGGGCTTCGCCCGGCGTTCGGAATGCGAACGCCCCGGCACCACTTCGGTGCCGGGGCGTGTGCATGTCAGGCGCGTCGCGCCGAGGCTGTCCGCGTGGGCCGATAGGCTGAACGCATGACGCGAGCCGAGCAGCCAACGGCCCCTCCGCCGGCCCCCGACGACGCCCTGGTCGCGGACTCACGCGAGCGTGCCGTCCGCGCCCTGCTGCGCCGACCCCAGCTGAAACGGTTGTGGAGCGCCCAACTGGTGGGCGGGGTCGGTGACGTCCTCGCCCTTCTGGTGCTCGTCCTCCTGGTCCTCCAGGCGACCATCGCCGAACAGTCGTTCGGTGGCGGCAGTCGGGGTGCGGCGTTCGCAGTGGCGACCGTTTTCGGGGTGCGCATCCTCGCGACGCTGCTGTTCGGCGCCGTACTCCTCGGCCCGCTCACCTCGCTCACCTCGCAGGACGGGCCGCTGGACCGCCGCTGGACCATGGTCGGCGCCGACGGAGTGCGGGCCGCCCTGCTCATCGTGGCCCCCCTGTGGATCGACTGGACCCCCGAGAACGCGCCCGCCGTCCTGCTCGTCACCGTCTTCGTGAGCGGAGTCGCCGAGCGCTTCTGGACGGTGTGCCGCGAGAGTGCCGCGCCCGCCCTGCTGCCCGCCCCGCCGCCCGAGGGCGCCAGTATCAGGCCGCTGCCCGACCACATGGACGCACTGCGGCGCCTGTCCCTGCGCACCGGCTTCGTGGCGATACCCCTCGCGGCCCTCGCGCTCGTCGTCGCCTCCCTCCTCAACAACCTGCTGGGCACCGGCATCGAGTGGTTCGGCGCACACCAGGCCGCCCTCGCCTCCTACGTCGCGGCCGGTCTGTTCGCCGCCTCGCTGTCCGTCGTCACCTTCCTGACACTGCCCGGCACCCGCACCCCCCGCGCCCGGTCGCCGCTCGAGGGACTGCGCCGCCCGAAGAGCGCCACGGGCAACGACAAGGGCCGCACCGGTGCGATGCCGCTGCTGGTACTCGCCTCGGCGTCCGTCGCCGCCGCCGTGTCGGCCGCCGTCGCCGTGTCGGTGCTGCACGCCAAGGACCTGGGCGGCGGCCCCGTGCTCTACGGCCTGACGGTGGGCGCGCTGACCGGCGGTGTCGTCGTCGGTATCCGTACCGCGCCCGCCCTGCTGCCGGCCCTGTCCCGGCGCCGGCTGCTCGCCCTCGCCCTCGCCCTCACCGGTGTCGCGCTGTTGGCCGCCGGACTCGTGCCGGACGTCACCAGCGTGCTGCTGGTCCTGGCGCTGGCCGGAGTCGGCGCGGGTATCGCCGCCAACACCGGGCACACGCTGCTCGACCAGGAGACCGAGGAGCAGCGCCGGGTCCGCACGACCGAGCACCTGCACGCGGTGGTCCGGGTCCTGGTGGCGCTCGGCGCCGTGACCGCCCCGATGGTCGCCGCCGCCATCGGACCGCACCGCCTGGAGAACGGCCGGTTCGTCTTCGACCACGGCGGCGCCGCGTTCACGCTGATGCTGGTCGGAGCCCTGCTGCTGCCGGTGGCGGCGCTCGTCCTGGCCAAGGCCGACGACCGTTCCGGGGTGCCGCTGCGCCAGGACCTGCGCGACGCGCTGCTCGGCGGCGACGACCCCGAGCAGACGCCCGCCGCCACCGGGTTCTTCATCGCCCTGGAGGGCGGCGACGGCGCGGGCAAGTCCACCCAGGCCGAGGCCCTCGCCGAGTGGATCCGCGCCAAGGGCCACGAGGTCGTCCTCACCCGCGAGCCCGGCGCCACCCCGGTCGGCAAGCGGCTGCGGTCCATCCTGCTGGACGTCTCCAGCGCCGGACTCTCGCACCGCGCGGAGGCCCTGCTGTACGCCGCCGACCGCGCCGAGCACATCGACACCGTCGTACGGCCCGCCCTGGAGCGCGGCGCGGTCGTCATCTCCGACCGGTACATCGACTCCTCCGTCGCCTACCAGGGCGCCGGACGCGACCTGTCGCCGACCGAGATCGCCCGCATCAACCGCTGGGCCACCGACGGGCTGGTACCGCACATGACCGTGCTGCTGGACGTCGCGCCGGAGACCGCGCGGGAACGCTTCACCGAGGCGCCGGACCGGCTGGAGTCCGAGCCCGCCGAGTTCCACGCCCGCGTGCGCGCCGGCTTCCTCACCCTCGCCGCCGCCGACCCCGGCCGCTACCTGGTGGTCGACGCCGGTCAGGAACCGGAGGCCGTCACCACGGTGATCCGGCACCGGCTCGACCAGGTGCTGCCGCTGTCCGAGGCGGAGATCCGGGCCCGCGAGGAGGCCCGCCGCAAGGCCGAGGAGGAGGCCCGCCGCAAGGCGGAGGAGGAAGCGGCCCGCAAGGCCGAGGAGGAGCGCCTGGAGCGCGAGCGCCAGGAGCAGCTGGCGAAGCTGCGCGCCGAGGAGGAGGAGCGCAAGCAGCGCGAACTCGAGGAGGCGCAGCGGCGCGAGGCCGAACGGCAGGCGGAGGAGGCCCGGCTGCGCGCCGAGGAAGCGCGCCGGCGTGCCGAGGAGGAGCGGCAGCGTCTGCTCGCCGAGGAGAAGGCACGCGCCGAGGAGGAGGCCCGCCGCAGGGCGGAGGAGGAGCGCCGCCGCAAGCAGGCCGAGGAAGAGGAGCGGCTGCGCGCCGAGGCCGAGGCGCTGCGGCTGGAGAAGCAGCGCAAGGCCGAGGAGGCTCTGCTGCGCGCGGAGCAGGCCCGGCGGCTGGCCGAACAGGCGGCCGCCGCGGCCGAGGCCGGACCGAGGACGACGAGCGGCCCCGCCGCGCACACGTCCGCAGCACCCGGGGTCTCCCGGTCGCGGGCCGACGACGCCGTGACCGTGCCGACGCCGGTGGTGGCTCCGACGAACGCGTCGGGCGGTCCGGTGGACGAGACGGCGGTGCTGCCGAGGGTGCGGGACGAGGACGCCGGGCAGCACTCCGGCCGGACCGGCTCCGGGGTTTCCGAGGCCGAGGTGACGACCGAGCTGCCGAGGCCGCAGGTCCCGCCGGGCGCGGCCGACGACACGGCCGTCCTGCCCGCCGTGTCCCCGGGCGCGACGGACGATACGGCGGTGCTGCCGCCGGTGCGCGACGAGGAGGGGCCGGACGACCGCACGCGGGAGCTGCCGCAGGTCGACGCCGGGCGCACGCCGCGCCGGCGCCGCAAGCGCTCCGACTGGGCCGAGGAGACCCCGCTGGACGACCTCCCGACCCTGGCCGACGAACTGCTGGGGCCCCACGAGGACGACGGCGACGACGACGGCGGCCGGGGGCGCCGGCGCTGACCGGCCCGCGGGGTCCGGGCGGGTACGGCCGTTGTCAGTGCCCGCCCGCACCATGGGACCCTCAGGAAGAAGTGACGGACGCGACGGAAGGGCGGGCTGACCCATGACCGTGTGGGACGACCTCGTCGGGCAGGAGCGGGTGAGCGGGCAGCTCGCCGCCGCAGCCCGGGACGCCGACGCGCTCGTGACGGCCGTCGCGGAGGGCACGCCCCCGCCCGAGGCGTCGAAGATGACGCACGCCTGGCTGTTCACCGGCCCGCCCGGCGCGGGACGCAACCAGGTGGCGCGGGCCTTCGCCGCCGCACTCCAGTGCGTCAGCCCCGACCGGGCTCTCGGCGGAGCCCCCGGCTGCGGGTTCTGCGACGGCTGCCACACCGCGCTGGTCGGCACGCACGCCGACGTCAGCTCGATCGCCGCCGTCGGCTCCCAGATCCTCGTCGAGGCCATGCGCGACACCGTCCGCAAGTCCTTCACCGCCCCGGCGAACGGGCGCTGGCAGGTGATCCTCGTCGAGGACGCCGAGCGGCTGAACGACAAGTCGGCCAACGCCGTCCTCAAGGCCGTCGAGGAGCCCGCCCCCCGCACGGTCTGGCTGCTGTGCGCGCCCTCCGTCGAGGACGTCCTGCCGACGATCCGCTCCCGCTGCCGCCACCTCAACCTGAGCACGCCCTCGGTGGACGCCGTCGCCGACATGCTCGTACGGCGCGAGGGCATCGAGCCGGACACCGCCGCCGCCGTCGCCCGCGCCACCCAGGGGCACGTCGACCGGGCCCGCCGCCTGGCCACCGATCCCGCCGCCCGCGCCCGCCGGGCGTCCGTGCTGAAGCTTCCCCTGCGGGTCGACGACATCGGCGGGGCGCTCAAGGCCGCCCAGGAACTGGTCGACGCCGCGGCCGAGGACGCCAAGCAGCTCGCCGAGGAGATGGACGGCAAGGAGACCGAGGAGCTGAAGGCGGCGCTCGGCGCGGCCCAGGGCGGGCGCCTGCCGCGCGGCACGGCGGGCGTGGTCAAGGACCTGGAGGACATGCAGAAGCGCCGCAGGGCGCGCACCCAGCGCGACAGCCTCGACGTGGCGCTGACCGACCTGACCAGCTTCTACCGCGACGTCCTCGCCCTCCAGCTCGGCTCCCGCATCGCCCTCGCCAACACGGACGCCGAGGACGCCCTCCAGCGCCTGGCCCGCGGCAGCTCCCCGGAGTCCACCCTCCGCCGCATCGAGGCGATCGCCGCCTGTGGTGAGGCGCTGGACCGCAATGTGGCCCCCCTGCTCGCGGTGGAGGCGATGACCATGGCACTGAGAGCGGGCTGACGGAGATCCGCGCCCCGGCCCTGGGCGACCGCGCAACTCGTCCGGGGCACGGTGCGCACTAAGCGCACCCAACCGGTCGCACACGGTTACGCTCGGTGCATGGACACAAGGCGCACCCACCGCAGGACCCGTGCCGGAGCCACCCTGCTCGCCGCCGTCGCGCTGCTGATCCCGGGCTGTTCCTCCGGGACCACGACGAACGCGGCGAACACGGCGAACACGGCGCATTCCGTGGCGAAGGAGGCGGCAGCGGCCCTCACCCCCCTGCCCGGCTCCACGCCCGCTGCCCTCACGCGGTACTACGAGCAGAAACCGGCCTGGCGCGACTGCGGCGCACCGGGTTTCCGGTGCGCCACCCTGAAGGCCCCGCTCGACTACGCCGAGCCGTCCAAGGGCGACATCCGTCTCGCCGTCACCCGCAAGAAGGCCACAGGGCCGGGGAAGCGGCTGGGCTCCCTGCTGGTCAACCCGGGCGGTCCCGGCGGCTCGGCGATCGCCTACGTCCAGGCGTACGCCGGAATCAACTACCCGGCGGACGTGCGCGCCCGCTACGACATGGTGGCCGTCGACCCGCGCGGGGTCGCCCGCAGCGAACCCGTCGAGTGCCTGGACGGCCCGCAGATGGACGCCTACACGCGGACGGACATCACCCCCGACGACGCGAAGGAGACCGACGCGCTGGTCGCGGCGTACAGGACGTTCGCCGAGGGATGCGGCGCGGACGCGCCCCAGCTGCTGCGCCACGTGTCGACCGTCGAAGCGGCCCGGGACATGGACCTCGTGCGTGCCGCACTGGGCGACGAGAAGCTGAACTACGTCGGCGCCTCGTACGGCACCTTCCTCGGCGCCACCTATGCCGGACTCTTCCCGCACCGCACGGGCCGTCTCGTCCTGGACGGCGCGATGGACCCCTCCCTGCCCGCACGGCAGCTCAACCTCGAACAGACGGAGGGCTTCGGCACGGCGTTCACCGCCTTCGCCGAGGACTGCGTCCGGCGGAGCGACTGCCCCCTCGGCCGCCCGGGCACCGGCCCCGAGCGGGCCGGCAAGAACCTGAAGGCCTTCTTCGACAAGCTCGACGCCCGCCCCCTGCCCACCGGGGACGCCGACGGCCGCACCCTCACCGAGTCGCTCGCCACGATCGGCGTGATCGCCGCGATGTACGACGAGGGTGCCTGGCAGCAGCTGCGCGAGGCACTCACGGCGGCGATGAAGGAGAACGACGGCGCCGGACTCCTCTTCCTCTCGGACAGCTACTACGAACGGGACGCCGACGGCGCGTACACCAACCTGATGTTCGCCAACGCCGCCGTGAACTGCCTGGACCTCCCGCCCGCGTTCGACTCCCCGGACGAGGTGCGCAAGGCGGTGCCCGACTTCGAGAAGGTGTCACCGGTGTTCGGTGAGGGCCTCGCCTGGGCCTCCCTGAACTGCGCGTACTGGCCGGTGAAGGCCACCGGCGAGGCCCAGCGCATCGAGGCGAGGGGCGCCGCCCCCCTCGTCGTCGTCGGCACCACCCGGGACCCGGCCACCCCGTACCGCTGGGCCGAGGGCCTGGCCGGCCAGCTCGCCACGGCCCGCCTCCTCACCTACGACGGCGACGGCCACACCGCCTACGGCCGCGGCAGCGCCTGCGTCGACTCCGCCATCAACACCTACCTCCTCGACGGCACCCCGCCCGCCGACGGCACACGCTGCTCGTAGCCGCCCCGGCCACCCCGGAGGCAGCCCCCGGCCCGCCTCCGGGGCCGGTACGAACCACTCCTCGAAACTGTGTAGACTTACCGACGTCGCTGATCGCACCATGGGTGCACCCAGCACGCCGCCTTAGCTCAGATGGCCAGAGCAACGCACTCGTAATGCGTAGGTCTCGGGTTCGAATCCCGAAGGCGGCTCCGAGAAACCCCAGGACTCACTCGCCGTGACCTGGGGTTTTTCCCTGCTCGGGGCATGACGCGTCACACGGCCGTGGTGCCGCGAGATGGCTTGCGTGAGCGATGCGTGAGCGGAGCGGTCCGGTGCCCTACTTGTTGGGCTTCTTCCGCTTGGCCTTCTTCTTGGCCCTGGCCTCGGCTTTCGCCTTGTCCTTGGCCTTCTTGGCGGCCTTACGGGCCTCCTCCGCCTCGGTCTTCCGCTGAAGCGGGACCAGCCTGGCGGTGGCCTCGGCCGCGTTCTTGCCGACCTGCGGCAGGACGCTCTGGTAAATGTCCCGCGTGATGCGGGTGTCGCTGTGCCCGAGTGTGTCCGACACGATCTTCACGTCGATGCCGGCGGCGAGCATGAGCGTGGCCGCGCCGTGCCGGAGGTCGTGCAGTCGGATCGGCGGGAGCCCGGAGGCGGCGACGACGCGTTCGAAGAGGTCGGTCACCTTCCCGGGGTGGAGCCAGGAGCCGTCTTCCTGGGTGAAGACCATGCCGGTCTCGACCCAGGCTGATCCCCACTCCTCGCGGTCCGCGTCCTGCTGTTCGCGGTGCCGCTTCAGGACGTTCACGGTGTCGTCGTCGAGCGCGACCACGCGGAAGCCGCTGTCCGTCTTGGGCTCGGAGGTCTCGACCTCCCACCCGTCCTGGACGAGCTGAGCGGAGACGGTCAGGGAGTGGTCATCGAGGTTTGTCTCCGACCAGGGCTGCGCGCATGCCTCGCCCCGCCGCAGGCCGCGGAAGGCGATCAGGTGCCACATTGCGTACAGCCGGTCCTCCGCGAGGAAGTCGAGGAACGCGCCTGTCTGTTCGGGCGTCCAGACCATGACGGGGGAGGGCTTCTCACCCGTCTGCTCCCACCTGGCGACCCGTGCGTCGGTCCACACCAGGGCCTTCGGCTTGCGCACGGGATCGAGCTCGACGTGCGCCGCCGGGTTGAAGGTAAGGATCTGCTGGCCGATCGCGTCGTTCAACGCAGACCGCAGGGTGGCCTTGATGCGCAGCCGGGTAGCCGGACCGGTCACACGCCGGAACGGCGGCATGGCGTCGATCGCCGTCTTCATCACCTTGCGGCGGGCGCGGTTGTCTGCGCCCTTCCACGGCACGGTGGCCAACTCCTCGACCGCGGCCCGGCGCTGGGCGTTCTGCTCCAGGATCTCGGCATTGCCGTCGGATATGGCCGTGAACATCTCGCTGAGATGGCTCACGCGCAGCCGATCGAGACGGTGGTGGCCGATCCGAGGCTTCAAATGGAACCGGATATCGGTCTCGTAGCGGCTGAGCCCCGACTTGCGGATGCGCTTGCCGTCGAGCCACCGGTCGAGCCACTCGCCGACGGTCAGGCGGCCGATCAGGTCCTGACCGGACTTCAGGCGCCGGCGGGTCTCCTCGACATCCGGCAGTGGCGACTTCTCGTCGCCGACCTCCTCCAGCATGGCGGCGATCAGCGCCATGCCTTCGGGGTCGTCGGTGTCGGCGAGGCCGAGGAGGGCGCGTATGTGGTCGAGGTCGGCCTGGGCGGCCTTGAGGGAGTCGTAGCCGGCGCGGCTGAAGGAGCGGCGGGTGCCGTCTTCGCGGGGCGGGAGCTCCTGGCGTATGGAGTACGAGCCGTGCTTGCGGCTGGAGAGCTTCGGGCACTGCTTGCCGAGCGGTTTACCGGTGTGGGCGTCGCGGCAGTAGCAGCGGCGGTGGGTGGAACCCTTCAAAGGTCGTTCTCCTCGGTGGAGTCGGTATCGGGTGGCGGGTCGACGTCGGCGAGCGGGGAGGGCAGGTGGGGTGGGGTGCCGCCGGCTTCGCGGATGGCGTCGCGGTGGCGGCGTAGTTCGTGCTTGGCGTTGGCGGCCTGGTCGGCGTACCGGGCCAAAGCGCGCTCGGCTGCTTCCCGTTGGACGCGGTTGGGGGCGGTCTTGACCTTCCAGCGTTCGTAGTCCTCGCTCTCCACGGCGGCCAGGGCCGAGCGGAGTTCGAGGTCGTGGGCGAGGAAGTGGTCGAGCATGTGATCGGTGGCATCTTCAGCCGGAGAGTTGCCGGTGAACCACTGCAGGGCGTCCCAGGCCGGTTGCGGGTCTTGGTAGGGAAGTTGGCGGATGTCGTCGACGTACCCGACGGGGTAGATCAGGCTGATCGGGGACATGCGCAGGGCCTTGGCGAGGACCATGACCTCGACCAGGGGGAGGACAGCGCGGCGGCCGGACTCCATGTTGGCGATCACGTTGCGCGGGATCGGGTAGCCGATCTCCTCGCACCTGTCGGCGAGATCCTGTGCGCTCCACCGCAGTTCCTTCCGCCGCCTGCGGACCTCGCTGGCCACGGTGGCCATGACGTGGTCCTCCCATTCGAGGTCGTCGGCCTCGGTGTCTTCCTCGTATCTATGGTCGGAACGGCGTTGTGTCATGAAGACACATTAACTTGCCTAGCGTTGATTCCATGGCCTGGAGACGAGCGCGATCGTCGTGTTCGCCGAGGGCTCAGTCATGGATGGAGCGCGTATGCGTGAGAACGAACCTGCCGGCCGGGCGAAGGGTATGAGCCGAGAGGAGCTCCTGGAGCTTCCCGCTGCTGTTGACCTGGACACCGGCAATCGGGCGTTGGGGTTGGGGCGGAGCAAGGGTTACGAGCTGGCCAAGCGGGGCCAGTACCCCTGCAAGGTCCTGCGGCTGGGCAAGGCGTACCGCGTCGTGACCGCCGACCTGTTGAACCTGCTCGGCCTGGCCGCATGACCGCCCGAGCCCATAGCAGACGCTTCTGCGCTGAGCTGACACAGAAAGACTGGACTGTGTCGGGGCGTGGACGTACCGTCCGTGTTCCCTCGCCCCGGCCCAGGAAGCGAGAAAGCCCCCGGCGCGCCAACGCCGGAGGCTCCGCACACTCCACTGCCCGCATGCCAACGAACGACCTGCGTGAGTCGGGCCTGCATGCCCGATGTCACCGGAAAAGGAGCTGCCCTGTGCAACCTACGACACCCGAGCCCTATTCCGCATCCGGCAAAGTGGTATGGCCGACGGTCGCGGTGCCCGGCCGGCCCGGCCACGCGCCCGAAGCCGCCCCGGCGGCCGACGGCGGGGCACCGGATACTGTTCCGGTGGATCAGCCCGCCGAGGAGGCGGTGTCGGAACCCGAGCCGACGTACGGCTCCGAGCTGCTGAGCGAACTGCGTTCCCAGGTAGCCCAGTTCGTGATCCTGCCCTCCCAGCAGGCGCTACACGCGGTCACGCTGTGGGTGGCGGCGACGCACCTGCAGCCCGCGTGGCAGCACGCACCGCGCCTGGCGGTGGTTGGGCCGGCGAAGCGGTGCGGCAAGTCACGGCTCCTGGACGTGCTCACCGAGACGGTCCACGAGCCGATGCTCACCATCAACACCACGCCCGCGGCCATCTTCCGCTCCATCACCGACGAGCCGCCCACCCTGCTGGTGGACGAGGCGGACACCATCTTCGGCACGCCGAAGCAGGCGGAGAAGAACGAGGAGATGCGCGGCCTGCTCAACGCCGGCCACCAGCGCAACCGGTACGTCACCCGCGTCGTCGGCAACGACCACACCCCGCACCGGTTCGCCACCTTCGCCATGGCCGCGCTCGCGGGCATCGGCGACCTGCCCGACACGATCATGGACCGGTCGGTGGTGATCCGGATGCGCCGCCGGGCCGAGGGCGAGAGCGTCAAGCCCTTCCGCTCCCGCCGCGACACCCCGGCCCTGCACGACCTGCGCGACCGCATCGCCGCATGGACACGGCCGCTGCTGGACGAGGCCGCCGACATGGAACCGGTAATGCCGGTGGAGGACCGCGCCGCCGACACCTGGGAACCCCTCGTCATCGTCGCCGACCTGGCCGCCGGCCCCTGGCCACGCCTCGCCCGCGCGGCGTGCGCGCAGATGGTCAGGGCCGAAGCAGAGGCCGAGGAGGACCACCCCAGCTCAGCGCGGATCCTGGCCGACATCCGCCGGGTCTTCGTAGCCCAGCGGGAGGTCGACAGCCTCTCCACGGACGAACTCCTGCACCACCTGCGCCAGGACCTGGAAGGCCCGTGGGCGGAGTGGGGTCGCAAGGGACTGGGCCCGCGTGAGCTCGGCTCGCTGCTGCGCGCCTTCGACATCAGGCCCGGCAACGTCCGCCTCGCCGACGGAACCCAGCGCAAGGGCTACACACGCAACAAGTTCCTCGACGCATGGCGGCGCTACTGCCCGACCGTCCACCCGGTCGACACCGGCCCCGCGCGCAGTGAGGGCTGAGACCCACCCAGTCCCCGATTGCCGTCCTTGCCGTCCCTGCCGTAATCCCGCAGGTCAAACGGCATGCAGGCAAGACGGCAACCGGGCCAGGACGGCAACACGATCATGACCGACGTTGCTGCCCACCGGGACGCCGCCCACATCCGTCTTGTGCCGTCCCGGACGTCCCCGCCGTATCACCGCAGGTCACAGCACATGCGGCCGGGACGGCAAGACGGATGCGAACCGTCCACGGCCACCGAAACGCAGCACCCGCCGCCCGTACGTGCCCCCAGGACGCGCTGGCGCCGCCAAGACGGAACACCGACCCCCTGGCGTACCAGCCCTGACCTGCGCTTGCAACGGCCGGGACGGCAAAGACGGACCACGCCACCACCCCAGGAGAACCCCGCTTGACCACCCTCTCCACACCCATCCACCGGGACCATCGCCCTGGCGAAGGACGGCCGATGACGAGCAAGCAGGCCGCTGAGCGGTACGCGCTCGTCGCGGCGGGCGTTGTCATCGTGGCGCTCACCGCCGGCGGATTCTGGCTGTCGTACGCGCACCTCGCAGAGGTCGCCGGACAGCACGGCCTCAAGAACTCCCCGGTCCGCCAGTGGGCCTGGCCCACGACCCTGGACGCCTTCATCGTCGCGGGTGAACTCCTCATGCTCCGCGCGGGTCTGCGCCGCGTCGCCGACGGCTGGGCCATCGCCCTCACCGCCACCGGATCGATCGGTTCCATCGCCCTCAACGTGGCCGGGGTCAACGGCACGGGCAACGCCGGCGCCGTGCCCTTCCTCGACTACGTGGTCGCCGCGGTTCCCCCGACAGCCGCGCTGCTGGCCTTCGGCGTCCTGATGCGGCAGATCCACCAGCTCGTCGCCGACCCACCCGACGCCACCGAACGCCACAACGGTCTCCCGCAGCCAGCCGGTTTTGACGTGGCGGACGGTCAGGCCGACGTGGCTCGGGGTGCTGCCGAGGTGGCGCAGGGCGCCGCCACTATGACGGAAATCCCGCCGTCTTCCGTCGAGCCGGAAGACCAGAAGCCCAGCGCTGTCTCCGACGAGTACCTCGCGATTGCCCGTACCGCGCCACTGGGACGCGGAGACCGTGCCTCGCGCCGCCACATCGAAGCGACGATCCGCGGCAAGGGCCTCCCGATCGGCAGGGCCGACGCGGAAAAGCTCAAGGACGTCCTGCAAGCCGAACTTGATGAGGCCGCCTCTCAGCGGCAGGGCGACCTCGACATGACCCCCGCTGGCGCTCCCTGAGCCCCCGGCCCTCCCATCGCTCCGGCGCAACGCGCATCGCTCGTCCCCGTGCAAATCCGCGGGGACGAGCGACCGCACCGCAACGAGTCGACCCGACACCGCCGCTCCACCCGTCCTCGCCCTGACAGGTGGGACGAGGTCGACCGGTCACTGACTGGCTATCAACACCCCATGGAGAACCACCTCATGCGCAACCGGCACCACGAACCCCCGTCGCACCAGCAGGAGATGACCACCACCCCAGCCACAACGCCAGCAAGGTATCCCGCTGGACCGTCCAAGGACGGCCGCAACGGGGAAGTCTCCGCCCCGGGGGTGGCGGAGGACCTCGGGCGCCAGGGGGCACCCGAGGAGGAACAGTCCGCCGACACCGCCGCCGCTGTGCAGCTGCCGCGCGCCGCCGAAGCCGCCGCGCTGCACCGTGTCGCCCGACGTCGCAAGCCCGACCCGAACGGCCAGCGCAAGCAGCGTGTCGATGCCCGCTACAGCGTCGACGAGAAGACCGAGATCCTCGCCATGGCGCGGTCGCTGAACATCGCCGGCGCCCACTACGTCGGCGCTGTCGTCATGGCCCACGTCCAGGGCGACCTCGCCCTGCCTGGCCAGCGCACCCCGCTCGACGACTACATCGACGAGCTGACCGCCCTCCGTGGCGAGGTCGCCAAGATCGGCCACAACATCAACCAGATCGCCAAGAAGCTCAACTCCGGCGGCCATCCACACCCTGGGGATACCGCCGTCCTGGCCCAGGCCGAACGCACCCTGACCGCGGTCGGCGCCACCGTCCGCCACATCGCCACAGCCGCGAACCAGGCCGTCGCCAAGAAGGCGGCCCGATGATCGCGAAGATCCGCAGCGGCAAGGAAACCGCCGGACTGATCCGGTACCTGTTCGACACGAAGAAGGCCAAGGACCACACCGACCCGCACCTGGTCGCCTCCTGGGACGGCTTCGCCCCCGACCCCGGCCGTGCCGACGACTTCGACGCCACCAGGAGGCTCCTCGTGGCCGACCTGGACCTGCACGTCAAGCAGGCCCGGCGGCTGGGCCGCGCTCCCGAGCAGCACGTGTGGCACTGCTCGATCCGCGCCGCCGAGAGTGACCGCATCCTCAGCGACGAGGAGTGGGCCGACATCGCCCGCCGCGTTGTGACGGCCACCGGCATAGCACCGGACGGTGATCCGGACGGATGCCGCTGGGTCGCCGTCCGCCACGCCCCCGACCACATCCACATCGCCGCCACCAAGGTCCGCGCGGACCTGCGCACCGCACGCCACTGGAACGACTACCACACCGCCGACCGCGAACTCGCCGCCATCGAGAAGGAATACGGCCTGCTTCAAGTGGTCCGCGGTGACCGCACCGCCGCGAAGCGGACCACCCGCGCCGAGCAGGAGAAGGCCCGCCGCGCCGGCCACGAGAAGCCCGCCCGCGAACGGCTGCGCGCCACCGTGCGCACCGCCGTGGCCGCCGCCACCAGCGTCGAGGAGTTCGTCCACCTGCTCAACCACATCGACGACGTGCTCGTCGAGGTCGTCCACTTCCCCTCGGGCGACGTGCGCGGCTACAAGGTCGCCAGCGAAGACACCACCACCGCCGACAACGAGCCCGTCTGGTTTTCTGGCTCCGAACTCGCCCCCGACCTCTCCTTCCCCAAGATCCAAAAACGCCTGGAGAGCATCGACCCACAGCCCGCTGACAAGCCAGGCCGGCGCAGGCCCAACCCCTGGCACCAGGCCACCGCCGCCGCCGAACGCATCCCCCACCACCTCGACCAGACGGACGACGAAGCCTCCCAGGCCCACCTCGCCGCCTTCGGCGAAGCCCTCGACGCCCTCCCCCTCCTCGCACCCCAGACCCTGCGCCCCCAACTCCGAGAGGCAGCGACCGCGTTCGAGCGCGCCACCCGCTCCCGCATCCAAGCCGAACACCACCACGCCCGCGCCCTGCGCGGCGCCGTACGCGGCATGCTCCGCGAGCCCGCCCCCAAGGACAGTGCCGCCCTGGCGATGTTCCTCGACGCGGCAATCCTCGTGGTCCTTGCCGCTGCCCGTTGGCATCAGCTCCGCCACCACGACCAGCAGGTAGCCGCCACCCAGCAGACCCTGCTCCACCTCCAGGCCGCCTACGACCAAGCCGCAGCCGCACCCCTGGCCGCCCTCGCGCAGCGCCAGCCACCCCAGCAGGCTGTGGAACGGCAGATCCGCCGCCTACGCCAGGCCGTGCCCGAGCACGCGGAACAGATCATCGAAGACCCCGCTTTCGCGGCTCTCACCGCCGCCCTCGCCGAGGCAGAAGCAGCCGGACACGACCCGGAACGGCTCCTCCAGCAGGTTGCCGACCAGCGCGCCCTGAACGACGCCCGCCGCCCGGCACGGGTCCTGGCCTGGCGCATCCAACGCCTCAGCGAAAGGCCGGCACTCAGTGCACAAGCCCGCGCAGCACAAGCCAACAGCCCAGCCTGGGCCGACAGCGCAGCACGGCGCCCCGACGCTCCAGAACACACGGCAGCAGCAGCCCCGGCCCCGCAGCCGTCGCAGGCTCGGCGGCGCTGATCACGATCTCAGCTGCGAGCGGTGACGCGCTGTGAGACGCCAGAACAAGGCACCGCAGCACGAAGCCGGGCTCTCCAACTGGGAGGCCCGGCTTCACCGCGTGGGAGGCCCTGGAACTGCTGGAGCGTCCAGGAGCCGGTCGAGTGTGCTCTCCGACAGCACCCGGCACAGCACCGGTGCACTGGAACCGAGGGAATCGGCGAACACGCCGACAAAGTCATGCGCGCCGGCGCCGAACGACGCCGACAGGGTGGTCACAAGGCTGCCTCGGCCTTGTCGAGCGCCTTCTCCAGGTTGGCGTCCACAAGCCCCGGCGCGCCCGAGACGAGCACAAGGACGTTGCCGATCCGGATCGCCGTCTGCTTGACGACACTGCGGTGCCCACCGATCGAGTAGGTAAGCAGCTGGCTCCACTGCTCGTCGCCTAGGTCAGGAGCGGGCGTCACCTGCGTGCCCACGGTGACGACGGTGTTGCCCGACATCACCTGGTACGTGGGGCAGGAGACCATCGCATCGAAGATCTCCCCAATGCCCTTGGACAGCTTCGCCGCGGTATCGCTGTACAACTCCTCCGCCAGCTCGGAGTTGCCGCCCCCAACATAGGTGAAGGACGCCTTCGCCTTGCGGGGGAAGGCGAGGCTTGTCCCGGTCGCGGCGTCGCCGCCGAGCTTCTCCAGCGCCGGGCAGTTCACGGTCACGTCGTCGTGGGCCGCGGCGCCCTTCGGCATGCGGGTGTAGTCCCCGCCGAGGTCGCCCTCGTCCAAGAGCAGCTTCGCCAGCGCAGTCGAAGACAACGGAGCGAGCGCCAATGCACTCTCGCCGTCCGGGTGCACCGGGACGGTCGGGGAGGACATCGGGCCGGAGGAGGCGGCGCTGCCTTGGGAACAGCCCGCCAGGGCCAAGATAGCGAGGGCGCTGAGGCCGCGGACGGTCGTGGCGTGAAGGCGCATAGGAAACCCCTTTGTGGCCTGTTGTGGCCTGCGAAACGGACGGTCTGACCAGGCCGGCCCTCCGGGCGCCAGCAGTACGAAAGGGCAGGGGTTTCGGGAGGTCAATGGCCGAGGTGGCGCAGGCCCTCTTCGAGAGTGGGGTGGAACCCGTCGACGGGACCGGAGTTGCGGTTGAACCAGACCGCATCCAGGCCGGGCTCCTTCGTCTCGTGGCCGGCCCGGCAGCGCAGCCATATGGAGTCGTCGCGCATGCAGAAGACGATCCAGTCCCGGTACATGCCGCACTCGGGGCATGTACGGACCTCGCCGCCGACGACGAGCGGTGGCTGCCAGCGCATCATCACCCCGGCCACGTCCTGGCGCGGCGGCACCCGCAGCTCCGGCGGCAGGACGTCGGGCACAACCGCTTCCCCTGCGGCGGGGGCCTGCGGGGTCGGCTCGGGGAAGTTGGGCCACGGCTGCGTGGCCTGCAGCCGCAGGAGCAGCGCGTGGCCCGCATGCTGGGCTTCACGGAACGCGCGGTTCTCGCGAGCGCGTCGGAACAAGAACAAGGCTCTCTCCTTCTCATATGGCGGGCGCGGGGGCACGCCTCGTCTGACCTGCTACCACTCGGGAGAACGGCGACGAGCCGCTTACGACAGCGGCTCCTCTGGGCGGGCGGCGTTAGCTGCGGCGGACCACGGTGAGCCGCCCTTCGGCGCTCGGAGGGACGGTTCGGCGGGGCACCGGAGCCGGTGAGGCGAGCGAGGAGGCGAACGCCGCCACCAGCTCATGGGGGACGCTGGTGCTGAAGCTGGCACACCACAAATAGGGGGCGCTAACGACGGGTTCCGCCCATGCCTGCCAGCCCACCAGGTCGGGGCGCGGGTCGGCGTCCTGGATGAGTGGCGGCAGCATCTCCAAGGAGACGTTGCAGGAGAAGCCGGGGTCCGTGGCGGTGGTGCGGGGGCGGTCCACATCGCGGATCCAGCCTCGGGCACTCAGCGTGTTGAGGACCGTCTCCGCCCCCTCGGAGCCGAGGTCGGGCGCCTCGCGGGCGTCGATCGCCACAAGGAGATCGGTGATCGCCTCGTACGGGACGCCGGCCGTGAAGTACGCGTTCCACGCCGGCACTACGGAGGTGGCATCCGGGCGGGCGCTCAGCTGCCAGGCAACCGGGAGACCGCCCAGTTCGAACGGGTAGGCCGCGAGGATCCATTCGGCACCGCGCAGCTCATCTGGGCTGACGTATAGGAGGGTGTGGCGGGAGGTAGGCCACATGCGCCAGCCGAGGCCAGCCAGGGTTTCGCCGATCCGTTCGGCGAGGGCCCCGTCGTCACCCGCCAGATGGCGCGGGGTGACCCAGTACACCAAGTCGGGCGAGTCGGGATCGGAGGGTTCGCTGGGGTGGTGCGGGTGCAGGGGCGCCTCCGTGGGATCAGGGGGAAGGTTTTTCGTCAGGGGGTTGTACGTTGGCATGATTTGCAGCAGCACGCCATCCCTTGCGAGATCTTTCCTGTCTGCTCCCGGCGAACTTGCCCTTCTGGGCCATTCGATCGACGCGTCTGACAGTGAACCCAGCAGTTTCGGCCTTTGTGACAGCGAACCTAGTCGTGAGGGGTGAGCGCGCTGGGGCCACGCCCTGTGCGTCTGCCGTACGGGGGAACACACACCGAGCGCTGCCCTCAAGCGCGCGGCCTCGGGACGGCCATTCGCGACAATTTCCGCTATGACATCGATGACGCAGACCTTCCGCCAGGCCCTGCAGACTGCGCTGGCCAGCCGGAAGACGGTGAGCATCCGCAGCACCCTGATCGAAATGCTGGAAAGGGATCCCTCCAAGGCAGAGATCTCGGCAGCCAACAAGGCGGCCCGAAGGATCGCCGAGGACGGAGACGCGGTCCTCATCTCCCTGCTTCCCGACCAGGCCGGGGCCGACGCGTACGTGCCTACGGCCCGTGGTGCCAGGGGGCGTGCGTCGAACTACCTGACCCTGGACGAGAAGATCATCAAGGACTTGCCCTGCCGCGTCGAGTTCGCCACGGAGAAGTGGGACGCGCTGATCGACGAAGGCATGCGGTGTACCCAGCAGAAGATCGAAAGCGACCCAGTTCTGTCGGCGTTCCTGCCCGACTGGAAAGCCGAACCGCGCGCTGAGAAGCGGGCCCGCCTCACGGCGGAGGCGGAAGGAACCAGCTGACCCGCTGTTCAGCGCACCTCTGTCGGCACCGGACTGCATCGCCGCACGGTTCCATGTCGCCCCCTGGATCCCTGGCCCATCAGACATGCCATGGGGGCGGCCCCCTCGCCAGGACCAGCGTGGATTGTCAGTGCCTGCCAGTATCCTGGCGGCCACTGATTTCGAGGGGGGACAGTGTCAACTGTTCGTTCTAGCCGCCGGATTGAGAGGGCGGGCGTCAACGCCCTGCGTGCACTCCTTGAGGAACACGATCACATCGTTCAGGAGATCGACGGAGGGAACGATCACGGCGAGGACATGATCGTTAACTTCACTCGTGGCGGTAAGCGAACGGGCTACTGGATTGCCATTCAGGTAAAAAGCGGTAAGAAGTATAAGCGGGCCAACGGGTATGCAATTCCGGTAGAGGACCACTTCGAGGATTGGCGGCAGAGTCGCATCCCCATTATTGGCGTCGTCTACGACATGAAAAAGAAGGAACTGTTCTGGGTAAATCTCACCGAACAGTTACGATCCGTGGACGAGAGCCCTGGCTGGGTGCAGGTAGCAAACGTCTCGCGACTCAACGTGGAAACGGTTAACGAGTTTTGCGCCGAAGTTTCGGCCTACGCCGGCGATGCCAGGATGCGTATTCGTGCGGGGAGTCAAGAAGAGGCACTGGCCGAGGCCGTACGCGCCAGAAATGGACTCGACCCTGAGACAGCCCCCAATCCCTTGTTCGAGAACTTGGCGGACTTCACGCTTAAGCACGAGGAGCGCCTCCGTGTCATCTTAAGAGACGTACGACGGTCCATCCCTGTGCAAATTTTGGTCTTAATCATGGTGTGGGAGTGGCCCCGTCAAATCCGCTTCGTTGAGGGCTCTATGGACATCAGTCCAATCCCATGGGTGATGAGCCTCTACTCCTTCATGCTTCTCATGGCGCTAACTATATTTTTCGAGTTCAGGGCCGGGCGAGTCCCCAGAGAAACAGGGTCGTGGCTGTCTCTAATTGCGAGCAACTTCCTCTGGCTACCGATAATGGATCCTGACGGGGATCGCGGTTGGTGGGGAACAACTTGGATCGTGGCCGGAGTTATCATTCCTTCGCTTGGTGTTAAATTCCTGATCGTCAGCTTCATCGGATTTGCCCGCGACCGAAAGAAGAAGCAACTCCAATCAGGCATCTGAGACGGTGCTGGCTCGCCCGGCGCTACGGGCCGCTCTGCCAACGAAGTTAGTCGGCGCAACTCATTGCCTCACTCAGCAACCGGCGCAGGTGGGTAGCGCGAAGAAACTGGTCGAGACAGGTGCTGAGGCGCTGGCATTCTGGAGCGATGTTGTTCAAGCTCACCGGGTCCAGTTGCTCGGGCAAGACGACGCTCGCCAACGCCGCGGCCGGCAGGCTCCGCCAGATCGTCGTGCACGACTCCGATGAGCTCGGGGTGCCGGAGGGTGCAGATCTGCACTGGCGACATCGGATGACCGAGATGTGGGTGCGACGCGCGCTGGAGTACCAGGATCGCGGCATTGACCTTCTGCTCAGCGGGCAGTCGCCCTTGGGTGAAGTCCTCGCTGTGCCCTCCGCGCCACTGCTGGACGGCATCGCCGTGTGCCTGGTTGATGTCGCCGACGAGGTCCGGTGCACTCGACTCGCCGAGCGAGACCCCGGCCGGTGGGATGCTCCGGCAGTCGACGCCTTCCTCGGCTGGGCCGCATGGCACCGGAAGCACGCCGTCGACCTCCATTACCGGCCCGACGTCATCATCGACACCAGCTGGCCCGAGATGGCTTGGCATCGTTGGACGAGCTGGCAAGCCGATGACACTCGATGGTGCACTCAACGGATCGACACCACCGACCAACCAGTCACGAAATCCATAGACCAGGTCGCGCAGTGGATCACCGAGCAGCGTGAAGCGCACCAGGCCGGCCAGCTCCCCCTGAGCCACGGTTGGGCTTCGTGATCCGTTCGAGCGGACCAGGCGCATCGATGATCTCGCTCGGGGTCGACGCCGATGAGGGTGCTATCCGTTCTCTGCCGTGTACAGAGCCAGCTCTGGGGTTCGCTCCCGGACTGATGCTGGGGGCATGTAGCTCACCTTCACATCCGCCGAGTCCGGCTCGCCGTGGAAGCGGATTCGGCGCGTGACCCACTCCTCAAGGACCGGGATCGGCTCGTTGCCTTCCTGCCTCATCCATGCGCCCTCGTACCAGGCGATCGCACGCCGATTGCACGGCACACACAGCAGGCCGCGTACGCAGGCCACGCAGTAGTTCGTCGGTCGGTGGCCTGCGATGCAGTCGTGAGCATGGTCGAGTTCCCAGCCTTCTGGGCCCGGATCGACCACCCCACACAGGCAGCGCCCGCTCTGCAGCGCGAGGATCGCATCTCGGGCGAACTGCGATATCCCCCGCCCGTAGTGCACGATGCACAATCCCCGCGAATGGGGGTCGCTCCTGCAAGCCCCATACCGGCATAGCGGCCCCCACTCCGCCTGAGACCTCCAGCCACGAATACGGGTGAGCGGCTTACCGTCGTTCTTCTGCTGGTAGTGGGTGGAGCAGTACCCATCAGAGGAATGCGGCCGGTCGCACTGCGGATCGTCGAACCGGCACCCCGTATATTGGCCCGCCTTCGCCTTCGCCTTGATCGGCTTCAGCGGGCGGCCTGTACGTGCCTGCTCATAGTGCGTCTTGCATAACAGCACACCGTTTCTCCGGGCGTGCCCTGGCCGCCCACACCCTCGAAAGCAACACTTCTCCACGGCATCGTCCGCCATCAGCGCCTCTCCTGGCCCGTAGTCCTACCCGCCCGGGAACCTACTATTTGCCACTGACAACCACGGCCCTTGCCCTGCGGCGAACCCGTTCTTATTGCTGGCGTCGCGAAGCACAGAAGCAGAAGGTGAGTCAGAACCCCTGCCCCGTGGCCTGATCGCGCGGCTGGCGGGTCGCATCGAGCGCAAACAGAACGGCGCCGACTCACGATGGTGAGTCGGCGCCGCGCCTGATCTCAGACGTCGATGCGGGCGACCTTACGGCCGACCTTGAGGTACAGCTCGGCACCTTCGAGTGCCCCAACCTCGCTCACGACCTCACCGAGCGTCTGCTGCACGGACGACTCGGTGAGCGGCGTAGGTGCCTGCTCTCCGTCCGCCTCAAGGATCAGACGGAGGCCCTTCTGCTGAGCCACACGGCGCACAGCGGAAATGCTGGGAGCGAAGTCCAGCGTGCGGCTGATCAGCGCCCCGAGCGTGTCCTCGGCGTGGTCCTTCAGGGAGACGACGGGGAGGTTCTGGGTGTCCGCGAAAGAGCGCTTGGAGAAGCGCGCCGTGAACTCCGCGCGAGCGGCGGCAGCAGCGTCCAAGCCGTGGAGGGCGGCCACCACCTCGCCGGCGAGGATGCGCTTGATCGCCATCGGGTGCGCGGTCCCCTCCTCCAGGCGCTTGGTGACCACGCGGATCTCGTCGTCCGTCCACTCGGTGAGCAACTGGAGGTACGGCTCGGTCAGGTGGTCGGGGATGGACATCAGCCGGCCGTAGACGTCATCAGGCGACGCCGTCAGGCCCACGTAGTTGCCCTTGCTCTTGCTCATCTTGGTGCCCGTGCCGTCGGTGCCCTCGATGAGAGGAGTGGTGATGACCACCTCGGGGTCCTGCTCCGAGATCTCCATGACCTTGCGGCACATCTGGAGGTTCAACAGCTGGTCCACACCGCCGAGTTCGACATCGGCGTCGATGGCCACGGAGTCCCAGGCCATGACGACGGAGTAGACGAACTCGGCGACGGACAGCCCATGGCCATCGGCGAGCCGGGTGCGGAAGTCCTCGCGCTGGAGCGACATGGAGACCGGCACCCGGGCAAGAACCCCGACGAGCTCCGGCAGGGTGACCTTGTTCAGCCACTCGCCGTTGAAGCGCAGGTCGGCCCGCTCGAAGTCGATGAACGGCGTGACCTGCTGCTGGTAGCCGCTCAGGTTGCGGGCGATGTCCTCGTCGGTGAGGGGCGGTCGATCCGAGGATCGTCCCGACGGGTCACCGATCTTGGCCGTCACGTCACCAATGATGAAGACGACGTGGTGGCCCATCCGCTGGAACCGGCTGGCGATGATGATCGGTACCGCGTGGCCCAGGTGGACGTCGGGCGAGGTCGGGTCGATGCCGTACTTGACGACGAACGGGCGTCCGGCGGCCTGCGCGGCTTCGATCTTCTCGGCGAGTACCGCGGCCGAGGGGATCAGGTGGTTCGCACGCCCCTCGACCAGTGCGGCCTGCTCCTCGGGGGAGAGGTCGGAGAGGTCCAGGGAGCGCCGTGCTGTTGTCTCGCTGAGCAGCTGCGCGGCCGTATAGTCCGCGCCCAGGTCCGCCCCATCGAGGATGTGCATGACACGGGTGACAGACTCGCTCAAACGGCTCATGGCGCTTATACGCTCCTGGGTCGGACAACTGGCCTGACCAGTAGGGATTGGAAGCGGCGATTTTATCATCGCCGCCCTCGTCGCATCACCGGAATGATCACGGTTGAGGCCGCTCTCCTTGGGCCGTCGAGAGCTGTACCAGCGGCCGGCCCACGACCACACTGGAGAGGGAGCGGAGCCACGGGGCGATTGGGTCTCGGGCTCGGAGCGTGGCGATGAGCATCCCCGGAAGCAAGATCATGGCGGGTAGGTGCTTTTTTCGCTGCAGGGCGGATTCCACTCTGTGCCCGGAAGCAAGTGCGCGGAAATGCTGGGAGATCCCCCTGAGCTGGCGAGTGGTCGCCCAGGTGGGAGGGTTCCCATCCATCATGCGGAGCCGATCCGAGAGTCCCAGACACACCTCGGCCCGATAATCCTGCGACAGGCCGGGCGTACTTCGGTCGGTCATGCTGTGGGAGTGGACCCGATAGAAGGTCAACGGGTCCGAGAGGACGGCACCGCGGCCGGCCTCGCGCAGCGCGTGGAAGAAGATCTCGTTGCTCACCGGCAGGAGGCTGAGGGCAGCCCCGCGATGGACCATCAGCGTGCTCGTGTTTCCGCCCGGGTGCGGGTCTTTCAGCTTGGGTCTTCCGTTGGAGTCGACGACGTTCTCCCAGTGCTCGATGAACAGCGTTTCACCCGTCATCGCCTCGGCGCATGTACGTAGCTTCGATGGGTGGAACCAGTCATCGGCGTCGAGAGGAGCGACCCAGTCGCCTGTGCTGAGGAGAAAGGCGTCGGTCAAGGTTTGGCCGAAACCTTGCTGGCTCCTCCGGATGACCTTGACGTTCTTTTCGTGACGACGGCATACCTCCTCAGTTTCGTCGTTGGATCCGTCGTCGATGACGATGATTTCGTGAAGGACGAAGTTTCCAGGCTCCTGTTCCAGACAGCTTGTTATGGCCTGGTCGAGATATCGGCCGTAGTTGTGGCACAGGATCACGCACGAAATACGCGGAATGGCGCTCACCGGTCACCCCCGTACACGCGGGCGTAGTCGTCCAGGATCGTCCTGTGTTCCTGGGTCCTGTAGTCGAGGAACTCGCGGTCGAGGCGGCGCGGCCTGGAGCCGAGCCGCGCTGCCGCGTTCTCCAGCGCGGTCAGGAACTTCTCTCCGAAAAGGTTGGGATGCCCCTGCGACCAATCGAACCATTCAGGTTCTTCGACGAATCCCTTGTGCCGCTCGTACTGCTCGGGCAAGTGCCCTGTGAGGGAGCAGACCGGAAGCAGGTTCAAGTCGAAGGCCAGTTCCAGCTGCCCGGAGTGACTCCCCCAGAGGTACGGCAGCAGCAGGGAGTCCGAAGCCAGCCCGGCTCTGACCACTTCGTCGTCCGTGGGATACGGGCGCATGGTGAGGCGGATACGCGGATCGTGCCGGGCCGTCTCCAGGAGCAGCGGGGCGCGGCCGGCGTCAGCGAAGTCCGCAGGGCTGAACGCGCGCAGGAGGACGTGGAGCGTGCTGTGGGGATCCGTGATCCCCAGGCTCCAGTTGGCCATGGTGGACAACTGGTCCCGGCTGGCCCGGGAGGCACCGAACATGAGGTACCTGGCCCCCGGGCCCCTCGCCTCGCGCTCCAGGTCAGCCAGCGACTCCGGGGCAGCGACGTATCCGTGGGGGATGACCGTTCCAGTGACCCGCTCGCCGAGGACCTCCGTCAGCTTCGTGACGGATCCCTCAGTGAGACAGACCCAGCTGACCTCTGCAGATCGGAGCAGCCGCAGCCGCTCCACGAAGCCTTCGGCGTTGCCGATCATGGGCCGGGTGTCATGGGCGGTGAAGACCACGTTGACCCCGTAGCCCAGGCACGCGTCCAGCAGGCGCTCCAGGGTGGAGATGTCCTCGAAGTCGATGTGGTGCAGGTGCAGGACGTCGAGCCACGTGAGAGGGCCGTGTTCGAGGAGCCATGCGGTGCTGACCGCCTCTGGCACAGTCTCGCCCGTGGGAATCTCCGTCCCGTTCAGGATGTGGAAGTCAGGGCTCTGTAGCTTCCACGCGTACGGGGTACGAGCCGGCAGGTGAACGACACGCAGGCCCCTGGACCGGGGAACCGCCGTCACTGCTCTCCCACCTCCGTCCCTCCCACACCGACGAGGAGCAGCTGGGTGGACAGACCGTTGGAGGCGTCGTCGCTTCGGGTGAGGCCCGCGTAGTGGATCTCGAATCCGGACGCCCGCAGCAGCGCCTGGAACTCGTCGCTTGCCCACTCCCGCACATGGCTGGGGTTGCGCGGCGGTCCAGGAGTGTCGTAGCCGCTGCGGCACTCACGGGCCGGTGTCGACAGGACGGCAGCGGCGCTGCCCTCCCGCAGCAGGGCCAGGATGAGGGACAGGGCCGGGGCCGGGTCCACCAGGTGCTCGATCACGTCGGAGCAGATCACCACCGACCGGCGAACGAGGTCCGGGTCGAGCGGCAGCCGCTCTGCCGATTCGAGGTCCGCCTCCACCCACTGTCCGAAGGGGTAGTTGTCGTGGCACCAGCGCAGGTTGTCCCCGAAGTCCACGCCGACGAAAGTCCAGTCGGGGTGCGCGACGGCGAGCGAGGCCAACTTGCCCGCCTGCCCGCAGCCGATGTCGATCACGACGTCACGGCCGAGCTCCTTGGCCCGCTCGGCGGCGTAGGGGTACACGTCGGGCTGCCAGGTGACGGTGTCGTCCGTCTCGTCAAGGAAGTACTCGACCTCGCTCCGGCTGCGGTAGCCGCGGCGAATGAAGAAGGTCTCGGGGCCGCCTATCGACTGCGAGGACTCGGAGAGGGCCGGGAGCCGCGGGGCATCGGGGCCGGTCAGGGGCTGTGATGTGGTCGTGGTGTCCGCGTGCACAGTCAGACTCCTTGCTTGCTCGGGTGTGTGGTGCGGCAGAGGGCACACGGCCTGCTACAGCCGCGAGTTCGGCGCTCCCCCGGAGGGGGCCTGCTACTTCGGCCAGCAGGAGAACAGCGTGATCAGGCGTTCGACGAGCTCCTCGCGGATCACACGCCACTCCCGGTCTCCGGCGAGCCGCGCGGCGGAGGCGCGGTCGTACTCCGCCTGGCCGACCTCGGGCAGACACGCGTACATCTGGAGCAGGGCCGACCCGTCGTCGGAGGGTGCCGAGTCGGTGTCCGCCGCCAGCAGGGCCCTGATGTCCTCGGCGGGCATGGAGCCGTCGATTCCGGAGCCGGGGATGCTCTTACTCATCTTCGGCAGGCCCCCGAGGCCCGGGATCATCTTGGTGTAGATGCCGGCCAGCCGGTCTGCGGGCAGACCCCAGCGTTCCGCCCCGCGCCGGGCGAGGGCGACGTACTTGTGCTCGTCGACGCCCAGGGACACCAGCACGTGCCGTCCTTCGCGCAGCAGGTGCACGAAGTCAGCGGCCATCAGCAACGTGGCCTGCTTCATGCCGTAGTTGAGGTGGTCGAAGACGCCGTGGTTGCGGTAGAGGCTGGCGAGGTCCTCCTCCGCCCAGTGGAAGTCGTCGTCGTCCAGATGGCGCGAGAGCAGGAACGCGGTGGCCATGACGTCGGTCTCGCCCTCCTGCCGGCGCAGTACACCGCGCCCTGGGTCGAAGCCGAGCCCAAGCGCGAACTCCTCGTACTGGTCGGCCAGGCGGCGCACCGCGTCCAGCGGCGTGCGACGCGCGTTGTAGGAGTCGAGGTCGCCGAGCACGATCTGCACGTCGAGCCCGCACTGCTGGAGCTTGACTGCGCGCAGCAGCTGGAACAGAGTGCCGGCGTGCGGCGGCCCGCCGAGCCCGACGCCAGTGGTGACGATCGTCGGCCGACCCGCCGAGACGGCGTCCGCGAACTCCCGCGCACCGGTGTGGCACACCCACTTCGTGTGCAGGTCGCCAGGGCTCATCCCCGCGAGGGCGAAGTCGATGGTGCCGAGGCCAAGGTGCTCGTACTGGTGCTGGTCGATGACGCTCTCGTAGTAAGCGGTGTCGAACTTCATGCCATCCCCTCCAACTGAGGCTGCTCTCGTAGGGCGAAGGCCCGGCGGACCAGTGGCTCGAAGCCGTCGGCCAGCAGGTCCCCAATCACGGCGTTGCGGGGCGCGGCCACGCTGCCGAGGTCCGCAGTGACCGTTCCGTCGGCGAGGACCCAGACGCGGAACGGGTACGGGTCCTCGGGCGCCCGTGTGGGTTGGGCGAAGATCTCCACCGGGGCGACGGCACCGCGCACCCCGTCCACGGCTCGGACGAAGTCATCCCGCTCGAAGCCGTAGAGCTCCGCCTTGCCCGCGCTGGCACGGCCGATGGGCCTGTACTGGGAGATCAGCCAGTACTCGACCTCCGTGCGGTCAGCGATGCCGGCGACGAACTCCGCGAGCCGCGGCAGCTCCCGCGCGGACGCGGCCGTGGTGAACGTGTTGAAGGCGAGTCGGCGCCGGTCGGCGACGAGGAACTCGACGTTGGACCGGAACCGTTCGAAGTAGCCCTGCCCGCGGAACCAGTCGGCCGAGTCCGCCTCCGGACCATCGATGGCCAGGGAGTAGAGGGTCACGTGGTCGCGCACCCCCGCGTAACGGTCGCTCAGGAGCAGCCCGTTGGTGTGGAGATTGGTTTCGAAGCCGGCTTCCCGTGCGTGCCGGACGGCGACCTCCAGGTGGTTGTCGTAGGGCATCACGGGGTCGCCGCCGGTGAACACGACCCGGTGGGCTTCGGACTCGGCGCGGACCTGGTCGATGACCCTCTGTACGGTGTCCGCGTCCGTCTTGACCCGGTTGCGCTCCCGGTAGCAGAACCGGCAAACACCCGGTGAATTGCTGGTCGGTGCCAGGTCCCAGGCGTTGCAGTCGGTGTTGAGGACCAGGTGAACGATCGCGAGTTCGTCGTGCGTCAGCATGGGGCCTTCTCCTTGTTGCCAGGGCTGACCAGGAAGGCTGTCGGGGAGACGGGCCGCAGGAGCGAGCGGAGCTTGTCCGGGGCACCGCCGGTGAGGCGTACGAACTGCTGCAACGTGTCCAGACCCGCGCCGGCGTCGATGATCGTGAGTGCCGTGTCGATGCCGGATTGGACGGTGGGCACCGTCTCGGACATCACCATGAGCAAAGCCGCGTTGAGGGCGACCGCGTTCCGTGCCTGACTGGTGTCATGGCCTGCCAGTACGCGTATTGCGGCGGCGACGTTCTCCCGAGGGTCCTCGTGCTGGGTGACGGACATCAGGTCCTGCGGCATCGAGGACGCGCCCTTGCGTACTTCGTCGTTGAAGGTCAGGTCCTCGTCGCCGGCGTTGATGCGGCAGGCTCGCACGGTGCTTCCGGGGATCAGTTCGTCGACCTGGACCGCTTTGCCGAGGCTGGAGTTGATGACCGTCACGTCGGGCAGGCCGAGTCTGGAGAGCAGCCGGGCGGAAGCGCCGACCGCGGGGTGCGAGAGGCCGTACACGTAGGCGGGGCAGGTGACCGGGCTGAGGAGGGCGGGGAACGCCAGGCTGAGGGCGTGCACGGCCTGGAACCTGCCGCCGTAGCGACGGTCGAACTCAGGCACGCGGTTCTCGATGGAGAAGAACCCGAAGCCGGTCTCCGCCGTGATGTCGACCATCTCCTGGTGCGGCACCGTGTCGCTCGTCGCCCCCACGAGGTCGATGAAGTCGCGGGACCCGGTCTTCGACGACGCACTTCGCGATCCGAGCTTCGCGACGTGTGCTCCCCCTGTGGCCGCCACCAGCGCGGCGGCGGTACTGAGGTTGATCGTCTTGAAGGTCTTCTTCCCGCTGCCCGTGTAGCCGACGAACCGCATGCCCTCCGGCGGCTGGTGGAAGTCCCAGTTGCTTCGGTCCAGGGATGTCGCGGCCTGGACAGCGGCCTCGACCTCCTCCAACCGTGGCCCCCGCAGGAGCAGTCCCGTCAAGACGCTTCCCAGCATCACGTCGCGCGTGTGGCCCTCCGGTAAGGCGAGGATGCGCGTGATCCCGTCGCGGACGTCCTGGGGTGGAATGTCGGCAGGCGAGTTGATCTTGTGGGCCAGCAATGGCGTTGTGACCGCCATGGTGCGGGCTCCTTCCGTCACGTGTCGGATGTGAGCAGGACCTTGAAGGGGCGATGGCGGGCTTCGTTGTTCAGGGCCGCCAGTCCCTGCGGCAGTTCGCCGAGGGGAAATCGATCTCGGGTCAGGAGGGCGGCCCAGCCACCGCCCTTGGCGATGACGTCGATGGCGTCTCGGAAGTCGTCATCGCCGTCCGCGCGGCAGTACGAGAAGGAGCCGCGCAGGGTGATCGAGCGACGGAAGACATCCCGCAGGGGGACCGAGAGAACGACGCGGGGCGCGTAGGCGTTCTGGACGAGAACCGTTCCCCCGTCACGAACAGCCTTCAGCGCCTGGCGTATGGGGGCGTCGCTGTGACCAGACGCGGCGTCCACGACGGCGTCGCACGCCGGTAGCTCGGCAGAGTGGAGAGTGATGTGCCGGTCGAGGACGTAGCGCAGTTGATGCGATCGCGAAGGTTCCCTGACCAGCATGTGCACGTCCCATCCCGCCTCTGCCGCGCAGATGGCCGTACACACCGCAAGGACGCCGCCCCCGATGATGCCGAGCCGCCCCATGGGCACACGTAGCCCGCAGCGGACTCCGTGCAGGGCGACCGCCATCGGATCGGCGAGGACTCCGTGCGCGGGATCGTGCAGGTGGCGAAGCGGGACGATGCTGTCGCGGGGCGCCCGTACGCAGCCGGCGAGACCTCCGGGAAGATCCCACCCGATGCGCTGGAGTCGTGGGCAGAGGTGGACATGGCCGCGGTCGCAGTAGTGGCACGAGCGGCAGGAGATTAGCGGGTCGATTGCGACCCAGTCACCCGTCTCCGTGTCGACACCGACGATCTCGTGCCCGGGGTACCACGGTTCCGGCAACTGTCCTTGCCAAGGGTGATTGAGCTTCGCGACGTCGCTTCCGCACAATCCTGAGAACCGTGTCTCGACGAGCGTCGTGTCGCGTGCCGAGGACATGGCGACCGGAGCGGGGAGTCGGCAGAGGACTCCGTTCTCAACTGCCCACGAGTACGGGCCGGTCATCGCTGCCCCCATCTGTCCAGCAAGGTGGGGAGAGCTTCCACGTCGGGTATCGCTCTGCCGGACCAAGCGGTCTCGCCGAACGCGAGGCCACTCGGCCCGCCCCGACGTTCCACGCGCACGGCACGCATGCCGGCCCGCTCTGCGCCGGCAAGCTCGTCACCGCCGCCGTCGCCGCAGTAGAGGGCCTGCTGCGGGGCGACACCGAGGTGTCGGAGGACCGAGCGGAAGAGCAGACGGTCGGGCTTCACCGCACCCGCCCGGCAGCTGAACACGACAGCGTCGAAGTGTGGCGCGAGATCGCTTGCGCTCCACGCTTCGGCGATGTCCGGGGACGCATCGCTGAGGACGGCCAGCCTGGCTCCACCGCGCCGAAGCTGCTCCAGCGCCCGCAGGAGAGAGGCATCGGCCTGGAGACGGACATAGGCGAGCCGGGTCAGGAGCACTTCCAGCTCATCCACACAGGCCGCAGAGGCGTCGCAGCCGGCGACGAGGTGAACCGCCACCTCGGTGGTGGACGCCATCTGCCCGTCGTGCCTCGCCTGCCAACTGTCGGACAGCACCGACTCGGCGACCGCCGGGGACACGCGCAGGATCGCGGCGAACTGGGCAGCGGCAGCCCTCCGCTCGACCACACTCGGGGCTGCGACGAGCGTGCCGAATAGATCGAGTATCACTGCGGTCGGGCGTGAAGCCGGAGCAGCAGAACTCCGCTGGAGTGACGTGCCAAGGAGTACGTCGCCCGCTGGGTGTGAGGCGATCGCGGACGGACTCGTCGGCAAGGCGGTGCACGTCGGCCGATAGCGCATGGTGAAGCCCCTCCGATCTCGTACGGATACTGGAGACCGAGGCGGGTAAGCGACCGCCGCGTCGGTGTGACCATGACAGCGGCTCGGAACTGTGCGGAGTATCACAAGCCGTTCCTGAAGCTGCTCATCAGCAGCTCATGGCCGGGCCACCTGACTTTTCAACATCCGCTTACACATGGGTTCATGACAGGCAGACTTAGGCTCCGGATCATGACCAGGGATGGGCAGGCGGTAGGCGCGGTGGGTAAGAGTCGCCCGGGGTGGCGTCCGGACAAGTTGAGACAGCAACGCGAAGCTCACGGCCTGACGCTCGAAGGCGCGGGCGAGCAGGTGCGCGAGGTGGCCCGGGCCGCGGGGCTCACGGTGCCGGCCGCCAACTTTCAGACGCTGTGGCAGCACGAGCAGGGAGAGGTCTATCCCGGACCGCACTACCGTCGCGCGTACTGCCTTCTGTACCGCGCGACCGAGCCCGAGCTCGGCTTCCGTAACGCTCTGCCCGACGAGGCCACGAAGCTCAAGTTCACCGCGTCGAGCGAACCGCAGAACGGCGCCCACGTCCTGGCCGTGGAACGGGCGTTGCACCAACTGGCGCCGAGCGCGGAGGACGCCGACGGTCTTGGCGTCCAGCAGCGAATCCTCGATGCCTGGAAGCGGCGTCACACCGGCGGTGATCCGAACCGGCCGACGCTGATGATGGTCGGCGGCTACGCGGGCAGCGGGAAGTCGGAGTTTGCCCGCTTCGTATCGCAACTCACTGGATGGCCCGTCCTCGACAAGGACCCGATCACGCGCCCGCTCGTCGAGCGCCTCCTTGTTGAAATGGGCAGCGAGCCCAACGACCGGCACACCGACCTCTACCGGGAGAAGGTCCGCCCGCTGGAGTACCAGTGCCTGCTGGAGACCGCGTACGCGAACGTCGACTGCGCGATCAGCACGGTCCTCTCCGCGCCCTTCATCGCCGAGACCACCGACCCTCGGTGGATGCGGCGCCTGATCAACCGGTGTGAGGCGCGTGGCGTCACCGTGGCTGTCGTATGGATCCAGTGCGACCTCGACACGATGCACGAGTACATCAGCTTCCGGTCCGCCGCCCGGGACAGCTGGAAACTCCAGAACTGGGACACGTACGCTGCCGGGATCGATCTTGAGCTGCGGCCCGTCGTGCCGCACTTGGTTGTCGACAACCGGCTCGGCTCCGCGATATCGCTCACGGACCAGGTGCGCCAGGTCTTCGGGACGGTGTTCCAGTGAGGCAGGGCATCCTGCTGTACGGGCCGCCGGCGGCGGGCAAGGACACGATCACGGCGGCGCTCACCGAACTCGACGACCGGTACGTGCTGTTCACCCGGCTGAAGATCGGGACCGGGAAGACCAAGGGCTACCGGATGGGTACGCCAGAGCAGCTGACCGCCCTGGAGGCACGCGGCGATGTCATCTACCGCAACGACCGGTACGGCAACATCTACGTCGTTGACCGCCCCGGCCTCGACCAGGCCATGGAGGGCGGCAAGACCCCAGTCGTCCACCTCGGCCAGCTGGCGGGGATGGAGCAGGTAACCGCTCTTTACCCGGCGCGCTGGGTGCGCGTTCTGCTGTGGTGCTCCAAGGAGACCACCGCTCGGCGCTCACCACAGCGCGGGGACACCGACACGGCGGCCCGGCTGGCTGCGTGGGACGCTACTCAGGCCGATCTTGCGGCTCACCCGCGAGCCCAGTGGGAACTGCGCGTGGACACGGACGCGACGGCACCCCATGAAACCGCACAGAGGATCGACGACATCGTCCGCACCACGCCACCTCGCTCCTGACGGCCAGGACGTCAAGACCCCAGCGGATGCGACCTGCTCAACTCGGGTTGTCCGGGTCCCGCTCAAGGCGCAGAGCTTCCAGGGCCTCAGTGATATCCAGCGGCTCGTCTCTGTTCCCGTCCCACCGGGCAAGCGTCGCGGCAGCCGCGTGCATGAGGGAGCCCGGCAGCCCGGCGTCGGAGAGAAGGGCAGCCGCGTCCTCAAGCTCTGGGCCCCAACGCCAGGCGCGGGCAGCGGTCTTGGGGATGTAGTCGGTCTCCACGAGGTAGCTGCGGGTGCGCTTGGCCGCGATCACCAGCAGCTCGTCCGCGACCCCGTACGTGTCCGCCGCACCGTAGGCCACGGCAGCCAGCACCCGGGAGACCTTCTGGTAGCTGGAGTACGCGAGCTTGAGTGCGGAGGCTTTGCCGATGCTGTCGCCCAGGACGTGGGTCCGCACATCGGTGCCGGCGAAAAGTTCGGCGATCCGGTCGGCCTGCTCGACGGCGCCGGAAAGGTAGAGCGTCGGGGACTTGCCGCCCGCCGGAGGCGATCCGACCACCGCTGCATCGATGACGGGCATCGGGGCCAGGCGGTCGGCAATATTCGCCACGCGCGATGGCGAGACGGCGTTCGCGTCGACATAGGTCGTGCCCGTTTCGGACATGCCGAGCTCGGCTACTTGGCCGGCGGTCTCCCCTGCTGCGGCGGGAGGGCACAGGGAGAGCAGTACATCGGAGCGGGAGACAAGCTCGGGCAGCGCCGCGGCTTCGAGGCCCGCGCGCTCGGCCCGGCGGCGGGTTGTGTCGCTGCGTCCGTCGGGGCACCACAGCACGATGTGGCCTCTCGCGCGCAGCTGGGCGCCGAAGGCGGATCCCATACTGCCGGGGTGCAACAGCCCAATGGTGCTCGTCATGCCGCGGTCCTTGTGTGGTCGGCGGAGTGCAAAAGCAGCAGGTCGATGGCGGCGCGTGCATGCGGCACCACGTGGTTCGGCCCGGGAACGTCCGGCGGCCAAGAAGGGCCGTTGCCGATCCAGATGGTGTGCAGTCCTGCGGAGCGTCCGCCCTCGATGTCGGTGACCGGGTTGTCCCCGACCATCCAGCCACCGTCGCCCAGCACGGTGCCGCAGCGGGCCGCCGCCAGGGCGAAGTGCCGGGTCTGCGGCTTGCGCGCGCCAGCCTCCTCGGAGACGAAGACGCCGTCCACGCGCTCGGAGATACCGGTGGCCCGCAGCTTGGCGCGCTGGATGTCCGCCGCACCGTTGGTCGCCACCCCCACTCGCCAGCCGGCCGCACGCAACTCCTCCAAGCCGTCGAGGACCCTGGCCTGGCACGACACCAAGGCTGCGATGTCGGTGCAGTACGCACGCCACAGCTCCGCAGTCGACATGGGTAGCCGGTACCGAGTGCGGATCACGTCAAAGGTGGACGGATAGGCCCGCTCGGCCACCATGTCTAGGACGTTCGCCTGATCTTCGTCCTCCAGGTCGTGCTGGGCGGTGAACTCTGCGGCCCAGCCGGCGAGCGTTCCCTGCCGGTCCACGAGGGTGTTGTCGAGGTCGAAGAGAACGAGAGGCGGCTGCACATCCCGCACCCTAATGCGCGGCGGTCAGCTGTGTGCTCGGGGCTGCGGGGCGGGTCGAGTGACCCTTCCCGCTGCGCTCTGCGCCGCGCATCGTTCCTTCATGCTGCCAATGTGATCAATCTAGACCGATGGCGCCTACGGCTGCGCCGAGCCCAGGGCAGCATCCTTGTCCCGGCCGGCCCAGCCGTTGTGGGTGCGCCAGAGGAGGTGGACACCGTAGACGGCGAGCAGAGTTTCGGCGGACCAGTCCTCGGCCGGCGGCTCGGTGAGGACCAGGTAGAGACGGTCGGCGGGGGCTGCCAGGGTGTGGTTGATCTCCAGGAGGCGGGCGGCACCCGAGCGGAGGTCGGTGTAGGCGGAGTGACCGGCGCCGAGGATCTCGTACAGGAAGTCGCCGTCTTCGGCCGTGCGGCTGACGTCTACGACTTGGGATGACGTCGCCTGTTCGTCGGCCTCGAACAAGGCCGACATCAGGGCGTGGCGCACCGCTTCGTGCTTCTTGCACGTGCGGTCGGCGGCCGCGGTGGTCTCCAGCGTGTGCAGAAGATGCGTCGCGGACGGTGTCCTTACGGCGGTGTCCTCGGCGGATGCCATGGGCTCGGTTGCTTCCTGCTCGGGCTGCGGTGCGGAGGGTGTGGGTGCGGTCTCGGCTGTCGGCTCGGTCAAGGTGGTCATGCGGTGCTGAAGTGTCTCCCGGGCCTGGGCCAGAGAGGGGGACCAGTCCGTTCGCGCCAGGTTCTCGCGGAGACGACTCACGTCCAGGCTGTCGTCCTTGAGGGCGCGATTGGTTTCGGCGGCGAGGTCGCGCAAGAGGTTCAGACGCTGTCTGTCGGGTGAGCCGAGCACTCGTCTTACGTCCACCCAGTCCGTCTGGTCGCGGCGGAGTACGCGGTTGGCCATGCCCTTGAGCTCGGAGAGCCGTTCACGGGCGTTCTCCGGTAGGGCGACGCAGTCGGCGGTCAGTTCGTCGAACACGCCGAGCGCCGCCAGGTAGCGCTCGGCCATCTTCGCCGAGATGGGCTGGCGTCCACGCTGGTCCGTCGTGAGCAGGCAGTGGTTCCGCTCCTGCGCGAAGACCCAGCAGTCCAGCTTCTCGCCAGGGCGGGGCGGAGTCGATCCGTGGCGGACGGTCAGGATCAGAGGGACCTTGACCGGCGGGGAGAGCGCTTTGACCTTGTAGCGGCCGCCTGTACCCCGGTCGAGCACGCGGACACGAATGTCGGTGCCGATCTCGGGGACGTCAGCGGCCGCCATCGACGGCTCGGTGGGGGTGGTTCCAGGCCCGGGAGTATCGGTGGTGTCCATGAGGGCATCCGGGAGCGGGGAGGTGTGCAGGACGGTCAGGCTCTGCGTGCTTCGGGTGAGGGCGACGTAGAGCTGGCGCAGCCCAGCCGGTCCGCGGTCGGCGATGGTGGCGGGTTCGACGACGAGGACGTGGTCGTACTCCATGCCCTTCGCATGGGCGGCGGCGAGAACGGACACGGTGGCACGGTGCTCTTCGGTGAGGCCGGCGGTCTGGTCGAGATGACGATTGATCTCGTCGAGCCAGCCGGAGTCGTCGGGGACGATGACGGCCACGCGGCGCAGGGTGTGTCCGTCGCTCGTGCCGACGAGCCGGGTCGTCTGAGTGACGGTCTCGTCGAGCAGCGTCCACGGTTCGGCTGCCAGGGTCCGGACGCTGTCGGCGCCCGCTTCGCGCACGGCCCGCGGGTAGGGGAGCGAGGGGGAGATCGTGCGAGCCAGAGGTGCGACGAACTCCATGATTTCCGCCGGTACGCGGTAACTGGTGTTCAGTTCGGCGACGTGCCAGTCGCCGTGGTCGGACAGCAGAGTGCCGAGGCGGTCCCAGTCGGCGTAGGCATGCGGACCCGTGGCCTGGGCGAGATCGCCGAGTACGGTCATGGAGCCGTTGACCGCGATGCGTCGGCGAAGTGAGCGTGCCTGCATGGGGGTCAGGTCCTGGGCCTCGTCGATGACGATGTGCCCGTAGCGTTGTGGAGTCTCTCCGGTGATGAGGTAGCGCAGCTCTTCCAGGCAGACGCGGTCGTCGAGGGTCCAGAGGTCGGCGTCCGCCGTGGCTGCCCTCGGACGGTGAAGGGCTGCCTGCTCCTCCGGGTCGAGGACGCCGTCGGCGCAGGTGCGCAGGAGTTCGGGGGAGTCGTAGAGGCTTCGGAGGGCTTCCCTGTCACCGGGCGACTGCCAGACGCGTTCGATCAGCCGCTCGACCTGGCGGTTGCGTTCCAGGTCCCGGCGGATCGTGTCTCCTTGGCTGCGGCGTGGGGCCAGAGCAACGAGTTCCTGCAGCAGGCGGTCCACGAGCAGACTGCGGAAGCGGTTGCGGCGCTCTCGGTAGGAGCCGTCGCCCTCGCGTGCCTCCTGGAGAAGGACGAGAACCTCGGAACGCGTGATACGCAGAGTGGTACTGCCAGCCGTGACCGCGAGTTCGGGCTTGGCGTCCTTGTACGTGGGCGTAGTGGTGAATTCGTCGATCGCGTCGGGGCGACACTCGTGTTCCACGCGTCGGCGCAGGACGGCGGCCATGCGGTCGTCGGACTTGACCAGTCGCGCGCGTGGGGTGTCGGTGCCGAGGACATCGCCGTCCCAGAGGCGGTTCATCTGAACCGCGTTGATGTTCCGGGTGCCGAGGGTCGGGAGGACCTGGCCGACGTAGTCGAGGAAGCGCTCGTGCGGGCCGATGACCAGGACGTCCTGCGCCTTGAAGTGGTCGTTGTTGACGAGCCACGTCACGCGGTGCAGGCCGACTGCGGACTTTCCGGTGCCCGGGCCGCCCTGCACGACAAGGATGTCGGCGGGAGAACCGGTGACGAGATCCATCTGATCGCGGCGGATGGTCTCGACGATGTCCCGCATGCTGCCACTGCGGGAGCGCTGGAGCTCTCGCAGGAGGAAGTCATCGAGCGGCTGTTGTCTCTGCCGATGGAGCTGGGCGACATTGGACGGGGTAGGAGTCGGTGGGACCGCCGGCGTCTCGGGCGCCGCGACCTTGGAATCGTCCTGGACCCCCGCTTCGGGCTCGGTGCCATCGATGACAGACGGCGTGGTGGGAGAAACGACGGAGATTTCATCGACGTACGCTTCGACGACGTTCTTTGCGCAGCGCAACTGCCTCCGCAGGAGCACTTCACCTGGCGCCTCGGGCAGGGCCTTCGCCCACTTCTCCGCCACCGGGGCGGTCCACAGCACTACGACGGTCTCGCGGGTCTCGACGTCGGAAACGGCACGGCGGCCGATGTAGAAGGTGTCCGACTCTTCGCCCGGCTGGACCTTGACGCGGCTGACGACCAGCGACGCGTCCCCGAGGCCGGCGTATTCTGCGGCCTTCTCCTCGGCGTCCTTCCGGTTGGCGACGCTGTCCTTGCCGCTGGCGGAGGCCGCGGCGATCGAGCCGCCGCTCAGTTCGGCCAGTCGCTTCTCATAGCACTCGTAGGCGCGGTCCACCGCCTTCTGCTCTTCGGCGATGATCTCGTCGCGCACGGTGGTGCTCATGTACGTCCCCTCCCCCTGCGGCGCCCCAAGAGACGCCGCGCGCCGGGCATATGCCCGGCCCCCGACAAAAGACTTATCAGACGCATGGGCCAGCTGTGAATATTCCGTCAACGAGGCAATTCCCGTACCAGTTCGCTGACTTCCGCACGCCATGAGTGGACCTGGTCTCGGGTAGGGCCGATCTCGTACTGGTGGTAGTGGCACCCGAGGCAGAGATGCGACCAGACGGCGTTGGCCCTGCGGGCGGTGGTCGCGGCGGTGCAGCAGCGCAGGCAGAGCATCTTCGCCCGCGTGGTGATGCCGGCCAGTCCCGGCATAGCGGCGTCGAGCGTGCGGTCGACCGCGATCTCCAGGGCGGTCCGCAGCGCGAGGGAGGCTCCACGGTGCCGACCGGCCGCCGAGGCTTCGACGCTGGGGTCGGAGAGCAGCTGGTCGGCTGTCAGCAGCAGCTCGTCGATCGAAGTACTTGCGGCGCCGGTCACTTTGCCACCTCCGTCTTGCGCACCTTCTGCGCGAGCTCGCTGATCTCGGTCACGAAGCGGTGCGCGTCGGCGATGCGGGTTCCCGTGGCGTGGGCACCGCTCTGGCACTGCTTGAGGAGGTCAACCGCACGCGGGCCGCAACGGGTGCGGAGCTCCCGGTAGACATCGCCGGTGCGGCCGATGTCGCCGAAGAAGGCCAGCGCGGCCATCTTCATGAGCTTGTCCGCGTCGGCCACGGCGGACTGCAGATCGTGCTCGGAGCCCCCGGAGCGGAGGTGCTGGACCCAGGCCGCCTCGACGAAGGCGTTCTCCAGCGCGATCCGGCACAGTGCGGGGAGCACGTGGGTGCGGGCCGCCTCCGGAAGACTCTCGGTACTGGCGAGAGCCCTGGCATCCGCGATCGCCTGGCGGACCGGATCGGTCACCGCCTTGACGTTCACCTTGGACGCCTTGCCCCGCTCGACCTCGAATACCGTGACCGGCAGCTCCTGGGTCGTGAAAGCGCGCTGAAGCCGGGTGTCGTGGGTGAACACGACTACCTGCCGGTGCTCGCCGAGCTCGTGCAGGACCTGGGCGAGCCCGTTGACCTTGGCCGGGTCCATGGACTGCACGGGGTCATCGATGACGACGAAGCCGAACGGGCTGTCGGCGGTGGCCGCACGGGGCAGGAACAAGGACAGCGCGAGAGAGTGCTGCTCTCCCTGGCTCATGACGCTCAGCGCCGAAGCCTCCTCCCCGTCGACGGTGACGTCCATGACAAGCTTGCGGACGTTGGCCCTCTCGCTGCCCTGAAGGCTCACCGACTGGAGGTCGATGTCGCTCTCCTGGCGAAGCTTCTCCCAGATCCGCTGGGAGTGACCGGTGAAGCCCTCCATACGCCTCTCCCGCAGCTCCGCGGTGAGCGTCTTGACCCAGGTGCGGGCCTTCCTGACATGGCCGAGCCGGGGCTCGGCGTCCGCCGCGGTGCGGGCCATTTCCGTCCAGCTCGCCAGGCGCGTGACGAGCTGGCGCCACCGTTCGTCCCGCTTCTCCAGCTCGCGGACCGCGTTGTCCTTCACGGCGGCGCAGGCGTCGGCCAGGGTCAAGGCGGTGTCGTGGAAGCGATGCACGAGCTGAGCCGGATCGCTGATCGCACGGCAGGCGAGCCATTCGTTCCAGGGGTCGGTCAGGGCGGCCGGGATCCGCTGAGGCGTCTCGATGAGGTTCTGAGCCGCCCGTGCCGCCGACCGCAGTTCGCTGCGTGCGTCCTCGGCGGTCTTCGCCTCCTGCCGGAGCAGGGTGATCTGGGCACCGGCGTCGGCGGCCCACGCGGCGTCGAGGACCCGTTCCGTGCCGCAGACCGGGCAGGACCCTTCGTCGGGATGACGGTTGCTGTGGGCCAGGGCCTTCTCCAGCAGACCGGCGCGCTGCAACGCGTCCTCGGCCCCGGTCAGGCGCGCGTCCTCGACTCCGGCGAGTGCCTCGCGCAGCCGGTCCACCGCTGCTCCGACCTGCTCCAGGTCAGGTCCCCGCATGTCGACCGCGGCACGCAGTTCGGCGAGGAGACCGTCATCGTCGGAGGGCAGGCCCGCCACGAGTCCGTCCAGCGCCTCGAAGTCGGGCCGGCCCTTCGTCTCAATGGCGACGAGCGCCTGGACCGCACGCTCGTCGTCCTCGAGTGCGTACAGCGCGGCCGTGATCTCCGGCAGCTCGTTCTTCGCCGCCTTGACCGCGTCGCCCAGCGCCTTCTCCTGCAGCCCAAGGTGGTTGTACGCGGCGCTCAGGTGCCCGAGCCCGAGAATCGTGGCGATGGAGTCATACATCTGGGAGGGCTTGCCGCTGATCATGCGGCCGAGGTCGACGTACGACAGAAAGGGACGGTAGTCCGTCAGGGCCTGCTTCCACGCCGCCTGGTCGAGGGGGACTGCGCCGTGTCTCGGACGCCGGAACGTGCCCACGCAGTCGGTGATGTCGTGCCCGGTCCAGGCGCGAGTGAGCGTGCTCCGGCCGGAGTCGCCCTCGACCGTCAGCTTGACCTCGATCTCGGTCTTGGCGCCATCGTGCAGGTTGCGCCAGTTGCTGGTGCGCGTCGCATCCTGCCCGAGCCAACGCATGTTCGTGCCGGTGAACGCCGTCTCGATGGCTTCGGCGATGCTGGACTTCCCCGAGCCGTTGCGGCCCACGACGAGCGTGACACCCGGGCGGGGGCTGAGGTTCAGCCAGGCCCGGGGACCGATGCCGCGGAAACCTTCCACACAGACGGAGTCGAGGAAGATCCGGCCCATGGGCGAGTTCCCCGGAGTCTGCGCGCTGCCGAGCGCCTCGGTCAGGAGCGCCTTCACGGGTTCGCCGAGGGGTGCGGCAGCCAGACGCGCCTCCACCAGGTCTGCGAGTGGCACGGACTCGGCGGCAAGGACCTGTGGGGCGGGGGGCGTGGAAGGGGACGCGGCAGGCTCGTTCTGTTCCGAACTGGTCATGGGAGTGCTCCTTGATCCGGTACTTGACTGGGAAGTGGCGCAACAGATGTGCTGCGGAGGCGTCGGGTTATGCGCGTGCGTCGGTTCCGATGAGCTCGACACCCAGAGATGTCGGAGATGACGAAGTCGACAGGGGCGGCGGTCGGTCGCCGATGGCGTGCGCGCGTCGCACGTACGCCGGTGGGCGGTTCCCCGTCAGCGGTCAGCCGCCGAGGGTGTACTCGAGGCCGTCTGCTCGAAGGGCGGCCCTCCGCGTGAGAGCGACGTGACGGGACACCTCTCAGGCGGCCGGGGAGGGAGACTCCTCGACGTCAGCCGACCTTCTGCCAGTCCTGGCAGCCGCTGGTCTTGAAGTACTCGCCCTTGTTGACGGTGACGCGGCCCTGCCCCTGGATGTTGTCGTTGGCGATGATCGCGTCGAACTCGCCGGAGGCGTTCTTCAGGCGTGCCCAGTAGCAGTTGGGGATGATGCTGTCCTTCTCCGGGCCAGAGGTTCGGTAGGTGCCGGCCTGGACGTCCTCGCCCACGAGGTACTGGCCTTCGCCCGAGAAGCCGCTCGGGGGGCCGGACTTCTTCACCGGCTTCGGCTTGGCGGTGACCGTCGCCTTGACCGTCTCGGTGACAGTCACGGCCGGCTTCGGTTCGCCCGCGGCGGCCTTGGTGACCGTGACGGCCGGGGCTGGACCCGAGGAGCCCGCCGTAGCCCCGGACTCTCCGCCGCCACCGATCGCGGCACCGAAGATCAGCGCGACGAGCGCCGTCGCGCCGTGGGTGAGCCAGACCTTGCGCCGCGAGGGCGTGCGCCCGGCGGGCGGCAGGCCCGACACGGGCGGCTGGGTGAACGTGTGCAGCGTCGGCTGCGGAGGCACCGTTGCCCAGCCGGGGCCGGCGCCCATGCCTTTCGACGGCTGGTGGGCGGGCGGCATCGAGGACATGTCAGCCATGGGGAGACCTCCGGATCGCGACTGCGGCGAGCACCGGGTGTCGGTGCGCCGAACGAGCACCAGAGTGGGACCGGAAGGCTCAGAAATTCGTTGGCGATGCTGATAACCGGGGTTATCAACTTTCCTCTCCTGCCCCTTTCCCCTTCGCTGTAGGGTTCTGCCTGCCTCGGTGCCCGCTGATCGGCCGGTGAGGATGCCCGAACAGGACCGGTATGGAAGGGGGAGTGGAGCGAGTGACCAGCACACGCGAAGGGGCCGTGTCGCCCATCGTGCCCGAGCCGTCGGCCTGGCGGATCACATATGCGGAAATCGCCACCCTCGCCCAGGTGCGTCGGCCCGTCCCCACCACCTGGAGCCGCAGGCACCCCGACTTTCCCGCTCCCGTAGCCCACGAAGAAGGGCGGCCCCTGTTCGACGCCCGCGCGGTCGTCGACTGGCTGACGACGACGGGCCGCGGTAACGCGGACGCCCGCCACCTGCGGGCCGAATTGGCCCTGTACACCCTGGCTGCCTGGCGGACGCCGATCCTTTCCGCCTCCGTCCTGGTGGGGGCACTGACCGCGCTGATCTGCCTGCGCCGACAACTTGACGTTCCTCTCTCGGGCCAGAGCTGGGACGCGGTCCTCACCCAGGCCGACGAGCTCGACCCCGAGAACACGTACATGTCGGCCGAGTTGAAGGCCGTCCCGCAGCCGGACCGCCTCGGTCCCGAGCTGGCCGCGTTGGCCGACGAGCTGACCGAGGCCGCCTACACCCCCGCCGAGGCTTTCGACTGGGTCCTGGAGGCCCGCCGCCGCCTCGGCTCCCACGACCTGGCCGCCGATGAGCCCACCTCGGCCGTGGTACGCGCCCTCGCTGCCCTGTCCGGCGTCGACACCCTCGACGAAGGCTCCGTCGTCGCCACCCCGCACGCGCGCTCCGGCGACCTGCTCGCCGCCCTGCACGCCCGGGCCGCCGAGGATTCCGGCCACACCTACCTCGCCGCCGACCCCGACCCGGTGCGGGCCCGCCTGGTCCGCCGCCGGATGCTCGTCCGAGGCGTGAACGAGTTCGACCTCGGCGTCACCGAAGGGGAGGACCTGCCCGTCGACGACTGGGGATATCCCCATCTGCTGGTCTCCGTCCTCCCCTACGAGTCGGGGGAGAACCGCAGCCCACAGGTCGTCCTGGAACAGGTACAGGCACTCACCGACTACCTCGACGAAGGCTCGACAGCCGTCGTTCTCGGCCCGGCCGACGTGCTCGTACGCCCGTTCCCCCGGCACAGCGAGGCCGACCGTCTGCGCCGGTCCTTCCTCCGGGACGGTTTACTCAAGGCCGCGGTGAGCCTGCCCGACGGCGCGTTCCCCTACCGTCCCGGCTACCGCACCGCCCTCTGGGTGCTGGCCCGCACTTCGGCGGAACACCGCACGGGCCTGGTCCTCCTCGCCGACTACTCCGCGCAGCCGCTCACCGACACGGTCCTTGACGTGCTCGCCGAGGACATCGCCATCTGGCGCGCCGCCCCCTGGCGCGGCGACCGCCGCCACGAACCCCGCCACGCGGTGATCGTCCCCGCGAAGGACCTCGACGACCGGCCGGGCGCTGCCTTCACCACCCAGCACCGCCCGCCCATGGCCCGCTACACCCGGGGCGTCATCGAGCGTCCGGTCCGTATCAGCGCCCTGGAGCAGCGCCTGACGGAGCTGCACGAGCAAGCCCGGCAGCGCGCCGGCCTGCGCACGGCACTGAGCGCCCAGGTCGTGCTGCGCCCTGACGACCAGCCCGTGCGGCGCACCACCGTCCGCCGGCTCCTCGACGACCGGCGCCTGCGCCGACGCCCCGGGCACCGTTTCGCCGACGAACACCTCACGGCAGAGGGCCACTACACCGTGCTCACCCCCGACGAGGTCCTCGGCATCGCACGCCCGGGCGGACGCCGCATCGACCGCGGAGTCCTCCTCACCGGCTACGAACACGCCCTGTTCACCGAGCCGGGCGACATCGTGGTCACCACGAGCCCCCGCTTCGGCACCTACGTCGACGAAGCGGGCCTGTCCCTGGTGGCTGCCCCGGCCCGTATCCTCCGCGTCCACCCCGACGCCGACCCGCCGGTGCTGCCACGGGTACTCGCAGCACTGCTGCGGGCGGCTGCCGCCGAGTACGCGCGTACCAGTGGCGCGGTGCGGGCCTCGCGAGGTATCGAAGACCTCCTCATCCCCGACCTGAGCAGGCGCGAGGCCGAGCGCTTCGACTCCGTGCTCGCGGAGATCGAGACCCGCGCGCACCTCCTGCGGGAGCAGTCCGCCGCTCTCGACGACCTGGTCCGCCTCACTGCCGCCGGTATCGCCGACGGCACGCTCACCCTCCAGAACCTCCCCGGAACCGACGACTGAAGGAGACGGTCTGCCCCATGGCTACCGCTGCGAAGAAACCCACCGAACAGGCGGAGCTGTTCAGCGCCTCCACCGCCAAGGAGATCCAGGCGATCCTGTGGAAGGCCGCTGACAAGCTGCGCGGCTCTATCGACGCCGCGCAGTACAAGGAATTCGTCCTCGGACTGATCTTCCTGAAGTACGTCTCCGACGCCTTCGACGAGCGCCGCTCCGAGCTCGCCGCGGAACTCGCCGATGACGGCATCACCGAGGACCGGATGGACGACTTCCTGGAGGACCGGGACGAGTACACCGGCGCCCACGTCTTCTGGGTACCGGAGACCGCCCGTTGGACGTGGATCGCCACCCACGCCAAGAGCCAGGGCGTCGGCAAGCTCCTCGACGATGCGATGGACGCCGTGATGCGGGAGAACGCCTCGCTCACGGGCGTCCTGCCGAAGATCTTCAACCGCGACAACGTCGACCAGAAGCGTCTCGGTGAACTCGTCGACCTCATCAGCGACGCCCGCTTCGGCGGCAGCGGGGACAAGCCCGCGCAGGACGTGCTGGGCGAGGTGTACGAGTACTTCCTCGGCAACTTCGCGCGGGCCGAGGGCAAGCGGGGAGGCGAGTTCTATACGCCGCAGTCCGTCGTCCGGCTGATCGTGGAGATCCTGGAGCCGTACGAAGGGCGGGTCTACGACCCTGCGTGCGGCTCGGGAGGCATGTTCGTTCAGGCAGCCAAGTTCATCGAGGCCCACGCCGGGCGTGCCCACAAGGCCGACATCTCGGTCTTTGGCCAGGAACTCAACGAGCGCACCTGGCGCCTGGGCAAGATGAACCTCGCCATCCACGGCATCGACGGCAACCTCGCCCCCCGCTGGGGCGACACCTTCGCGGACGACAAGCACCCCGACCTCAAGGCCGACTTCGTCATGGCCAACCCTCCGTTCAACATCAAGGACTGGGCGAGGGACGAAAGCGACCCCCGGTGGAGGTACGGGGTTCCGCCCAAGGCCAATGCCAACTACGCCTGGCTCCAGCACATGATCTCCAAGCTGGGTGAGCGGGGTACGGCCGGCATCGTCTTGGCCAACGGCTCCCTGGGCTCTCAGCAGAGCGGCGAGGGAGAGATCCGTCAGGCGCTGGTGGAGGCAGACCTGGTGGCCTGTATGGTCGCGCTGCCGCCCCAGCTGTTCCGCACGACGCCGATCCCGGCATGTCTGTGGTTCCTGGCCAAGGACAAGTCCCCGCAGGGCGCGAAACGCCTGGCCGAACGGCGCGGCGAAATTCTGTTCATCGATGCCCGGAACATGGGCGAGATGGTGGATCGGACGGAGCGCGTACTGACGGAGGTCGACCTCGCGAAGATCGCTGGTGTATATCACGCGTGGCGCGGTACGGCTTCGGCGCGTGAGGCGGGGCTGGCGTACGCGGACGAGGCGGGGTTCTGTTTCTCGGCCGACCTCGCGACGGTGCGGGAGCACGGGTACGTATTGACGCCGGGGCGGTATGTGGGGGCTGTTGAGGCGGAGGAGGAGAGCGCGGAAGCGGTGGGGGAGCGGATCGCTGAGCTGACCGAGGAACTGTACGGACTCTTCGAGAAGTCGGCGGAGCTCGAGAAGATGGTTCGGGAGCAGCTGGGGAGGGTCGATGTCTGAGTGGCAGGAGACCAACCTTGCAAAGGTTGTAGGACTAAAACGGGGCATTGATCTACCGACTCCGCAACGCCGACCGGGCCCCTATCCCGTGCTGGGCTCATCGGGAATTACTGGCTGGCACGACGAAGCCCCGTTTTGCGGTCCTGGAGTTACGATTGGGCGCAGTGGGGCGTCAATCGGCACAGCAACGTGGCATGACGGTCCTTTCTGGCCGTTGAATACGACCCTCTATGTAGAGGATTTCAAGGGAAACGATCCGCAGTTCATTTTCCGTCTTCTCGATGGAATTGACTTCAATTCGTACAACTCCGGTAGTGCACAGCCTTCACTAAATCGAAACTTTATCGCTCAAATCGGGGTGAGTCTTCCTGGCGTCCTGGAACAGAAAGCGATCGCCGGGGTACTCAAGACGTTGGATGACAAGATCGCTGTCAACGAGCGCATCGCAGTTACCGCGGACACGTTGGCAAGCGTTCACTATCAGAGCGAACGAGTCGGCCTGCCCGCAGAGTCCGAACGGCTCGGCCGACTGGCCGACGTAGTGGTCGGTGGTACGCCGAGCCGCTCCAAACCGGAGTACTGGTCCGGTGGGACGATCAACTGGATCAACTCCGGGAAGGCCAACGAATTCCGCGTTCTTGAGCCTAGCGAGATGATTACCGAGGATGGGTTGTCCGCAAGCTCCGTGAAGCTGATGCCGCCCGGAGCCACTTTGATCGGGATTACCGGCGCCACGATGGGACAGATCTCCCGCTTGGAGATCGTCGCTGGGGGCAGTCAGAACATCGCTGGGGTTTGGTCCGACGACCCGGCGCTCAACGACTGGCTGTTCTACGACATCAAGGCACGAGTTGCCGATCTCACCAAGCATGCTTCGGGTGGGGCCCAGCAGCACATCAACAAGAGGATCATCGTAGAACTTGAGTGTGTGGTGCCCAACGCCGCGCGGCTCGCGGCGTGGTCGGCGAAGACCTCTCCGCTCCTGCGGATTGCCGCTCACGCCCTTGTGGAGACACGCACCCTCGCCACCCTCCGCGACACCCTCCTCCCCCAGCTGATGTCCGGCCGGCTTCGCGTCCAGGACGCTGAGAAGATTGTCGAGGACCGCACATGACGCACGACGAAGAAAGCGGAAGAAGCGAGCACTACCGCCCCCTCGAAGCCGACTGGGAGCTGCTCGCCCTCGACGAGCTCGCCGAGTTGGCCTGGCTGCCTGCCTCCGGCAACGAGTTTGCGCCCGGCTCCGGGCACCGCAAGTCGTGGGACGATCTGATCCTCTACCCCGACCTCCGCGAGGCGATCGAGCGGCTCAACCCCGAACTGCCGCCGGACGCCGTACGCGACGCCATCGCCGCCGCGGCGACCCCGGAGTCGCAGGACACGTACGAGGAGAACCGCACCGCCCACGGTTACCTGACGACCGGCATCCGCTCCGTCGTCTACACCGACGCCTTCGGCGCCGAGCACAACCCGACCGTCCGCCTCGTCGACCTGGCGGACCCGGACCGGAACACGTACCGCGCGCTGAACCAGGTCACCGTCGTCGACGGCGAGAAGCGGCGCCGCTTCGACATCGTCCTGTACGTCAACGGACTCCCGCTCGCAGTATTGGAGTTGAAGCGCGCCGGCGACGAGAGCGCCACGCTCCAGGACGCGCACTCCCAGGTTGCCCGGTACGTGAAGGAGTTTCCGACCGCCTTCCGCTACAACGCGGTGGTGCTGCTCTCCGACGGCGTCACGGCGAAGTACGGCACGCCCTTCACCCCGTACGAGCACTTCGCGCCGTGGAACACGGATGAGTCCGGGGCCCGCGTCGACCCGTTCACCGCGGACGGCGATGGGGTGGCCGATTCGGGCCAGAACCTGGCGCTGCACGGGCTGTTCACCCAACCCCGGTTCCTCTCCCTCTGCCGGTCCTTCATCAACTTCGTGCCGTCCAAGCAGATGAAGCGCATCGCGAAGCCGCACCAGTACTTCGCGGTGACCCGGGCCGCGGAGAAGGTGCGCGAAGCGGCAGCTGGTGATGGGAAGGCCGGTGTTGTCTGGCACACGCAGGGCTCGGGCAAGTCCGAGGAGATGGTGCTCACCACGGCGATGGTGATGAGCGACCCGGCCCTGCTGAACCCGACCGTCGTCGTCATCACCGACCGCAACGACCTCGACGACCAGCTGTACTCCACCTTCCTGGAGAGCGAGATCCTCCCGGGTACACCTCTCCAGGTCGCGACCCGGGCCAAGCTGCGGGAGGAGCTCGCGGCCAAGCGGACCGGCGGCATCCTCTTCACCACCCTGCAGAAGTTCGGCAAGACCAAGGAGGAGAAGGAAGCGGGGTCCGACCACCCGCTGCTCTCCGACCGGCGCAACATCGTGGTCGTCGTCGACGAGGCCCACCGCAGCCACTACGACAACCTCGACGGCTACGCCCGCCACCTGCGCGATGCCCTCCCGCACGCCACGCTTCTCGCCTTCACCGGAACGCCGATCTCCGAGGCCGACCGCAACACTCGTCAGGTCTTCGGCGGTTACATCGACATCTACGACCTCAAGAGGGCCGCCGACGACGGCGCGACGGTCAAGGTCTTCCACGAGGGCCGAGTCATCAAGCTCGTCCTTGGCAAAGATGTCGACCCGACGAAGATCGACGAGGAGGCCGACCGCATCACCGACGGCCTCGACGACACCGAACGCCGCCGGGTCGAGACGGCCGTCGCCACGATGAATGCCATGTACGGCTTGCCGGCCCGTGTCAAGGATCTTGCCGAGGACCTAGTGGCGCACTGGGAGGAGCGGCGCGAGCGGATGCGACCGTTCGTCGGCGTCTCCGAGAAGGGCGGGGCGGCCGGCAAGGCGATGGTCGTCTGCGCGACCCGCGAGATCTGTGTCCGGGTCTACGACGCCCTGCGCGAGCTGCGGCCGGAGTGGCACAGCGACGAGCCGTCCAAGGGCGCGATGAAGATCGTCTTCTCCTCGAACTCCCGCAAGGACGAGGACCACCTGCTCGACCACGCGCTGCCCGACGGCCAGCGCAAGGCGGTCATCAACCGGGCCAAGGACCCCGACGACGAGCTGGAGCTGCTCATCGTCAACAACATGCTGCTGACCGGCTTCGACGCCCCGCCGGTCCACACCATGTATCTGGACCGTCCGCTCAAGGGCGCCAACCTGATGCAGGCCCTCGCCCGGGTCAACCGCCGCTTCCGCGGTAAGGAGGATGGTCTGCTCGTCGGCTACGCGCCGCTGACGGAGAACCTGCAGAAGGCGATCGCCGAGTACACGGACGCCGATCAGGAGGACCGCACCCTCGGCCAGGACCTCGACCGCGCACTGGACGAGCTGCGCAACGAGTACGACATCCTCAGCGACATCCTGCGCGGCTTCAACTGGCGTGCGCGTCTTGAACAGCCGACGGCGAAGGCGTTCGTCAACGCCGCCGGCGGGGCCGCCGAGTACCTCCGGAACCCGCGTACCCCCGGCAACGACCCGGAGAAGCTCGACGACCCCCGCCAGACCGTCGGCCGGCGTTTCCGCGACCACTCCCACCGCCTGGAGCGCTTCTACGCGCTGTCCGCCAGCGCCACGAACATCGGCGAGCGTTTCCCGGACCACCCGACCTGGCGTCGGGACATCCAGTTCTTCGTCGAGGTCCGCGCCTACATGGCCAAGCTCGACGCCGCGGACCGCGAGGCGCGCGGCCTGCCCGTCGCCCGCGACGTCGAGCTGTACCTCGCCCAGCTGACCTCGTCTGTGGTCGAGACCGGCGGGATATCGGACCTGTTCGCCGAGGCCGGCCTGGAGATGGCCGACCTGACACACCTCAACGACGCGCTCGTCGCCAAGCTCCAGGGCAGCGACACTCCGCACCTCGCGGCGGAGGCCCTGAGGCGACTCATCGAGCAGAAGATGCGCGAGGTCACGCGTCACAACATCGTCCGCCGCACGGCCTTCTCCGACCGTCTGCAGGACCTCATGACCCGGTACACGCGACAGCAGTACACAAGTGCCGAACTCATTGCCAAGCTCGTCGAGATGGCCAAGGAAGTGGTCGAAGACGCCAGACGCGGCGAGAAGTTCGAGCCGCCGCTGAACTGGCGCGAGCTCGCCTTCTACGACGCTGTGGCCGAGCACGACTCGGCGCAGGAGCTCATGGGCGATGAGATCCTGGCGGGCATCGCCCGCGACCTCGTCGCGGAGGTCCAGAAGAAACTCAAGCCGGACTGGATCGCCCGCGAGCCCGTCCGTGCTGGTCTCCGTAGCGCCATCAAACGCCTGCTGGCTCGCCACGGTTACCCGCCGGACAGGCGCGCGGAGGCTGTCGACCTGGTCCTGAAGCAGATGGAGCACTTCGCCGACGAGTGGGCAACCACCGGTATGCCGGACAGCTGAGGCCGCGCGGCCACGTCGGCGCAAGAGCAGTGTATTCACGCCCCGACCGGGTCAGGGCCGAGGTCTCCCGCCTTCGGAAGACCTCGGCCGCATCCCGGCGCTCACTCTGCGAACCCTGACCACCTTCGACGGCGAGAAGCCACTTCAGGAGCGGACCATGGACAACGAGATTCAGCTGATCAGCGACGGGGATGGGCTGACAGTCATCGGGAGCGCGAAGGATGTCGAAAACTTCCTCGCTTCGGAGGGACTGCCGTCCAAGAGTCTCGGACCGCGGTGGTACAAGTCCGTCTTCGCTACGGGTGCTGCAGTCGCAGAGGCAGGATCGGAGATCGCCGCCAACTCCGCTCACTGGGTGAAGCTGACGCCGAAGTCGGCGGTGCTCCTCAAGAAGTATGGCCTGAGGGAGAGCGCGAAGACAGGGCTCAGCACGGGTGTGCTGAAGGGACAGAAGGGCCAGATCAAGGGCTTCCTCGAGTTCGCGCACGCGCCCCGATCGCTCCTGTCCAACCCGGCGACTCTTGCCAACGCCGGGAAGTTCATGGCGCAGGTCGCCATGCAACAGACCATGGACGAGATCACTGACTATCTCGCCGCGATCGACAAGAAGGTCGACGACGTACTGCGTGCGCAGAAGGACACTGTGTTGGCCCGCATGATCGGAGTGGGCTTCGTGATCGAGGAGGCCATGACGATCCGAGAGAAGCGGGGCAGGGTCGACGAGGTCACCTGGTCGAAGGTGCACGCCGCGCCGGCGACGATTGCGGAGACGCAGGCGTACGCGCTGCGTCAACTCGACGCGGTCGCCGAGAACATGGAGCGCAAGACCAAGATCGGTGATCTCGCCACGATGGTCAAGGAAGTTGAGGCCATGGTTCGAGAATGGCTCGCCGTTCTGGCTCGCTGTTTCCAGTTGCAGGACGCGATCGCCGTACTCGAACTCGACAGGGTGCTGGACGCGTCCCCCGATGAGCTCAACGGGCATCGCCTCGGCCTGAAGGCCGCCCGGCAGGACCGGCTGGAGCACATCTCGCGGAGCACCGAAACTCTGCTGGCCAGGATGAACGCCGCTGCTGGCGTGGCCAACGCCAAGGTGTTGCTGCACCCGACCGCCTCCCCGGCTGTGGTCCAGTCGAGCAACCAGGTCGCGACCGGCGTCCATGACTTTCACGTGCGGCTCGGAATCGAGTCCGGTGGCGACTCATCTGAAGCGAGGCGATGGACGGAAGCTGCCCTGGAGGTGAGGGACAGAGCGTTGGAAAAAGGAGTAAATGGTGTTGGTGCTGCCCGAAGCCTTGGCAACGAGACCCTCGACCGGGCCAACTCGGTGAAAAACAAGCTCTCCAGCGGTATCGCCGAGCGAGCGCGTCGTCTGCGCGGGAACGACGAGCAAGGCGACAAGAAGTCTGAGTGAGCGCCGACTATCCCTGTATGCCGGACGACTGACGCAGCCTCCTGCCGGCCCTGCACCAGAAGGACCACCGTCCGGCCCTGAGCCGGGCGGTCGTCGTGGCTTCCCGCCGCGTCGGGCATGCGACGGGAGGCGTCACTCGTCTAGCGTGGCCAGTAGGCTGGCGGTGAGACGGACGGGTCCACACGCTCGAAGCGGTGCTTGCTCACCGGGTTCAAGCCCTTGATGTGAATCAGCTGCTGTGTGTCTGCTTCGTCGAGCTCGCCGACGATCAGGGGCATGGCCGCTACCACCGCGCCCATAGCCAGGCCGAGACCGACCATGCCCTTGTGCGCCTGGCTGAAGCGGATGTGGTGCATGCCCGACTTCTTGATGGCCTCTGTCTCCGACGGATCCTCCAGCTGTCGGGCGTCCCTGGTCAGAAAGACGTCGAAACCCTTTCTCGCAGCATCGGGGAGAAGCGCGAGATCCTTCTTGCCCGCCCACTTGATCTCGCTGACGTGCTTGACCTCATGTCCGGGCAGGATCCGTCTGAGCATCTCCAGCACCTGTACGGGGACGTTCTCGTCGATGAGGATCCGCATCAGGCAGCGCGCGCTCCCGTGCTGTAGCTGTCCACGTAGAGCGCGAAGGAAGCAGCGTCACGTGCTGCGTCAGCGGTGACGCCGGGGTAGTAGGCGGCGATCTCCTCCGGCGGGATGCCGTCCTCGATCAGCTCCGCGACGGTGTCGAAGGGGATCCTCGTGCCCGTGATCACGGGCTGTCCGCCCTGAGTCTCGGGGTCGACAGTGACGTGTTGCTTCGGCTGGAGCAGGTGGGGGACGACGACGCCGGCTCTGGGAGCGAACTCCTGGAGGATGTCGGCCATGGTGGCGATCACTCGTTGGCCAGGGCGTTTGACCAGATCGGTGCCGTGGTCATCGTGGCCTGCGAGGACGATCGAGTCGCCCTCGGCCACCAGGGAGTAACTGGACAGGTGCTCGACCTCCCCGATCTTTTTCAGCGTGGCCAGGGCTACGCGGATCTTCTGGAGTGACACGTCCTGGCGAAGGTGGGCGAACGCGCGCAGCGCGAGTACGTCACGGAAGGAGTACAGGGCCGGCCTGGCTGCCAGCTCAGGCTGAAGGATCGGCCCGTTGCCACGGTCCTGCCTCCACGTGCGCAGTTGTCCGACCGTCGCTCCCGAGAGGGCGGCAGCCATGCGGGTCGAGTACGCCATCTGCTGCCTCCCATCCTGATCGCGTGCTGTGGGGTGCCATCATCCCAGTTCTCCGAGCGGGAACGCTACAGAACGATGAGAGCCCAGATGCTCCAGATCCTCTGCGGCGCAGCGGTGAAACGTCCAGCGTGCGTGAGCCGTGCGTGAGCGGACAGGTCGGCACGGGCTGGGCCGGACGAGCACGTGCCTCTCGGCTGCACGCCGCTGACCAGCAAAAACAGGACTCTGTGCCACGGCTCGGCATCCATCGTCACGATCTCGCAAGCCCTCGTAATGCGTAGGTCTCGGGTTCGAATCCCGAAGGCGGCTCATCGGACCCAGGCCGCACTGATGTGCGGCCTGGGTTTTTTGTCGTTCGTGTCGCTCACCCGTGCCCGAGTCGGTACCTGAGGTCGGAGCGGACGGCGCGCATCCCTTCCTCGATGCTGAGGAAGGGGGACGACTCGAGGTCCGCCCATACCCGGGACTCGACCGAGAGGTTCACGTTCGCCCCTCCCGCCACCGGCTCGTGGACGACGGGTACCGGCCGGTCGAAGAGGCGCTCGGCGATCCGGAGCAGTTCGTCGATCCGCAGACGGCGTCCGCTGCTGAATATCTTGCGGACATGGGGGTCCGTGCCGCGGGTGCGGGACCGTACGGTCTCCATCGCCGAGACGACCATCCGGGCGCAGTCCCGTGCGTAGATGTAGTCGCGCGTGGTCTCCAGGGCGGCCCGCAGCCGCAGGGGTTCGCCGGTCAGCTGCGCTTTGACGAGGGCACTGACCAGGCCCTGGTTCTTGCCGAGGTTCTGGCCGGGGCCGTACAGGTTCGTGATCCGACCCGACACCGTGGGCAGTCGCCAACGGCGCGCCAGAACCTCGGCCTCCTCCTCGACGGCGAGCTTGGACGCACCGTACGGGTTCGTGGGCACGGGCGGGGAGAACTCGGTGAACGGCGGGTGTTCCGAGCCCGCGAACGCACCGCCGGCTGAGGAGGCCAGGAACAACGCGCCGCCGGTGGGTCCCCCCGAGCGTTCGAGCCCGTCGTTGATGCCCGCCAGGAGGAGGCTGACCTGGAGGCGTTCTCGCTCCACCTGCTCGGCGGGGGTGTGGAAGACGGCCAGTCCCGCGCACCAGTACAGGTTCCAGCGCGCCGGCTGCTGAGCCAGGTCCCTGCCCAGCGCGTAGAGCTGCTCACAGGCGCGGCCGTGGTCGTCCCACGGGATGCGTACCCGCCGGCTGAGCCGATTGCCCAGCACGCCGAGGATGTGCCTCCCCAGCAGACCCCCGCCGCCCACGACGATCTCCTGCGCCGAGACGGTTCTCTCGCTCACCGCGGGGCCGTGCTCTCTCGACGACAGGAGTGCCTCACTGCCGGCTGCATACGGAAGAACGCGGTCCATGGTCAGTTCGCCCCCGGGTGCGGCTGCGTTCGGACATCCGGTGACCGGGTCACGTCTTTCATGGGGCACCCCGGTCTCCCGATGTACGGACAAACGGTCGTCATCGTCCGACTGCCTTCCTGCCGGCCCTCGTTCACCGCTGCCCCTCGGGCAGCATGTCCCGTGCCTGCCGCGGACGCCTCCGGTGGGGTGCTCCCTCGCACGCCGGCCGGTCCAGGTGCTGTGAAACGGCGAGTACGCGTTGCCCGACCGCCTCCTGCTGCCGGCGGTCCAGCACGAGGGGGAGCAGTTCCTTCCAGGCGGCGTACAGATCGGCCAACTCCTCCTGGAGGCCGAGCCGCGCGGCCAGTTTCGCGGACTGCATGAGGGTCCTCAGCACCACGTGTCCGTCAGGAACCCGGGAAGGGCTGATGCGGCTGGCTCCCACGAGGCCGTTCGACGCCTTGTAATGGAGGAAAGCGGCGCGGACGAGCCGGCGTTGTTCCTCGAACGGGATGGTCTTCTGCGCTTCCAGCTGTGCCGCCTGCAGCAGCAGCGGGTGCATCCGGTATGTACCGCATCGTGTGCGTTGCAGCAACGCGCGGTCCGCGAAGCGCCTGCAGGCACGCCGTGCCCAGTCGGTGGACACGCCCAGCACGGCCGCGACCGACGTCTCATCGATCTCGGGGCAGGGGAGCAGCGATAACCGGAGGTACCGGTCGTGATCGAAGTCCTCCAGGCACGTGAAGGACGTCATGAGCCGGCCGACCAGACTGCGGCCGGGAACTTCCAGTTCACTGAAGATGGAAGCCGAGGACGACAGTTGCTCACTGAGTTCTCGGAGGTTCAGGAAGTCGCGCGTCGATATCCGGGCGGCGGCGAGACGGAGTGCCAGCGGCAGATTGGCGCACTGCTGGATCAGCGCGCGGGCGTCCTCCGTCTCCTCGGCGTCGAAGCGTCTGCCGATCATGCAACTGAGCATCTCCAGACATTCGTCCTCGTCCGGTACTTCGAGTGAGATGTGATGAGCGCCGTCGATGCCATTGAGGATGATGCGCGACGTGATGATGCAGGCGCTTTCGCTCGAGGGCGGGATGAGGGGTTCTACTTGCTCGATGTCGCACACGTCGTCGAGCACGACGAGCAGCTTCTGTCCGGCGGTGATGGTCCGCCATTGTGCGAGGCGGCCGTCTTCCGAAGGTGAAATGTCCTCGTCCGCCAGGCCCTTCTGTCTGAGGAGTATTCCCAGCGCATTTGACACAGTGGCGGTGGAGGCCGAAGAGAAGCCGTCCAGGGATACAAAGAACTGGCCGTCCGGATAGTGATGGGCTAGTCTGTGCGCCAGGCGGACGGCGACGGCGGTTTTACCCACGCCGCTCATTCCGTGAACGGTCGCCACCAACAGCGGGTGGGGTCCTTCCGCGGTCAACAGTTTCTGCAGCTCATTGATTTCGCGTTCGCGGCCACCGAAGTCCTGCAGATCCCGCGGCAGGCAGCGCGGACCGACGGGGGAGCCGGGACGTGGGGGAGGGGTGGTCGAACCCGAAGGTTCGGGGACATGTGTCGCGCCCGCGTAGGAAGCGGCGGGCGCGGGAATGGCGACACCGGAAGGAGCGGTGACCGGCTGTCCGTGAATCTTCGATGCGACGTGCAGTATCGAGGCGAGTTCATCGGACCTGCCCCTGTCGCCGAATCCCTGCACGGTCTTGTTCAAGAGGACGCGGTGCTGTTCCACCAATTGAGAGATCCGGCGCTCCTGCCCATGGGGCTCGGATCCTTCGCAAGGGCGTCCGCGCCAGAGCGCCAGCGCCGAATACGCGGCCGACAGGTCGTCGTCGCTCGTCAGGGGGCCCGACATCACCTGGTCGAAGAGGCGGCAGAATTCGGATACGTCGGACTGCTTGGGCGGCAACTTCAGCATGTAGCCGTCCTGGGACGTCGTCACCAGGTCCCAGTCCTGGTCCAGACTGGTCCGGAGTGCGGAGACCATCTTGCGGACCTGGTGGTGCGCGCTGGACGGGCGCTTGTCGCTCCAAGCGGCCCGGACGAGGTCCTCTATCGCCACCGAGTACTCGGGTTGAAGAGCGAGATACGAAACCACGGTGCGGTACTTGCGCCCGGTCAATTGAAGCAGGGTGTCGTCGCACCGGACCCTGAGTGGGCCCAGAACGTCAAACCGGATGAAACCCATCACATCTCCCCGTTGGATATTCGATCAGTCTCAGATATGACCTCGGTCGGAGCCGTTCGGATACTTTTGTGATCGGTCTTCGGTGTGCGGTGCCCTCAAGGCGAGGAGGGCTTGGAAGGGCCCCTTGATGGGAGATCTCCCCTCGCGCCAGGCGCGGAAGAAAAGCGGCACCGAGATGCCGCCCATGCGGTCAGGGGCAACGCGGGGAAGGGGTGGAGGGGCGGGATCCGGCGAGGTCGAGCGCCGGTCCCTCAGTCTCTGTCCGCGTGGTCCCCGCCAACCCGGAGAGATCTTCTCGTGACGGTGAAGAAATGGTGGAGGGTCGGCGAAAGCTGCTGCGTGACGATACCGGGCCCTCTTCGCCGACAGGAGCGGTCCGCGTCTTTGCGGGACTGCTCGGGTCCGACGGTGCTCGCGCCTCTGGAGTTCCCTGAGGTCCGGTCCACCGGGTCCTGCACTTGGAATCCTCCCCCGTTTCCCCCGTTGCGTGCAGATTGCAGGATAGCACTCCGCTTCCGTTGCTGTCCGTATTTTTTCGACTATGCAAATCGGTGAACGTCTTTGATCCGGGACACCCTCGAGGGGTGGTTCACTTGGTTGAACATTTCACCGACAAGGCCATGGGCGTCTCCCGGGAACTCGGGGGGACACCCATGGCCGGCCTTGCGCGGTTCACGTAGTGCAATGGTCAACAGAATTCCTCGGCGACCTCATGTATGGCCGATTCCCAGTGCTCCGGGTGGGGCCGATGACGCGGCATCGTGGAGATCACCGTGGAACGCCGGGCCCGTACGGACGGCAGCCGACGTGCGGCCAGGGAGAGGACGGTGCCTGGGCCGATTTCCACGAACGTGTGGGGACCGGAGTCGAAGTTGTGGCGGAGCGCCTCCCAGAAACGCACCTTCTCAGCCATCTGACGCGTCCAGAACGAGGCGGGCATGATCTCCCGGCCACTGATCCTCCGCGCCGAGTAGGCCGAGACCATGGGCCGTCCCGTCGCGGACAGACGATGACCGTGCTGGGCCAGGAACTCCTCGAACCGGGCGGCGGCGGGGGCGAGGAGGGGGGAGTGGAACGGTTCGGTCGAGGCGACGCGCAGGCACGTCACACCGTGCGAGCCGAGGTGCCGCATCGTGTCCGGGAGGTCTTCCTCGGCACAGCTCACGACGCACTGGTTGTCCGCGTTCTCCGCCGCTATGACGGCGCGTCCGCCCAGGGCGTCGAGATGCTCCCGCAGCGACTCCTCCGTCGCGCGGCACGCGATCATCCCTCCCCGGGGGGCGGCGTCGAGGAGCCGGGCCCGCTCGGCCAGGAGTGCCCCCGCCAGCTCGAGGTCGAAGGCCCCCGCGAGGGTGGCCGCCGCCAGTTCGCCCACGCTGTGACCGACCAGCGTCACGTCGACACCCTTGAGCTCCTCCAGCCACACCGCGCCCGCCGCGTAGTCGAGGCCGAACAGCATCGGCTGCGCGAAGGACCCACGTTCGATGCCGCGGGCCGAACCGTGCAGCCACTCGCGCCGGAGCCGCTCGGCACCGGTGCCGAACGCGTCGAAGAAGTCGTCGAGCGCCTTCCTGAACCGGGCGTCGGACTCGTAGAGCGGGACCCCCATGGAAGCGAACTGCGACCCCTGCCCGGGGAGCATCAGCACGAGGGACCGGGGCGCGGACTCCCCTCCGTCAAAGGCGGCGCCGGTCGCCTGATGCGGCACTGCGTGCTTCACCGGCTCACCAGCCCGTCACGCCGGCCAGGAAGGACGGCAGATCATTCGCGCGGTACGTCCGCACCCCCGGCAACGACCGCTGTACGAATCCCGAGAGGACCTTGCCCGGCCCCAGCTCCCAGGTCTGTGAGACCTCCAGCCTCTTGAGCTGCGCCATCACGTCCACCCACCGCACCCGGTGCACGAGCTGCCTGCCGAGCTGGTGCCTGATCTCCTCCGCACTCGCGTAGGGCTCGGCGGTCGACCCGGAGATCAGCATCGTCTTGGGCGTGCAGAAGTCGAAGCGCCGGAGGTACTCCACGAAGTCCCCCGCGACGCTGCCCATGAGACTGGAGTGGGCCGGGCCACCGATCCTCAGGACGGACGTGCGGACGTCGGTCGCCGTCGCGACGCGCTGGACCAGGAGGTCTATGGCGGCGCACTGGCCGGAGACGACGACCTGGAGGGGCTCGTTGTGGTTGGCCACCTCGACCACCTCACCGGTCTCGGACCGCACCTGCTCGCAGATCTCCTCGACCTGCCCGATGGCGAGACCGATGACGGCCGCCATCTTCCCGTCCACCTTGTGCTGCACCTCCGCCATGAGCTGACCGCGGCGGTGGACGAGCTGGAGAACCTCCTGCCAGGTGAGGACGCCGGCCGCCGCCAGCGCCGAGTACTCGCCCAGACTGTGGCCCGCGATGACGTCCGGCTCCGCGCCGTTCGCCTGCGCGGCGACGAGCGCGGTGTAACTGCACAGGAAGACGGCGGGCTGGGTGACCGGCATGTGGCGGAGCTTCTCGCCGGGGCCTTCCTCGCAGAGGCGGGTGAGGGGGAAACCCAGGACGTCGTCCGCCTCCCGCCACAACGGCGCGATCAGGTGGGGGTACCGTTCTCGCAGGTAGGCGCCCATGCCGATCTTCTGGGTCCCCTGACCGGGGAACAGGAACGCTCTCACCGCGTCACCTCGGGTTCCAAGTCGTCGTGGAGGCGCACCGCGTCGTCCCAGTCCTGCCGGGCCCCGGCGCGGGCCACCGGGTACCAGTGGTGATCGGGACGGATCCAGGCGTCCGTGCGCGTTCCGTCGTCGGGGACGAGCGCCCGCTGCACGCGGCGGGCGCCGGGGTTCACTCCGCTCTCCCGGAGCCGGGCCGGGGACAGACGCCGGCGGACCGCGCCGCCGGGCGTCAGGTAGCACACGTCGACACCGGCCAGGGCGTCGGCGATCCTGCGCCGGTAGTCCGCGTCCCCGGCCAGTCTCGCGGCGACCAGCGCCTTGCGTTCCGTGGCCGCCGCGTCGGTGTCGAACAGCAGACGTGCCTGGGCGCGCAGTCTCCCCGCGAGAACGGTCAGCCACGAGAACCGCTCGTCCTGGTAGTCGAGGAGGCCTTGCCGGTCCCCGTCGTCCAGATACCCCAAGACCCGCCAGCCCAGCGCCTCGGCGTCCATCAACGACGTGTTCAGCGCCTGGCCGCCGATGGGGACGAAGGGGTGGGCGGCGTCACCGCACAGCACGACACGGCCCTTGACCAGCGGGTGTGCCACTGTCGTGTCGTCGCTGAAGGTCCGTGACCACGACGGCTCGGCCGGCAGGGTCTCGCCGGTGGACTCCTTCCAGGCCGTACGGAGGTCCTCCAGCGTGCGTTCCTCGCCCTCGGGCCAGCGCGGATCGTGCAGCATCACCCGGGTGATCCCGGGGCTGATCGGTGCGGCGGTCACGGTGTACCGCCCGTGTCGCTCGAAGCGCCGCCCCGCCAGCCCGTCGCCCTGGACATCGGCCTGCACCAGTACGCGCGTGGCCGGCTCACCCCCGCACTCGATCCCCAGCAGCGACCGCACCGTGCTCCGCCGGCCGTCCGCCGCGACCAGCAGGGTCCCGCTGAACGTGGTGCCGGCCCGGGTACGCACCAGACAGCGCCCGCCCTGCTCGCGGACGGACTCCACGTGCTCCCCGTGGAGCAGCCGCGCGCCGTGCCCGCGGGCCCAGCCGGTCAGCGTCCGTACCAGTTCCGGCTGGGGGCACTTCCAGACACCGGCCCGCCCGGAGTCGACCTGGGAGAGGTCCACGCGCAGGCCGCCGTAGTGTCCGTGGGCACTCCAGGGCAGCTCCGGGGAGAACTCCACTCCGTGGTGGTCGAGGATCTCCCTGGCACGGGCGTGCAAGGTGGAGGCGCGGGTCTGCGGGCTGGGCGCGTCCCGCGCCTCCAGCACCGTGACCCGCGCACCCGCCCCGGCGAGAATCCCGGCCAGGAGCAGTCCGCTGGGCCCGGCGCCGACGACGAGAACGTCCGAGGTCTCGGGCTCCGTCATGTCCCCACTCACCTCTGCGACACGGCGGTGCCGGCCCACCGGACCGCTGCTTCGAGGGTCCGCAGGCTGTTGTTGCCCAGGTTGCGCCGGGCGAGCCGTTTGGCGTCCGAGACCGTCGCGTCGGCACCGAGAACCTTGTGCACCGCGTCGGGATCGATCGCCACGGTGTGCTTCGACGTGACCCGCCAGCTCTCCCCGGCCGGCGTGATGGTCCACTCGCCGGTGTGCAGCGACAGCAGCGCGGGCAGCGTCACCTGCTTGTACAGCAGCCGGGCCGGGCTCTGCGACACCCGGTAGGACTCGGTGACGTGCGTGTCACCGTCCGGGGTGCGCGTCCGCATCCGGAGGAACTGCAGGCCGTCGGAGAACTCCCGCATCTCGGCCTCGGCGACGTGCTCCAGGCGTCCCGCCCACAGCTCACCGCGGTCCAGGAACGAGAACAGCAGGACGGGGTCGACCGTGGTGTCCACCGCATCGGTGAAGGTGAAGGGACTGGCCTCGCTGTCGGCGTCCCGTTCGCAGGCGAACTTGAGCGCCGAGAGCTCCTTCGTGCTGTTGGTCTCCACGGCTCGGGCGATCCATGTGAGCGACTCCGCCGAGTCGTTCTCCGCACGGTAGGTGTGCGTGAGTTCGACCCGGCAGGTGTCCTCGGACAGGGGCAGGACCTGCCACGCGCCGGACATCTCGGCGACGGGCGAGGAGGTGACGGTCTGCGCGAAGCGGATGGTGCGCGCGACGGGGTCGAGCTCACGCTCGGAGACCCAGGCCTTGGGTTCTCCGTTGGCGGTGGCCCACAGCTGGATCGTCTGCCTGTTCCCGTCCCGGGCCAGTTCCGCGCCGTGGATGGTCGGTTCGAACATCTGGGACCACTGCCCGACGTCCTCCAGACGGCGGTACACCGCGTCGGCGCTGCCGGCGATCGTGGCGGAGTGCAGGTCTGTGCGAGCCGGATCGGCCATGTGAATCATCTCCTAGAAGTTGCCGAGGCCGCCGCACACGTTGAACGCCTGAGCCGTGATCGAGGCGGCGCCTTCGGTCGTGAGGTACTCGACCAGCGAGGCGACCTCGTCGGGCGTGCTGTACCGGCCGAGCGGGATCTTCGCCTCGAAGGCGGACAGCACCTCGGCCTCCGTGGTCTTCCAGGCGCCTGCGTAGGCCTGCCGGACCCGTGAGGCCATCGGGGTCTCCACGTAGCCCGGGCAGACGGCGTTCACGGTGATCCCCTGGGGGGCCAGCTCCTTGCCCACCGCCTTGGTGAAGCCGACGACACCGTGCTTGGAGGCGGAGTACGGGGCGGCCAGCAGAACTCCCTGCTTCCCCGCGGTGGAGGCGATGTTGATGATCCGGGCGTGGTCCACCTCGCCGATGCCGCCACGGGCCAGCACCTCCCGCGTGACGTAGAAGACGCTGTCGAGGTTGGTGCTCAGTACCTCCCGCCACAGCTCGTCGCTCAGCTCCGCGGTCCGGCCGCCTCCGTTCCTGCCCGCGTTGTTGACGAGGATCCCGAGGGGACCGTTCGTCTCCACGGCCTCGCGGACCAGATCGCCCACTTGGCGCGGCTTGCTGACGTCGGCGATCAGCGAGGTGACGGGTGCACCCTGCTCCGACAGTTCCTTGGCGGCCTGCTGGAGCCTTTCGGAGTCACGACCGCAGATCGTGACGGTGTGGCCGGCCGAGGCCAGGCGCCGTGCGACGGACTTTCCTATGCCGCTGGAACCGCCGGTGACCAGGGCATGACGGGGAAGGGTCACGATGCCGCCGCCTGACGCGCGAGGGCATCGTTGACCGCGTCCAGCATCTGCTGAGGCGTGTCGAGGTCGGCGAACACCGAGTCGTCGAGCTCGATGTCGTTCTCGCGGCCGAGGCGCAGGCCGGTCTCCAGCACCGCAAGGGAGTCGTACCCCAGCTCGGAGAACGCCATGGTTTCGAGGTCGGTGTCAAGATCGACGCCTTCGTCGACACCGGAGCCCTCCTCGAGGGCTCGCCTGAGATCGTCCATGGTGACGCGTGCGGACATTCCTTGCTCCTTCTCTCATTTCCCGACGATCAGGGCCGAGTTGAACCCACCGACGCCCCGGGCCAGGACCAGGACGTTGGTGAGGGGGTGGTGTGTGGCGACGCTGCACAGGTTGACCCCCAGGGACGCGTCGGCCTGGACGTTGACGGTGGGGGGAATCGTCTGGTCGCGGAGGGCGAGCACCGCCGTCGCGACGTCGAGTGCGGCCGTCCCGCAGCCCATCCGGCCGGTCGCCGCCTTGGGCGCGGTGACGGGGACGGAATCCGGCCCGAAGACCTCGGCGAGGGCGGCGGCCTCGGCGGTGTCCCCCTCCCGGGTGCCGGCCGCGTCGGCGAACACCACACTGATGTCGCCGGGGCGCAGCCGCGCCGCGCCGAGCGCGAGGTGGATCGCCCGGACGAGGCCCGTGCCCGGGGCGGCGCGGGGATCGTCCATGGTCGCACCGTGACCGAGCACCGCCGCGTAGCGGCCGTCACTGTGGGGCTGCAGCACGAGGTGCGCGCCGCCTTCGCCGTTGACCCACCCGTTGGCTCGTGCGTCGAACGGAAGGTACGCGGCCCGCGCGTCGGTGGATGCCGAGAGCATGCCGGTCGAGGTGTGCGCGACCCGCCCCCAGGGACACATGGTGCTGTCCACCGACCCGGTGAGCATGACGCGGTTCCCGCGCGCCAGACGGCGGGCGGCGAAGGAGATCGCGTCGAGCCCGCCGGCGTCGTCCGCGACGATCACTCCGCTGTGGCCCTGGCAGCCGTGCCGGATGGAGATCTGACCGGTGTTGACCGCGTAGAACCAGGCGTAGGACTGATGGGTGCTGACGTACCTGGGCCCCTTGGACCACAGGTTCTGCAGCTCCTTCTGCCCGAACGCGTAGCCACCCGCGGTGGACGCCGTCATGACACCGACTCCGAGGGGGTCGACCCGGCTCATGTCGACACCGCTGTCGTCGAACGCCCCCGCCGCGGCGACCAGCGACATCTGGGTCATCCGGTCGGTGGCCGGCAGCAGCCGCTTGGGCAGGCCCTCCGGGGCGAAGTGGGGCACCTCCCCGCTGATGGGGTTGTCGTACCTGCTGGAGTCGAACGACTGCGTCGCCCTCAGGCCGCTGCAACCGTCGAGGAGGGCCTTCCAGTGTTCCTCGCGGGACAGGCCCAGCGGGGAGACGATGTCGATGCCGGTGATGTGTGCGGTCATGAGTGATGCTCCGGGTCCGTGAGAACCATGGCGCTCTGAAACCCACCGAAGCCGCTTCCGGTCGTGAGCACGCTGTTGGTCGGCTGCTTGCGCGCGTGGACCGGCACGTAGTCCAGATCGAGTTCCGGATCCGGCCGGGTGAGATTGGCCGTCGGCGGGATCACGTCGTCCCGCAGCGCCAGGGCGCAGGCGGCGATCTCCAACGACCCGATGGCGCCCAGCGAATGGCCGATCATCGACTTGATCGAACTGATCGGCACGTCGTGGGCGGCGGGTCCGAGGGACGACTTCAGCGCGGCGGTCTCGTGGCGGTCGTTCTGCTTCGTGCCGCTGCCGTGGGCGTTGACGTAGTCGAGCCGGCCCGGGTCCACGCCTGCCTGGCCGAGAGCGGAGACGACGGCCTCCGCCAGCTCGCGCCCGTCGGCCTTGAGACCGGTCATGTGGTAGGCGTTGCAGCGGCTCGCGTAGCCGCGGATCTCGCCGTAGACGCGTGCGCCGCGACGGTGGACGGATTCCTCCGATTCGAGGACGAACATCGCGCTGCCCTCGCCGAGGACGAAGCCGCCCCGCGTGGCGTCGAACGGCCGTGAGGCGCTCTCCGGGGTGTCGTTGTACGTCGATGTCGCCTTGATCGTGTCGAAGCAGGCGACCGTGATGGGCGAGATGGGGGCGTCGGTGGCACCGCAGACGGCGGAGTCCAGGATGCCGCTCCGGATCAGTTCCCAGGCGTTGCCGACGGAGTCGATCCCGGAGGTGCACCCGGTCGACACGACGCCGCTCTGCCCCGTGACGCCGAGGTCGCGTGCGATGTCGGAGGCGAACGAGCTGGGCACGAAGTACGAGTACAGCCCGGCGGGGGAGTCGGGGGCCACGTCCCAGAGGGAGCCGTCCCGGCTGAGCTTCCGGTAGACCTCCTCGAGCTTGGTCGTGGCTCCGACGGCCGAACCCACGATCACTCCGGCGCGTTCGGGAGGACACGTCTCGGACCATGCCGCGTCCTCGACCGCCTCACGGGCGGCGACCAGGGCGAACTGCGCCGCCCGGTCCAGTTCCGCGGACTGCCGCTCCGACAGCCCCGCCGCCTCGGCGTCGAAGTCGGCCTCCGCGGCCACCTGGGACCGGAAGGGCTCCGGGTCGCAGAGGCTGAGCCGGCGGGTGGCCGTGCGCCCTTGGGTCAGCAGCTCCCAGAAGGGGTCACGTCCGACGGCTCCCGGCGCGACGACGCCGACTCCGGTGATGAAGACCCTGCGGCTCATCGTTCGGAACTCCAGTGATAGAAGCGCTCTGCCATGGCGTCCTTCGGTGATTGCCAGTCCGGGGCGTAGGCCTCGATGTAGGGCCTCAGGTCGTTGCTCACCCGGATGAACCGCGGGTCGGACTTGGCCGCCTCGACCGCTCCGGTCCCGTCGGGGGTCTCGAAGTCCTGGAGGTGGAAGTAGAGGCCGCGGTAGCGGAAGAGTTCGCGGCGCCGCGTGCCCATCCGCGCGGGCATGTCGGTGGCGTCGAAGCCGGCGAAGACGTCGGCCACCGCTTCGGCGTGGCCGGTGTCCATCCGGGCGACGATGAGAGAGCTGAACAAGGGGTTCTTCCTCCTCTGGTTACGCGGCGGGCCGACCGAGCCAGCGGCTCAGTGAGGCGCTCAACTCGCTGAATTCGGTGCCCGCCCACGCGATGTGTCCGTCCGGTCGCACGAACCAGTGGGACGACGCGGCCGGCTCCCCGCCCCAGTCCGGGTCCGTGGGGCGCGCGTGCACGACGCGCACCTGGTCCCGCCACGGAGCGACCAGCGAGGACGCCGGGCTGTCGGGGGACGGGACGATCAGCAGAGCGGCGCCGTGCCGCAACTCCTCGACGGCGTCGCCGCCGGTCCCGACGACGTGGAACACGTCCGGCGGCAGCCGTTCACCCGTGGGTGGCGGCGCTTCCGGGAGACCCATGTCGTAGCGGATGTCCAGTCCGCTGACTCCGTCGGCCAGCAGGACGGACACCTCCCGGATGTTCAGCAGTCGCCGCAGGACCTCGCGCAGCGGGTCCACTTCCGGGCCGCGCAGGAAGACCTGGCCCTGGGCGGCGGTGTTGAGCAGCAGTTCCCTGCCGACCGGGTGCCGCTCGGCGTGGTAGGTGTCCAGCAGAGTGTCCGGCGCGCGGCCCTGGCTGACCAGCGCGAGCTTCCAGCCGACGTTCACCGCGTCCTGTATCGAGACGTTCATGCCCTGCCCGCCGGCGGGGAGATGGGTGTGCGCGCTGTCGCCGACGAGCAGCGCACGACCGGACCGGTAGGACTCCACGAGGGAGGACGCGTCCGAGAACGAGCTCGCCCAGAGACATTCGCCGTCCGCCAGGGGGCTGCCGACGACCTGCTCGTAGGCGGCCTTGATCTCGTCGTGCGTGACGGGAGTGCCCTGCGGCCGCATCGGCTGGGTGAAGTCACAGACGATGACGCGTTCCGTCCCGTCGCCCAGCGGTGCGGACATGACCATGCCCTTTTCGTGCTTGACCCCGAAGGGTTCGTCGGGCAGACCGCACCCGCGCAGATCACCGAGGAGCATCTGTACGGATGGGGGAGTGCGCTTGGTCGGCATGCCGATCGCCTCGCGGACGAAGCTCCCCGCTCCGTCGCAGCCGACCACGTAGTCGGCGTCGACGGTCTGCTGCCCGGCGGGGCCGCTGAGCACGCAGCGGTACCCGGTGCCGGTGGGCTCCATGGACGTCAACGTCCACGGGCGCCGCACCGGTGCTCCCAGCTCCTCGGCCCAGGCGGCGAGGACCTGTTCGGTCTTGGACTGCGGGTACTGGTTGGCCGGGCGCATCGAGCTGGAGAGGTGATCGCCCTTGATGCTGAGGCCGGCGAAATGGACTCCGGGCACCGGGGCGAGTCCCTGGAAACGGCCCAGGATGCCGCGCTGCTTGAAGATCTCCAGCGTCCGCACCGTGAAGCCCAGGGCCCGGGACTGTCCGCTCGGGCTCGGCAGCGCGTCGATCACCAGCGGTCGGCTGCCGTGGAGCGCCAGCTCGGCGCCGAGCATGAGACCTGTCGGGCCGGCTCCCACGACGAGAACCGGTACGTGTGACGGTATGGCTTCTGCGGCGTGCAACGTCATGCCGCTCACGATGCTCGGAGTCGCACGGCCGAAGTAGGTCACCCGAAGTGAGGACGGGGGGATATCCGTGTTATCGAAGGGGAACTCGACTGACCGGTTTCTTTCGGCGCGTCCCCCTCCGGCGCCGTCGCCCCCGGCACGTAACAAGCCACTCGGCGATCGGTCCGGCCGGCGCGCGCTGCCGCCGCCCACCCGCGGCGCGGCGGCCACGCTCGCCCGCACAGGCGAACGTGCTGGTCGCGGCCCTCGACGAGGGCCGCGACCAGCACGTTCACCAGGGGATCCGGCGGGCGGACCGGTGCGTCACACCGACACGGCCCGGCCGTCCGCGTCAGCGGTCGCAGCCGCACGCAGCGGCTTGAGCGCCGTCGACCAGGCGACGACCTCGTCCAGCATCGTGTTCACCGTCTGCTCCTGCTGCGGTCCCGGCGTGAACCGGCCCATGGCCGTCGGGTCCGTCATGTCGCATCCCGTGTAGTCGAAGTCGTTGAACACCGACAGGACGACCTGGCTGCGCACCCCGGCCACCTTCACCTCGGCCAGGGCCAGCCGCAGGTGCTCGACGGCACGGGTTCCCCCGTGCACGCCGTAGCTGACGAACCCGGCCGCCTTGTCGGTCCACTCGGCGAAGAGGTGGTCGATGGCGTTCTTCAGCGCGGCGGGCACCGAGTGGTTGTACTCCGGCGTGACGAAGACGAATCCGTCGAACGAGCCGATGGCGGCGGCCCACCGCCGGGTCTCCTCCTTCTGGTACTGGCCGAACATCGCCGGCACGGGCTCGTCGAGCAACGGGAGGCCGTACTCCGCCAGGTCGACCAGCTCGAACTCCGCCTCGCCCATCACCGCCGCGGGATGCCGCGCGGCGACCTCGGCGACCCATTGGGCCACCACGGCCCCGCGGCGGCCGGGACGCGTGCTTCCGAGGATGACGGCGATCCTGATCATCTGTTTCGCTCCTTCGGTAGGGACCGAGCTCTCGAAGCTGATCTCCGGGGAGAGGGGAGCGGCCAGATTATGAGCGGTAGAGGTCAGTTCCTGACCTCTACCGACCGTTGTTTCCAGACATCCGTGCGCTGTCGGGCCGATTGAGATGTTTCCCCATCCGCCTAGACTGCGCCGCCATGAAGGCTCTCGTACTGTCCGGCGGGGCCGGAACCCGCCTGAGGCCCATCACCCATTCCTACGCCAAGCAGCTCGTCCCCGTAGCCAACAAGCCCGTGCTCTTCTACGGGTTGGAGGCGATCGCGGAGGCAGGCATCACCGAGGTCGGCATCGTCGTCGGGGACACGGCCGCCGAGATCCAGCAGGCGGTCGGCGACGGCTCCGCCTTCGGTCTGGACGTCACCTACATACGGCAGGCGGCGCCGCTCGGTCTCGCCCATGCCGTCCTGATCGCCCGGGAGTTCCTCGGCGACGACGACTTCGTCATGTACCTCGGTGACAACTTCATCGTGGGCGGTATCGCGGATCTCGTGGCCGGGTTCCGCGAGAGCCGACCCGACACGCACATCCTCCTGACCAAGGTGGCCGACCCCAGCGCGTTCGGTGTCGTCGAACTCGACGACGACGGGAAGGCGGTGGCGCTGGAGGAGAAGCCGGCCGCGCCGCGCAGCGACCTGGCCCTGGTCGGCGTCTTCCTGTTCACCTCCGCGGTGCACGAGGCAGTCCGGGGCATCGAGCCGTCCGCACGCGGCGAGCTGGAGATCACCGACGCCCTGCAGTGGCTCATCGACCACGGGTACGACGTCCGCTCCACCACCATTTCCGGTTACTGGAAGGACACCGGGAACGTCATCGACATGCTCGAGGTCAACCGGGCCGTGCTGGAGGGCGCCAAAGGCCGGGTCGACGGCTATGTCGACGCGGACAGCGAGGTCATCGGCCAGGTCACGATCGAGGCGGGCGCCGAGATCCGCGGATCGCGGATCGTGGGGCCGGCCGTGATCGGCGCCAACACGCGGATCACCGGCTCCTACGTCGGCCCGTCCACGTCGATAGCGGCGGACTGCCGGATCGAGTCCAGCGAGATCGAGTTCTCCATCGTCCTCGCCGGGGCCACGGTGCGGGGCGTCCGCCGCGTGGAGAGTTCCCTGATCGGGCGGAACGTCGAGGTGACCCCCGCCGCCGGCGTGCCGGCGGCCCACCGGCTGGTTCTCGGGGACCACAGCGAGGTGCGTATCTCGTCATGACCGCCACGAGGATCCTCGTCACCGGTGGTGCCGGCTTCATCGGCTCCCACTACGTCCGCACCCTGCTCGGCCCGCACGGGCCCGCCGGGGTCCGCATCACCGTGCTCGACAAACTGACCTATGCCGGCAACCCGGCCAACCTCGACCCGGTCCGTGCCCACCCCGGGTTCCGCCTCGTCCAGGGCGATGTCTGCGACGCCGCGGTCGTGGACCGGCTGGTCGCCGAGCACGACCAGATCGTGCACTTCGCCGCGGAGTCGCACGTGGACCGGTCGATCCTGGGGGGCGCCGAGTTCGTCCGCACGAACGTGGGCGGAACGCAGGTCCTGCTCGACGCGGCGCTGCGCCACCACGGAGGCGGCCGCGGCGTCTTCGTCCAGGTCTCCACGGACGAGGTGTACGGCTCGATCCCGTTCGGTTCGTGGCCGGAGACGCACCCGCTGTCACCCAGTTCGCCCTACGCGGCCTCGAAGGCCGCCGCCGACCTCGTCGCCCTCGCCCACCACCGCACCCACGGCCTCGACGTCCGGGTGACCCGCTGCTCCAACAACTACGGCCATCACCACTTCCCCGAGAAGCTGATCCCGCTGTTCATCACGCGTCTCCTCGAGGGCCGCACCGTCCCGCTGTACGGGGACGGGCTCAACGTCCGCGACTGGCTGCACATCGACGACCACGTCCAGGGCATCGAACTGGTCCGCACGAAGGGCAGACCCGGCGAGGTCTACAACATCGGCGGCGGCACCGAGCTCACCAACAAGGAACTGGTGTCACTGCTCCTGGAGGCGTGCGGGGCCGGCTGGGAGTCGGTGGAGTACGTCGCCGACCGCAAGGGACACGACAGGCGCTACTCGGTGGACTGCGCCAAGATCACCCTGGAGCTGGGCTACGAGCCCCGCAAGGATTTCGCCACCGGCCTCGCGGAGACCGTCTCCTGGTACCGGGAGAACCGGGACTGGTGGGAACCGCTGCGGCAGCGCGCCGAGCTGGGACAGGCGGTCCGCTGACCCGGCGGTTCCCCGGGGTGCGGGGGTGCCGCGGCCACGGCGTCACCGGCCGGCCGAGGGGCCGGGCGTGCGGCTCGACGGCTCCGCGAGGGGGTCGTGGGACGGAATGTCGACGTCGATGAGGCCCATCACCCTGCGGGCCGCGGCGACGAGTTCGGGCGGACCCTCGACGGTGAAGCGGCAACTGAAGGTGATCAGGAAGCCGATGAGCGCCGACCACGACCACGCGCCCATCTGGATCCGGGTGACCCTGTCGTCGATCGCCTCGAAACTCGCCACTCCCGGCGCCCACTTCGCCACCAGCGACGCGGGACACTCCATCAGGACGGTGCCCCAGCAGGGCCAGGTGTCCGGGGTGTCACCGCGATCGGGCTGGTTCTGGACGAAGCGGGTGATGTCCTCGTCGGGGCCCTCCCGCTCGCCGAAGCGCCAGGCGGTGGGCGCCAGATCCTTGATGCGGTCGACCCGGTAGGCGTGCCATGAGCTCCGCTGCTGGTCGTAGGCCACCAGGTACCAGCGCCCCGACCAGACGACGAGCCGGTGGGGTTCGGCCAGGACCTCGCCGTCCTGCATCGAGTCGTGGTGGATGGAGCGGTAGGAGAACCTCACGAGGTCACGCTGCTGGGCGGCGCTGCTGAGCTGCGCGAGCAGGGAGGGATCGACCTGCGGCGGAGCGAGTTCCCACGCGTTCTCGATCTGTTCGACGGAGAAGGTGGCGAGCCGGTGGGCCAGATGAGGCGGCAACAGTTCCTGGATGGAGTTCAGCGCACGTTTGGTGGCGTCTCCCATGCCGGTCACCGAGGCCGGCGCTGTCTGCAGGGACAGGGCGATGGCCAGGGCCTGCTCGTCGTCGACTATCAGGGGAGGAAGACGCGCTCCGCGGGACAGCCGGTAGGAGCCGGAGGGGCCTTTCGTCGCCGTGACGGGGTAGCCCAGCTCGCGGAGTCGGTTGATGTCGCGCCGGACGGTCCGCGGGGACACACCCAGCCGCTCGGCCAGCCCGTCACCGGTCCACTCCCTCTGGGTCTGTAACAGGCTGAGAAGCTCCAGCGTGCGGTTGGCGATCAAGAATTGCCCTCCGGATCGATGTCAGTAGAGGTCAGAATCCGTCCTCTTCTCCTGTCATAGTGCCACTGCGCCGGGGGCGGGAGGCTCCCCCGCCCTACCCCCTTGTCTCGCCCCCGGCGACCCAACTGGGCCATGTGTGTCACATAGGACGGATGAACGCAGTGTCTGACAATCCAACTCGGTCCTCGCCGGCCAACCGGGACCCCTGGCTGGGCTTGCTCGCCATTTCCCTCGGTGTGTCGCTGGTGGTCGTGGACTTCACCATCGTCAACGTGGTGATGCCGCCGATCATCGACGACCTCGAGATCTCGGCCTTCGGCGCCCAGTGGATCCAGGAGTCCTACGCGATCATCCTGGCCGCTCTGCTGCTGGTGATGGGGCGTCTGTCGGACGTGGTGGGAGCACGCCGGCTGTTCCTCATCGGCACGGTGGTGTTCGGGCTGGCGAGCATCGCCGCCGCCCTGGCGCCCACCGGGGAACTCCTGATCGCCAGCCGGTTCGCCCAGGGCGTCGGCGGCGCGATCATCATGCCGACCTCGCTCGCCCTGCTCAACATGTCCTTCCGGGGAGCCGACCGGGGCAAGGCCTTCGCCATCTGGGGGTCCACGATCGGTGCGGCCGCCGCGGTCGGCCCGCTCCTGGGCGGCTGGCTCGCCGAGTTCTCCTGGCGGTGGGCGTTCGGCATCAACATCTTCGTCGTGGTGCTGATCATCGCGGGCGTCCTGAAGTTCCTGGACCAGTCCCCCGCGCAGCCGGGCAAGGTCGACGCCGTCGGCGGTGTGCTGTCGGTGCTGGGCCTCGGACTTCTCGCCTTCGCGCTGATCGAGGGCCGCAACTACGGGTGGTGGGACCCGCGCAAGAGCTTCGGCCCCTTCGGCGACTCGGTGGAGCTGTCCGTCATCCCGGTCGCCCTGGTCGTCTCCGTGGTGTGCCTGGGGCTGTTCCTGCAGCGCCAGGTCCGGCTCACCCGGGTGGACGGCACGGCGCCGCTCATGGACACCTCGCTGTTCGGCATCAAGTCCTTCAGCACGGGCAACATCGCGACGCTGATCATCGCGCTGGCGGAGTTCGGCATGCTCGCCGTTCTCCCCCTGTGGCTCCAGTACACGCTGGGGTACTCGGTGCTCCAGACCGGACTGATCGTCTTCGTCGTCGCGGTCGGCAGCTTCTTCGCGAGCGGCGCGAGCTTCGGCATGGCCGAGAACGTCGGCCCCATCGGGCTGGTGCGCATCGGCCTCGTCCTCGAGGCCGTCGGTCTGCTGATGTTCGGTCTGCTGGCCAGCAGCGACTCGCAGTGGTGGGTCATCGGCATCGCCCTCTTCCTGTACGGCATGGGAGTCGGGTTCGCTACGGCGCAGGTCACCAACGTCGTCCTGGCGGACGTGCCGCCGCGGCACGCCGGCCAGGGATCCGGCATCCAGAGCGCCGCACGTCAGCTCGGTTCCGCGCTCGGCATCGCGATTCTGACGTCGACCTTCTTCACGGCACTGGACTCCGACCTGTCCGACCGGCTCGTCGACCAGGGGACGCCCGCGACGGAGGCGAACGAGCTGTCGTCGGCGGTCTCCGACAGCGCCGGCGCGATGATCTCCGGACTGAGTGAGAACCCGGACACGGCAGCCGCCGCCGACGCCGCCCGCGACGCCATGTCCTACGCGATCCAGATCAACGGCTACACCTGCGCCGCGCTGCTGGCGCTCGGGATGCTGGCGACCTTCCTCATCCCGCGGCCCAAGGGGGACGCCCAGCAGCGGGGAGGGGAGCACGCTCCCCGCGGGGCCGAGGGAGCCGACGTGGACGCGAAGTAGCACCGCGCTCCTCGACGAGCGCCCCCTCGCCGGCCGGACCCCACAGGGCCGTCGTCGGGATCATGAGGTGTCCGGCGTCCCGCGCCCACGGAGCGTGGGACGCCGGGAGCACGGGGGCGGGCCGCCCGGATCACCGCAGGGCCGCCCTTCCACCGGACCGTGCCGGCCCGGCTGCGCACGGTCGTCCGTTCCACCAGCCGCTGAGTGCTGCCGGGCGGGGCATCCGCTCCCGTCCGGCAGCACTCTGCGCAGTTCAGGCGCTGCTTCCCGGGACCATCCCATGAGGATACCTAGCGCCGGTGAGGCATCACGAACAAAGTGTGTCCGAGAGCGAACTGCCCTTGCAGCGGTGCCTCACCTCCCCGCATGTCCACCAGTCGAAGGGACATCATGACCATTACCGCATCGGGATCGCTGCCCCCGTCGGCACCCGTCGCCGTGCAGATCCTCGACCTCCTGATGGGAGGCTGGCGCGCCGGTGTCGTCAGCACGTTCGCGGAACTGGGCGTGGCCGACGGCCTGGCCGCCGGCGGGCTGACGCCCGCGCAACTGGCGGTCCGGCTGGGGTTGGAGCACGACACCGCGGAGCGCTTCTTCCGCGCCGGCGCCTCCGTGGGGCTGCTGCGGAGGGGCGAGCACGACACGCTGGAGCTGACCGAGCTGGGCCGGGCCCTGGCCTCCGACGACGGCTCCATGCGCAACTTCGCGCGGTGGACGGGGTCGACCGCCGAACGCGCGACCTGGGCCCACCTGGCCACCGCGGTGCGCACCGGCCGCTCTCCCTTCGCCGCGATGCACGGCTCGGGCGTGTGGGAGTTCATGGAGTCGGATCCCGACACCGCGGCCGTCTTCAACTCGGCCATGACCGAACTGTCCAAGCGCGTCATCCAGCCCGTGATCGAGGCGTTCGACTTCTCCCGGTTCAGCAGTGTCACCGACGTGGGCGGGGGGAGGGGGGCGCTGCTGGCCGCCGTGCTCCGCAAGCACCCCGAGATGACCGGTGTCCTCTTCGACCAGCCGGACGTCGTGTCGCGGTCCCTGCCGGAGCTGTCGGACGCGGCGGTGGCCCACCGCGTCACGGTGAAGTCCGGCTCCTTCTTCGACGGCGTTCCGTCGGGCAGCGACCTGTTCATGATCTCCAACGTGCTGCACGACTGGGACGACGGCCGTTCCCGTCTCATCCTCAGGAACATCGCGGAGGCCATGCACGAGGGGGCGCACATCGCCGTCGTGGAGGCTGTGGCGGGCCTGGACGACACGGCGGACAAGGCGATCTCCCTCATGGACATGGACATGCTCCTCCTGTGCGAAGGCAAACAGCGCACCGTGGAGGAGTTCCGGCTCCTGCTGGCCGAGGTCGGCATCGAGCTGGTCGGGGTCAGCCGCGCCGGACTCCAGTCCGTCGTCGAAGGAAGGAAGGTCTCGGGGGAGACCGGTACGCCGGGCTCTTCCCGCAGCCGGTGACGCCGGCCGCCGGGCCGGGTGTGCGGCGGGCATCCCGACAGGCGGTCCGGGCGGTCCGGGCGGCCCGGAGAGCCGGTCGCCCGTGTCCTCGTCGTCACCGAGGTCAGAACCCATCAGCCACAGCCGGCCCTCCGGGGCCGTCCGACACCTCATGGAAGGCCTCATGCCGATCATCGAGCCCGAGAACGGCTCCCTGACCGTGTTCAACCTGTTCAACACCACCGACTCCCAGAAGCAGGCGACCCTCCTGGACGCCATGCGCGGCATCATCGCGAACGCGAACTACCCGGGATGGCGGTCGTCCACCCTGCACGCGGGGGTGGCGAGGCCCTGTGCGGCCAACTACATACAGTGGCGGTCGATCAACGACCTGAGGGAGCGGTACGAGGGGGAGAACTTCAAGCACAACACGGTCCCCTACTTCACCGAACTCACCACGTCGGTGCACCTGCTGAAGACCGAGGTGGTGTCCGTCCAGACGAAGGACGGTGCCGCCCGCACGGAGATCGGCCCGGACCGGGGGGACCTGACCGTCATCGTCCTGATGGGGTGCGACCCCAAGGACCAGGGCGAGCTCGTGTCCCTGCTGGAGAAGCCGGACGACTGGATGCGGCAGGTGCCCGGGTACCGGTCCCACAGCATCCTCAGGGCGCTCGACGGCGACATGGTCATCAACTACGCCCAGTGGGACGACGCGGCCTCCTACGAGGCGTTCCACGCCATGCCCGAGGAGGAACGCCCGGCGCACGACCGGGAGATGCGCGCACGCGGCAAGGCGCTGCTGACCTCGCGGGAGTCCAACACCTACGAGACCGTGTTCACCCAGTCGGTCGAGGGGTACGCGTCGTGACCGCTTCCGTACCGCCGTTCACGGTGGGCCGCGAGGACCCGCGGTACATCGAACTGTCGCACTCGGACAACCACCGGTTCGTCGTCGAGCCCGAGGAGTTCTTCCTCCCCGCCACGCCGGACGACGTCGTCGCCTCCCTGCAGAAGGCCGTCACGGAAGGGCGGGGGGTCGCCTGCCGGTCCGGCGGTCACTGCGGCCAGGACTTCGTCGGCACGCCGCGCCGGGACCTCGTCCTTGACCTGCACAACCTCCATGCCATCGGCCCGGCCGCGGACGGCGCAGGGGTGCGCGTCGGTTCCGGTGCGACGGTCGACCAGGTCCAGAAGGCCCTGTTCCGCCGGTGGAACGCGGCCCTGCCGCTCGGGGCCTGCTCCGCGGTCGGCATGGGCGGCCTGGTCGCCGGAGGTGGTTACGGGCCGCTGTCGCGCCAGCTGGGGCTGGTGGTCGACCACCTGCACGCGGTGGAGGTCGCCGTCGTCGACGAGTCCCGCACCGTTCGCCTCGTGACGGCGAGGGCCGATGACACCGGCGATCTCGGTGAGCTCTTCTGGGCACACACCGGCGGTGGCGGCGGCAACTTCGGCGTGGTCACGGCGTACGAGTTCCGCAGCCCGGAGCACCTCGCCACGCAGCCCGTCGGCCTGCCCCGCGCCGCCGGCCGACTGCACGTCCGGAAGGTGGTGTTCCCCTGGGCCATGATCGACGAGACGTCCTTCGTCACTGTGATGAGACGTTTCTTCGAGTGGCATGAACGCCACTCCGAGCCGGGGTCGCCGGAATCCTCGCTGTTCGCCACCTTCTTCGTGAACCACGTCAGCTCGGGCGTCCTGCAGCTGATGGTCCAGCAGGACGCCGACGTGGACCCCGAGGGCGAGATCCTCGAGCGGTTCGTCGCGTCCCTGACCGAGGGCACCGGCGTGGTGGGCATCCCCCGAGGGGGTGTCATGAGCTGGCTCACCGGCACCCGCTACATGAGTCAGGCCGACTGCGGTGACGTCATGGGCGCCCGCTCCGCCTCCAAGTCCGCCTACCACCGCGCGGCACCCACCGACGAGCAGCTCTCGGTGCTCCACCGGCACCTGCACGCCGACCACCCCGGCCAGGCCTCGTACGTCATGTTCAACAGCTACGGGGGAGAGATCAACCGTCGGGGGCCGTCGGACGCCGCCGTCCCCCAGCGGGACTCCGTCGTGAAGTCGTCCTGGTTCTCGGCCTGGCAGGACGCGGAGCTGGACGAGCTGCACCTCGGCTGGCTGCGCGGGCTCTACGAGGAGTTCTTCGCCGGCACGGGAGGGGTGCCCGTCACCGGCGGCCGCACGGACGGCTGCTACATCAACTACCCCGACGCGGATCTCCTGGATCCGGCCCGCAACCGCTCCGAGGAGCCCTGGCACCACCTGTACTACAAGGACAACTACGCCCGTCTGAGGTCGGCGAAGCGCGCGTGGGACCCCTTGAACACCTTCCATCACAGCATGTCCATAGGACTCTGAGAGGAGTGGCGCTCGATGCCAACGGGCAGCACGGAGAAGATCCCCTTCGAGAAGCTCTACCAGGACGGGGAGAAGTCAGGCCCCCTCATGCCGTGGAACATCGGCGGCCCGCAGCCGGCCGTACGCGCGATCTGTGATCGCGGCGGCTTCCGCGGGCACGTCCTCGATCTGGGCTGCGGGCTCGGAGACAACGCGCTCTACCTGGCTTCCCGGGGGCTGCGGGTCTCCGCGGTCGACATCTCGGAGGTCGCCGTCCAGTGCGGGCGCGACAAGGCCCGGGACCACGGCGTGAGCGTCGACTTCCAGGTGACCGACGCCTTCCGCCTCGCGGAGTCCGGTGTCCGGTACGACACCGTCCTGGACAGCGCCTTCTTCCACACACTGCCGCAGGAGGAGGTGCCGCGCTACACGGAGCTCCTGCGGACCCTGTGCAAGGAGGTGGCCGAGCTGCACCTGTTCACCTTCTCGAAGGAACTGACCCCCGACTACCCGGGTCCGCGCCGCATCTCCGAACCGGAGTTGCGGGAGGCGTTCGGCGCCGACTGGGACATCAAGGTGATCGAGGCGACGCGGTACCACAGCTCGCTGCCGCCGGAGGCCGTCGCCCAGATGGTCGACCCGCGGACCTTCGAGGTGAACGCCCCCACCGACAACCTCGCCGCCCAGATGGTGGACGAAGCCGGGAACGTCGTCTCCCACATCTGGCACATGCATGCCGTACTGCGTCCGCAGGCAACCCGATCGGAGAGCCCGGCATGAAGTTCGCCGCCGTCCTTGTCGTCAACTACCTCACCCCGTGGTACGAGTTGTCCCTCGACGAGCGCATCACGGTCGAACACGAGCACGTCTTCCCCAGCATCGGCGCCTTCGTGAAGCGGGGCGGGGAGATAACACCGGTGCGCGCCATCAAGTACGGCCGTGAGGCGGAGAGTTTCTTCATCCTGGGCTTCGACGAGATGGACAACTACCTGGACCTGGTCCGGGAGCTGCGTTCGAGTCGTCTGCTGACCTCGGGCCTCGCCGTCATCGACTTCGAGACCGTGGGCCTGAAGGAGGCCTACTTCGCGGAACGAGACAAGGACCGGTCACGGGAGGGCGCCGCGTGAAGGCCCTCTTCTACGCCGCGGGCACGAGCCCGGCCAGCGCGTTCGCCATCGGACCCCTCGCCTCGGCACTCCGGTTGTCCGGGCACGACGTCCTGGTGGCGTCCTTCGAGGAGATGTCCGGCGCCGTCACCGGCATCGGTCTGCCGTCCCTCCCGGTGGCCCGGGGGCACACGACCGAGAGCATCAAGGCGGCCGCCGGCGGCAAGCCGGCGATCGAGTACCCCCACCGGCCCGAGCAGGAGATGCCCTACCTGGGCCACTGGTTCGGGCGTCAGGGAAGCCACGTCTTCGACGACCTGGTGGACGTCGCCCGGACGTGGGGCGCCGATGTCCTGATCGCGGGCAGCCAGGGACACGGTGCCGAGATCGCCGCCCGGTTCCTCGGCATCCCCTTCGTCCGGCAGTCCTGGGACCTGTTCGACGTCGGCGGCTACGAGGAGTACCTCCTCGAGGAGATGGCGGACGAGCTGGCCAGGATCGGCTCGGACGCACTGCCCGACCCCTCGCTGAAGATCGACATCTGCCCGCCCGGCCTGGTCGGGGCGACCGGCACCTTCATGCGCTGGACCCCGCACAACATGCAGCGGGCGATCGAGCCGTGGATGCTGACGGCTCCGGACGCCGGGCGCGTGTGCCTGACGATGGGAAGCTTCCGGTACGCCTTCCCCGGCGCGATGGACCGCATCTCGGCCATCGTCGAAGGGCTGCTGGAACTCGAGGTCGAGGTCGTCGTGGCCATCGGCGAGGCGGAGGGGCAGCGGCTGCAGGAGAAGTACCCCCGGGTGCGCGCCGGCTGGATCCCGCTGGAGGCCATCCTCCCGACCTGTGAGGTGATCATCCATCCGGCGGGCGGACTGACGGCCATCAACGCCATCAACACGGCGACTCCGCAGCTGATCCTCAACCCCTTCGAGGCCTTCGTCCCGAGGCTGAAGCACCTCACGGACTACGGGTGCGCGCGGACGCTCTACCGCGAGGAGGGCACCCCGGAGGCGATCACGCAGGTGGTCAAGGAGATGCTCGGGGATCCGTCCTACTCCTCCAAGGCCCGGAAACTGGCGGAGCAGGGCGCGACCGCGCCGACGGCCGTGGGCATGGTGCCGCTGATCGAAGATCTCCTCGCGCGGAAAGGATGAAGCGGTGATCTCCACATCGACGATCCCCCACCTCGATCTCGATCCGTACACGGACGCGTCGATAACCGACCCGTACCCCCTGTACGGTGCGCTGCGCGACGCGGCTCCGGTGGTGTACCTGACGGCGCACCAGGTGCACTGCGCCGCCCGCTACGACGAGGTGTACGCGGCCCTGCACCGTCACGGCACGTTCGTGTCCGGCGAGGGCGTCGGTCTGACCGACACCCTGAACAAGGCGCAGAAGGGCAGTAGCTTCACCAGCGACCCGCCGTACCACGCCTACGTGCGCGGGCTCGTGGCCCGCCACCTGAAGCCCCGCGCGATGGCCGACATCAACGGGTACGTCACGTCCTGGGCGGACCGGCTGGTCCGGGACCTCGTCGCCCGGAAGTCGTTCGACGCCGTCCAGGACTTCGCGGTCGCCTTCCCGCTGGCCGTGGTGCCCGATCTGCTGGGATGGCCGGAGGGCGAGGGGAAGGAAAGGCTCCTGGAGTGGGCCAGCGCCGGATTCAACGCCTTCGGTCCCCTGAACGACCGGACGCGGGCCGGCCTGCCGCTGCTCGGCGAGATGGGCGAGTTCCTCCACCGGATGTCACAGCCCGGCAATCTGCGTCCGGGGAGCTGGGGTGCCGAACTCGTCTCGGAGGCCCGCGAGGGCAAGATCGAGGACAAGCTGCTGCCCGGACTGCTCGGTGACTTCCTCGCCCCGTCCATGGACACGTCCGTCAGCGCGCTCTCCAGCATGCTGTGGCTGCTCGGCACGCACCAGGACCAGTGGCGCCGTCTGCGGGAGGACCCCTCCCTGGTCTCGTCGGCCTTCAACGAGATCATCCGGCTGGAATCGCCGCTGCGCGGGTTCACCCGCTACGTCGCCGAGGACACGGAGCTGGGCGGAGCCGCGCTGCCCCGCGGATCGCGCGTCCTCCTCCTCTTCGGTTCGGCCAACCGTGACGAGCGGTTCTGGAAGGACCCGGAGTCCTTCGACGTCGCCCGGCAGGGCGCGGCCCAGCACGTCGGTTTCGGGCACGGTATCCACGCTTGCGTCGGTCAGGCCCTGTCGCGCCTGGAGGGGCAGAGCCTCCTGGAGGCGCTGGTCCGTCACGTCGACAGGATCGAGGTGGGGGAGCCGACCTGGAGGCTGCACAACACCATCCGCGGGATCGAGAGGATGGATGTGACGTTCCATGGACGAACTCCCTGAGGCCGTCGAGGACGTGACGGTGGTCAGGATCGACGGCCGGCGGTGCGAGTTGCACGAACAGTGCGAGGGGTTGTCCAGGGCCGTCTTCCGCAGCCCCGAGCAGCAGATCACCGTCTCAGCGGGGGCGGCCCACGGGTTCGGCGATGTCCGGCAGGTGGAGCGGTTGATCCGGTCCTGTCCGATGGGCGCCCTCGAACTGGCCAGGACGGCCCCCGGAACGTCCGCGCGGACGGCGCGGCAGGGCTCCTCCTGAGGGGCGGCGGCGTGCCGCCCGGGAACGCGGGCGGGAGCCGGCGGCGTGCCGCCCGCGCTCCCGCTCCGTGGCGCCCGCCGCGACGGCCCCGCCCGGGCGGCCTGTTCTCGACGGTGCCCACGGCCTCGGACCCGGGGCCGGGCGCCGCGACTCCTACGATGGGGCGTCGTTGGGGAGGGGCGCCGACCGGGGCACCTTCTCGACCACCGTACGACGCACATCGTCCGCATTCGTCCGCACATCGTCCGCGCATCGTCTGGAGGCGGCGTGAAATTAGCAGTGCTCGGTGCCAGCGGCCCGACCGGACGGCAGGTGACGGCCCTGGCCTGCGCGGCCGGCCATGACGTCGTCGCCGTCGTCCGGCGTCCGGGTTCGGTCACTCCGGGGGAGAGGCTGACCGTGGAAACGGCGGACGTCACGGACGTCGCGGACATGACGTCCGTGTTCAAGGGCGCCGACGCCGTCCTGTCCTGCCTTGGAGCGCCGTACTCCTGGAAGCCGGTCACGGTCTACTCGGCGTCCGCCCGGGCCGTCGTGGACGGGATGCGCGCGGCGAACGTCGGGCGGCTGGTCGTCGTGAGCGCCGGCCTGACGCATCCGGTCACCCGGGGCGGGGTGCGATGGCAGCGGCCGGTCTACGGCATCCTGCGCAACGGCCCCGGGCGGACCCTGTACGCGGACATGCGCCGGATGGAGGACATCCTCACCGGAGCCCGCGACCTGGAGTGGACGGTCATGCGTCCCGCCCGGCTCAGCGACGAGGCACGCCCGGGCGACGAGCTGCGGGTCACCGCCGACCTTCCCGGCGGACGGGCATGGACGACGCGCCGCGACCTCGCGATCGCCATGCTCGACGAACTCACCACCCCGCACACGCATCAGAGCCCCTTCGTCACCACCCGCTGACCGGCGGCCGCTCCCCGGGGCCGAACCGGCCGCCTCCGCCCGGCGGCCCGGGCTCCGCACGCCGGTCCCCTCCACCCGGCGGCCGGGCTCCGCACGCCGGTCCCCTCCGGTCGTCCCCGGGCGAGCACCAGGGACACATGTGTCCTGTTCGTGTGGGGGCGGGGGCGGGGGCGGGGGCGGGGTACGCCGCGGTGGTGGGTGTCATGCGGGCGTCCTCGCCGTGAACGGTTAGCATCGCCCGTCAGCGGAGCAGCCGGGTGGAGTGGGGTGAGGGACATGGGGACGCCGAGGATCGCCGTCGCCGTCGTGACCATGGGGAACCGGCCGGCCGAGGTGGACGCGCTGCTGGAGTCCGTGGCGAAGCAGGACGTGGCGCCCGCGCGGATCGTGATCGTGGGGAACGGCTGTCCGCTGCCCGAGTTCGCCCGGCGGCTGTCCCTGCCCGGTGAGGTCACCACCGTCGAGCTGGCGGAGAACCTCGGCTGCCCGGGCGGGCGGAACGTGGGGATCGAGCGGCTGCGGGAGTTCGGGGACGTGGACGTCGTCGTCGAACTGGACGACGACGGTCTGCTGGTGGACGCCGATGTGCTGCGCCGGGTGGGGGAGTTGTACGCGGCGGACGACCGGCTCGGCGTCGTCGGCTTCCGGATCGCCGACGAGCTGGGGGAGACGCAGCAGCGGCACGTGCCCCGGCTCGGAAAGGCGGACCCGATGAAGGGCGGGTACGTCACCGGGTTCCTCGGGGGCGGGCACGCGCTGCGGATGTCGATGCTCGACGAGATCGGCGACTGGCCCGGCGCGTTCTTCTTCGCGCACGAGGAGACCGACCTCGCCTGGCGTGCCGCCGACGCGGGGTGGCGCATCCTCTACGCGCCCGACCTGCTGCTCCAGCACCCCAGGACCTCGCCGGCCCGGCACGCGATCTACTTCCGGGTGAACGCCCGCAACCGGGTCTGGCTGGCCCGGCGGCGGCTGCCGCTCGCGCTGATCCCCGTGCACCTCGGGGTGTGGGTCCTGCTCACCCTGCTGCGGACTCGGTCGGTCCAGGGGCTGCGCGCCTGGTTCGGCGGTTTCGCGGAGGGGCTGCGGGAGCCGGCCGGGGAGCGGCGGGCCATGCGCTGGTGGACGGTGTGGCGGCTCACCCGGCTCGGACGGCCGCCCGTCATCTGACCCGAAGGGCGAACCGGGGGCAGGGGGAACGAGGGCCCGGTCGTTCACCTCTGTCCGACCGGGACCCCTCGTGTGCGGACCGGGCCGCGGCGGCGACACTCCCCCGAGCTGCGCGTTCTACGCGCGCACCCCCGGGCCGGATCCGATGTAGTGATCACATCAGACTTTGCCAACGGGTCGCTAACATAAGGCCATTGGTTGTCCGTTCGGTCACCCGGAAGGCAGTGGTGCGGCGTGACACGGCGCGGACTGCGGTTCGGACTGCTGGGAACACCGGTGCTGTACGACGGTGGGGGGCACGACGCATCCGGGTCCGTCCAGGTGATCGGAAGTCCCAAACTCCGTGCGCTGTTCGTCGCGTTGCTGCTCGACGCCGGGCGGGTCGTGTCCGTCGAGGCGCTGAAGGACGCCCTGTGGGGCGGTGCTCCGCCCGTCTCCGCGCTGCCCTCGCTGCACAATCACGTCGCCCGGTTGCGGCGGCTGCTCGACGACCCGGGCCGGCTGCTCACCGTACCCACCGGATATCTGCTGCGGGTCGGCGAGGGCGAGGTGGACGTCCAGGTCTTCGACGCGTACACCGCAGCCGCCCGCGCCGCGCACACCGCCCGGGACTGGGAGCGGGTGGCGCGCGAGTGCGCCGCCGCGCTCGCGCTGTGGCGGGGGAACCCGCTGGCCGGGCTGCCCCCGGAAGTGGGCGGCTACGCCCTGGTGCGGCGGCTGCGTGAGGCGCGGCTGCTGCTTCTGGAGTGGCGGTACGACGCCGAACTGGCCCTGGGCGGCGAGCGCCTGGCCGATCTCGTGCCCGAACTGGCGGCACTGGCCGCCGAACATCCGCTGCGGGAGTCGTACCACCGTCAGCTGATGCTCGCCCTGCACCGCACCGGCCGTCAGGCGGAGGCGCTGGTGGTCCACCGGGATCTGCGGGCCCGCCTGGCGGACGAACTCGGCGTCGAACCGGGGCCGGGGGTGCGCGAGGCCCATGTGGAGGTGCTGCGGGGGCAGGGGGAGCGGCAGGAGCACGGTCGGTGCGCGGAGGCCGCGGGAGGGGGCGGTGCGCCGCCCAGGCCGGCGCAACTGCCGCCCGCGCCCGCTCACTTCACCGGGCGGGACGCGGTGCGGGACGAGCTGATCCGTGTGCTCACCCGTGCGCCCCGGCCCGCCGCCGGGCCCCCTGCCGTCGTCGTCAGCGGTACCGCTGGTGTGGGGAAGAGCGCGCTCGCGCTCCAGGTCGCACACACACTGGCGGAACGTTTCGTCGACGGTCAGCTCTACGTCAACCTGCACGGCACGACCCCCGGCATGACCCCCCTCACCCCCGCCCAGGCCCTCAGCGCGCTCCTGCGCGACCTGGGCGCCGAGCCCTGCGCCGTCCCCGAACAGCCGGACGCGGCCGCCGCCCTGCTGCGCTCGCTGCTCGCCCCCACCCGCACCCTCCTGGTGCTGGACGACGCCGCGGACGCCGCGCAGGTGCGGCCGCTGCTGCCGGGCGGACCCGGCTGTGCGGTGATCGTCACCAGCCGTTCGCCGCTCACCACGCTCGACGGTGCCGTCCGTGTCCCGCTCGGCCTGCTGTCCGACGAGGACAGTGCCGCCCTGCTGCGGGCGGTCTCCGGCCGGGACGGTCTCGGTGCCGGGCACCCGCTCGTCGCGCTCACCGGCCGGCTTCCGCTGGCCCTGCGGGTGGTCGCGGCCCGGCTCGCCGCGCGCCGGGCCCTCACGCCCGACGACCTCGCCGGTCAGCTCTCCGCCACCGACAGCCGGTTGCCGCACCTGGAGTACGACGACCTCAGCGTGCGCCGCTCGCTGGCCGTCGCGCACGACGCGCTCACCGTCTCCGACCGTGAGACGGACCGCGACGCCGCCCTCGCCCTGTGCCGCATCGGCGCGCTCGACCTGCCCGCCTACGGCGCGCCGCTGCTCGCCCGGCTCACCGGCACCGGCGAACGCCGGGCGGGGGCCGCGCTGGACCGGCTCGTCGACGTGGCCCTCGTGGAGGAGACCGCGTACGGCCGCTACGTCCCCCACGACCTGGTCCGTGACTTCGCCCGCGAACGAGCCCGAGCGGCGGCGGGTACGCAGACCGCGCCCCGCGAGGGCGCCGTACTCCGCGAGGGCGCCGCACCCCGCGACGACGCCGGCCCTCGGACCGGCACGCGCGAGCACCCCGCCGAGACCGCCCTGCGCTGGTACGCCGCCGTCGCCGAACGCGCCCTCACCGCGATCGTCGAACCCGGCCCCGACCAGGACGACCGCCGCCGCCCGACCCCGTCCCAGCCGCCCGGGCACACCGCTCACGTCGCGTCCGTACCCCCGTTCGACGACGCGGGGGCGGCCTTCGCCTGGGGCGACCGGGAACTGGAGAACATCGTCACCCTCGTCGGGCGGTACGCCGGTGAGGGCACCGGCGGGGGCGGTGACCGGGGCCGTCACGACGTCCACATCGCCGTGCTCCTCCGCCTGCTCCACCCCTACCTCCTGCGCGGCGGCCGGGTCCCCGAGCTGGAGGTGCTCGGGCGGGCGGCCCTGCGGGTGGCGCGGCGGCTCGGGGACGAGGCCGCCGAGGCGTGCGCGCTGGGCGATCTGGCGGGGCTGCACTTCCTGACCGGTCGCACCGGTGAGGCCCTCGCCCTCACCGACCGCGCGCTGGAGATCTGGCGGCGGCTCGGTGCCGTCTCCTGGATCCGGCGCGCCCTCAACCACCGGGGGCTGCTGCTCGAAGGGCTCGGCCGGTACGCGGAGTCGGAGCGGGCACTGCGGCAGAGCCTCACCCACTCGCGGCAGTTGGCCGACCCCTACGGCGAGGCCGTCACCCTCAGCCACCTCGGCAACCTGTACGAGCACACCGATCCGCGCGCGGCGATCGACCAGCACCGGCGCTCGCTCGTGATCGGGGACCGCATCGGAGCGGTGATCGTGCGGCACTCCGCCCACTGCAACATCGGCTACGCCCACCTCCGGCTGGGTGAACCGGCCGCCGCCCTGCCGCACTTCGAGGAGAGCCTGCGCATCCTCGGCGGGCACGGCGACTGGCACGGAGAGTCCCAGACCCGGCTCGGCCTGGTGCGCGCCCTGCGGCTGCTGGGGCACGCCGGCCGGGCCGACGCCGAGTGCGCCGAACTGCTGCGCCGCGCGGACGCCCGAGCCGACCGCTACACCGGTGGTCTGGCCCGCCACCAGTACGGTCTGCTGCTGCGCGAGCGGGGGCGGGTGGGCGAGGCGCGCGAGCAGTGGCGGTCGGCGCTCGCCGCGCTGGACGGCACGGACGAGCGGGCCGTGGTGGAGGAGTTGCGCGGACTCGTGGCCGGTGCCCGGCCGGCGGGCTGATCACTTGGCGTCGGCGTAGCACTCCACGACCGCCGTCGTGAACGGGAAGCGCACGGGGGTCGGTCCGAACGTCAGCCGGCCGGCGAGGTCGGCGGACTGCCGGATCGCCTCCGCCACCGTCGCCGCCTCCTCCTCGGGGCAGTGCACGATCACCTCGTCGTGCTGGAAGAAGACCAGTTCGGCCGCCATGCCGCTCAGCGTCCTCCGCAGCGCCGCGAGCAGCAGCAGGGCCCAGTCGGCGGCGCTGCCCTGGACCACGAAGTTGCGGGCGAAGCGGCCCCGGGCGCGGGCGTCGGTCGATGCGTAGCCCGGGACCCACGGGCGGGCCTCGGCCTCCGGGGCCCACGGTCGGGCCGCTGGGCCCGGCTCCTCCTGGGCGGGCGGGATGCCGGCCTCCTCCGCCGCGTCGTCCGTCGGGCGGACGGCGGGCGGGCAGGTGCGGCCCAGCCAGGTCCGTACGAGCCGGCCCTCCTCGCCGGCGCGGGCGGCCTCGTCGACGTAGGCCACCGCCTTGGGGAAGCGGCGCCTGAGCGCGGCGAGGTTCTTCAGGCCGTCGCCGGAGGTCTGGCCGTAGACGGCCCCGAGGACGGCGAGCTTGGCCTGGGCGCGGTCGCCGGAGAAGGCGCGGTCGGACACCGCCTGGTAGAGGTCGCTCTCCCGGCCGGCCACCTCCATCAGGCCGGGGTCGCGGGAGATGGCCGCCAGCACCCTCGGTTCCATCTGGTCGGCGTCGGCGACGACGAGGCGCCAGCCGGGGTCGGCGACGGCGGCGCGGCGGATGACCTTGGGGATCTGCAGGGCGCCTCCGCCGTTGGTCACCCAGCGGCCGGTGACGGTGCCCCCGGCGAGGAACTCGGGCCGGAAGCGGCCGTCGCGCACCCAGTCCTGGAGCCAGGACCAGCCGTGGGCGACCCAGATGCGGTACAGCTTCTTGTACTCGAGGAGCGGCTCGACCGCCGGGTGGTCGACGGACTCGATCTCCCAGCGGCGGGTCGAGGTGACCTTGACACCGGCCCGGGCGAACGCCTTGACGACGTCGGCCGGGAGATCGGGCCGGACCCGGCGGCCGAAGGCGGCGGACACCTCGTCGGCGAGCTCGGCGAGCCGGCGGGGCTCGCCGCCGCCCGCGTACCGCTCGCCGAGCAGGTCGTGCAGCACCGCGCGGTGCACGTCCGCCCGCCAGGGCAGCCCCGCGCGGTTCATCTCGGCGGCCACCAGCATGCCCGCCGACTCGGCGGCGGTCAGCAGCCGCATCCGGTCCGGGTGCGCGGTCGCGTCGGTGCGCCGCTGCTGTCCGGCGTAGACCTCGAGGAGGTCCGACAGCGGCAGGGGGATGCCCCGCGGCTCGAAGAGGGCGGACTGCGCGCCCGGCTCGGCCTGGCGCTGCGGCGGATCGGGCGGCACCGGACCGCCGCGCAGCCGGGCCAGCGCGGCGGCCGCCGAACGGGGTTCCCCGTACCGGCCCTCGTGACCGAGCAGAAGCGTTTCGGCGGCCTCGATGTCGTACGCCCGCTCCACGCGTACCCCCGCGGCGAGCAGGCCCGGGTAGACCTCGGCGGTGGACCGCCACACCCAGCGGGTGACGCCGGGACGGCTCCGCACGGCCTCGTCGAGGTCCGCCTCGCGCCGCACCGGGGCGGAGGGCAGGCCGTCCGGCCCGAGGGGGACGACGTCGACGCCGCCCTCCTCGGCCGGAGCGAGTGCCCACCGGTCGGTCATGCGGCGAGTGTGGCAGGAGGGTCTGACATCGCACCCCGGACGGGCCGGCGCGGGCCGGGCCGCCCCGCCCCGGACCGGCCCCCCGGCGGCCACTGCGGACCGGGCCGCCGCGGGCCCCGGCGGGGTCAGGCCTCCCGCGTGTCGTCGTCCTCGGTCTCCGCCCGGGTCTCGGCGTACCGGGCCGCCGCCTCGGCGACGTACCGCTCGGTGGCCGTCTTGGTGACCCCGAGGCCGTCGAGGACGCCCTCGCCGTTCCCGTGCTCGAGCAGGGCGAGCAGGATGTGCTCGGTGCCGATGTACTGGTGGCCGAGGCGCAGGGCCTCGCGGAAGGTCAGCTCCAGGACCTTCTTGGCCGCCGGACCGTACGGCACCAGCTCGGGGGCGTCCTCGACGGCCGGTGGGAGTGCCGCGCGGGCGGCTTCGCGGACCGCGTCCACGGTGACGCCCTGCTCACGGATCGCCCGCACGGCGAGTCCTTCGGGCTCGGCCAGCAGACCGAGGACGAGGTGCTCGGGCAGCCCCTCGGCGTTCTGGGCGGCCCGGGCCTCGTTGTGGGCGGCCATGACCGTGTTGCGGGCGCGGGGTGTGAAGCGGTGGAAGCCCTGGCTCGGATCGAGGTCGTTGCCCTCCTTGGGTACGAAGCGCTTCTGGGCCGCCTGCCGGGTGACCCCCATGCTCCTGCCGATGTCCGTCCAGGAGGCGCCCGAACGCCGGGCCTGGTCCACGAAGTGGCCGATCAGGTGGTCGGCCACGTCCCCGAGGTGCTCACCGGCGAGCACCGCGTCCTGGAGCTGCCGCAGCGGCTCCTCGTGGACCTTCTTGATCGCCGCGATGAGGTCGTCGAGGCGTACGGATGACGTGATGGCGGGGTTCGTCGTCATGTGTCAACCGTAAGTTGACAGTGAGAGGGTGTCAACCCAAGGTTGACACCTTCGGGCGAACCGGCCATGGCACGATCGGACCCGTGAGTACGTCCAGCACCGTCGACCGGGCCTTCCGGGCCGCCCTCTACGAGACCGGCGACACCGCCCTCGACACCGGGGCGTCCCTGCTCGCCGCCGACCCGGGGGCCGACGCCGAAGCGGCCCGGCGGGGCGAGGAGTTCCTGAGCACCGTCTGGCGGCGCGGCTGGCAGCCCGCCGACGTCGTACGGATCGTCCGGCGCGAACTGGACGACGTGCACGTCCACCTCGTCTCGGCGCTGATCCGCACGCAGGCACCGCGCGACGACCGGCCGCGGGGGCCCCGCTGGAAGGCCCAGCTGGACCGGCTCGGCGACGGGGGCCCGGCCACCGCTCCCCCCGGCGACCGCTTCTCTCACGCCACCGCCGTACTGGAGCTGTACCGCCTGCTGCTGCGCCTGCCCGCGCTGGAACCCCTCGACGAGACGGCGGCCCCCGGCCCGCGCGACCGGCGGCCGGAGTCCCGCATGCTCGGCCGCATCCGCGCCCTGCTGGCCAAGGCGGAGGCGACGGGGTTCCCGCAGGAGGCGGAGGCGCTCAGCGCCAAGGCGCAGGAGCTGATGGCGCGGCACAGCGTCGACGAGGCGCTGCTCGCGGCGCGGGAACCCTCGGGCGAGACCCCGGGCGCCTGCCGGATCGGGGTGGAACCGCCGTACGAGCAGGCCAAGGCGGTGCTGCTGGACGCGGTCGCGGGCGCGAACCGCTGCCGGGCGGTGTGGAACGAGCCCTTCGGCTTCTCCACCGTGGTCGGCTTCGCCTCCGACCTGGAGGCGGTCGAGCTCCTCTACACCTCCCTGCTCGTGCAGGCCACCACCGCGATGGCCAGGGCGGAGGCCGCGCAGCGCGCCGGCGGACGGAGGCGGACCAAGACCTTCCGGCAGTCGTTCCTGGCGGCCTACGCGCACCGCGTGGGGACGCGTCTCGCGGCCGCCGCCGAGACCGGGGTGAGCGACGACCTGCTCCCGGTGCTCGCCTCCCGCGCGGTGGCGGTCGCCGATCGCACGGACCGCCTGTTCCCGGAGACGACCACCACGCGGATGCGCGGGGTGAGTGACGCGGCGGGCTGGGAGGAGGGCGCCCGCGCGGCGGACGGCGCCCAGGTCGGGGCGCGCCCGCGCCTGCCCTGAGCCGGGCCCCGCCGCCCCGCGCCGTCGTCGCCGGGAGGGCGGGCGTTCCTCAGGAACCGAGTCCGGGCGTCGGCAGCCCCGTCGGGAAGTCGCCGCCCTCGGCCTTGGTGTACGTCTCGGTGCCGAGGGCGCCCTTCCAGGTGACCTTCAGGGAGGTCGCGTCGACCGATTCGACCGTGCCGCTCGCCCGGTCCTCCGTGCCGTCGTCGCACTTCAGGCTGATCGACCGGCTCCCACCGTCCTCGCGGGCGGTGCCGGTGCACAGGGTGCCGCCCGTGGCGAAGACGGCCGCCTCCTCGCCGTCGACCATGAGGACCACGGCGTTCCCCCCGGTGGTGGTGAGCCAGCTGCCGTCCAGTTCGCCCGCCGGGGCCCCGCTCGCCCCGGAGTCTCCCGTGGCGCCGCCGGAGTCCGCGGACGCCGTGGCGGACGGGGCCGGGCTCGCCGAGTCGTCCGCGCCGTCGGAGCCGTCCCCGCTGCACGCCGTCAGGGCGAGCACGCCGGCCAGCCCCACGGCCACGGCGGTCACCCTCGCGCGCCCCGAGGACGATCCGCGCGGTGCGGGTGCGGACGATCCGCGCGGTGCGGGTGCGTGCGCGCCGCGCGGCGGTACGGGCGCGTGCCTCACCGGACGCGCCGAAGCCCTCGAAGCCTCCGCAGTCACCACGAGCCCCCCTGCCTGTTGCCGGCCCCCTCGGCCGGACGACCGCAGTCAGCTAACAGGAACCGCCCGCCCCCGGCCAGCCCCCGCCCCCCGTGACGCAGCTCGCACTCAGGGCGACTCATCTCACCGGAACGGCACAGGAGGGAACAGGCATGCCCTCGGACGCGTCTCTCAGGGAGCGGGGACTCGGTAAAGCGTCCGTCAAAGCGGGCACGACGCGACCGTCGACGCTGTAATCACGGGAACACCCCGCGTGCACGTGCATCTGCCCATGCATCTGCATTTGAACAAAGCTATGATCCGGGTCAGTTGACCACTGCATCAATGGCCACATCAGCCAGTGCACCAGCGGGGAGCGACCTGTGGACCACGACGTGTTCGACGGTGACGTGAACGACGGTGCCGGCCCGCCCGGCGTGCGCAACGGCATGGCGGCCACCGGGCTGGACGGAGTGGCCTGGCAGAAGAGCCGGCACAGCAATTCCCAGGGATCGTGCGTGGAGTTCGCCCGGCTGCCCGGAGGCGAGGTGGCCGTGCGCAACTCCCGCTTCCCCGACGGCCCCGCGCTCGTCTACACCCGCGCGGAGATCGAGGCCATGCTGCTGGGCGTGAAGGACGGCGAGTTCGACCACCTGGTCGCCGGCTGACGCACCCGGGTGGGCCCCGAGGGGCCCGGGACGCCCCAGGGGCGGCGACGCGCGTAGAACCGTCGCACCCGTGCGCGCCGGTGTTCGTCAGCGGCCGGGACCGCTGTCCCCGGCGGGCCGGGGGAGCCGGAACATCGCCCACACCACCTTGCCGCTGAGCGCTCCCGCCAGCGGGTGCCAGCCCCAGCCGTCGCTGAAGGAGTCCACCAGGAACAGCCCGCGGCCGGACTCGGCGGAGAAGTCGTCGGAGTCGCGGGCGACGGGGCTGTCGTCGCTGGGGTCGCGCACCGCGCACACCAGCCGTTCGGTCCACCGCATCAGGTGCAGCCGTACCGGCGGTTCCTGCGGCGTCAGTCGCGTGGCGCCGGGCGGCAGGGCGTGCCGCAGGGCGTTGGTGACCAGTTCGGAGACCACCAGGCAGACGTCGTCGAAACGGTCGCCGAGGTCCCACTGGTCGAGCGTCTTGCGGGTGAACTGCCGTGCGTCGCGGACCGCTTCGAAACGGGCGGGGAGGGCACAGGATGCGGCGTCGGACGCGGCCGAGAGGTTCAGCGGCGGAAGGCCCTGCCGTAACGGCTCGAGCATGGTCGATCCATTCGTCCCCATGCGAGGCACTCCCGGGAATTCGCGGTCGTAGCGAGCGGCGGTGGTGCGGAGACCATGGTTTCGGATGCGCACAGCAGATGCAAGGGCAGATGCACGTGCAGCTGACCGAATTGGTCCCGCCCGTGGGGGTTTGTTGGTCAATTTTTCCGTCATCTTCCCGTGCCCTCCTGGCTGTTCTCCCGCCTTCTCGTTGCGTCCGGCCGCGCGTTCGGTGATGCTTCCCGATCGGATCGCCCGGCTGGATACCGTTTGCGTAACCGGACGAGTACTGCTCGAAGTGTTTTAGTGGCAGACTGCGGGCCTTGAAGACGTTGGGGAGGCTGGCGAACGTGAGCGCGGGAGAGCCGGGATCGGTGGTGCGGCGCATGCTGCTCGGATCACAACTCAGGCGACTGCGTGAGGCGCGGGGGATCACGCGCGAGGCGGCGGGCTATTCGATCCGCGCTTCCGAATCGAAGATCAGCCGGATGGAACTGGGCCGGGTGAGCTTCAAGACCAGGGACGTCGAGGACCTGCTGACGCTGTACGGCATCACGGACGAGCAGGAGCGCACCTCGCTGATCTCCCTCGCCAAGGAGGCCAATGTCGCCGGCTGGTGGCACAGCTACTCGGACGTGCTGCCGAGCTGGTTCCCCACCTACGTGGGCCTGGAGGGCGCGGCCTCGCTGCTGCGCGCGTACGAGGTGCAGTTCGTGCACGGTCTGCTGCAGACCGAGGAGTACGCCCGCGCGGTGGTGCGGCGGGGCATGAAGAGCGCGAGCGACGCCGATGTGGAGCGGCGGGTGGCGCTGCGCCTGGAGCGGCAGAAGTACCTGGTCGCGGAGAACGCCCCGGAGTTCCACGTCGTCCTCGACGAGGCCGCCCTGCGCCGGCCCTACGGCGACCGCGGGGTGATGCGCGGCCAGCTCCAGCACCTCATCGAGGTCTCCGAGCGGCCCAACGTCCGGCTGCAGGTCGTGCCGTTCAGCCTCGGCGGCCACTCCGGCGAGTCGGGCTCGTTCACCATCCTCAGCTTCCCCGAGTCCGACCTCTCGGACGTCGTGTACATGGAGCAGCTGACCAGCGCGCTGTACCTCGACAAGGCCGAGGACGTGAGCCAGTACGAGAAGGCGCTCAAGGAGCTCCAGCACGACAGCCCGGGCCCCTCCGAGAGCCGGGATCTGCTGCGGGGACTGCTGCAGCTCTCCTGACGGAGCGCCCCCAACTCCGTTGAAACACAAGTACGATGACGCGTGATCAGACCGCGGGGCTGATCAGCGGTCTGCTGATGCAGCGAAGGATCGAGGGATCACATGTCGTCGTACTTCACCGACCTGGCTCAGCAGTACATCGACGGTGAGTGGCGCCCGGGCTCCGGCTCCTGGGACATCATCGACTTCAACCCGTACGACGACGAGAAGCTCGCGTCGATCACCATAGCCACGGTCGACGAGGTCGATCAGGCGTACCGGGCGGCGGCCCGCGCGCAGAAGCAGTGGGCGGCGACCAACCCCTACGCCCGCCGCGCGGTGTTCGAGAGGGCGCTCAAGCTGGTGGAGGAGCGCGAGGAGGAGATCGCCGAGGCGATCGTCGCCGAACTCGGCGGCACGCGGCTGAAGGCCGCCTTCGAGCTGCACCTCGCCAAGGAGTTCCTGCGCGAGGCGGTCCACCTCGCGCTCGCCCCCGAGGGCCGGATCATCCCCTCGCCGGTGGACGGCAAGGAGAACCGCGTCTACCGGGTGCCCGTCGGCGTCGTCGGTGTGATCAGCCCCTTCAACTTCCCGTTCCTGCTGTCACTGAAGTCGGTCGCCCCCGCGCTCGCCCTCGGCAACGGCGTGGTCCTCAAGCCGCACCAGAACACCCCGATCGTCGGCGGCTCGCTGGTCGCGAAGATCTTCGAGGACGCGGGCCTGCCCGGCGGCCTGCTGAACGTGCTGATCACCGACATCGCGGAGATCGGCGACGCGTTCCTGGAGCACCCGATCCCGAAGGTCATCTCCTTCACCGGCTCCGACCAGGTCGGCCGCCACGTGGCGACCGTCTGCGCCTCCCTCTTCAAGCGCGCCGTCCTCGAACTCGGCGGCAACAGCGCCCTGGTCGTCCTCGACGACGCCGACCTCGACTACGCCGTGGACGCGGCCGTGTTCAGCCGGTACGTCCACCAGGGCCAGGTCTGCATGGCCGCCAACCGGGTGCTGGTCGACCGCGCGGTGGCCGAGGAGTTCACCGGGAAGTTCGTCGCCAAGGTGAAGTCCCTCAAGGCCGGCGACCCGCGGGACCCCGAGACCGTCATCGGCCCGGTGATCAACTCCCGTCAGGCCGACTCCCTCGAGGCGGTCGTCGACCAGGCGCTGGCCGAGGGCGCCACCGCCCTGGTGCGCGGCGAGCGCACCGACAACCTGGTCGAGCCGTCCGTACTGGCCGGCCTGCCCGCCGACTCGGCCCTGCTGCGGCAGGAGGTCTTCGGTCCCGTCGCCTTCCTCGTGACGTTCGACGGCGAGGAGGAGGCCGTACGCATCGTCAACGACACCCCGTACGGGCTGAGCGGCGCCGTGCACACCGGGAACATCGAGCGGGGCGTGCACTTCGCCAAGCAGATCGACAGCGGCATGTTCCACGTGAACGACGGCACCGTGCACGACGAGCCGATCGTCCCCTTCGGCGGCGAGAAGCACTCGGGCAGCGGCCGGCTCAACGGCGACACCATGCTGGACGCCTTCACCACGATGAAGTGGATCTCGGTGCAGCACGGTCGGAGCGGCTTCCCCTTCTGAGCGGCTACGGCACCGCCGTCTTCACCAGGGCCCCTGGCGGGTCCTCTACCGCGTCGACCATGACACCCGCACGCTCCACATCGAGCACGTCGGCCGCACTGGTGCGTGAGCCCACCCGGAGTCCAGGGCCGTTGGGTCGGGACGCAGGGCGACCCCCGGGGCCGAGCGCGCGCGGCCTACGCTGGGCCGCATGTCAGTGATCCGTCTCCTGGTGCTCGGCGCGGTGCGCCAGCACGGCCGGGCCCACGGCTACCAGGTGCGCAACGACCTGGAGTACTGGGGCGCGCACGAGTGGTCCAACGCCAAGCCCGGTTCGATCTACCACGCGCTGAAGCAGATGGCCAAGCAGGGCCTGCTGCACGCGTACGAGATCGCCCCGTCCACGGCCGGCGGCCCGCCCCGCACGGAGTACGAGGTCACCGAGCAGGGCACCGAGGAGTTCTTCCGGCTGCTGCGCGAGGCGCTGACCTCCTACGACCAGAAGCCCGACGTGTTCTCGGCGGGGCTCGGCCTGATGGTCGACCTCGACCGCGCGGAGGCCCTCGCGCTCCTGGAGCAGCGGCTGCGTTCGATCGAGGAATGGCGCAAGGCCGTCACCGAGTACTACACGCCCGAGGAAGGGCCCGGTCAGCTGGGCCACATCGGGGAGATCATGGACCTGTGGGTGCACTCGGCCGACACCGGCGCCGCGTGGACCCGGGGGCTCATCGAGCGCGTCCGGGGCGGCGCCTACTCCTTCGCCGGTGAGGGTGAGCCCTTCGTCGGTGTCCTCGGCGAGGGCGAGGAGAATCCGTACGCCACGGGGGAGCGGCATCCGGGGGACGCCCGGTAATCAAGTTTGACGAGTGGGTCGCCGGGGCATTACCGTCGAGCTGGTAGTCAACTTTGACTAGCTAGGGGGCTCCCTTGACCGACGCGGCGATCACCGTCGAGGACGTACGCAAGACCTACGGCGGAGGCGGCGGCAACAACAGACCCGCACTGGACGGGCTCGACCTCACGGTCGCGCGCGGCACGGTGCACGCGGTGCTCGGGCCGAACGGCGCGGGCAAGACCACCCTGGTGAGGATCCTGGCCACCCTGCTGCGCCCCGACGCGGGCCGGGTCGAGGTGGCGGGACGCGACGTGGTGCGCGAGGCCTACGCCGTACGACAGCGCATCGGCCTGCTCGGCCAGCACGCGGCGCTCGACGAGGAGCTCGGCGGCCGGCAGAACCTGGAGCTGTTCGGCCGCCTGTACCACCTGGGTGCGCGGCGCGCCCGCGCACGGGCCGGTGAACTGCTGGAGCGCTTCGGGCTCGCCGGCACCGGACGCAAGGCGGTGAAGCACTACAGCGGCGGCATGCGGCGCCGCCTCGACCTGGCCGCCTCCCTGATCACCGAACCGGAGGTGCTCTTCCTCGACGAACCGACCACGGGCCTCGACCCGCGCGGCCGGGCGGAGGTGTGGGACTCCGTCCGCTCCCTGGTCGGCGGCGGCACGACCGTCCTGCTCACCACGCAGTACCTGGAGGAGGCCGACCAACTGGCCGACCGCGTCTGTCTGGTGGACGCGGGGCGGGTCGTCGCCGACGGCACGGCGGACGAGCTCAAGGCGGCCCTCGGCGGCGACCGCATCGACGTCGTGCTGCGCGACGCCGGGCAGTTGGGCGCGGCCGTCGCCCTGCTGCCCGTACCGGAGGACGCGGTCACCGTGGACACCGACCGGCGACTGCTGAGCGCACCGGTCACCGACCGCATGGCGGCCCTGGCCGCGGTGGTCCGCGCGCTGGAGGAGGCCGGCGTCGAGGCCGAGGACATCGCCCTGCGCCGGCCCACCCTCGACGAGGTGTTCCTGCGCCTGACCGGGCGGGACGAGCGAGTGAAGGAGGCCGCGTGACCACCACGACCCACACCTACGCCCTGACCGACTCCTGGACCATGACCCGCCGCGAACTCGCCCGCTGGGGACGGCAGCCGGTGACGGTGGTGGTCAACCTCGTGTTCCCGGTGATGCTGCTGCTGATGTTCGGCTACCTGGTCGGCGGCGGCCGGGGCGTGAGCGGCGACTACCTCGACTTCCTGGTGCCCGGCATGCTCGCGCTCACCATGGCCTTCGGCCTGGAGGGCACCATGATCGCCGTCACCCAGGACCTCAACAAGGGCGTCGTCGACCGCTTCCGCTCCATGCCGATGGCCAACGGCGCCGTCCTGGTCGGCCGTTCCGCGGCCGACATGCTCCAGTCGGCGCTCGGCCTGGCGGTGCTCCTCGCCGTCGCCGCCGCGCTGGGCTGGCGCGCCCACGGCGGTGCGGCGGGCTTCCTGGGCGCCGTGGGACTGCTCCTGCTGTTCCGGTTCGCGATGCTGTGGATCGGCATCCACCTGGCGCTGGTGGCCGGGAAACCCGAGATGGTCCAGGCCGTGCAGATCCTGGTCTGGCCGGTCGGCTTCCTGTCCAACGCCTTCGCCGACCCCGGCTCCATGCCCGGCTGGCTGGGCACGGTCGTCCAGTGGAACCCCATGTCCCACACGGCCACGGCCGTACGCGACCTGTTCGGCGGTCCGGGCGGGGAGCCGGGGCACGTGGGAGCCGCCGTGCTGTGGCCCGTGGCGCTGCTCGCGCTGTTCTTCCCGCTGGCGGTACGGCGGTTCGCGCGGCTGAGCCGGTAGCGGTGTCAGTGGTGGAACCCGGTGGCCGCGTTCCTGTCCCCGGTGAGGGGGCGCGGCTGCCGGCGCAGGTCCGGCAGCAGCCGGGCCAGGTCCTCGGCGAACAGGTCCGCGAGGTCCTCGGAGAAACCGTTGCGGCACACCACCCGCAGCACCGACAGGTCCTGGCGGTTCGCCGGGAAGGTGTAGGCGGGCACCAGCCAGCCGCTCTCCCGCATCCGCCGGGACACGTCGAACACGTCGTAGGCCGTCACCTCCGGGGCGGTGGTGAAGGCGAACACGGGAAGCTCGTCGCCCCGGGTGAGCAGGCGGAAGTCGCCCAGCGCCTCGATCCGCGCGGACAGGCCCGTGGCCACGTCCCGCGAGGCCTGCTGCACCGCGCGGTAACCCTCCCGGCCCAGCCGCAGGAACGTGTAGTACTGCGCCACGACCTGCGCACCCGGGCGGGAGAAGTTCAGCGCGAAGGTCGGCATGTCGCCGCCCAGGTAGTTCACCCGGAAGACCAGCTCCTCCGGCAGCGTCTCCGCGTCCCGCCACAGCACCCAGCCGACACCCGGGTAGACCAGCCCGTACTTGTGCCCGGAGGTGTTGACCGACACCACCCGCGGGAGGCGGAAGTCCCACACCAGGTCCTCGTCGAGGAAGGGCGCGATCATCGCGCCGGACGCCCCGTCCACGTGCACCGGGACGTCCAGGCCGGTGCGCTCCTGGAGTTCGTCCAGCGCGGCGCACAGGTCCGCGACCGGCTCGTACGAGCCGTCGAAGGTGGAACCCAGGATGCCGACGACCCCGATGGTGTTCTCGTCGCACAGGGCGGCCGCGGCGGCCGCATCGAGGTGGAACCGCTCGCCCTCCATGGGCACCTGACGGGGCTCCACCTCCCAGAAGGTGCAGAACTTGTCCCAGCAGACCTGGACGTTGACCCCCATGACGAGGTTCGGCCGGGCGTCCGGCGACGGGTAGCGGTCGGCGTTGCGGCGCATCCAGCGCCGCTTCATCGCCATCCCGGCGAGCATGCACGCCTCGCTGGACCCGGTCGTCGAACAGCCCATGGCCGCCGACGGGTGCGGGGCGTGCCACAGGTCGGCGAGCATCGCCACGCAGCGCCGCTCCAGCTCGGCCGTGCGCGGGTACTCGTCCTTGTCGATCATGTTCTTGTCCCGGCACTCCGCCATCAGGACCCCGGCCTGGGGCTCCATCCAGGTGGTGACGAAGGTGGCCAGGTTCAGCCGCGCGTTGCCGTCCAGCATCAGCTCGTCGTGCACGAGCTGGTACGCCGTCGAGGGAGCCATGGGCCCGTCGGGCAGCCGGTGCTTGGGCGGTGCCCCGAGCATGTCCCCGACCGGGTTGGCCGGTCCCAGGAACGGGTTGACGGACAGGCGGCGCTCTTTGTGCTGCGGGCCGTTGTGGAGCGGCATGGTGCCTCCGTGAGGGGTCGGTGGCCCAAAGGGGCCGGGGCGGGTCGGGGTTCGTGGCTCACCGGACCGCCGTCCCGTCCCCCAGCCCACGACGCCGGAGTACCTGCCGGCGCCGAGGGCGTCCGGCACGGCCCGCCGGAGGACGTCCCGCGACTCCTCGGCGGCGGTGCGGGCCCCCGGCAGGACCGGACTCGTCACCACGCCCACGGGCGGCGCGGGTACGAGGGTCGGCAGCGGCGTGCGTGCCGGGGCCGCCGCGGCGAGGGAGGGGGCCGGCTGTGCGCTGTCCTGGACCACGCGCACACGATATGCGGACGAGACGGACAAAGCGGGAAGCGGCTTGCACCTCACGTGACGTCAGGGCCCAGGCTGGAGCGCGAACGGAAAGGAGCGGAAGTGAGCTACTCCGTGGGACAGGTGGCCGGCTTCGCCGGCGTCACGGTGCGCACCCTGCACCACTACGACGGCATCGGTCTGCTCTCGCCCAGCGGGCGCAGCCGCGCCGGTCACCGGCGCTACAGCGACGCCGACCTGGACCGGCTGCAGCAGATCCTGTTCTACCGGGCGCTCGGCTTCCCGCTCGATGAGGTCGCCGTCCTGCTCGACGACCCGGACGCGGACCCGCGCGCACACCTGCGCCGCCAGCACGAACTGCTGACCGCCCGGATCGAGAAGCTGCGGAAGATGGCGGCGGCCGTGGAACAGGCGATGGAGGCACGCACGATGGGAATCAACCTCACCCCACAGGAGAAGTTCGAGGTCTTCGGGGACTTCGACCCCGACCAGCACGCGGAGGAGGTCCAGGAACGCTGGGGCGACACCGACGCCTACCGTCAGTCGCGGCAGCGCACCGCGTCCTACACCAAGGAGGACTGGCAGCGGATCCAGGACGAGGCCGACGAACTCGGCCGGCGGTTCGTCGCCCTGATGGAGGAGGGGGAGCCGGCGGACTCCGAGGCGGCGATGGACGCTGCCGAGGACCACCGCCGGGGCATCTCCCGCAACCACTACGACTGCGGACACGAGATGCACGCCTGCCTGGGTGAGATGTACGTCAGCGACGAACGTTTCACGCGGAACATCGACCGGGCGAAGCCCGGTCTCGCCGCCTACATGCGCGACGCGATCGTCGCCAACGCCGCCCGGCACGCCTCCTGAGCGGTCGTGGCCCGGCCCACTTCCGGGCCACGACCAGCGGTATCGCCCGAGGTGGCGGATCACGGCTTTCTCCGGGGCCGGTCACAGGGCATCCTGGGTACCCCCGCGGAACCTGGGCTCCGACGGCTGCGTTCATAATTTGGGCAGCCAGCCCAGCCCCCTACCTCCCAGTGCAGGAGCCACATCCCCGTGACCACGCTTGCGCTCGGCCCTGAGTGGCTGAGCCCGGACTACCTGATCGAGACCTTCAGCCTTCCCGGCATCCTGCTGATCGTCTTCGCCGAGTCCGGACTCTTCGCATTCCTGCCCGGTGACTCCCTGCTGTTCACGGCGGGTCTCTTCGTGGCCGAGGGCAACTACATCAGCCAGCCGCTGTGGCTGGTGTGCACCCTGATCGTGTTGGCCGCCGTCATCGGCGACCAGGTCGGGTACATGATCGGCAAGTTCCTCGGGCCGAAGCTGTTCAACCGGCCCAACTCCAAGCTCTTCAAACAGGAGAACCTGGAGAAGGCGCACGAGTTCATGGAGAAGTACGGCCCCAAGGCGATCGTCCTCGCCCGCTTCGTCCCGATCGTGCGCACCTTCGCCCCCATCACCGCCGGCGCCGGCCGCATGCGGTACCGCACGTTCCTCACGTACAACATCATCGGCGGTATCGCCTGGGGCTGCGGTGTCACGGTCGCGGGCTACTGGCTCGGGCAGATCGCGTTCATCAAGACCAACATCGAGGCGATCATCGTCCTGATCGTCATCCTCTCCGTGGTGCCGATCATCATCGAGTACCTGCGCGAGCGCGGTAAGAAGAAGCGCGCCGCCGCCGAAGCGCCGGCCACCCCGCAGTACCCGCAGGCCCCGGTGGCCCCGCTCATGGACGACGCCACCACCCAGCTGCGCCGCATCCCCCCGGCCGCCCCGCAGCAGCCCCGGCAGCAGCACTACGGAAACCAGGGGGGCTACCCGCAGCAGCAGCCGTACGGAGGCGACCAGGGGGGCTACCCGCAGCAGCAGCCCCAGCAGCAGCAGCCGTACGGCAACCAGGGCGGTCACCCCCAGCAGCAGCCGTACGGCAACGACCCGCGCTACCACCAGCAGCAGCCCCACAACGGCGGCTACTGAGGCGCCCACAGGGGCGCGGGGAACTGCGCGGCAAGCCGGCCCGCGGCCGCCCCTGCGCACGGGGCTCCGAGCCGGACGCCGTCCGCACCGCCGCCGGACGGCACCGCGTCAGAATCCCCGCGTCCTCTTGGCCGCCCGGCGCTTCTCCGGGGAACCGATCCGCAGGAAGATGCGGGAGATCTCCGACCCGAGGTTCACGCCGATCGCGATGGCCATGGCCAGGGCCACGGCCTTCGTGAGGGACGCCAGCCCGTCGGTGACCTCGTTCTGCGCGATGCCCAGCAGACCGAAGTACGTGGCGGAACCCGGCAGCAGGGGCCCGATCGCCGCCGTGGTGTACGGCAGCGCGGACGCGAACCGGTAGCGGGCCAGCAACTGCCCGAACAGGCCCACCACACCGGCCGCCACCGCCGTCGACGCCACGGGGGAGATGTCTCCCGTGACGTGCAGCGCCCCGTACACCACCCAGGCGACCCCGCCGTTCAGGGTCGCCATCAGCACGGTGGACCTCTCCTGCTGGAGCAGCACCGCGAAAGCCAGGGACAGCGCCATCGACGCGACGATCTGCAGCACCGGGCGCGGATCGCCGCTGAGCACCGCGTCCGGGTTCAGCTGCGCGCCGAGCTGCACGCCGAAGTACAGCACCGTCAGCACACCGGCCACGATGCCCACGAAGAAGTACAGGACCTCCAGCAGACGCGCCGACGCGGTGATGTAGAAGCCGGTCAGACCGTCCTGCACGCCCGCCACCAGCGCCCGCCCCGGCAGCAGCGCGAACAGCCCACCGGTGATCACCGCGGACGCCTTCACGTCCACGTGCGCCACGGTGAGTGCCACCCCGATGGCGGCCGGCGGCGTGGCGGCCACCGTGAACTGGTAGAACTCCGGCAGCCCGCGCCCCGCGCACAGCCAGGCCAGCCGGTCGCCGAGCATCGCGCCGACCGCGGCGGCCACGAACACCAGGAAGCCACCGCCGACCAGCACCGAGGCCGAACCGGCGAGCAGCCCGCTCGCCGCGGTCAGCGTCCAGCCGGAGTACGGGTGCCGGTTGCGGCGGATCTCCGCCAGCCGCCGGTAGGCCTCCTCCAGGGACACGTGGGTCTCGGCGTCGCTGAGGTCGTCCACCAGCTGGTAGACGGCCGCCAGACGGGTGTAGTCGGGGCTGCGGCGCCGCACCGTGCGGGACGCGGTCACGGGGTCGTCGACCAGCGACGGCTGGTAGGAGATCGCCAGCAGGGTGAAGGTGACGTTGGGCTCGCAGCGGTCCAGGCCGTAGGAGCGGCACACGGCGAACATCGCCGCCTCCACGTCCTCGGCGCCCTCACCGCCCGCCAGCAGCAGCTCCCCGATCCGCAGGGTCAGGTCGAGCACGCGCGGCACGGCGGGCCCGGAGTCGTCGTGCCGCTGGATCGGCTCCGGCGCCGGCCGCTCGGTCACCGGCATGCGCAGCATCGTGCGCATCCGGTCCTGCCACGGCACGTCCCGGGTGAGGCTGACGGCCGGTACGCCGGTCGGCGGGGTGAACGCCGGCGGCGGCTGCTTCGCGCTGTAGGTGCTGGGCCGGTTGAACGCCGACCCCTCGGGCTCGGCCGGATGCGGCGGCGCCACGTCCAGGCCGTCCGGCACGGCGAACTCGGACGTCGTCTCCGACTCCGTGCCGGACGGCCTGGACACGGCCAGCCCCTGGGGCACGGCGAACTCGGACGTCGTCGACGCGTCGGGCTCGGCCGGCGCCGCGACACCGGCGGGTGGCAGGAAGCCACTCCTCGCCTCGTCCGACTGCGGCTTGCGGTCCTCCGCGTCCGTCACGTGCCCTGCGCTCCTCGTACGACACCGTCCGTGATCGTTCTACAGCCTGCCCCGTAGGGCCTCAGTATGCGCACGCACGACAAAACGGGCCGCACGCACGCGCGCGGCCCGTTCTGCGTCCCGCAGCGGGAGGGCTCAGTGGCCGCCCGTCTCCTTGAAACGCTTGTAGGACCGCTCGATCTCGGCCTCGGCGTCCACCCGGCCGACCCAGTTGGCGCCCTCGACGGACTTGCCCGGCTCCAGGTCCTTGTAGACCTCGAAGAAGTGCTGGATCTCCAGGCGGTCGAACTCCGACACGTGGTGGATGTCGCGCAGGTGCTCCACGCGCGGGTCCGTCGACGGGACGCACAGCAGCTTGTCGTCGCCGCCGGCCTCGTCCGTCATGCGGAACATGCCGATGGCGCGGCAGCGGATCAGACAGCCGGGGAACGTCGGCTCGTCCAGGATGACCAGCGCGTCCAGCGGGTCGCCGTCCTCGCCGAGGGTGTTCTCGACGAAGCCGTAGTCGGTCGGGTAGGCGGTCGAGGTGAAGAGCCGACGGTCCAGCCGGATCCGACCCGTCTCGTGGTCCACCTCGTACTTGTTCCGCGAACCCTTCGGGATCTCGATCGTGACGTCGAACTCCACCGGACGCTCCTCCATGATCAGCACATAGTTCTGGTGATTAAGTGTCCCTCACGCAGGTGTGTGATCGCGAAAGGGGCTGGTGGTCGTGCCAGAGCTGAGGCCTTGGCGGGCCGCGAGACCGCACGTCGTGCGGATCGCGGGCGCCGTACGGCCGCGTCTCACCCGGGCCGCGGAGACCGTGCGACCACGTCTGGCGCGCGTCGCCGCGGCCGTCGGGCCACGGTTCGCGCGGCCTGACCGGCCGGGATCACCGCGGGTCCCGCGGGGCGCGCGGCCCAAGACCTGGCAGTTCACCGCGACCGCCGCCACCGCCGGTCTGGCGCTGGCCGCGGGTGTGGTGACCGCCGCCGGTCCCTGGGACTCCTCGGGCCAGCGTACGGCGGAGCGGGACCGCGCCGTGGCCCTGCAGGCCTCGCGTGGCACAGATCACGGCGCCGGCCGGGCCCACGCCGGTACGCCGCCCCGCGGGCCCCAGGCCGCCCCGCCGGCCCCGTCCGTGCTCACCGGCCTCGGCGGCACCGCCGTCGCCGCGCGGTCGGCGCCCGCCCCCAAGACCCTCACCGGCGTCCTCGACCCGCTCCTGAAGAGCCCGGCGCTGGGCCGCCGCTCCGCCGCCGTGGTCGACGTGGCCACCGGCGAACGGCTCTACGTCACCGGCTCGGCGGACGCACTGACCCCCGCCTCCACCACCAAGATCGCCACCGCCGTCGCCGCGCTCTCCGCGATGGGCGCCGACCACCGCCTCACCACCCGCGCGGTGTACGAACCCGACACCCGGGAGGTCGTGCTGGTCGGCGGCGGCGACCCCACGCTCACCGCCCGCGAGGACGCCCGGGACCTCGCCAGTCTGCGCGAGCTCGCCGGACGCAGCGCCGCCGCCCTCGCCAAGCGCGGGGTGCGCGAGGTGACGCTGTCGTACGACACGACCCTCTACAAGGGCGACACGAAGCACCCGATCGGCGTCAATCCCAACCTCGCCGCCGTCACCCCCCTGATGGTCGACGAGGCGCGCACCGACGACTCCTCCAGCGGACCCGCGCCGAGGGTCCCCGACCCGGCCGCCGACGCCGCGCGGAAGTTCGGCGACCTCCTGAGGGAACACGGCGTCAAGGTGACGCCCCCCGGCCCGTCGAAGTCCACCACCCGGGCCACCACCCTCGCCACGGTCTCCTCGCCCCCGCTCGCCTCCCTCGTCGAGCGGATGCTGACGCACAGCGACAACGACCTCGCCGAGGCCCTGGCCCGGCACACCGCCCTCGCCACCGGCAAGCCCGCCGACTTCGCCGGCGGCGGAGCGGCGATCACCGCCCGTCTGAAGCAGCTCGGCCTCCCCGTGAAGGGCGCCGACGTCAGGGACGGCAGCGGCCTCGACCGGCGCGACAAGCTCACCGCCGACCTGCTCACCGCCCTGCTCGTCAAGGCCGGCGACCCCGCCCACCCCGAGCTGCGCCCCGCCCTCACCGGCCTGCCCGTCGCCGGCTTCACCGGCACCCTCGCGGGCCGCTACGGCGACGGCGCGGCCGGTGTCGTACGGGCCAAGACGGGGACGCTCACCGGGGTGAACACCCTGGCCGGCACGGTCGTCGACCGGGACGGCCGGCTGCTGGCCTTCGCCTTCCTGGCCAACGGCACCGCCGGCCAGACACCGGCCCAGACCGCCCTCGACAAGGCCACCACCGCCCTCGCGGCCTGCGGCTGCCGCTGACCACCCCGGCCCCCGGGGGCGCGGGGAACTGCGTGAACGGAGGGCCGGGGCGGTGGGGGAGGGAAGGGGCGGCGGGGGCGAGGAAGACCCGGGAACCGACACCCCCGCGCAGGCCCCCGCCACCTCGCCGCCCTGCCTCAACCCGCAGCACTCACGTACCGTTGACGCATGACGAGCATCGGTGGTGCCGCTTCTTCCGGGATGGTCGACTGGAACCTCGCGGTCGCGACCGCGACCCGCCTCATGCGGCCGGGCCCCGACGTGAGCCGCGACGAGGCCCGGGCCGTCGTCGCGGAGCTGCGCCGGCACGCGCAGTCCTCGGAGGAGCACGTCCGGGGCTTCACCGGTATGGGCACCGAGGAGACCCACGACACGCCCCTCCTCGTCGTCGACCGTCCCGGCTGGGTCCGGGCCAACGTCGCCGGCTTCCGCGAACTGCTCAGGCCGCTCCTCGACAAGATGCAGGAACGCCGCGGCACCGGGCCCGGCAACGCGGTCCTCGGCGCCGTCGGCGGCAAGGTCACCGGCGTCGAACTGGGCATGCTGCTGTCCTTCCTCGCCTCCCGCGTCCTCGGCCAGTACGAGACCTTCGCCCCCGCCACCCGCGACCTCCCGGCCGGCGCGAACGGCGGCGGCCGGCTGCTGCTCGTCGCCCCCAACATCGTCCACGTCGAACGCGAACTCGACGTCGAACCGCACGACTTCCGCCTGTGGGTGACCCTGCACGAGGAGACCCACCGCACCCAGTTCACCGCCGTGCCGTGGCTGCGGGACCACCTCGAGGGCGAGATCCAGTCGTTTCTGGAGGAGACCGACGTCGACCCCATGACCGTCCTCGAACGCGTCCGCGAGGCCGTGCAGTCGCTCGCCGGCGGGCGGCCCGAGGGCGAGGAGGGCGAGGAGGGGCGCTCCCTCGTCGAGGTCGTCCAGACGCCCGCGCAGCGCGAGATCCTCGGCCGGCTCACCGCCGTGATGTCCCTGCTGGAGGGCCACGCCGACTTCGTGATGGACGGCGTCGGCCCCGAGGTGGTGCCGAGCGTCGCCGAGATCCGCGAGAAGTTCCAGCAGCGCCGTGCCAAGGGCGCCTCCCGCCTCGACATGGCCCTGCGCAAGCTGCTCGGCCTGGACGCCAAGCTGCGGCAGTACCGCGACGGCGAACGCTTCGTGCGCGCCGTCGTCGACGAGGTCGGCATGGACGGCTTCAACCGGGTGTGGACCTCGCCCAACACGCTCCCCACCAAGGCGGAGATCGCCAAACCGGCGGACTGGGTCACCCGGGTGCACCGCAAACCGGAGGCGTGAGCCCCGCGCCTCGGCCGAGCGAGGGATCCGGCCGACGGCAGACGGGCGCCCCACCAATCACCCGTCCGAGGGACCGTGGGTCCTTGGCAGGCGTGCGATGCTCGGAGAACGGCCCGGTTCTGTCACCATCTACACACTCTGAGTGACCGGACCTCGGGCTCACCCCCGAAAACTTCATGAAGGGAACCGGACATGGGTCCCCATCCTGCGGTCGCGGCGATACGCCTGGCGGTCCGCCGCGTCCTGACCGACATCCTCGACGACCACGGCCGCATCCCCGGCCGGGCCGCGCACGAGCGGCCCACCTCCCCGCTCGTGCTCGTGGCCTGCTCCGGCGGCGCCGACTCCATGGCGCTCGCCTCCGCCCTCGCCTTCGAATCCCCCCGGCTCGGCCTGCGGGCCGGCGGCGTCACCGTCGACCACGGCCTTCAGGCCGGCTCCGACCTGCGCGCCGCCGACGTCGTCGAGCGCCTGCGCGAACTCGGCCTCGACCCGGTCGAGTCCGTCGCCGTCACCGTCGGCCGCGGCGGTGGACCCGAGGCCGCCGCCCGGGACGCACGCTACGCCGCCCTGGACACCGCCGCCGAACGGCACGGCGCCGCAGCCGTCCTGCTCGGCCACACCCGCGACGACCAGGCCGAGACCGTACTGCTCGGCCTGGCCCGCGGCTCCGGCATCCGCTCCCTGTCCGGAATGGCCGCGGTCTCGGGGGCCGACGGCCGTTACCGGCGCCCCTTCCTCCAGCTCGACCGGCAGACCGCCCGCACCGCCTGCATGGTCCAGTCCCTCCCCGTCTGGGACGACCCGCACAACGCCGACCCCGCCTACACCCGCTCCCGGCTCCGCCACGAAGGCCTGCCGGCCCTGGAGAAGGCCCTCGGCAAGGGCGTCGTCGAGGCACTCGCCCGTACGGCCCAGCTCTCCCGCGACGACGCCGACGCCCTCGACGCATGGGCCGGCCGGGCCGAAGCGGGCGTTCGCGACGCCGACGGCCGCCTCGCCTGTGACGCGCTGCACGCCCTGCCGCCCGCCGTGCGCCGCCGCGTGCTGCGCCGCGCCGCCATCGAGGCCGGCGCACCGGCCGGATCGCTGTTCGCACGCCACATCGAGGAGGTCGACCGGCTGATCACCGGCTGGCGCGGTCAGGGGGCCATCAATCTCCCCGGCCGGGTCGTCGCCCGCCGGCAGGGTGGCAGACTGGTGATTCGGCAAGGCTGAATCCGGACCCCACCGACCCCTGCGAGCCGCGGGGCGGACCGGGCCGGCCGGTGGGACGACCGAAAGTGATGCGGGTGGACGCGAACGACATGGGTGCCGACCTCGAGAAGGTGCTCATCACCAAGGAAGAGATCGACGCCAAGCTGGTGGAGCTGGCTGCGAAGATCGACGCGGAGTACGCGGGCAAGGACCTGCTGATCGTCGGCGTGCTCAAGGGCGCGGTGATGGTGATGGCCGACCTCGCGCGGGCGCTGTCCACCCCGGTCACCATGGACTGGATGGCCGTCTCGTCGTACGGGGCGGGCACCCAGTCCTCCGGTGTGGTGCGGATCCTCAAGGACCTCGACACCGACATCAAGGGCCGGCACGTCCTGATCGTCGAGGACATCATCGACTCGGGGCTGACCCTGTCCTGGCTGATCTCCAACCTCGGCTCGCGCGAGCCCGCCTCCCTCAAGGTGTGCACGCTGCTGCGCAAGCCCGAGGCCGCCAAGGTCGCCATCGACGTGGAATGGGCGGGATTCGACATTCCCAACGAGTTCGTCGTCGGTTACGGCCTCGACTACGCCGAGAAGTACCGCAACCTTCCGTTCGTCGGTACGCTCGCCCCCCACGTCTACGGCGGCTGAACACCAGGGCCCGGCCCGCCGTACGGTGATCGGGAACCCCGGCGGGCTCCGCGGCGTTGGAGCATGCGTGGACGCGAATGCCGGCCGTCCCCCGCAGCTTCGGGGGGCCGTGCTGGGGTACCGTCCGAAGAACAGTCTTTATCAAACTCACTATGGCAGGAGGGACGGGGCGGCACCGCTCCGTATGGATGGACGTGAAGCGATACTTCCGTGGGCCGGTCATGTGGATCGTGCTGGCCGTCCTCGCCGTGGTCGTGTTGATGCAGGTCGTCGGCTCGTCCGGCGGCTACAAGACAGTGGACACCGGCGAGGTCGTCCAGGCGATCAATGAGAACAAGGTCGAGTCGGCCAAGCTGACCACCGGCGACGAGCAGATCATCAAGGTCGAGCTCAAGGACGGCCAGAAGGTCAAGGACAGCTCGAAGATCCAGGCGAGCTACATCGGTGACCAGGGCGTCACCATCGCCAATACGCTGCAGGACAAGTTCCAGAACAAGCAGATCCCGGACGGCTACACGGTCTCGCCGTCGAAGCAGAACCCGTTCGTGAGCATTCTGCTGTCGCTGCTGCCGTTCGTCCTCATCGTCGTGGTCTTCCTGTTCCTGATGAATCAGATGCAGGGCGGCGGCTCCCGCGTCATGCAGTTCGGCAAGTCCAAGGCGAAGCTCATCACCAAGGACACCCCGAAGACGACGTTCGCCGATGTCGCGGGCTCCGAGGAGGCCGTCGAGGAGCTCCACGAGATCAAGGAGTTCCTGCAGGAGCCGGCGAAGTTCCAGGCCGTCGGCGCCAAGATCCCCAAGGGCGTGCTGCTCTACGGTCCGCCCGGTACGGGCAAGACCCTGCTCGCGCGTGCCGTGGCGGGCGAGGCCGGTGTGCCGTTCTACTCGATCTCCGGTTCCGACTTCGTCGAGATGTTCGTGGGTGTCGGTGCCTCCCGGGTCCGTGACCTGTTCGAGCAGGCCAAGGCCAACGCCCCGGCGATCGTCTTCGTCGACGAGATCGACGCGGTCGGCCGCCACCGCGGTGCCGGCCTCGGCGGCGGTCACGACGAGCGCGAGCAGACCCTGAACCAGCTCCTCGTCGAGATGGACGGCTTCGACGTCAAGGGCGGCGTGATCCTCATCGCCGCGACGAACCGGCCCGACATCCTCGACCCGGCCCTCCTGCGGCCCGGCCGCTTCGACCGCCAGATCGCGGTCGACCGCCCGGACATGCAGGGCCGCCTGGAGATCCTCAAGGTCCACCAGAAGGGCAAGCCGGTCGCCCCGGACGTCGACCTGTCGGCCGTCGCCCGCCGCACCCCCGGCATGACCGGTGCCGACCTGGCCAACGTACTGAACGAGGCCGCGCTGCTGACCGCGCGCAGCGATCAGAAGCTGATCGACAACTACATGCTGGACGAGGCGATCGACCGTGTGGTGGCGGGCCCGCAGAAGCGGACCCGGATCATGTCGGACAAGGAGAAGAAGATCACCGCGTACCACGAGGGCGGTCACGCCCTGGTCGCGGCGGCCTCACCGAACTCCGACCCCGTCCACAAGATCACCATCCTCTCCAGGGGCCGCGCCCTCGGTTACACCATGGTGCTGCCGGACGAGGACAAGTACTCCACCACGCGCAACGAGATGCTGGACCAGCTCGCCTACATGCTGGGCGGCCGCGCGGCGGAGGAGCTCGTCTTCCACGACCCGACCACCGGTGCCGCCAACGACATCGAGAAGGCCACCGGCCTGGCCCGCGCGATGGTCACGCAGTACGGCATGACCGAGCGGCTCGGCGCGATCAAGTTCGGCGGCGACAACACCGAGCCGTTCCTCGGCCGTGAGATGGCTCACCAGCGCGACTACTCGGAAGAGGTCGCCGCGCTGGTCGACGAAGAGGTCAAGAAGCTCATCGAGACCGCGCACAACGAGGCGTGGGAGATCCTGGTCGAGAACCGCGACGTCCTCGACAACCTGGTCCTGGCCCTCCTGGAGCGGGAGACGCTGGGCAAGGAGGAGATCGCCGAGATCTTCGCGTCGATCGTCAAGCGCCCGCCCAGGCCCGCCTGGACCGGCTCCTCGCGCCGTACGCCGTCCACCCGCCCGCCGGTCCTCTCCCCCAAGGAGCTGGCCCTGACGAACGGGGCGAACGGCGTGACGCCGGCCATCAGCACCGCCAAGAGCACCGCGGCGGAGCCCGCCCCGGCGCCCGAGCGGACCCCGGAGGAGCGCCCCGAGGGCTGATCCGAAGCCCTCGGCGCCCCACCGGGCCCGGAATGGATGCCGCGTCCCCCAGGTTCTAGCCTGGGGGACGCGGCATTTTGCGTACCGCAGTCGAGACGCGTGCCCGGCGCGCGAGATGGCACAGGAACGAGGCATTCCATGACCGACCCCGTGACGCTGGACGGCATAGCCCCCGTCGGCGAGTTCGACGAGAAGCGGGCCCAGAACGCCGTGCGCGAATTGCTGATCGCGGTCGGCGAGGACCCGGACCGGGAGGGGCTCCGGGAGACCCCGGCACGGGTGGCGCGGGCCTACCGGGAGACCTTCGCGGGACTCTGGCAGAAGCCCGAGGACGTCCTGACCACGACGTTCGACCTGGGGCACGACGAGATGGTGCTCGTGAAGGACATCGAGGTCCTGAGCCACTGCGAGCACCATCTGGTGCCGTTCGTCGGAGTCGCCCACGTCGGCTACATTCCGTCGGTCGAGGGCAAGATCACGGGGCTGTCGAAGCTGGCCCGGCTCGTGGACGTCTACGCCCGTCGCCCGCAGGTGCAGGAACGGCTCACCACTCAGGTCGCCGACTCCCTGATGGAGATCCTGGAGCCGCGCGGAGTGATCGTCGTCGTCGAGTGCGAGCACATGTGCATGTCGATGCGGGGAGTGCGGAAGCCGGGGGCGAAGACCATCACGTCGGCCGTGCGGGGGCAGCTGCGTGACTCCGCCACCCGCAACGAGGCGATGAGTCTGATCATGGCGCACTGAGCCGGGCGCACCCCGCCCCGGGAGCGACGGGTGGCGTCCCGCGCGCTCCGCGGGTGCCCGGGCTCAGGCCGCGGGTGCCGTGCCCGGGCCGTTGCCGTCGTCGCCGTCCTCCGGGAGCTTGCAGACGCGCTCCAGGAAGAGGGCCGCCGCTATGACGCCGATGCCCGCCAGGACCGAGAAGCCGGCGTAGATGGCCTGGTCGCGGCGGGCGGGGATGTCCAGGGACTCCAGCAGGAAGACCCCCGTGCCCCCGTACATGCCGGCGACCAGGGCCGCGACCAGGGCGCTGGCCTGCCCGAACACGACGGCGCGGGCCGCCATCAGCGGGTCGACCCCCTTGGCGTCGTGCTGCCGCTCGCGCTGGGCCTTGAGGCGGGCGCGCAGGGAGAGCGCGGTCGCCGCGAGGACCACCGCGATCAGGGCGAGGACGATGGGCGCGGCCACGGGCACGCTGGGAAGGGTCCCGAAGGAACTCCACAGGCGGGCGCCGGCCCAGGACAGGATCCCGGCGACGGCGAAGACGCCGGCCAGGACCCTGATGCGCAGCTCTTTCACGGTGTCCCTTCGCGTTCCCCCGGACCGGTGCCCCGGAAAGTGGTCGTGTCGACCTTAACGGCTATTCGGGCAGCCGGAGTTCCAGGTCCGCGCGGGGCGTCACACCGTCCCTGGTGACCGTGGAGAGGAGATCGGCGACCGGGCCGCGGCCGGGAAGCTGTGCCTCGGGGTCGACGTCGTACCAGGGGGCGAGCACGAAGGCCCGCTCGTGGGCGCGCGGGTGGGGGAGGGTGAGCAGCGGGTCGTCGGAGTGGAGATCGGCGTAGGCGACGATGTCGACGTCCAGGGTGCGCGGGCCCCAGCGCTCGTCCCGGACCCGGTGGAATGCCTCCTCGACCGCCTGGGCCCGCTCCAGCAGGGAGGACGGGGGGAGGGTGGTCCTGAGGACCGCGACCGCGTTGAAGTAGGAGGGCTGGCTGCCGGGCTCGACGCCCCAGGGCTCGGTCTCGTACACGGGGGAGACCGCCTTGACCCGGACGCCCGGGGTGTCCTCCAGGGCGTCCACGGCGCCCTGGAGGGTCTCCAGCCGGTTGCCCAGGTTGGCGCCGAGGGAGAGCACGGCCAGTTTCGGGTTCTGCAGCGTGGTGTCGGCCGCGTCGACCCGATCGGTCACGGAGGCGGGGACGGGCTGGACGGTGGGGTCGGTGTGGCCCGTGGTGGACGGCCTGGTCATGCGCGGCTCCGGGTGATGGTGACGGTCACGTCGTCGAAGGGCACGGTGATCGGAGCGTCCGGCTTGTGGACGCACACTTCGACCTCCTGCACCACGTCGTGCTTCAGACAGACCTGGGCGATGTGGTCGGCGAGCGTCTCGATGAGGTTGACGGGCTCGCCCTGGACGACGGCCACGACCTCCTCGGCCACGATGCCGTAGTGCACCGTCTTCGTCAGGTCGTCGTCGGCCGCGGCCGGCCGGATGTCCAGGCCGAGCACGAGGTCCACGATGAAGGTCTGGCCCTCCTCGCGTTCCTTCGGGAAGACACCGTGGTGCCCGCGGGCCTTCAGGCCGCGCAGCGCGACACGATCCACGCGAATCACTCCTGCAGTCGTCGGTCCGGCCGGTCCGTGCCCCGTGCGGGGCACGCCGGCCTGCCTCGAATCTACCCGCGGGCACCGGTGGTGCCGGTGCCCCGGGGGTGCCGCCGCGGCCCGGTGTCCGGGGGTCTCACTCTCCGTCTGCCCTGCCGGGGGCGGGTGCTCACCGGCCGGTGGCGGTGTTCGCCGCCGGCGTCGTGATCCCGGCCACGTCCGCTCCCGGTCTCAGCCGGGGAGGCCGGGTCCGGGTGTGTCGTCGTCCTCGGACTCGTCCTCCTCGGCGAGCACCGGGGAGGCGTGGTGCGCCCAGAGCTTCCAGCCCGCGGGGGTGCGCCGGAACACGTTGGTGGCGACGACGAGCTGGCCGACCAGCGGCCCGAGCTCCTCGCCGGCCTCGGGGGCGGGGCCGCCGCTGAGGATGTTCTCGGTGCAGGTCACCAGGGCGGTGTCGCCGGTGACGGAGACGTGCACGTCGGTGAGGAAGAACTGGATGTAGTCGGTGTTCGCCATGATCAGGGCGTACGACCTCAGGACCTCGCCGCGTCCGGTGAGCACCGGCCAGCCGGGGTGGACGCAGGAGACCACCCCGCTGTCCGCGGGGTCGTGGTAGGTCTCGTCGACGCCGAGGTCGGCCGGGGTGAGCCAGTGCGCGGCGACCTCCTCGAAGTCGCCCCGCTCCACCGCCTCGTAGAAGGCGGTGTTGGCGGCCTCCACCTGCTCGACGTCGGTGTGGGGTGCGGTCACCGGGATCCTTCCGCGCCGTGCGCGCCGGAGTCGGAGGGGGCGGGGTGGGCCGGGCGCGCCTGCTCGATCGCGCGGGTGACCCGTACGGCGTCGGCGCTCGCGCGGACGTCGTGCACGCGGACGGCCCAGGCGCCGGCCTGTGCGGCGAGGGCGGACACGGCGGCGGTGGCCGCGTCGCGTTCACGGGCGGGCGGGGGCGGGGCGTCCGGGCCGGCGAGGACGCGGCCGAGGAACCGCTTGCGGGAGGCGGCGACGAGGACGGGGTGGCCCAGGTCCAGGAGACGGTCGAGGCGGGCGATCAGGGCCAGGTCGTGGCCGGTGTCCTTGGAGAAGCCCAGCCCGGGGTCGAGGATCACGCGGTCGGCCGCGATGCCGCCCTCCAGGACGGCTTCCACCCGGGCGTGGAGTTCGTCGGTGACCTCGCCGACCACGTCGGTGTAGGAGCCCTTGATGGTGCCGCCCTCCAGGAAGCCGCGCCAGTGCATGACGACGAAGGGGGCCCCGGCGTCGGCCACGACGGGGACCATGGCGGGGTCGGCGAGTCCGCCGCTGACGTCGTTGACGAGGGCGGCGCCGGCCTCCAGGGAGCGGGCGGCGACGGAGGCGCGCATGGTGTCGACGGAGATGGTGACGCCCTCGGAGGCGAGACCGCGCACCACCGGGATGACGCGCTTGAGCTCCTCGGCCTCGTCGACGCGGGTGGCGCCGGGCCGGGTGGACTCGCCGCCGACATCTATGAGGTCGGCGCCCTGGGCGACCAGGTCGAGGCCGTGCTTGACGGCGGTGGTCGTGTCGAACCAGCGGCCGCCGTCGGAGAAGGAGTCGGGGGTGACGTTCACGACTCCCATGACCGCGCACCGGTCCCAGTGAGGAAGGCCCGCGACCTGGCGGCGTCCGCTGTGGTTGCTCATATGTTCAGCGTAGGCCCAGGGCGGGGCCGGGGGCTGCCTCGGGCCGGGTGGGGCCCGAACGGGTGGCGATCCGGTCCGCCCGCGGGCTTCGGGCGGGGTTCCTATGCCGTGCGGGCGGTGTCCGCGTGGGCGCGGGCGGGGTCCGGCGTCGTCCGGTGGGCGCAGGGGCGGGGTGCGCGGGAGTGGCGGCGCAGGAAGCGGGGCAGGGGGAGGGCGGGATTGAGGAAACCTTCCGCCCGCATCGCCGCGAGGCCGATGCGCGGGAGATCGGCCGAGGCGCGATAGACCACGAAACGCGGTTCCCAGCGCGGCCGGAACTTGGCGTTGAACTTGTACAGGGATTCGATCTGGAACCAGCGGGAGAGAAAGACCAGCAGGCCCCGCCAGACCCGCAGGACCGGACCCGCGCCGAGTTTCTCGCCGCGCGCCAGAGCGGAGCGGAACATGGCGAAGTTGAGTGAGACGCGTTCGATACCGAATCGCGGGGCGGACCGGAGCGCGGCCACGATCAGCAGGTCGTTCATGCCCGGGTCGGCCGAACGGTCCCGCCGCATCAGGTCGAGCGAGACGCCGGCGGTGCCCCACGGGACGAAGTGCAGGACCGCCTTGAGGTCGCCGTGCGCGTCCGTCGGAACGTCGCTCCGGTGTGCCGTGGCGACGAGACAGTCGCCGTCGGCGGGGTCGCCCAGGCGGCCCAGCGCCATGGAGAAGCCGCGCTCGGTGTCCGTGCCGCGCCAGTCGTCGGCGGCGCGCCGGATGCGGTCCAGTTCGGCCGCGCCGAGGTCACTCACCCGGCGTACGCGGGTCTCGTAACCGGCCCGCTCGATGCGCTTGACCATCTGCCGGACGTTGCGCATCGGGCGGCCGGCGAGGGAGAAATCCGCGACGTCCACCACCGCCTCGTCGCCGAGTTCGAGGGCGTCCAGACCGGTCTCCCGGGTCCACACCTCGCCGCCGGTCTCGGAGCAGCCCATGACGGCGGGGGTCCAGGAGTGGGCCCGGGCCTCGTCCATGAAGCGCTCGATGGCGCCGGGCCACGCCTCGACGTCGCCGATCGGGTCACCGCTGGCGAGCATCACCCCGGAGACCACGCGGTAGGTGACCGCGGCCTTGCCGCTGGGGGAGAAGACGACGGCCTTGTCGCGCCGCAGCGCGAAGTGGCCGAGGGAGTCGCGCGCGCCGTGCCGGGCGAGCAGCGCGCGCAGTCGTGCCTCGTCGTCCCCGGTGAGCCGGGCGGCGGGGTGTTCGGGGCGGAAGGCCAGGTAGACGGTGGTGACGGCGGTGAGCAGGCCGAGGGCGCCGAGGGAGAAGGCGACCGTCCAGGAGGCGTCACCGCGGTAGTGGACGGGGCCCTCGAAGCCGAACAGGCCGTACAGCACGTGGGTGAGGCGGTCGGCGAGGCTCGGGTCGTCGACCAGCGGGCCCGGGTGGGCGCTGACGACGACCAGGCCCAGGAGCAGCGAACCGGCACCCATCAGCACGAAGTTGGCCAGCGCCCGCCACCGGCTGCGCGGGTCGGGCAGCGCGGTGAACTGGTCGCGGTGGCTCAGCAGGGGCGCGAGCAGGGCGAGGGTGAGCAGGACGCCGAGGAGGGAGTGGCGGTAGGTGAACTGGGCGACGGCGCCGGCCGGCAGCAGGGCGACGGCGGCCCGCCAGGCCCGTCGCTTGCCCCGCTTGAGGCCGTGCGCGAGCAGCAGCAACAGCACACCGACGCTGAGGGAGAGGGCGGCCGCGAACGGGCCGAGGGCGCCGGGCAGTACTTCGGCGAGTGCGTGCGCGCGGCTGTGCCGGAAGCGGGGGAAGACGCCCGCGGCGATGTCCAGGAGCCCCACCAGCGCACACGCGCGTCCGGCGAGGACGGGGACCGCTTCGGGGCGCGGGCCGCGCAGCAGACGGCGTACGCCCTTCGGGGGTGCGGGGTCCCGTGGTCCGCCCGCGGGCGGCCGCCCGTCCGTGGGGAGCGGCGCGCCACCCGACATTTCCTCACCTGTCATGACAGACATCGCGTCCCGTAGTTCTGCGAGAGACCGTGGATCCGGTGCCGATTCGGGCATCCGGCGACATTGCGCCCTCTAGGACGGCGGCTCGGGGGGCGAGGTTCACTCCGGGCGAGGTGGATCTCCGGAGGCGGGCGGGTGGCGCGGCCGGGCGGAAGTGGAATGGCCCGGGCGGGACTTCCGTGCCTCGCGGTCGGACTCCCGAACCGGAAAAGATCTTGTTGAATTCGAGTCAGGTGTCTATTCACGTCGACCCGGTGTTGTGTGATGCCCTGTGAAACCCCGGGCGTGGCTTTGTTTTTACGGGGCGGGGCTCCATGATTCGCCTACGCGCGGTAAGTTTCTGGCCATGCCACGTGGACGTCACCGTCATTCCCCGCCCTTGCACAGGATGCTGCCCCCGTCGGCGATCGCAGGCGTCTCCGTCGTCTGCGCCCTGGGGCCCTGGGTGTTCACGCAACCAGTGGTGCTTCGCGTCCTGGCCGCGGCCGCCGCTGCCACCGCGGTGGTCGGCGCCGTGGTGATGCGGCATTGGGACGCCCAGGCGGGCAAGCGGGTCGCCGAGCTCACGCGTGCGCGCGCGAGCGACGAGTGGCGTTTCGAGGAGCGGGTCGCCGAACTCGAGTCCGACCTCGAGGAGTCGCGTGAGCTGCGGATGAAGCTGGACCAGCGGCTGCGCGCCAAGCGCGCCGAACTGGCGGGGCTGCGCAACGAGCACGCGTCTCTGCTGCGGCGGTACGCGGCGGCGGAGGTCGACCGGGCGAGCGTCCTGGAGGAGCGCCGGGTGCTCGAGATAGAGGCCACGGTCCCGGCCCGCGCGCTGCCCGCCGGCCCGTCGGCGGCATCCGCCGCACCGGAGCCCGAGCAGGCACCCGCGCAGGCGGTGGCCGGGACACCGGCGGACACCGGGGAGACGACGGAGGCTCCCGCGGCCTTCTCGCCGGAGGGATCCCAGCTGTTCCTGCGGGCCGACGCGGCACTGCGGCGGTTCGCCGGGGACAACGACGAGGAGGAGGCCGGGGAGGTGACCGCCGCCGAAGCCCCCGACGCCTCCGCCGCCCCCGGCGGTGACACGGAGGCGGACGCACCGTCCCCGCGGCGCGGCGACGACTCCCCGCAGGGTGACCGCACCCCCGAGGACGACGGCCCCGGTCCCACCAAGCAGTCCAGGCCCGAGCCGGCGCAGGAGGACGACGCCGAGGGGCAGCCGCGGGCGGCCGGCGACCACGAGCGCGAGGCCGCCGGGTCCACCGACCCGGCCGCTCCGCAGACCCCGCCCGTCCGGCGGCCCTCCGGGCACTTCACCGTGCCGACCGCGGTGGCCGTCGTCCCGCCGACGGCGCCCGCACGGCGTCCCGTGGCCGAGGGCGGGTTCGACTTCTTCGGCACGAAGAAGTCGACCGACGGGTCCGCCCTGGACGCCGTGCAGAACGAGGACCTCGCCGACGTCGTCGGGCAGGAGGCACTCGCGCTGCACAAGGCCGAGGCCGAGGCGCGGTACAAGCCGGCCGACGAGGACGCGCGCGGGGTCGGACAGGTCATCGACCTGACGGAGCACGACGAGACGGAACACATCGACGTCCAGGGCCTGCGCAGCGCGGCCTCCTGAACCACCAGCCGCACCGACGGGGCCCCGCGCACGCACCACGCGCGGGGCCCCGTCGCCGTCCCGGCCCTCGCACCCCGCGGGCACGCCCCACCGCGGTCGGCACACGGGGCCCTGGTGCTCCGCGCGGGGGCGTCAGGACATCCAGCGGTCCGGGCGGGCGTCCCTGCGGCCGGTGCGGGAGCGTTCCGCCTGGGAGCGCAGCAGGGCCGCCGCCTCCGCGGCGTCGCGCAGACTTGCCTCGACGGACTTGTTCGCGCCAGTGTCCACCACGACGTCGGCCACGCCCCGGGCCCGCTGCCAGGGCCCCTGCACCAGCCGCACGCTCTGCACCTTGGCGTGCGGCACCAGGGACAGGCTGCGGCGCAGCAGCCCGCGGTGGGCGGCGAACACCGCGTCGGTGACGGTGAGCCCGTAGCCGCGCCACCACACCGGCACGCACCACCGCGCGCGGCGCGGCGGCCGGAGAAGCGCCTCGCGCGGGGGCACGCTCACCCCGGGCAGCACCCGGGCGACGACCGACTCGGCGAGCTCGCGCGGAGCGACCGGCAGCAGGAGGGAGTTCGCGGACCCGGCCACGTCGAGTTCCACGCGTACCCAGCCCCGTCGCCGCCACAGCAGCGGCTCGACGAGCCGCACGGTCTGCACGCGCCCCGGAGGCACCGTCTCGTGCGCCCGGTCCAGCAGTCCGTGGTCGATGCGCAGTCCGTCGGGCGACTCGCCGAGCGTCCAGTCGTACTCGGTGACGAAGCGCCCCACGCTGCTCGCCCCCGCCGCGCCGAGCATCGGCACGGCCGCGGCGAGCACCGTCCACAGGCTGTGGGTGACGGTCCACAGCAGCGGCAGCGCGACGGCCGCGACGATGAGCCAGCCCCACGTCGCCCCGGTCAGCAGCAGGGAGACGGCGAGCACACCCGGCGGCACCCGCAGCATCTCCCGGGACGGCGCCTCGCCGACCTCGTGCGCGGTCTCCGGTGCGAATCCCGCCGCCCGCGCGAGCAGTTCGGCGCGCAGCGCACGGGCCTCGCCGGCGCCGAGGAAGGCGAGTTCGTCCTTCTTGTCGGCGCCTATGACGTCGAGTTTGAGTTTCGCCACGCCCGCGACCCGTGCGAGCAGCGGCTGGGTCACGTCGATGGCCTGGATCCGCTCCAGCCGGATGTGCGCGGTGCGCCGGAACAGCAGCCCGGTCCGGATGCGCAGCTCGCCGTCGGTGACCGCGAAGCGGGTGAACCACCAGCTCAGGAAGCCGTAGAGGGCGGCGGCGGGGACGAGGACGGCGAGGCCGAGCAGCAGGGTGGTGGTCGTCAGCCGGGTCAGCTGGCGCTGCGCCTGGTCCGGGTCGTGCAGCGCCCACCCGAACAGGACGGCGACGGGCGCCCACGCCCGCCGGAAGGGCGTGACGGGGTGCAGCCGCCTCTCGGTCACCGGCGGCCGGCCGCGTACGTCCTCGTGGACGTCCGGGGCCGTCACAGCCCCGCCGATCGGGCCTCGCCGAGCTCCGTGAGCCGGTCGCGCAGCCGTTCCGCCTCGGCCGGGTGCAGCCCGGGGATGGTCGCGTCGGTCGCGGCGGCCGCCGTGTGCAGCTGCACACTGGCCAGCCCGAAGTACCGTTCGACGGGTCCGGAGGTGACCTCGACCAGCTGCATCCGCCCGTACGGCACGACCGTCTCCTGGCGCCACAGGACACCCCGGCTGATCAGCAGGTCGTCGGCGCGCTCCGCGTACCGCCAGGAACGCCAGTTCCGCTCCAGCATCACCCAGCCCCAGACCAGCACGGCCAGCGGCAGTGCCGCGAAGACGGCCCAGCCCGGCCCGGCCAGCAGCCCCGGCAGCAGGGCCGTCGCCAGCGACAGCAGCCCCAGCCACACCCCCAGCAGCAGCCGCCGCATCCTCAGCAGCCCGGGTGGCAGGGCGATCCACACCGGCTCGTCCGCCGTGATCGCCGGCTGAGCCGCCGGTGCCGTCCCGCCCGTCGCCGCCGGCCCCGTGTCCCGTGGGCTCCCCGTCTCCATGGGGCAAGCGTACGTAGGGGAGACTGTGAGCATGACTCCCACGACGGAGACCATGGTCGGCATCGGCGGCGCGGCGGAGAGCACCGACATGGTGCTCAACATCGGACCCCAGCATCCTTCCACGCACGGCGTGCTGCGGCTGAAGCTCGTCCTCGACGGCGAGCGCATCGTGCACGCGGAGCCCGTGATCGGCTACATGCACCGGGGCGCGGAGAAACTGTTCGAGGCCCGTGACTACCGTCAGATCATCATGCTGGCCAATCGCCATGACTGGCTGTCGGCCTTCTCCAACGAGCTGGGCGTGGTCCTCGCCGTGGAGCGGATGCTCGGCATGGAGGTCCCCGAGCGCGCCGTGTGGCTGCGCACCCTGCTCGCCGAGCTGAACCGCGTGCTCAACCACCTGATGTTCCTCGGCTCCTACCCGCTGGAGCTCGGCGGCATCACCCCGATCTTCTACGCCTTCACCGAGCGCGAGGAGCTCCAGCACGTCATGGAGGAGGTCTCCGGCGGGCGGATGCACTACATGTTCAACCGCGTGGGCGGCCTCAAGGAGGACCTACCCGCCGGCTGGACCGCCCGCGCGCGCACCGCCGTCGCCGACGTGCGCTCCCGCATGGACCGCTTCGACGACCTGGTGCTCGGCAACGAGATCTTCCGGGGCCGCACGCGCGGCGTCGGCGTGCTGTCCCCGGAGGCCGTGCACGCGTACGGCGTGAGCGGACCGCTCGGGCGCGCCTCGGGCGTCGACTTCGACCTGCGCCGCGACGAGCCGTACCTCGCCTACGGCGAACTGGGCGACGTGCTGAAGGTCGTGACCCGCGAGGAGGGCGACTGCCTGGCCCGCTTCGAGTGCCTGCTGGAGCAGACCCACAACGCCCTCGACCTCGCCGACGCCTGCCTCGACCGGCTCGCCGAACTGCCGCCGGGCCCCGTCAACCAGCGGCTCCCGAAGGTCCTCAAGGCGCCCGAGGGACACACGTACGCGTGGACCGAGAACCCGCTCGGCATCAACGGCTACTACCTGGTCAGCAAGGGTGAGAAGACGCCGTACCGGCTGAAGCTGCGCTCGGCGTCGTACAACAACATCCAGGCGCTCACCGAGCTGCTGCCGGGGACGCTGGTCGCGGACATGGTGGCGATCCTGGGCTCGATGTTCTTCGTCGTCGGCGACATCGACAAGTAGCCGTCACCCGGTGAGGACGTCCGCGATCCCGGTCGCCCGCACCAGCCACCCGAAGTCCCCGAGTCCGCCCGGCGCGGTGAGCTCGGCGGCCTCCCCGGCGCCCGCGAGGGCGCGCACGTACCCGGCGGGGTCCGTGGACGCGAGCGCGAGCGGGGGGCGCGCGCCGCTCACGCCCAGGGCGTGCAGCGCCTCGCGCTGCGACAGCAGGCGCGCGCCGGGGGGAGCGCAGGCCGCGGCGCACGCGTCCAGGGCGACGTGCGCGGTGATGTCACACGACCCGTCCGGCACGGGCGCCGTCTCCCGCCCCCCACGGAAGCCCGTCAGCGTCCCGAACGGCGGTCGCGTGGCGGCGGTGTGCGCGTAGTCCACCGCGACGGCGAGCCCCCGCGCGACGGTACCGGCCGCCGCGGCCCAGGCCAGGTCCCGGGACAGCCCGATCTCCGCGCGGAGCCCCTGCCCGGTCCCCAGCGGCCACCACCGCGCCAGCCACTCGGCCTCCGCCCCGGCGACCGGCTCGCCGAGCCGCTCGCTCCCGTCCGCCTCCACCAGCACCAGCCGCGGCACGCCCGCCGCGTCCACCTCGACGACGTCCGCGGGGACGTTGTCCAGCCACTCGTTGGCGAACAGCAGCCCGGTGATCCCCTCCGGGGGCCGCGCCCGCCACTCGATCCGGTGGTCCAGCCCGGCGGGCCGCCCGGCCAGCTCGACCGCGAACGCGCGGGTGCGGCCGGCCACCTCGGCGGGCAGCGCGGCGAGCACCCCGGCGGTCAGTTCGCCCCGCCCGGCCGCCATGTCCACGAAGTCGAGCACCGCAGGACGTCCCAGCGCCTCGTCGACCCGGCACAGCAGCCGCGCCACGGCCCCGGCGAACAGCGGGGAGGCGTGCACCGACGTGCGGAAGTGCCCGGCCGGTCCCGCGCCGGGCCGCCGGTAGAAGCCGCCGGGCCCGTACAGGGCCTCCTGGGCGGCCGCCCGCCAGCCCCGCGGGCCGTCCTCCCGCGCCCCAGCCGTCACCGGTACCCCACACCCGCCCTCACCGTCGTCACCGGCCCAGGTTAAGCGCGCGGACACGCCCGGCCTCCACCTTGCGGAGTACACGTGAGCACCGGGGATCGGCCCTCCGGTTGACCCCTGCACGCATTTCGCTTCCCTACGCTGGGTCACGTGCAGCGCCTCTACGACTTCCTCCGCAGACACCCGACCTGGGTCGACGGCTTCTGGGCCGTGGTCCTGTTCGGGATTTCGGTCGTCGGCGGTGCGACCGTGGAGGAGTCGCGGGGGACGGACCTGCCGGCCCTGACCGTGCCGGTCATGCTGCTGTTGTCGCTGGTCGTCGCGCTGCGCCGCCGGATGCCCGAGCGGATGCTCCTCCTCGCCCTCGCCGTGGGCGTGGGACAGCTGATCACGGACGTGGCGACGGTGCCCGCCGACTTCGCCCTGCTGGTGATCGTCTACACGGTCGCGGCGGTCGGCGCGCGCTGGGCCTCCCGCCTCGCGCTGACCGCCGGCCTGTGCGCGGCCCCGCTCGCGCAGCTGCGCTGGCCCGACGAGGGCCAGAGCGTGGCGACCAACGTCGCCGTCGTGATCTTCCAGGCGGTCCCCTTCGCCCTCGCGTGGGTGCTCGGCGACTCCATCCGCACCCGCCGCGCCTATTTCGCGCAGCTGGAGGAGCGGGCCGCCCGCCTGGAGAAGGAACGCGCGGCGCAGGCCAAGGTCGCCGTCGCCGCCGAACGCGCCCGGATAGCCCGCGAACTGCACGACGTCGTCGCCCACAACGTGTCGGTGATGGTGGTGCAGGCCGACGGCGCCGCCTACGTCCTCGACGCGGCGCCCGACCAGGCGAAGAAGGCGCTGGAGACCATCTCCTCCACCGGCCGCCAGGCCCTCGCCGAGATGCGCCGCCTGCTGGGCGTCCTGCGCACCGGCGAGCACCAGGAGGCCGGGGAGTACGTGCCGCAGCCCGACGTGCGGCAGATCGAGGACCTCGTCGAGGAGTGCCGGAGGACGGGGCTGCCGGTGGACTTCAAGGTCGAGGGCACCTCGCGCCCGCTGCCCAGCGGCGTCGAGCTGACCGCCTACCGCATCGTGCAGGAGGCGCTCACCAACACCCGCAAGCACGGCGGCCCCAACGCGGGCGCCAGCGTGCGCCTGGTGTACTTCGACGACGGTCTCGGCCTGCTCGTGGAGGACGACGGCAAGGGCGCCCCCCACGAGCTGTACGAGGAGGGCGGCTTCGACGGGCAGGGCCACGGCCTGATCGGCATGCGGGAGCGGGTCGGCATGGTCGGCGGGACGCTGGACGCGGGACCGCGTCCGGGCGGAGGATTCCGCATCAGTGTGCTGCTGCCGCTCAAACCCGCGCACTGACGCCCACGCACGCCCCCTGTTGACACCTGTCACGGCCCCTGCCGCTCCCCCTGGGGCGACGTGACGACCTGACAACCTGACGACCCGAAGATCTGCGAACCGAAACGGAAGAGGCCCCGATGGCGATCCGCGTGATGCTCGTCGACGACCAGGTGCTCCTGCGCACCGGGTTCCGGATGGTGCTCGCCGCCCAGCCGGACATGGAGGTCGTGGCGGAGGCGGGCGACGGCGTCGAGGCCCTCCAGGTGCTGCGGTCCACCGCCGTCGACGTGGTGCTGATGGACGTCCGCATGCCCAAGCTCGACGGCGTCGAGACCACCCGCCGGATCTGCGCGGACACCGACCCGCCGAAGGTGCTGATCCTCACCACCTTCGACCTCGACGAGTACGCCTTCTCCGGGCTGAAGGCGGGCGCCTCCGGATTCATGCTGAAGGACGTGCCGCCGGGCGAACTGCTCGCCGCGATCCGCGCGGTGCACAGCGGCGACGCCGTCGTCGCCCCGTCCACCACCCGCCGGCTCCTGGACCGTTTCGCGCCGATGCTGCCCAGCAGCGGCAAGCAGCCCGAGCACAAGGAGCTGGAACGGCTCACCGAGCGCGAACGGGAGGTCATGGTCCTCGTCGCCCAGGGCCTGTCCAACGGTGAGATCGCGGCCCGGCTGGTGCTCTCCGAGGCGACCGTGAAGACCCACGTCGGCCGCATCCTCACCAAGCTGGGCCTGCGCGACCGGGTGCAGGTGGTCGTCCTCGCCTACGAGACGGGCCTGGTGCGGGCCGGCGGACACGGCTGAGGGGACCGGCCTCGCGCCTCACCCCTGTGGACCGACCGCACCACGGTGCCGAAGACGGCGGACCGCATCGCCGTACCGGCCGGACGGACCCTGCTCCCCACCAGCGAGGCCCGGCTGCGCACCAGGCTGCGCCAGGCGGGCGTGGGACTCCGGCACATCCGTCGGGACCTACGCGGCGCGGGACGCTCCGGGCCCCGCGCCCCCGCCCGACCGTCAGGCGGGTGCCGCCGTCTCCCGGAGCAGACGCCGTGCGAACTCCTCCGCCGCCGCCCGTACGTCCCCGGCCGTCCACTCCAGCGCCGCCGCCCGCACGTACACCTCGGTGAACGACAGCCCCGGCCCCTTCGGATCCCAGCAGTTGGCGAAGAGCACCGCCCCCGTCTCCTCCGCCGCCGCGACCGCCACCTCGGCGACCACGTCCGCCTCGTACGGCAGCCACACCTGGAAGTCGAAGGTGTGCGGCACCTCGGGGTGCACCCGGGACCACGGCAGCCCGCCCGCTTCCAGCCCCTCCCGCAGGGCGGCGGCGACGACGCGCGCGTGCCGCACGTACTCCGGCAGCCGGGGCAGCTCCCGCTCCAGCCCGATCAGCGCGGACAGCGCGGTCGGGAACTGCTGGAAGACGTTGCCGCCGTACCGGTGCCGCCAGGCCCGCGCCTCCTCGACCAGGTCCGCCGGACCGGCGAGCACGGCGCCGCCGAAGGCGTCGAGGGACTTGTAGAACGACACGTAGACGCTGTCCGCGAGAGACGCGATCTCCTCCAGCGACCGCCCGAAGTGCTCGGTGCACTCCCACAGCCGCGCCCCGTCGACGTGCACGACCGCCTCGCGCTCCCGCGCGGCGTCCACCACCCCGGTCAGCTCCTCCCAGGAGGGCAGGACGAAACCGGCGTCCCTGAGCGGCAGTTCCAGCATCAGCGCCCCGAAGGGCTCCTCGAAGTCGCGCACCTCCGCGGCGGTGGGCAGCCGGGGCTCGCTGGTCACCCGCACCGGCCGCAATCCGCTGACCTGGCTGAACGCGTTCCGCTCGTACACCTCGGGGTGGCTGAGCGCGTGCAGGGCCACCGCCGGGTTCCCGGTCCGTCCCGCCCAGCAGCGCAGGGCCACCTGCTGGGCCATCGTGCCGGTCGGGAAGAACGCCGCGGCCTCGGTGCCCAGCAGCCCGGCGACCCGCCCCTCCAGGGCCTCAACGACACCGTTGCCGTAGAGGTCGGAGTCCTCGTCGAGGTCGTACACGCTCCCCGCCGCTTCCAGCAGAGCGAGCCGCTGCGAGAGGGGGGCGAGGAACCCCTGGCGCGCCAGCACGCGCGGGGCGGCGCGCCAGGCGGCGATCCGCCGTTCGCGCGGCGCCGGCCGCGACGCGTCGTCCTCACCGGGAACATCCCCGTGCCCGTCCCCGGCCGCCGTGCCGTCCCTGTCGTCCGCCGCATCACTCATACGGGCGATCATCGCGCGCCCCGGGCCCCACGGGCACCCTCATTTCCGCACACGCGTGTGCCACGCCGCCGCCCGGAAACCCACAGCCTGTGGACGACCGACCGCCACGGGAACCGATCGCGTTAACATGACGAGAAATCGTCCGGTACCCCGAGCGGACTGGAACGGGAAGGCCCCCGTCGCGTGAACACAACCCCTCAGCCCGATCCCCGTGACCGCCCCGCGCGGCTCACCGTAGGCGTCGTGGGCGCCGGACGCGTGGGCCCCGCCCTGGCGGCGTCCCTCCAGCTCGCCGGGCACCGCCCGGTGGCCGTCTCCGCCGTCTCCGACGCCTCCCGCAGGCGTGCCGGGCAGATGCTCCCGGACGTGCCCGTGGTGCCGCCCGCCGACGTCCTGCGGCGCGCCGAGCTGGTGCTCCTGACCGTCCCGGACGACGCCCTGCCCGAACTGGTCGCCGGACTCGCCGACACCGGCGCGGTACGGCCGGGCCAGCTGCTGGTGCACACCTCGGGCCGGTACGGCGCCAAGGTCCTCGACCCCGCCCTGCGCGCCGGCGCGCTGCCCCTGGCCCTGCACCCGGCGATGACCTTCACCGGCACCCCCGTCGACGTGCAGCGCCTGGCCGGCTGCTCCTTCGGCGTCACCGCCCCCGAGGAACTGCGGCTGGCCGCCGAGGCCCTCGTCATCGAGATGGGCGGGGAACCGGAGTGGATCGCCGAGGAGAACCGCCCGCTCTACCACGCGGCCCTCGCCCTGGGCGCCAACCACCTGGTCACCCTCGTCGCCCAGTCCATGGAGCTGCTGGGCGCCGCCGGCGTCGGCGCCCCCGACCGGATGCTCGGCCCGCTGCTCGGCGCCGCCCTGGACAACGCGCTGCGCTCCGGCGACGCGGCCCTCACAGGACCCGTCGCCCGCGGCGACGCGGGCACGGTCGCCGCGCACGTCACCGAGCTGCGCCGGCACGCTCCGGGAACGGTCGCCGGCTACCTGGCCATGGCCCGGGCGACCGCCGACCGCGCCCTCGCCCACGGCCTGCTGAAGCCGGAACTCGCCGAGGACCTCCTCGGCGTGCTCGCCGACGGCACCGGCGGCACCGGCGGAACCGAAGGCCCCGGCGACACCCCCGGGGAGAACCGATGAGCACCACCCCCGGCCCCACCACCCACCCCAGCCGTACGACGACGCGCGCGGCCCGGAACGGAGTTCCCCGATGACCGCCACCCTGCTGCGCACCGCCGCCGAACTGCACGCGCGCCCGCGCACCGGCCGCCGTGCCGTCGTGATGACCATGGGCGCGCTGCACGAGGGCCACGCCACGCTGATCCGCACCGCGCGGGAGATCGCGGGCGCCGGCGGCGAGGTCGTGGTGACCGTCTTCGTCAACCCGCTGCAGTTCGGCGCGGGCGAGGACCTGGACCGCTACCCGCGCACCCTGGACGCCGACCTGGAGCTGGCCGAACGCTCCGGCGCGGACGCCGTGTTCGCCCCCGCCGTGGACGAGGTCTACCCGGGCGGCGCACCGCAGGTCCGGGTCACCGCCGGTCCCATGGGCGAGCGCCTGGAGGGTGCCGCCCGTCCCGGCCACTTCGACGGCATGCTCACCGTCGTCGCCAAGCTGCTCCACCTCTCCCGCCCCGACATCGCCCTCTACGGACAGAAGGACGCGCAGCAGCTCGCCCTGATCCGCCGCATGGTGCGGGACCTGAACTTCGGCGTGGAGATCGTCGGCGTCCCCACCGTCCGCGAGGAGGACGGGCTGGCCCTGTCCAGCCGCAACCGCTACCTCTCGCCCGCCGAGCGCCGCACCGCGCTCGCCCTGTCCCAGGCCCTGTTCGCCGGCCGCGACCGGCACGCGGCCCAGCAGGCGCTGCGGGCGCGTGCCCACGAGGTGCCCGCCACGCGCGCGCGTGCCGAGGCGCTCAGCGCCATCGGCGAATCCCGCGCGGCGGCCGACGCGCACGCGGTGGCCACCACGGCCGGCGGCCCCGCGGCCATCCGCGCCGCCGCCCGGCTGGTCCTCGACGAGGCCGCCCGCCTCGACCCGCCCCTCGCCCTGGACTACCTGGCCCTGGTCGACCCGGCCGACTTCACCGAGATCGGCGACGGCTTCACCGGCGAGGCCGTCCTCGCCGTCGCCGCCCGCGTGGGGGCCACCCGCCTGATCGACAACGTCCCCCTGACCTTCGGAACCTTCGGAGCCGCCTCGTGACCAGCACAGGCATACGCCCGCCCGTCGCCCGCCACCACCCTCGGACGGAAGCGCTTCGCGCTCGCCCCCGTCTGCACGCGCCCGCGCCCGGGTGGTCCATCGCCGCGGACGTCGTGGTCGTCGGCTCCGGCGTCGCGGGCCTCACCGCCGCCCTGCGCTGCGAGGCGGCCGGACTGACCACCGTGGTCGTCACCAAGGCCCGCCTCGACGACGGCTCCACCCGCTGGGCCCAGGGCGGCATCGCCGCGGCCCTCGGCGAGGGCGACACCCCCGCACAGCACCTGGACGACACCCTGGTCGCCGGCGCCGGCCTGTGCGACGAGGAAGCGGTCCGCATCCTGGTCACCGAGGGCCCCGACGCCGTACGGCGGCTCATCGCGACCGGCGCGCACTTCGACGAGTCGACCGACGGAGCCCTGGAACTCACCCGCGAGGGCGGCCACCACCGCCGCCGCATCGCCCACGCGGGCGGCGACGCCACCGGCGCGGAGATCTCCCGCGCCCTCGTCGAGGCGGTCCGCGACCGAGGGCTGCGCACCATCGAGAACGCCCTCGTCCTGGACCTCCTCACGGACGCCGCGGGCCGCACCGCCGGCGTCACCCTGCACGTCATGGGCGAGGGCCAGCACGACGGCGTCGGAGCCGTCCACGCGCCCGCCGTGGTCCTCGCCACCGGCGGCATGGGCCAGGTCTTCTCGGCGACCACGAACCCCGCCGTCTCCACCGGCGACGGCGTGGCCCTGGCCCTCCGGGCCGGCGCGGAGGTGAGCGACCTCGAATTCGTCCAGTTCCACCCCACGGTCCTCTTCCTCGGCGCCGACGCGGAAGGCCAGCAGCCGCTCGTCTCCGAGGCGGTACGCGGGGAGGGCGCCCACCTGGTGGACGCGGACGGCGTGCGCTTCATGCAGGGGCAGCACGAGCTCGCCGAACTCGCCCCGCGCGACATCGTCGCCAAGGGCATCATGCGCCGCATGCGGGAGCAGGACGCCGAGCACATGTACCTCGACGCCCGCCACTTCGGCGCACGGATGTGGGAGCAGCGCTTCCCCACCATCCTCGCGGCCTGCCGCGCCCACGGCATCGACCCGGTCACCGAGCCCGTCCCCGTCGCCCCGGCCGCCCACTACGCCTCCGGCGGCGTCCGCACCGACTCCCACGGCCGCACCACCGTGCCCGGCCTGTACGCCTGCGGCGAGGTCGCCTGCACCGGCGTGCACGGCGCCAACCGGCTGGCCTCCAACTCCCTCCTCGAAGGCCTGGTGTACGCCGAGCGCATCGCCGCCGACATCGCCCGCACCGGAACCCTCCAGCCGCGCGAGCCGCAGCCGCTGCCCGTCACGGAACGCCCCGCCCACCCCCTCCTCGCCCCGGAGGCCCGCTTCGCCATCCAGCGGACCATGACCCGGGGAGCGGGCGTCCTGCGCTCCGCGGCGTCCCTCGCCGAGGCGGCCGACCGCCTCCACCACCTGCACGCCGAGGCGCGCGACGCCCTCGACGAGAACGGCAAGACGGCCGAGCCGGGCGTCGACACCTGGGAGGCCACCAACCTCCTGTGCGTGGCCCGTGTCCTGGTGGCCGCCGCGCGGCGCCGCGAGGAGACCCGCGGCTGCCACTGGCGCGAGGACCGCCCCGAGCGCGACGACACCGTCTGGCGCCGCCACCTCGTCGTACGGCTGGATCCGGACCGCTCGCTGGCGGTGCACACCACCGACACCACAGACTTCCCCCCGACCCTCCCCCAGTCCCAGGAGCAGTGACAGCAGTGACCACCCCCGACCTTCCCCTCGTTTCCTCCGGCGGCTGTGGCGACGGCTGTGCCTGCGGCGCCGACGAGGAGACCTACCTGGAGTGCGGCCTCGACCCCGCGCTCGCCCAGCTCCTCGCCGACGCGGGCCTCGACCCCGTCGAGGTCGAGGACATCGCCAACGTGGCCCTCCAGGAGGACCTGGCCCACGGAGTGGACGTGACGACCGTCGCGACCATCCCGGAGGACGCGGTCGCGACCGCCGACTTCACCGCACGCGAGGCGGGCACCGTGGCGGGCCTCCGGGTCGCCGAGGCGGTCATGTCGCTGGTCTGCACGGACGAGTTCGAGGTCGAACGCCACGTGGAGGACGGCGACCGCGTGGAAGCCGGCCGGACGCTCCTGTCGGTCACCACCCGCACGCGCGACATCCTCACCGCGGAACGCAGCGCCCTGAACCTCCTGTGCCGCCTGTCGGGCATCGCGACCGCCACCCGCGCCTGGGCCGACGTCCTCGACGGCACCAGGGCGAAGGTCCGGGACACCCGCAAGACCACGCCCGGTCTGCGCAGCCTGGAGAAGTTCGCCGTACGCTGCGGCGGCGGCGTCAACCACCGCATGTCCCTCTCGGACGCGGCCCTGGTCAAGGACAACCACGTGGTGGCCGCCGGCGGCGTCGCCGCGGCGTTCACCGCGGTCCGTGAACGCTTCCCCGACGTGCCCATCGAGGTGGAGGTCGACACCCTGCACCAGCTCCGCGAGGTCCTGGACGCCGGCGCCGACCTGATCCTGCTGGACAACTTCACCCCGGGCGAGTGCGCCGAGGCGGTGGCCCTCGTCGACGGCCGCGCCGCCCTGGAGGCCTCCGGCCGGCTCACGCTCGCCAACGCCAAGGCGTACGCCGACACGGGCGTCGACTACCTGGCCGTGGGCGCCCTCACCCACTCCTCGCCGATCCTCGACATCGGCCTCGACCTGCGCGCGGCGGAGTAGGACCGGTCATGCTGCTGACGATCGACGTGGGCAACACGCACACCGTCCTGGGACTGTTCGACGGCGAGGAGATCGTCGAACACTGGCGCATCTCCACGGACGCGCGCCGCACGGCCGACGAGCTCGCGGTCCTCCTCCAGGGCCTCATGGGCATGCACCCGCTGCTCGGCGACGAGCTGGGCGACGGCATCGACGGCATCGCCATCTGCGCGACGGTCCCGTCCGTCCTGCACGAACTGCGCGAGGTCACCCGCCGCTACTACGGGGACGTGCCGGCGGTCCTCGTCGAACCGGGCGTGAAGACGGGCGTCCCGATCCAGTTCGACAACCCCAAGGAGGTCGGCGCCGACCGCATCATCAACGCGGTCGCGGCGAACGAGCTGTACGGCGGACCGGCGATCGTCGTCGACTTCGGCACGGCGACGACGTTCGACGCGGTCTCCGCGCGCGGGGAGTACGTCGGCGGGGTCATCGCCCCGGGCATCGAGATCTCCGTCGAGGCGCTCGGCGTCAAGGCGGCCCAGCTGCGGAAGATCGAGGTGGCCCGGCCCCGGACGGTGATCGGCAAGAACACCGTCGCGGCGATGCAGTCGGGCATCGTGTACGGCTTCGCCGGGCAGGTCGACGGGGTCGTCAACCGCATGGCGCGGGAGCTGGCGGACGATCCCGACGACGTGACGGTGATCGCGACGGGTGGGCTGGCGCCGACGGTGCTGGGGGAGAGCTCGGTGATCGACGAGCACGAGCCGTGGCTGACCCTGATCGGGCTCCGCATGGTGTACGAGCGGAACGTGTCACGGATGTAGCGGCGGGCCGGGGCGGGGGTGGCTCCGCCCGCGGTGGTCGGCGCGCGTCCGCACCCTGACCCCTGTCAGGCGGCGCCCTCGCGCCGGTCCGAGGACGGACACCCCCGACGCGGCCCCGCACCACTCACCCACCGCAGGCGCTACCCCAGCCCTCACCGGAGGGAAAGCGGCGCCGCAGGCATAGGACAGACGGCCGAGAGCCGTACGCCGGGCACGCCCCCGCCCACCCGGGTGGCACCCGGCGCCACACCAGCACCCCATACGCCCTGTTTGTCTGATTAGCGCGTATCGTCGCAGCATGCCCACGCCCTACGGATCCCGCGGCGGCCTGGCGTTCGGCGCGGAGGAACTGCGCGTGCTCCGCCGCGCCCTCGCCCTCGCCCTGCGTCCCACCCCCGCCTCGGCCGCTGATGTCCAGGACTGCCTCCGTCTCGCCGACTCCCTCGACGAGGCGGCGCGGGAGAGTGCCCGGCTGCGCGCCTTCCTCCTGGCCGACCTGGGCCGCTACCGCGCCGCCCTCCCCGGCACCGCCGCCGGCTACCTCACGCTCCTGGAGGAGGCGCTGGGCACCGGATACCGCCCGCACCCCGACGACCTGGCCGCGCTTCGCGCCCTGCGCGGCAACCCCACCGCCGCCGCCCTGCTGGCCACCTGCGGGCGCACCCGTCTCACCGCACTCCCGGGAGGCCGGGCGGCCATCACCGCCTCCTCCGGCGAGGACCAGGAGAGCGGGCCCGCCGAAAGGCCCTCCAGGCCCCACCCCGCACCGAACCCCGCCCCCGCTCCCACGCCCGCCCCCACGCCCGGCACCCCCAAGCCCACCCGCCGCCCCGTCCCCACCCCCGGCGAGGTCTTCCCCCGCCGCAAGCCCACCCCGCCCCCGCCCGGTCAGCACCTGGCCGTGGGCTGACGGCTCCGGCTGGCTACCCTGGACTCATGGACTACGTCTCCGCGCTCCTGCCCCCGGCCGTCATGGCCGTCCTCTTCATCAGCGTCATCCGAGTGATCGTGAAGACTCAGGGCGGCGCCAACAAGGCGAAGGAGGACGCCGCCGTCGACGCGGCCCTCGCCAGGGTGGAGAACGCGGGCCCCGCCCCCAAGCCCGAGGCCTGAGCGCCCCACCCCCCGCCACCCCGCCGCACCCCAGGGCGTACGACTTCCACTCGTACGCCCTTCCTGCGCGCGTTCACCAGGATGACGCCCCGACACGCACGGGTGCGGTTCTCCCACTATTGTCTGAGTTGTGCCTCGCCCCTTGGGAGATCTCGAAGACGCGGTCATGACGCGGGTGTGGAAGTGGAACCGCCCGGTGACCGTTCGGGAAGTCCTGGAAGACCTGCAGAAGGAGCGGTCCATCGCCTACACCACGGTGATGACCGTCCTGGACAATCTCCATCAGAAGGGCTGGGTGCGCCGAGAGGCCGAAGGCCGGGCCTATCGATATGAGGCGGTCTCCACTCGCGCCGCCTACGCCGCGGCGCTGATGAACGAAGCGTGGTCGCAGAGCGACAACGCCGCGGCCGCTCTCGTCGCCTTCTTCGGCATGATGAGCGAGGAACAGCGGCAGGCTCTCACCGACGCGGTACGGATCGTCCAGCTCCCGGAAACCCCCTCGGACGAGAACCCCGGCTCCGCCGAGGGCAGCGGTGGACGATAGCGTCCGCTCATGTCCGCAGACAGTCCCGAAGCCACCGCAAATGCCATCACGGTCCGGCGGGCCCGCACCAGCGATGTACAGGCCGTGCGCCGTCTCCTTGACGCCTACGTCCGCGGGCGCATCCTGCTCGACAAAGCGACCGTGACGCTTTACGAGGACATCCAGGAGTTCTGGGTCGCGGAACGGGACGACAACGCCGAGGTGGTCGGCTGCGGCGCCCTGCACGTGATGTGGGAAGACCTCGCGGAAGTCCGCACTCTCGCCGTGAAGCCGGGCCTGAAGGGCGCCGGCGTCGGACACCGGTTGCTGGAGAAGTTGCTGGAGACGGCCCGCTGGCTCGGTGTTCGGCGCGTATTCTGCCTGACCTTCGAAGTGGACTTCTTCGTCAGGCACGGCTTCGTGGAGATCGGTGAGACCCCGGTCGACACCGATGTGTACGCGGAGCTGCTGCGTTCCTATGACGAGGGCGTCGCGGAGTTCCTCGGTCTCGAACGCGTGAAACCGAACACCTTGGGCAACAGCCGGATGCTTCTGCATCTGTGATCGCCCGGACGATTCCGCGCAACACCCCTTGCCGCGGGCCCCTATGTCCGAAACGCGCATGTTTCTGGACCCGCTGCGGGCTGCGGGTCTCTCCCAGGGGTTTGTGTTTTTACGGCAAAAGCGGTTTGCTTTCCGCAGTACTGCAGTACTGCATATAACAAGGGACGGCGATACGGCGGACGCCGCCACACCCCGGACCCTCAGGTTTTCGATGAAAGGAAATCCGGTGGCACAGAAGGTTCAGGTCCTTCTTGTCGACGACCTCGACGGCGGCGAGGCGGACGAGACCGTGACGTTCGCGTTGGACGGCAAGACGTACGAGATCGATCTCACCACCGCCAATGCGGACAAGCTCCGTGGCCTTCTCGACCCTTACGTGAAGGGCGGTCGCCGCACCGGCGGTCGCGCTTCGGGCGGCCGTGGAAAGGCGCGTGCTTCCTCCGGTGGCAGCCAGGACACCGCGGCCATCCGGGCCTGGGCGAAGGAGAACGGATACGAGGTCAACGACCGCGGCCGTGTTCCGGCGTCCATCCGCGAGGCCTACGAAAAGGCCAACGGCTGACCGTCGGCCTTTACGGCGGCGGCCGCGCACGCGCGCCGCAGCCGAACCCGGTGGATCTGTGTCGCCACGGTGTTCACCAGCCGCACGAGATCCGGGGGGCCGGCACCGTTCCCCCCGGCACCGCTCGCGCCCATCGCCGACAGCGTCGGCAGTGAGGCCCCGGCCTCGCGTTCAGGCCCGGGGGGCCGCAGCCACACGGCGGCCCCCTGCGAACCGCTCCCCGCCCGCGCCTCCGGCTCCTCCCGTGAGGCGTCCGCGCCGGCCCAGGCCTGCCCGTCCGCCCCCGTGTCGCGGCAGACGGGCCGGGGAGCCTCCATGAGGCCCCCCGCCCCGATCGCCGTCAGGTCCAGGTCCGGCGGCGCGCCCCAGTCCAGCCACTCCAGCAGTCCGGGCAGTTCGTCCGCGCTGCCCGCGGCCACCAGCAGCCGCATCCGGCCCCCGGACAGGGCCACCGGGAAGCCCCGCCCGTGGCGCCCCAGGCGGGCCAGCGCCGCGCTCCCCGCCGCGGCGGGTACGTCGAGGACGTCGAAGCGCACCCCCACCTCCAGCCGTACCGGAGTCCCGGGCACCGTGGGCCAGCCCAGCACGTCCTCGTACCAGAGCGCGAGCGGATCGTCACTCGGTGCGTGGGGCCGCCGGGGCAGGGGGACGTCGGCGGAGCGGATGCCGGCCATGCCCCGCGCAACCACGCGGGAGGCCATCGGGTTACGCTGGGTGCTCACGCGCATGCACAGGGTGTCGAACAGGGGAGCGTGAGGGGGTGCGGAGGCGCGCAAGGTTGTTCGCCCGTAGCGGAGGGAACCCGTGCACTCGGCATGGACTGTCGGTAGCAGCGGGTAAGACATCCCTAGTGGGAGGGGGCGACACACAGGTCGGCGCGTGCCCCGTTCGCCATGGGCGTACTGGCGATGGGGGTAACTGCCTGGCCTGCGGGAACATCGTCTCGCACCATCGGGTTGGAGCAGATGTCGGCGTGAGCGGGGTCAGGAGGCCATCGACGGTGTCGGCAGTTGGAATGAGCGGTCCCCGCTTGCGGGACTAAGCTGCGGAAGGACAGGGAGGGGAAGTTCCCCCCACTGCCTGACCGCTCTGAGGAGCGATTAACGATGTTCGAGAGGTTCACCGACCGCGCGCGGCGGGTTGTCGTCCTGGCTCAGGAAGAAGCCCGGATGCTCAACCACAACTACATCGGCACCGAGCACATCCTCCTGGGCCTGATCCACGAGGGTGAGGGTGTCGCCGCCAAGGCCCTTGAGAGCCTCGGGATTTCGCTCGAGGCGGTCCGCCAGCAGGTGGAGGAGATCATCGGGCAGGGCCAGCAGGCCCCGTCGGGTCACATCCCCTTCACCCCCCGTGCCAAGAAGGTCCTGGAGCTGTCGCTCCGCGAGGCCCTTCAGCTCGGCCACAACTACATCGGCACGGAGCACATCCTGCTCGGCCTGATCCGTGAGGGCGAGGGCGTCGCCGCCCAGGTCCTGGTCAAGCTGGGCGCCGATCTGAACCGTGTGCGGCAGCAGGTCATCCAGCTGCTCTCCGGTTACCAGGGCAAGGAGACCGCCACCGCCGGCGGTCCTGCCGAGGGCACCCCCTCCACGTCCCTGGTCCTCGACCAGTTCGGCCGGAACCTCACCCAGGCCGCCCGTGAATCCAAGCTCGACCCGGTCATCGGGCGCGAGAAGGAGATCGAGCGGGTCATGCAGGTGCTGTCCCGCCGCACCAAGAACAACCCGGTGCTGATCGGTGAGCCCGGCGTCGGCAAGACCGCCGTCGTCGAGGGTCTCGCCCAGGCCATCGTCAAGGGCGAGGTGCCCGAGACCCTCAAGGACAAGCACCTCTACACCCTGGACCTCGGTGCCCTGGTCGCCGGCTCCCGCTACCGCGGTGACTTCGAGGAGCGCCTGAAGAAGGTCCTCAAGGAGATCCGCACCCGCGGCGACATCATCCTGTTCATCGACGAGCTGCACACGCTGGTCGGTGCGGGTGCCGCCGAGGGCGCCATCGACGCCGCTTCCATCCTGAAGCCCATGCTGGCCCGCGGTGAGCTGCAGACGATCGGTGCGACCACGCTGGACGAGTACCGCAAGCACCTGGAGAAGGACGCGGCCCTCGAGCGCCGCTTCCAGCCGATCCAGGTCGCCGAGCCGTCCCTGCCGCACACGATCGAGATCCTCAAGGGCCTGCGCGACCGTTACGAGGCGCACCACCGCGTCTCCATCACGGACGAGGCCCTGGTCCAGGCCGCCACCCTGGCCGACCGCTACATCTCGGACCGCTTCCTGCCGGACAAGGCGATCGACCTGATCGACGAGGCCGGTTCCCGGATGCGCATCCGCCGGATGACCGCGCCGCCGGACCTGCGCGAGTTCGACGAGAAGATCGCCGGTGTCCGCCGGGACAAGGAGTCCGCGATCGACTCGCAGGACTTCGAGAAGGCCGCCTCGCTGCGCGACAAGGAGAAGCAGCTCCTCGCCGCCAAGGCGAAGCGGGAGAAGGAGTGGAAGGCCGGCGACATGGACGTCGTCGCGGAGGTCGACGGCGATCTGATCGCCGAGGTCCTCGCCACCGCCACCGGCATCCCGGTCTTCAAGCTGACCGAGGAGGAGTCCAGCCGTCTGCTCCGCATGGAGGACGAGCTGCACAAGCGGGTCATCGGCCAGAACGACGCCGTCAAGGCGCTGTCGAAGGCGATCCGCCGTACCCGTGCGGGTCTGAAGGACCCGAAGCGTCCGGGTGGCTCGTTCATCTTCGCCGGCCCGTCCGGTGTCGGTAAGACGGAGCTGTCCAAGGCGCTCGCCGAGTTCCTCTTCGGTGACGAGGACGCGCTGATCTCCCTCGACATGTCGGAGTTCAGCGAGAAGCACACGGTCTCGCGTCTCTTCGGTTCGCCCCCCGGCTACGTGGGCTACGAGGAGGGCGGCCAGCTGACGGAGAAGGTGCGCCGCAAGCCGTTCTCGGTGGTCCTCTTCGACGAGGTCGAGAAGGCCCACCCGGACATCTTCAACTCGCTGCTGCAGATCCTGGAGGACGGTCGCCTGACCGACTCCCAGGGCCGGGTCGTGGACTTCAAGAACACGGTCATCATCATGACGACCAACCTCGGCACCCGGGACATCTCCAAGGGCTTCAACCTGGGCTTCGCCGCCGCGGGTGACACGAAGACCAACTACGAGCGCATGAAGAACAAGGTCCAGGACGAGCTCAAGCAGCACTTCCGGCCCGAGTTCCTCAACCGTGTCGACGACGTGGTGGTCTTCCCGCAGCTCAGCCAGGGCGACATCCTGCGGATCGTCGACCTGATGATCGACAAGGTGGACGAGCGCCTGAAGGACCGGGACATGGGCATCGAGCTCTCCCAGTCCGCCAAGGAACTGCTGTCCAAGAGGGGCTACGACCCCGTCCTGGGCGCCCGGCCGCTGCGCCGGACGATCCAGCGGGAGATCGAGGACTCGCTGTCGGAGAAGATCCTCTTCGGCGAGCTGCGCCCCGGTCACATCGTGGTCGTGGACACCGAGGGCGAGGGCGAGTCCGCCACCTTCACCTTCCGCGGTGAGGAGAAGTCGGCCCTGCCCGACGTCCCGCCGATCGAGCAGGCGGCCGGCGGGCCCGGCCCGAACCTGAGCAAGGACGCGTAGCCGCCGCGCTCGGCCCGAACGGGAAAAAGGGGTCTGCCCCGGGACACACGTCCCGGGGCAGACCCCTTTCCGCTGCCGCGGGGACGGTTCAGGAGAGCTGACCGTCGTAGTCCGGCAGCTTGAAGGTCTTCTCGGCATGGCCGCCGGACAGGTCGGTGGGGCTGTTCCCGATGTTGGCGATGATCGTGTAGCCCTTCCGCTCGATGGCGACGCGCTGGGCCGTCTTGTACTCGGCGACGTTCCTGAACAGGTCGAGGAAGCCGCGGACGTACAGGCCGGAGGACTCGTAGCCGGCCTGGTCGAGGTTCCACTCGGTGGGCGCGTGGATGATGCCGGGCCGGGCGGTCACGAAGAACAGGTCGACACCGCGCTCCTCGGCGTACCGGGCGACCTCCAGGACCGGCTCGTTGGCCGGCTGGGGGAAGCTGAAGCCGAAGTCGGTTTCCAGGGCGGTGTTGTCGATGTCGAGGACGATGGCCTGCTTCTCGCCCGGCCGGGTGTCCGCGATCCGTTGCTTCAGGTAGGGCAGGGCCTGGTCCATGACCGCCTGGCAGTCCCGCTGCCAGGTGTCGTAGTCGACGTCCTCGGCGAGGGTCACGGCCGCCGCTGTGGCGGCCGTGGGGGAGTCCGGGGAGGTCGTGGCATCGGCCGGTGCGGCCAGGGCCACCAGTGCGGTCGCGGAGACGGCGGTCACCGATACGCGGCGCAACCAGGAGCGTCGGCTTCTCATGTCGTGGGGGTCCTCTCACGTCCGTGACGCGGCCAACATGTCGTGAGCATGTTCGTGTGCGAGGGTGACGCGAGGTGAACCGTAGGGTTACCGCACGGTAGGCGCCTAGAGGCCTGCGCCACATTTCTGAAGCGGCACATGCCGCCCCCCGGTGACATGCTGCACAGGCGTTATGTCCGGTACTACCCGGAATAGTGAGAAGAGCCAGGAAACTAAATCGGACATTCTGCGCACAGGTGTGATCGATCGGCCTGAAATGGGGGTTTCGTCCACCAAAAGGCATCTGTCAAGAGATGTGCATCTCACGCCAGTTCTACGAGGTTCAGTCGTACATCACACTATTGCGGCTTTTCGGGCGGAAGGGTTACCACTGAATGGCCACCGCGGCGCGGTCCTGTGCGTCCGGTGGTTTTCGACTGTTCCCTTCCTGATGAGGTTGAGATGTCCCAGCGCGTCACGTCCCGTTCCTCCCGTACGTCCCGGATCCGCACCCGCGCGGCCCTGCTGGCCGCCGGCCTGGGGGCCTCGGTCGCACTGGGAGCCGGGGTCGCGGTCGCCGCCGACACCACGGCCGCATCCGGCGCCGCCGCTGCCGTTCAGGCGCAGGCCGCCGCCCAGGCCGAGGCCGCGAAGGTCCAGGCCGCCCAGGCCGAGAAGGCCGCCGAGGCGAAGAAGGCCGCCGGGGCGAAGAAGGCCGCGGCCGCCAAGGCGGCGAAGGCCAAGAAGGCCACCAAGGCGGCCGAGAAGAAGCAGGCGTCCTGGGTCTCCCCCGTGAAGAGCTACCAGCTCTCCGCCAGCTACGCCGCCAACGGCGGCATGTGGGCCTCGAAGCACTCCGGCCAGGACTACGCCGTCCCGACCGGCACCCCGGTCGTCGCCGTGCACGGCGGCACCGTCGTCAAGGCCGGCGGCAACGGCGCCGG